>JASJPB010000035.1:0-68767 GCA_031426915.1 Sulfuricellaceae bacterium | reverse complement strand
GGAAAACTCGCTCTGATAATTACTCGAAAAAGGGTTTTTCTACAGCGTCAACGTCAAATCGCACAGGTCCGGATCGTCCCAAACATCGTCCGCCACAGTTCTCAATCTTGCCATTCCGTTCTCCTTGCTTTGTGCAGCTGTCATCTGGCTGCTAGCAGCACGTTACAGTCACGCGGCCGTCTTGTATTTTTGCAAAGGGCACAAAAAGGTAACATTTCGACTAGGCGTCGCTGAACGCCTGCATTGGCACGGGTCGTGGCGGTATGTGCGAGTTTTGTGCGCGTTGCGGCATTTCCAACTCCACCCGGGCACTCAAAAGCGCGGCAACACGAGTTGCTGATCCATCGTTTGCCGATGACATCAGCGCGGGCATCGATGCCACCCCCGATAGGCCACGTAATCAAGCGGTCTACATAAACGGCCTTTGCGGACGGTGGCATCCAGATGACCAACGGCCGGTATGGAGCCTTCACCGGCCATAGGTGCGGGAATCATCCCGAACGGCAACTTTCCCTCAACGCGACTGTGTATTTTCGGTAGATAAAGCGCATAGGCCACCAAGGATTCAATTCCAATCCGTGAGAGATGCGGATTTCAATGGGGATCGTGATAGCATATTCCGCGAATTGGATTTGGAAATCTGCCTCCTATTTAGCGCCAATCTTCAAAGGATCACCGTAAATAGGACCTGAAATGCAAATAGCCGGCAAACATGGTATCCATCGCGGGTGATAATCCTCAGCCCTTCCTGGCTTGACGGCGTGATGACAAAAGGATTGTCCAACAAGTCGGGGGTGGCTTCCTCCTTCATAGAAAGAATTGGATGTTGCCGATGAATGCTACTCCTTCCAGCCAAGATGCTGGTGCCGCGCCTGCTGGAGCCTGGGTCCGTTTTCTGCGCTCATACGGCCCCACGCCAAACGACCTCACGCTTTTTGACGAATATGTAGCCGGAGCCATTGGCCGAGCAAAGGTTCAACCGATAATCCTCGACAGCCCGCAGCTCGAAGAAATGCGGCTAAGGGTGGAATCGGGTGCACACGGCTCGCTTCTCATTGCGGGAACCGCCGGGGATGGAAAGACCTACCACTGCCGCAGCCTGTGGGGCGCTCTTGGCGGCAACCCCTGTGAATGGCTAGTATCCACTCCCGTGAAAACACTGGCCCTAGCCGACGGGCGCACCGCCGTGTTTGTAAAAGACCTCAGCGCAGTCAGCGACGAGCGTAAAAGCGACGAAATTCTGGAATTATTAGAACGCTCGGTACTTGGCGAGGAAAACAAACAGTTCCTGATTGTGGCGGCCAACCATGGCCAAATCTTAGAGCGCCTTCGGAACCTCGGATTACGGCAGGGGCGGGTACATCCTCTCAGAAAACCTTTACAGGACGCCTTCCTGCTTGCCGGCAAAGCGCCAGAGCGGCTTGCCATATTCGATTTGAGCCGAACCGCACGCAGGCATTCGCTCGATGAGGTACTCTCCGCAGTCGCCGGACACAAGGAATGGGAAAACTGCGCCAAATGCTCTCTGCGTTCGCCGGAGCGCCTGTGCCCTATATACGAGAACAGGGAACGACTGCTTGGGGCAAAAGATGGGGGGCGCTTCGCGACACGCCTTGGTGATCTCGTTGAGGTTGCAAGGCTCAACGGCTGGCATCTTCCCGTGCGTGACTTGCTCGCACTGACGGCGAATATGATCCTTGGCCATAAGGACGCACGGGAGGGCCTTTTGTCCTGCGCCGATGTGGCCAAGATTCAGGAAGCCGGAAAGACTGAAAACGGTTCCATCTACGACAATGTTTTTGGGGCCAACTTGCCGCGCAAGCGCGCAAACGACCATCAGGTGTTCCGGGCTCTTGCCACTTTCGGCATCGGCGAGGAAACTTCCAACGGGGCCGACGGCCTGCTCGTATACGGCGCCGACGACGGCAACCTTTTGGACGCGTTCAACAGGCTTGTTAAAGCAGATTCCGCATACGGTGCCACCCCATCCTATCTGGCAGCGCAGTTGCGCTATCTTGAAGGCGAAGAGGCAGCCCGGATCGACGGCGGTGCAGCGGATTTCCTCGCGCGCCTTGAGACCCAGAGGCGCAGACTTTTTTTCACCTTACCAGACGATGAGCGCGACTATCCGTTCTGGAATATGACGGCTTTCCGTTTCGCCGGCGATTACCTGAACATGTCCGCAGCACTCGCCGAGCGCAGGCCGGTCGACGAGACAGTTCGGGCGCGCATGGTACGAGGGCTCAACCGCGTTATGACCGGACTTCTAATCGAGAACACCGACAGAATTTTCGTCGCGAGCTCGGGCGGCTTCACCCAATCAAGGATAAGTGTTCTCTGCGACACCGAGGCTCCCGCGCGTCGCATCGGGGGAATCGGCCTGGCCATCAAAATCGACGCCCTGACCGAAAGACCGGCATTGGATGTCTCGCTTGTGCAGGAGGACGGAGGCTCGACGACATTCAATCTTTCTCCGGTGCGTTTTGAGTTTCTCTGCCGTGTCGCCGAAGGCGCACTGCCAGGAAGCTTTTCGAACGAATGCCTGGAGGACATGCTTGCGTTCAAGGCAAAGCTGCTTCGCAAGGCCGAACTGCTGCGCATTGCGCGACTCTCGTATGACGACGATGAGCCCAGCGAGGACAAGGGAGCCCTGACACTCAACTTCATCGAGATAGAACAAAACGGCCACGGATTCTCGCGGCCAGTCACGGTGAGGGCCGGCTCATGAGACCAAAGATTGACGACGTCGACTTCGCTGTTGACGAGCACATCTGGGGCCATCGCCTCCACGACGCGCAGCTTCCACATCTCACGGTTCTGGAATTTCTGGGGGTGCTCGGCGCCAACACCGACAAACCGCTGATGGCGGCGCCCAACGAGCAAGTGACCTATCGGCCGCAACAACAGATGAAGCTGCGGGGGCTGTTGTTCAACAACCCTTATGTGGAGTCGATACGCGAGAAGCCTTTGCCCGACGAGGACAAATGGAAGGAATGGAATACCCATTTCGCCGTGGACGCCACCGAGATCGACGACGCCGACATGGAATACCTGCGCCGTGCGTTTCTCTCCTTCGACGACTTCGCCAAGGCCATTGAACTGCTGCGTTCGTCGGCCTTCGAGGCGCGCAGCAATAAGCGCTGGAGTTCAAAGTTCGTATTCCCCTTTGGGCCGGACGCTTTATACGAGGACGTGCGGGTCGTTGGAGGAAAGCCCTCTAACGACAGGCTGTTTTTCGGACGTACCGGAGAGCTCTTGTATCTGATGCTTTGCCGGGCGGCGCGCGGAGCGGAGCTTGGAAAAAAACTCATCGAACGGCTATTCAACGCGTCGGCCCCGATGAACCGCCTTGCCAGGACTTTGCAGGGAAAGCCGCAATTTTCCAAGGAAAAGAAGGATACCGGATATCTCCCCCAGGCATCCAACCCCCGCTTTGACAGGC
This sequence comes from Sulfuricellaceae bacterium, assembly GCA_031426915.1. Taxonomy (GTDB): domain Bacteria; phylum Pseudomonadota; class Gammaproteobacteria; order Burkholderiales; family Sulfuricellaceae; genus Sulfurimicrobium. Next base: position 65,325 of record JASJPB010000035.1, on the reverse strand, counting down.
TCTGCGACGACTGGCTTGCGATCCTCTCGCGGGATATGCCCATATATGATGCCCTGGAACATCTGATCACCAGCGCCGGCCTCAATATGCTACTGTATTTCCTGGAGCGTGCGAAGATGCAAGTCGGCGATACCGAGCCAGTGGAACTCGTATGCGAAATCGTCTCCCGCGAGCGCACCAAAGTCAGGGCGCTCTCAGGCGACTCCTACCAGGCCAACCAATCATTATCGCTTCGCGCCGTGCGCGCTGCGGTCGAGCAAATCCGGCTTTGCGACGAATGGGCAAAAGCCGCTGAGACCGACGATCCTGACGGCGAGCGCATCGGGCTAATGAGAGCTTGGTTCCAGTGGCCTCCTGCGGATCCCGACGATGAAAACGACTACGAGAAAATGACTGGGGACGAACTTGTTCGGATGCTTGCGGACAAGGCGGAAACCCGCCACGAAGGCCATTTCGGGAAAATCCATGCAGCCTGGTCGCGCTCGATAGGCCTGAGCTCCCGGCGCCTGTCACGGCGCAACCGATACGCGCCGAACGACCGCTTGTTGAAGACATTGGTTGTATCCATCGTCGAAGACCGCATGCAGTTCGACGAGTTTCTCCATGAGGTGCGCGCCCGCTACGGTCTTGTCATCGGCGATGCCGAAGGCGCGCACTTGGTGCGCACCAAGACAGTAGACCAGGATGCCCTCAGCGACAACCGTGGAAACCTCGAAACCCGCCTTGTCGGGCTTGGCTTGGTCAGAATGCTCTCGGATTCGTGCTCCTTTGTCGAAAATCCGTTCGTCTCCAAGGGAGAGGTGTGATGCTGACAGATAGAATCATCGGTCGGGTCGGCGCCGACATCCTCCAGCACCGCCTCGCCGATTCACGGCAAAGCGATGGCTCGCCGTCTGACTCCGCAGCCCTGTTTCGCCTCGACAAGCTCGCATCCGCCCAGATAGCATCGATAGTCCGCGAGATACTCGCCAACCCGAACCTTGCCGCACGGGTGGATTTGAAGATTCCAGAGCCTTTGGTCAAGGACGAAGGCCTTCCGCCAGAGGCCCTCACGCAAATGAACGCTGGGGAGGTTCGCAACTCCGGCACCTGCAAGGAAGCTTTGCTTACCGCCAACGGTAACGAGCACAATCTGGCAGACACGTTGGGGCACGTGACCGCCTTGGGCGCCAAGGAATTCAGATCGCACGAGGAATCCTGGGTGGAGGCGACCTGCCATGTTGCCGGCATCGCCCCGACGCCCGAAGATCGGGCTGTTTTCCGCGCAGCCCTCCGGGGCCTGATGGGTGCCTCGGAGCTGTCGCTAAACCAGCTCGGAGAGTTTTGCGCTTTGGCCGGGGAGGCCACCACGGCCCATGGACATCCGATTCGCGACGCCATCGGCTGGGCTTTGCCCCATGTCGGGTTGCCCCGCGACACGTCGCTTTTCTCAAGTTCCAAGACCTATGGAGCGACCGTCGCCCCATGGCGCAAGGTATTCGAGAAGCTCTTCACGAACCGCTTGCCGCTTCTCGCCAAGATGCGTCCCAACGGCCAGCCACTTGACCCGGAGGAATTGCGCCAGCGCCTCGACGAGAACGCCGACGCCATACCGGATCACGCCAGGGAAACCCTACTCGCGTTCATCAACGCGCAGCCCGGCGACGAGCTGACCTCTGCTGAGGTCGCGGCCCTTGAGTGGGAAAAGGACAGCGTCCACCTCATTTTTGACAAGCCCCGTGAGCGCCAGCAGGGCCTGGCCGACGCGACCATCTATTTTTTCGACCACGACTGCGACGACCCGGATGTGCTCGACACCGAATGGCGCAAACACCTTGAAGGATTGCGCGCCCGGGAAAAGCGCTCGGACTGGAACGATGACGACGAGGCGTTCTTCGAACTCCACCGCCGCTACATAGAGAAAGACACGAAGCTGCACACGCGCTGGGAAAAGGTGATTTTCGGCAAGCCCATCGAATGTAATGACTTTCTCGACGGCTTCGCCAGCGTTGCGCACCACCTTGTGGTCGGGGCAGCGGAGCCGCAGGGCGAGCGCGTGTTGCGTTTCACCGTCACCAAAGGCCGCACCGTCTGGAGAGAACGCCACAACCAGGACGTCGGGGCATTCTTCTCAGCGATGTATCGCGGCCTCAAAGAGCTCATGAACGGACGGGTCGAATGGCGCGTCGAACGGATGGGTGCGGGAAACATGCCCGACCCACTTTTCGACCACCCCGCTTTTTTGGCCCACGAGAAGGAAATCCGCAAGGCCAAGTTCAAGCCATGCATCTCGCTCGCAAAAAATTCCGTCCAGATAAAGTTCGAAGTTGCCCTTGTCGAAAAGAAAGGCGCAGGCGAGACCATCCTAAAGAAGACGCAGTTGTTGTGGCTATATCGTCCCGACTCCATAGGACTCTCGCTGATCGACGACATGCGGCGACTCCAGGAGAAGGGTTCCGTAGGCTGCACGGAGGTTCCAAGACGGCTTGTCAGCAAGAAGGGCGGGGTACAGAGCGTGTCTCTGCTGGATACCGCCACTTTGGAAGCCACCTATTCGCACGACGCCGGTTCACTGGTTCCGCAGCCAAAGCAACTGAAAAGCATGCGGGCCGACATCAAGCGCAGGATTGACGACCTCGCCGCCAAAGGACGCATTTCCGAGGAGCAGCGTGCCGAGCTTCGAACCTCATGGGAAACCTTCGAGGAAGACTACATCCTTGCCTTGGAAGACTTCATAAAAACCGGGCTACATGGCGAGGCAGTGCTGCGGCAGGCTGACTCTTTCGCCGCGCTGCTTCGCGCGCTGGCCATCCATGCGCGTGGCGACATATGCCGCGCCGAGCTTGTCGCCGAGGTGCTGTCCATCGGAACGGTAAAGGTCTCGGGCGAACAACCATCGGTGATTATCCCGCCCTGGCATCCCGAGCGCATGAAGGCTCTCGCGGTGAAAACACGCCGTGTTGCGGGCCTTGTGACCCACATCCTCAATGGCAAGAACGTGCTCTTCGGCGACAGGGGAATCTTCTTCCGCGAGTTTTCGGAGGAGCTCTCCCATCCGTTCTACCCGGAGATTGCGGCGGCCAATAAAGGCGGAACGCCGATCCTCGTCTGCGAGAGCAGCACCGTCAACGGATACAGCCTGCTTGAACGGCCAGTGCGCGGTGCCGACGATTCTCTCACCGATGTCGAACCGGCCGCCGCTGCAAAGCAAGCGCGCGAGTTGCTGGAGCGCTATGTTGGATTGCAGCCCCACGAAGCGTCGAATCTGAGCGTGCTTCTCTACAACGCCGACGCCGCTGAGCTGCCGCTGGCGGTCGTGCGCGAGCTGTCGGGCATGCAGACCGGGACTGATTTCCAGTGCAATGTCTCCGTGCGCCACCGCGACCCCGCAAAGTTGCGGCGCGTTTATGCAGAGTTGGTAACCAAAACCGGCGATGACCCGGACTTGCCGGTAGTGAGCGAAACGAGCCAGAACTTCATGTCGAAGCTGCGCATCTCGGTGGCACCGCCATCTTCGACACCTCCCCGTACCAACGACGGATTCCGGGCCTTCGATGTCGCCTTCCTCCACGATGTTGTTTCGAGAACCGCAGCGGTGGAATGGATCCCCGTCGACTGGACCAACGAGCGACCCACCCTGGAACATGCCCCGTCGCGTTGGTCATACCGTAGCGTGTCAGGCGAGAATGAGCTCAAATCGACGACCTTCCTGACCTGCCCACGCCAAACCGCATCGGGCTGGGCGTATGTCAGGGCTGTCGCGTCGGTGGTGCGGCAGACCGACGCCACCGCCGAAACGCAACTGTTGCCGGCGCGGCGCATCTCGCTGCAAAACGAGAGATTGAAGGCCACCCTCGACGACGCCCACGCGCTCGCGGAATGGGTCGCTACCTACGACGAGCTTTTGGACAAGCGCCAGCTTCAGGCAAACGGCGTCACGGTGGTCCGTTACCGCAGGGCCTCTACCAACGGCCGCAACACCATCGTCAGCTCCACGTCCGAGCTTCGGCTGCTTGGGGTTCTAACCCGACGCAGACTGGGCGAGCTGGGCCTCCCATTTTCCGGGGATGAAATCACCGCTTTGGCCGACCGGATGAAGAAAGACGCCCTGTCGGTGTCCGGCGACATCGTTCTCCGGGCCGCAAAGCGCGGAGTCTCGGCCGGGGAGATGATAGGGCTGGTCATGAGCCGCCATCTCCTCGAAGAAGAATTCAAGGTCATATCAGGCGCTGGAAAACGGGCGGCTTTCAGCGTCTTCTTCCTGCTGGACGACTACGCTGACTGGCTCGCGCAAAAGGAAAGCCGCATTGCGGACATCCTGGGCCTTTGCGTCGAGGAAGGCGAGGAGGGGCCGATCCTTCATGTGGCCGTCATCGAGTCAAAATATGTCGCCTCCAACGGCGCAGCGGAGGCCCGGCGTTCCTCGAAGGCGCAGTTGATGGCAACGCTCTCGACTTTCCGGGCAGCCCTGTTCGGCGATCCTGGCCGGCTCGACCGCGACGTTTGGCTTTCGCGGCTTGCCGACCTGCTTATCGATGCCGACATTCCAACCGGTTGCTCTGGCCTCCTGGAACGGGCGCGGGCGAAGCTGCGCGACGGGGAAGCCGGAATCTCCTTGCGCGGCTATTCGCACGTCTTTATCCATTCCGCAGACCCGGCTGGGCCTTCGGCCTCCGCGCAGCACCTGGTCGACGACAGCGACGATATCCAAGCCTGGCAGGAGGTTTTCGAGCGCCCCGAACTCAGGCTTCTGGTCGAGTCCTACGCCCGCAACGAAGATCCAACGACAATCCGTTCGAAGCTCGGCCCCGTGCAGCCTTGGCTTTCCGCCACGCCCCAACTTCCTGCGCCGCGTGTCGCCTGGGGCGCGATGATCGAGCTTCTTGCTGCTAGCCCCGAGCCTGCCGCAGAAGTCGCGCCGGCGGAAGTGATGACGCCTGATACCCCGACTTCAGATGCGCTTGCCACCGAGCCGGAAGCGCCAATCAGTGCGCCTGCACAGCCGGTGGCAACCGCATCCGGCGTAAGCCTCAATGCCCTTGTCACGATGAAGACAGCAGGACTGTCGGCCGCCACTGACGAGCGCGAAGAGTGGGCGCAGGAGACAACGCGCAAGCTCAAAACCGCCCTCAACGGATACGGTCTTCAAGCGGCGGTGCTTGCGACCCGGCTCACGCCAAATGGATGCCTGGTCAGACTCGCAGGCTCGGATCGCCTGCGCGTCGAGGATGTCGAGGCCAAACGCATGCAGCTCTTGACCACGCATGCCATCAACCTAGTCACCGTCCAGCCGAAACCGGGAGAAATCGTCGTCACCATTGCCGGCGCCAAGCGGCAGTCGGTCTCGCTTTGGGATTTGTGGGCAAGGCGTACCCTGAACAGAAACGCCGCCGGCATCAACACCTCCATTTTGCTTGGCGTGCAGGAAATCAACGGCGCGTTGCTCTATCTCAACCTCGGCGGCGAGTTCGGCGGATTAGCCGCGCACGACCCGCATTCGCTAGTCGCCGGAACCACCGGCAGCGGCAAGTCGGTTCTCATCCAGGCCATGATGCTCGACATCGCCGCCACCAATCCCAAAGAACTCGCCCAGATGGTACTCATCGATCCCAAGATGGGTGTCGACTACTCGGCTTTAGAAGACCTTCCGCACATGCGCGAGAAGATTGTGACGACCAAGGAACGCTCGGCCGAGATACTGGCAAGCCTGGTCGAGGAAATGGAGAACAGGTATCGGATATTCTCTGAGGCGCGGGCTCGCGACTTGCCGACTTACAACGCGAAATCAGCCCCCGAAAACCGGCTTCCGATGGTGTTCCTGATCCACGATGAATTCGCGGACTGGATGTTCGACGACGCCTACAAGAGCGCCGTCAGTTCGGCTGTCCAGAGGCTGGGCGTCAAGGCGCGAGCCGCCGGTATCCACCTGATTTTCGCGGCCCAGCGCCCGGACAAGGACGTGATGCCGATGCAACTGCGGGAGAACCTTGGCAACCGGCTGATTCTCAAGGTTGCAAGCGAAGCCACTTCGAAGATCGCGCTAGATCGTCCGGGAGCAGAACTGTTGCTGGGCAAAGGGCACTTGGCAGCCAAGCTCAATGGTGAGCAGGGGCTGGTGTTTGCGCAGGCACCGTTCCTCTGCGACGACGACATCGCCTTGGCTGTTGATGCAATTATTCAGGATGAGTCTTGACACCTTAAGGACATGACGATGAAAGTCGATGATGCGATTGAAACGATCTCTCGTTTCTTCAACGATCTTATAGGAACGCTTATTCCTGGCATTGTGTTGGCGGTTGGGTTAGCTGTCATGCACATTGGGCCGATACACAATCTAAGAGAAAGTATTCCTAAGGACGATGGGTTTATAGTCGCATTGTTGCTTGCTGTGTTGTTCGCCGCCGGGCATGGCGTATTAGCCATATACTCGCTTGCAGTGGAAAAGTTCTTGCCAACACTGCGCCTCACAAAGAAGGATGTGGTTGCCTCTCTGGTTAATAAACAGTCCTATCTCTGTTTTCAGGAAATTGTTACAGACAAGATCAAACAGGGTTCATTAAGTCAGACCTCTGGTCAACCAGGTTTTCCTTGGGACTTTCACGATTTGAGAAACTTAGCGCTGTCCATTTCTAGCGAGGCGTCATCGCTTGGCAGAAGATTTATGTTCATATCTTTGCTGTGCAATGGCGTCGGAACTGCTTTGCTGGTGATGCTAATTGACTATATCGGATGCATTATTTTTGCCAAAGACGCATTATTTCCGTACACTTTTGTGTGGCCGGTTTATGTGCAGGGATTACTGTTGCTACTTGCGGCGATTTCATTCTTCAAGCGAGGAGAAGCGTTTTATGCTCGTGCAATGTCAACGCCGTTTCCGGTAGCACTCTCTGAAATGGCTTTAAGGCAGGACATCAGTGCAAACCCAAAAAACCAGGAAGGCAATCTACTTGGCCGGCGGATTTAGGTCTGGCTGGCAGTTGCAAACCAAGAGCACGCTTGCTGGCTATGAATTTCTCGATCCCAGTGCCCATAACATCCAAGACCCAAAGGAATACACTGAATGGGACTTGGCCGCAGTTGGCAGTTGCGACATCGTCCTTGCCAACATGGAACCATCTAACCCTGGCGGATATTCATTAGCACTTGAAGTCGGGTTTGCCAAGGCATTGGCCAAGACCATTGTCTTGGTCGATCAGATCACCGATCCAACTGTCAGCAAATATTTTGAGATGGTGAGGCAAGTGTCCGATGCCACTTTCAATGATCTTGACGCTGCCTTGGACTATCTCAAAACGATTATGAACGAGTGATGCAACTTGCGGTAACCAGCAGTAATTTAACGAGCAAAGGAGCGGTTCATGCAGGTTAGGCAAGATACTTGGTCGATTGAAAAGCTTGTGAAAAATAAGTCCAAAATAAATCTGAATCCTTCTTGGCAACGAGGGCCGGCTTGGCAGCTTCCCAGACAGGTTTTATTGATCGATTCAATTCTTCGCGGAATGGACATCCCAAAGGTTTATCTGCGCCGACTACTCTCTGGCAATGCCCATACTCATGACGCTGTGGATGGGCAGCAACGGCTTAGAGCCATATGGGAGTTTAAGGCCGGAGTCTTCCCGCTGAACTACCCTGAACCGCTGCCGCCCATCAATGGATTTACGGTGATGGGCAAGAAATTCGATGGCCTCAATAAAACGCTCCGCGACAGGTTCGAAGCATTTGAGGTCAGCGTGGCTGAAATTACCGGAGCTACGAACGATGAAATTACCAACCTGTTTTCTCGGCTACAGATGGGAGTTTCGCTTAATCCAGCAGAGTTGAGAAATGCGATGTTGGTGCCGATGAGGCATGTTATCGACACCATAGCAACGACACACCAATTTTTTCTGGATAGCCGCATTCCAAATGTTCGTTATAAGCGGCAAGATTTTTTGACGCATGCTTTCGCTGTTGCCGCCTACCAAGGCACTAAGGACATCAAGGCACCAGATTTGAAGCGCTTGGTTGGGGAGTTCGTACCTGACAGGGCCGACGAGTTGTTGGCAATCGCCGCTTCCGTGGGAGACGCTCTTAACGTGCTCTCGGAGGTCAATGGCCTGCTCAATCACCGGATCACACAGAAATGGATTTTTGTGGATCTGTGCTGGCTAATCATGCAGCGCCAAGCCGATGGGGAAGTTGTCGATGCAGACGAGTTAGCTGAGAATTTCGCGGCCTTTGAGCGACTGCGCCGAGAATATAACAGCCGCCCGGAAGACCTCATCAACGCGGACGAGAAACCACCCAGGCAAATGAGACTCAATCGACACCTTTATTCCTACATTGTGGCGTTTCGAGCGCAAGGCGGTACTCACGCAAACCTCAAGATACGCAACACTGCCATCCGGGCATTTTGTAGCTAACCGAATCGGAGAATTTTCGTATGGCTTTCAATCCAGCTCGGATTCCCGAGAAGTTAAAAGAAGCTTATTTGGCCAATCGCTGCGCCGTCCTTGTCGGCGCTGGAGCATCCGCTGGAGCAGGTCTTCCCCTTTGGGGGAAGCTGCTGGATAACATGATCAGCGCCGCCGAAGGTCACCTGGTTATCTCAGCGGACAAAGCGGCTCAATACCGGCTGCTTGCCGGCAAGCCTGAAAAATACTTGACGGTCGCCTCCGGACTCAAGGATGACCTCAAAGTATATTTCGATGAATTTGTCGAAAGCACATTTGTCACGCCGCGACCAATTCCGACTGGACTTCACGAAGCCTTGGTTGCACTCGAAAAGCTTCAGTTCGTATTGACGACCAATTACGACACGATAATTGAACGGGCATACCGGGTGAGAGACCCGGATGTCTCTGTATGCACATTCAAGGAAATCGGTGAAATCCAACGCCGCTTATCTAAGCGCGAGTTTTTTATTCTCAAAGCCCATGGCGATGCCACGAAGGTCACAAACGGGATCATTCTGACCGACGTTGACTATCGTGAGCTTCTCTTCCGTCAGCGTGGCTATCAAAGCCTGTTGTCCTCAATGTTTACGATGTTCACCATCGTGTTCGTCGGAGCTTCAATGACGGATCCGGAGCTAACGCTTCTGTTGAGTTACATCTCTGATGCGTTCACCCCCAGCGCTGGGCCAAGTCACTTTGCTCTTATGGCCAAGGAGGACATAACAGAAGTTGAAAGGGAGCGTTGGTTCAAAGATTTCAACGTTCATGTCATCCCGATTAGCAGCGCTGACAAGTATGCCGAGTTGACTGAATTCCTTGTTGCGCTTAAAACATTGGCATGATCGCTTGAATCGAGCCGTGACAAGCCGGGATAAGCTCCCCACATCGATGAACACTCCACACAGGAATGTCTCGGAAGGAATGGAAAATACCACGACTATTGACGGGCCGGTTCTCCCACGCTGCCGTCTCCATGTTTTTGGAGGGGGGGGCTATTCCGGAGCAAAGAACGCGTGGTCTCATAGGCGCTTTCTTGATGGCTGAAAGTACTATCGCGGTCAGCCGCGAAAATCCCGCGTTGCATCGGTTCTTGGAAGCTACCGCTAGATCCGCATCGACCGATCCCTTGGTTCGGTACGAGCTGGAGGAGATCCGCGGCTTGTGCTCCAGGTCCGTGCGTGTGACCCGCTCTCAGATCGTTCCCGAGAACGCATTGCTTGCCGATGCGCTGAGCCCCGACCGCACGGGGCCGGCCTTCCTCGAAGTCCTTCCGATCGCAGCCTGCAATCACGGATGCACTTGGTGTTTTACTGCGGCGCGCCTATCCTCGGAGATATCCGCCGATCCTAGTTTCGCAGCCCAGCTTCGGGAGTTCGCGCTACGAGGCGGGCTAGCGACGCTATTTTCGGGAGGAGGCGAGCCGCTAATCTACCGGCCATTGAGTGTTCGCGAGGAGCAATTCGAGAACCAAACGGTCTGCCGGTGGTTGATTCGACACGGGGTTGCGCCGGCGATTATCACGAACGGGACTCTATTGCGCCGATTCGTTGAGGCGAATTGCGACTGGCTGCAACAAACGGCATTCGTACGAGTATCGTTGGACGCCTGCACCGCGCAGGAACACGCCTCGCGCCATCGGACCTCTTCGGCGGAATTCGACGAAATCCTTGGTGCCATGAAACTGCTGCTGGACATTCGCGGTCCGTCGGTGACTCCCGCAGTCGGAATCAGCTTCGTCGTCGATTCGCAATCGGGAATCAACGCGAACGATGGAGCGTTGCGCGACATCGAGAAACTCGCTAGCAGCCTCGGGGTCGACTTCGTACAGCTCAAGCACCTACACACGAGCCACCTGTTGCAGGCGGACCGGCACATGCGATGGCTCGCGGAACAGGTCGATGCCTTCGGCTGTCCCAGTCAGTTCGAGTGGTGGATTCACCGATACAGAGCCGCAGAACCGGGCGACGTGTGCTACGTGCCCGTCGAGGCGCAGGTACTACGTTCCAATGGACAGCGCGGCCCGTGCTGCCACTTGCAGGCCCTCCCGCTGCCGCGAGCGGGACAGTTCACGGTCTCGGGATGCACGAGCCTGGCGTGCAGGTACCAGTCGATGAACGAAGTGCTGCGGCGGATACGTCAGTCGCCAGAACGACGATACTTGGAGGCTCTGAGAAGGCTCAAGACCTCCCTCGTAAGCCACGGATTCCATCCTTTCCGGCTCTTTCCGAGTGCTCCGGACCTAGCGACGAAGGCGAGCACATGAACCACTTCCCCTTATACGTGGATGTTGAGTTCTCCGCACGATGCAACCTCGCATGCGGATTTTGCTTCGGGCCTGTGGATGATAGACGTTTGCCCGACCTCCCGCCTGCCTTCTGGAGAGATGTCATCGATGGAATCGCGCGACGAGGCGCCCATGGAATCGTCGTATCGGGTGGAGAGCCGACCTTGTACCCTGGCCTGTACGAACTGCTTTCCCATGCGAGACGGAACGGGCTGGCGACCGTTCTTTCGACTCATGGTCGGCATCGGGCTCGGTTGGAAACTGTGGCGGAGGCTTGTGACTGGATCGCCCTGCCCGTGGACGCCCGTTCATCAAAGTTGCTTCTAGAATTAAGGGGTGACGATTGGGGGCTGGAACAGGCTGTTGACACCGTCATTGCCCTCAAACGGTTGTCTCCGTCGCTACGGATCAAACTCGGAACCGTGGCGAATCGACTCAATCGACACGAGATAACCCGCTTGGCGGACGAGCTCTCCGTGTGCCCTGTCGGTGTGTTCGATACGTGGAAGATCTACCAATATACGCCGAGACGGAAATTCGCCGGCGGCAAGAGCGTTTACGATATCTCAGACGAGCAATTCGCCGAGGTCGAAACATCGGTGAGATCCACTGGCGTGGTGCAACGGCTCAATACGGTGTTCTCGTCAACGGCGAGTCGTCGGCGCGCCTACCTTTTCATCTATCCTGATGCGACCATCGCGATACCGAATGAAGGCGAGACGTTCGGGGATTTAGTACTGGGCAATCTCGCAAAAGAGGGGGTGGACGCGCTCGACAGGGTCAGCGAGTTCGCGCTCGGGTCCAATGCGGCAAATTTCGAGGCGACATATGTATAGCCTTGTCGCTGAGCGGCGAAGCGCCCTCTTTCAAGTCATCCGCGAGTGCAACTTAGCGTGCCTGCATTGTTCCCAGTCCGCGCCGCATTCCGGCAGTTCGCCGCTTCGCCCGATCAATCTGGAGCAATACAAAGTACGTCTCTCCTTGCTCGTCGACAGTGGTCTGCGAAGGGTCCGGCTCACAGGTGGCGAACCGCTCCTGCACCCGCAATTGGCAGACTTGGTCGGGATCGGGGTGCATTTGAGTCTCGAGATGTCGTTGGTCACCAATGGGATGCTTCTCGAACGGCATGCGGAAGGGCTCGCGCGCGCGGGCCTGAGCGGGGCATGGATCAGTCTGTACGGTGCCAGCTTCGCCCAGTACGAAAGAGTCGCTCAGCGCACACCACCGGCCCTGGGATTAAAGCGCGCGATCAGGGCGCTCCGGGACATGAAGGTTAAGGTAGGTATGTACTGCTGCTTGCATTCCTCTGCAGGCGAACCCGACTTGTCGCTTCTCGAATATCTCGCGGATGCCGGCATCGATGACGTGAAATTCCTCCAGGTCATGGAACAAGGCAGGGCACTCGCCGATCGAGGTTTCGGAGCGGATCTAGCGCCGACGCTCGCTGCGATCACGAATTTCAGGAGTAGTAACCCGTCGGTCCGCATCGGCGTGAGTATGCGTTCCGGACAGGTGCGGCAGTTCCAGAGTTCCGGTTTCCTCGTTCCAGATTACGTGGGTTGCGTTTCCGGCTCGCCCGACAGTTTGGCGGTCGACGCGGACGGCAGCGTTCTCCCCTGCTGCCTGTTCATGGGAAGTAGCACGGCATCGATCGAGACGAACTTCGGCGACGGACACGCCCGACTGGGCCGATGTCCAGCTTTGCCCACTTATCCGGTGGTACCGGTGGACGACTTCGTGTGTCCGTTGACATACGCGAGGCTCTGATGTTGCCCGGCCTCAGCGAAGAAATGGATTGCCTGAAGAAGGTCGTTGCGGAGGCCGGGGGGCGACGCGCTTACATCATCGGTAGCAGAACGACGCACGAGTTCTCCGCCGGCTCCTCGTCCAGCGACGTCGATGTCCTCATCGTGGCGCCGAGCGGCGCTACGTTGCGGCGCTGTTTCGAGATCGCCCATCAGGTGCGCGCGGAGGTGGGGCCGCGCTTCGAGATGCATTTGGGCGTACGTTGTCGCGCGCCGGATGAGCTGGAGGGATTCGCGCGGTATCTGACGCTCCAGGGTTACCACACGGACTTTGCGATCGAACTACGCCAGGGCTCTTTGCCCAAAGAATCCCTTCCTCGCCCGATCTTCGAACCGGTGGACCTGAGCGAATACCTGTGTCTACTTGGCGAGTCATTATGGACGGAGCTGCGGTTCAGGAGCGCATCGACATTCGAAAACGCCTCGTACTTGCGCGCGAAGACGTGCCTGACGTACCTGAACAACGTGCTGATTGGTCTCGGTCGATTCATCCCCACGCATGCGGATCGAGTGCGGTATTGGAACGACACATTTGGCGATTATCCGATTCTCGAGCACGCACTGGCTTGCAAGACCGGAGAATTGAATCTGTTGTCGTCGGAAGTCGACGATGCGATCGAGGATCTGAGGACTCGGGCGATCAACCTCGCAGGCAAAATTGGCCCTCGCGACTCTATGTTCGACGCAACGCTCTTCTGGCTTCCGGCGGGAGAAGGCAGTCCAGATGCCCGAATGCGAAAGCAGTCGGGCATCTGCGCGGCTTTGGGTGCCGCGTTGGGCTCGCGAACGTCTCCATCCCGGACAGAGGCTGGTTTCGACAACGAACTGTACGGACTGTTTTCCGGTCCTGAGGGGACACTCGTCGAGCGGCTCCACCATTATCGGCTTAAGAATTCGGACGAATCGCGCCGGGATTGGGGATCGCCCGCCGACTGGAATGCAATCGAGAAAAGACCAAGGAGAGCTGAATGAGTTGCAAGCTTTGTCTAACGTCCGACGGACGTGCATTAAGGAGACACCACTTGTGCGGACTGGTCGACGTGGCGGTCTTCACCATACTTGAGGTGGAGCAAAGAGCGGTCATATCGTTGCTGGAGCTATCGGACCAGCAAGTGCATTGGCTACGTCCGGGGACCTCATTCCATTACGGTACGTACCTGAACGATAAAGGACAAACGCTGCGTGTCGCTTTGTTCAGCGCGAAGTTGGCAGGAAATCCGACGATGGCGTCGATCACGGCGATCGTGCATTCCGAGTTGTTGCCGAGATTGTCTGTTTTGACCGGGATCTGCGCGGGTCTTAAGTCGCGTCCCGCATTTGACGATCGGCGGGAAATCCGCGGTCTCCGTATAGGGGCCGTAGTGGTACCGCGCGAGGTGGTGGACTATTCGCATGCTGTCGTCACCGGTGCTACGGAACTCGGCAAGCAGGATCAGATCCCGGCTCACAAGCAGTACGGAATCCACGGGCTGGGACTTACGCTCCCGAAACATATGACACGGGATCAGGAGACCTGGATTCTTGCAAAGCGCAACATCTACATGTGCGGTCAAAGTTCCAGTTGGAGTGGCCACTTGGATTCGGATTCTTTCCGAGAGCCAGATAACACGTCGCGGAACGCATGGGATGACATCCTGCGCGCTAGTGTTTGCAACCCGAAAACTTTCGCTGTCAGCGACGACGATCTTGCGTCGTCGAATCTTCTCCTGAAGAATGAGGTTGTCCTGCAGGATTTGAACGAGAGGCGGCATGTCAGGGTCAAGTCTGCGGACATGGAGGCTGCAGGATTCGCGGTGGCGAGCAACGCCTGCTCCGCCGAGTGGTTTGTGATTCGGGGCGTGTCCGATCTCGGAGACAGCGTCAAGAGCGATCTGTTTCAAGCGTACGCTTCGGCGAATGCGGCTGCGTACTTGACTTTTGCCCTTCACTCGCTCGATGCGAACCTGCTGCGCAACGCGCCGGCAGACAGCCTGAATGCAGCGCGATTGGAGCGGGCTCAGCTCGCGGTGACCTCTGTACTGGAGTCCTTCGTCACGATCATCCACGACCACGTCGGGAAGAAAGTTAACCTGGAAGTCTATTGGGTCGGCAACAGCGTGTCTGGGAGCAATCCGGGCCGTCGCATCGTCGGTGGGGTGGTGCGTGACGGGAGGATGAAGGCGGAAAGGGCTGGCGCCCTGAACCGATTCGAACCCAATCGCTTCTTTCCGTTCAAACCCACGAAGGGCGATCCAAGGGCGGTCGCACAGGTTGGAGACCCCGAGCTCAAGCTGGAGGAGAAATTTCATGAAATCGGGGAGGAAGAGAATTCGCCTCTGAAGTGGGTGTACGCCGTTCCACTTTTCGAGGAACACGATCTGCGTGGCGAGCGGGTTGGAGTTCTCTGCTGCACCAGTATCGACCCCTTGACGGCAAGCGATGCGACGCCGGAGGTGAGCGGCCGGGAGAAACTCAAGATCCGTGCGCTCGTTGGCACCGTTCGAGAAGTGGTGACCTCGATGTGCATCGTCACGGACTGCTGGAGCCTCGTGCGTCGGGAAGTGGTGTCCCCGTGAGTGCCGAATCGGCGCCCTCGTCGACTCGTCGGGCGAAAGTGCAGGCTTCGCTCGGTTCGTACTACGGAGATCTGGCAAGGGAGCTCGCATCGCAACCGGATCGCCCCCATTCGGTGCCACACCGGCAGGACGAGTTTCGGGCGATCATCGACAAGGTCGTCGTGGATTCGAGCCGGAAGCGCATACTGGAACTCGCATGCGGAGTCGGTTTCTGGACGAAGCGCATAGCGCTGACCGCCAGGTCCGTTCTCGCGATCGATATCTCCCCGGTTGCGATCCAGGTGGCGAGAGAAAGCTCGAGCGTCCCGCATGTGGAGTTCGCGGTCCAGGACGTCTTCGCCATTGATATCGGCACACGTCAATTCGATCTCGTACTCGCGGGGTTCCTGCTTTCGCACATTCGGCGCGAAGATCTGTCGGTATTCTTCTCTAAGCTCCATTCGGTAGTGCCGATGGGGACGCAGTTCATGTTCATCGACAATGCACGTGCCGATCGGACTCTACGGCCGCTCGCGTCGGTCGACCGGGATGGGAATGCCTTCGAGCGGCGCGCTCTCCGTGATGGTGCCGAACATACGGTTCTGAAGAACTATTACACCGACCAGGAACTGCGGCTGGCGATCGGGAATCGGGTTGACGACCTGCAGGTCGATCGCCGGGATCACTACTACATCGTTTCCTACGCAAATGGGTGATTCCGTGCGATCGTCGTTGCGCATCGTATTGACCGGTGGGCCTGGTGGGGGGAAGAGCAGCTTCCTGCAAGTCGCTCATCGATACCTAGACTTCAAGCTGGTTGTAGTGCCCGAGACTGCCCGGGGCCTGAAGGAAGCCGCGCCCGACGGGTGGTGCCCGCATTCGGACGATGTGGGATTCCAGTTCGAAGTACTCCAGGCCCAACTTGCAGCTGAAGCGGCGCTGTCGAGCGATTCAGGGATGAACCTAGTGTTGTTGGATCGAGGTGTATTTGACGGCGCGGCCTTTATCCATGTGGATGAATATAGATCGATCCTGGCACGAGTCGACCTTTCCGAAGAAGAGGCATTGCTGCGCTACGACGGGATTGTGTTCGTTCGAAGCGCGGTGCCGCTACGTGGAGCTGCGGCGATCCAGCGCATTGCCACGGATGAGCGGAGCTTTTCGGAGCATGTCAGGGATGCGGAATCGAAACTGCTCAATATCGTCCGCCTGCTTGGGAATCTGGAATTCGTCGAGGCCCGAGATGATTTCGCGGACAAGTGCCGAGCAATTGCCGCAGCGGTCGAAGCCGTCGTGTACAAATGCCGCAGGCATCGATGACGGGGCCCACCCCTCTGCCACCCGGATCCAACAATCGCCGATGCTATCCCTGACCGGATAGTGGCATCAATCGCACCGACTCGCTCTTAAGGGGGAATCGATGCGGAAATTGCTGCACAGCGGCGGATATATCCAGAGTGATCATCCTAGAAACCGCAGTTGACCGCTTCTTAGATGGCTTAACGATATGACTCGAATCCGCTTATTCACGATGCTGCGGTTCACCCGTTTGGTGAACCCGCGACGGGGTGGATTGTACGGTTTTGCGGGCGCACGGCGGCGGACTGAGTGACTACGACGTCCGCATATTGATTATATTGCCGTTCCGGTGTTCATAACCAACAGTAGAGGTGGTCAGCATGAACTGGATTCTGATCACCGACTACTGGAATGAGTAATCATGAGCAGCCGGAATACGCACATTCGCGGTAAGACCGGTTATGGCTTCACTTCGCGTATCTATGTGGGATGCGTCATTTGTGGCAAACCACGCAAGCCCCGCCGCCCTCATCCTCGCCAAACAACTCATCGATATCCTCAACAAACTCGACCGGACGCAACGGATTCGCCGGCCGCTTTTTTAGCTCACGTAGCTTGCGTTTTTCGTAATCCCCAATGATTTGCCGAATGCGCTCCGGCTTTTCCAGGTCGCTCAAGGGTTCGCCCTGCGACCAGGTGAACGGGGAGCCGTGCTCAAGGGCGTTTTTCTCGTAGCCCTTGGCCTCCTCATAGGCTTCCGGGTGGCGCTCCCTCAGCCTGACCCACTCGATCTTCTGCTGGAAGAAGCAGAAGGTGCATCCGCTACGCGAACGCCAGTCATAGTATTTCGGCAGGCCGACGCCGGATGAGTCAAGAATGTCCAGCACGCCGCGCTTGTCGATACCTGACTCGCGGAAGGGAAGGCTGACGGTCAGCCTTTCGTGCTTTGAGCTGTAACCCTCGCGATATTCCTCGTCGGCGCGGATGGCGACATAGGTCGTGACCTTGTCGCCTGCGGCTAGCATCGGTCGAATCCATTGCTCGAATGGGGCGAGTTTCAGTTGGCGGGTGCACCAGCGGGTTTGCGCCGACGGCAGATAGTGATTGTATTCCCGCAACCAGAAATCAAAGCCGCGCCTTGGGTTCAACCGCGCGATGGGTTTGCCCAGAAAGCCTTCGAGCCGACCCAGAAACTCATAGACCTCCGGCAGTTCCTTGCCGGTGTCGGTGAAGAAATAATCGACGTCGAGCTCGGGTCGGGTCTGGCGGATGAACACCGCTAGCGCCGCACTGTCGCGACCACCTGAAATGCCGAGGACGTGCCGCTCAGCCAACGGGATTCTCCCCAGTTTCATCCTGAGCCAGGCGCAGCCCGGTCTTTGCCAGAACAGCCATAAGAACGTCGGTTTTCAACCCTTGCGCGTTCAGCATTTCCACGAGATCGTCGGCGAGGCTGTCCACCCTCGCGCGATGGCGGTCGGGGATGTCAAATTCGCGTGAAATCGTCTGGGTCTGGCGACCGGCGCCGATGACGACGGCAAAGGCCTCGCTCGTGGGATTGCGCCCTCTCACGGAGACCAACGCCTCGGACTGACGGAAGCGCAGCGCAAAACGAGCGATTTCAAGCAGGGCGGAATCGATGTCGCGGTCGTTCCAGTCGCGTGGCGGCTTGTTGGCGGCAAGGCTCAAAATTCCCTCAACGCTCTCCCTGCCGCCGTCGTGCTTGGCAAGCCTGGCGGAGAAAGCGTCTTGGCGCAGATCGCCGGTTACGCCTGCGACGGCCTCGGCACGCGCCTGCAAGCGTTCCAGGTCGTCGTCGGGGGCATCCAATGCTTCGAGCATGCTCGACTCGATTCTTTTCAACAGCACGTCGTAGGCTTCGGCGAGCTCCCGAACCGGGCCGCGTAGCGCTTCCACATATTCCTTGCCGTCGGCGCCACCGAAGATCGCCGCCAAATCAACGAACAATACCTTGTGGGGGTCGCTTGCCTTGAGCAGCGTGTCGCGCACGGAGCGGGCCTCAGGGCTCAGGCAGCCGGTTCTCTGAACCCACGCGGGCAATCCAAGAACCAACGCAACAAGCCCGCGAGCTGCTTCCAAGGGATCCTTCGCGGCGGTGGAGGCGCCGACCTCGCTGAGTATCTTCGAGATGCCTGTGAGGATTGTCGTTTTCTCCTCGTCGATGGTTACCCAGCGCAACGAAAAACGCCGTGCGTCCTGGAGATACTCGTCGATGTCGGCATCGGTAAAGCGCGGGACAAACACTCCGTCCTTGTAGGCGGCGACGTTCCCCTTGTGGGCGAGCAGGAAGGCCGTGAGAATCACTGGGATCACACCCTTCTTCATGCCCAGCGGGGGCGCCGACCACAAATCGTGAATGTCTGTAACACTGATTCTGGCCTCGGAATCCGAGAACAAATCACGGGTCGCCTGCCAAAGTTTCAGAAACGCGGGAGTATTCTTGGCGTCAGGCGGCATGAACCGCCAGACAGCGTTTGAATCCTGTCGATGGAGGCCCGTGCTTCCCAGCAACGTCGCGTAGAGGCCCCGCTCGGCGGGGTATCCGACTATGCCGAGGTTCTCTTCCTCCTCGTTGGCAAGCATCCGCCATAGCAAGTCGCGCCTGGCTTTGACACTGTTGCTTGATAGGCTGTCGCGGTTGACCAGTTCGCTCCATATTCCGGGAGCATCCGCGTAGACTTTGTCGGCCAAACTTGACGCAAACTGCGAGAGACGTGAGCCGGAAGGCATCTCTACATCATCGGCCACCCAACTCGCATTGGAAAGCGCAGCGGCAAGCTGCTCTTCAAGGTTGGCGCGAACGGCCAATAACCTGGCTTGCACCTCACGTCTCGCGACCGGATCCCCACCTAGTTCATGCCGTGACTGAACGGATTGGAGCGAAAGTAACTCGGCGCCGAGATCATCGATGCGGGCGTGGTTGGGAGGAACCCCTATGACGACAGGCCAGGGCTTCATCCTCGAATGGGCGCCGCACTCGCGCAGGACTACTTTGAGGCTTTTCGTTCTCCCTGGCAGAGCCAGAAGGAATAATCCGAACTCACCCTTTTGAGGCTTGAACGTTTCCGCAGCATGCTTGGCGTCTTCCGCGCGGCACAAGGCGACGTTCATCCAGCGGAAGGTTCCCGTCTTGTGGTAATGCCGTTTGGCGATGATCGGGTAAAGGTCGGACAGGCTCGACAACAGCTTGAAATCGACCTCCGGCAAAGTCGCGCGGGCTTGGGCCACAGCTGCATCAATGTCGAAGTCGCTTCCTTCGAACACCGACCATGACCCCGTATGCTTCTTGAATAGAATTACCCGCCATTTGGCCAACTGTTCGAGAGCCGCGTCGATTTCCTCCTGCGATTTGCCGGGAGAGATGGCGCGCAGAACTTCCGGCTCGGCCGCTAGCCCAGAGCCATTTCTGAACAGATCGATGACCGCGATGTTCTTGATGAGTCCGACATGAAGCGGGTCGGCGGTCTTGGCCTCTGCGCGCTCCACCGCCTCGGCCGCCTGAGCCCATCTGTGCCCGTCGGGAGAAGAGAGAATCGCGGGCTCAAGATTGGCGCGAAGGTAATCCCAATAGTCGGATGGCCGATACCAAGTCGCATCCAACTTCGGGGTTGATTGCAGATAGGAGCGAAAACCATAAGGCTCGACTGACGATAAAAAGCCGAAGGTGCTGCGTTCGTTCTGTCCGAACTGACGCTTAGATATGGGCCCCAGGAGAGCAGCCATAGCAGGGTGCAATGGCCAGCAGGCGTCAAGTGCATGGGCGAAACCCTCGCCGACGGCAGGGCGGCGGGTTCTTATCGAGGAGGCTATTGCCTCGGACGTTTGGCGAGACCATTGCGGCCTCTCATCGACCTCGATTGCCCTGCCGATTAGCTCTACCACCTCGTCGCTTGCCGCGACTAGCGGAATGTCGGAATAGCGGCCCTGAATCTTCGACCAATCGTCGCGAGTGTCGATTCCTAACCGGGCGGCGTATTGTCCAAAAGACTGATGGAGAATGCCGACGACGACCACCTTTCCCTTGGTACGTGCAGCAGCCTCCGCGAGTTCCTGGAAAAAATAGACATCGTCGCCTGAGCCCAACGCCGAAGCTTCGAGGAACTTGCCCATCTCATCGATGATTAGCAGTGTTCCGTCGAGGTGATTTTCCTCGGCGGCGGCGCACAGCTCGGCAATGACGGAAGAGGCTGAAACTTTGCGTGAATCGGATGGCAATCCGAGCCCTTTAAGCAGCGCCTTGTGTATCTCTTGAACGACACCGGCACGCTTGCCAACCACCGGAATAGTCAGCCACCCGCGACGGGTGGGCAGCGCCTTCTCAAAGGCGGGCAGGCGGTCTAATGGCAAAATCTGGCGTGCTTTGGCCCGCAGTTTTTTGTCTGGGCCGAGAGCGCAGGCAAGTGCCACGGCCAAGGAGGACTTTCCGCCCCCATATGGCCCGGTCCATGTGAAGGCGCGCTGATTGCTGTCGCGCAGTTGCTTGGACATGCTGTCGAGAGCGGCCATGGCAGAGCCATGACAGATGTACCCCTCCAACGCGTCCGACCGTCCTAAGTCGACATCAATTCGAATCGAGCGCTGGTAATGGCGTGAGATTCGGACGATGTCCGAAAGCATCGGGTTTGGGCTCTCAGTCATATGCCTTCTTGATCATCAGTGATGACAGTCCTTCGTCCTCGTATTTCTTTCTGTGGACTTGCCTGAGACCTGCGGTGTCGGTCCATGAGAGGACGCCTCTGGTAAGCTCGTCGAGCGCGAACAGGCGCTCTGCGACGGAGTCTTCATCGAGCTTGAAGACGCGGCCCGGCGAACCCTCACCGTAGGCAATCGTCTCGAAGGCCATTGAACTGATGCCAGGAGACGTCCTATCCCAATAATCGAGCAGGGCGTAGGTGAACATGGCATCGTGCAGCGTCGCCTTAGGGCCGCGCCTAAATGCGAAATGCCCCTTGCGCTCCTCACTGATGAGACCAAGCTCCCCGAGCATCGGCTCTGCGAAGTCCTCGGGCGAGCCGCCTACCAACCGTGGGGCGTAGCTGCGAAGGCAAGTCTCAATGTCACGCGATAACGTGGAGGTAGAGAGCTTGCGTTTGGACTCAGTACGCAGGGCGTAGTCGGCCAACGGTGCTTCTAAATCGTCTCGTGAAAACGTTGGCATCGTGACGTGGTTGAAGAGCCAATACCAAGTCGTGGCGCGGTTTCCACGACCGGCAAGCCACCAATGGGCATACCAAGCGGTGGAGGGATTCTCGGAGTAGGGATCCAATCCGTCGTCGGTAAAAATCGAAATCGCGGTCGGCGACACGGAGTAGGCGCCGGGCAAATCGTCGCGCAGAACATCGCAGACCAAAGCCCAATGGCGGATTGCCGCCACCATGTTCTTGCCGACACCGAATACGGAAATCGCTGCGGCATCGGAGAAGGTCGATTTTGGGACCGTCCAATCCGACCCGGCCCGGTCAAACGCCTTCTTTAACCACATTTGCCGGAGCGGAAAGGTCTCATGCCCTGAAAAGTGGGAGGCATGTCCGGCCAGAGTGTTCGTCTTTTTCATGCTGCGATTCTACCGGCTACTGGAGGACATCGCCAGTGGGGGGTAGGGCAAATTTGTTCTACTCTGTTTTTGCCACCACCACCGCCAATCCGTAGACGATAAAATTGCAACCGGTGGATTCCGATAACACGCATTATCGGAAGAATGTGACAGCAGAAGAATCTGCATATATATGGTATAGCACCTCCTCTATGAGCTCGTCGCTTAATCACAAGAGCGATTCAACGATTCTGTCACGGAGCTCCGCGGCTTCGGGGGCGCGCCCGTCCTGCCCAACCAGCTCCAAAGCAGCTTTGCCGCCAGCCAATACGCGTATGCCGTCGCGGATGTCATGTCCCGGTGGGATTTCCAAAACTTAATCACTTGAGTCTTGCCAATCTGTGCCAATCCGGTGAGTCGGAATTCGTGCTGGATCCAACTGACCATGATGACCAACCGGTCGATTTGCTGGCGCCGGTTGGTTTTCCCCCCGTGCGCGACATAGGCGTGTGCCTTGCGGCGAACGTCCTCAGCCAACGTATTCATTCGTGACCTCCAGCCTGTTATGCCCAAGTTCTTCTGCAATTTGTTTCCGAGCGAAATGGTCTAGTTCCCGAGCTTCGGTTTCCGAGATCTTCAACTCATCGGCCAGCCAGATAATGTGAGGCTTCCCGTGTGCGATGCCTGCGATGACCGGGCAATCGGCCCCGACCAATTCCTTGTAACGACGGCAAGCATACGTATGCCGTTGCCGGTGAAAACGTATGCCGTTCTGAGCGGCGATCCGATAGCAATGATCGCGGTATTCCGCATAGGACATGTCCTCGGGAATCAGCGAACGTGCCGACCCTTGAAAACATATGACCTCTTTGAGGAGGTTCCTTTGTGCGTCAGTACGGATTTCAATTCCGCGCTTCCGCCCGCCCTTGGTGCCATTGGCCACCACAAGAACATTTGTCTCGAGCGCCTTTTCAGCATGACGTGCATCTATTTTCGCGGATTCTTCAAATCGCAGGCCGAACTCACGTTGGAGCTGAAGCATGAGGCGCAGTCGAGCATCGAGATTTGTCATCCAGTTGTCGTGCTCGGTCGCTGAAACGAACAGGCACTCAACAGCGATTCCAGTGCGCGGAGGAATACCGCAGTCGCGAATGGGCGAAACAGTGAGATCCCGGTCGCCGCGGGCAATTTCCATGACCCGGTTTACCGCGCTCACGTAATTGTGCGCGGTTGCCACCGACAACAGGCCATCCGCTACCTGCGTTGCGAGCCATTCGCCATAGGCGATAATCATATCCTGGCGGATGTGTTCGAGCCGACCGATGGGGGAATGCTCGAGCAGGTAGTGGATAAAGCGGTTCCAACGATACGACATGGTCGAGATGCTGCTGAACGAACACATTCCTTTTTCCAGTGCAATGCGCCCTGCGGCTCTGATGTTGCGAGCGCCCAGGCTGAAATTACGCGTTCCCATATGGGTTCTCCTTGAATCTTCAGTGAAAATGGTTCAACAAATAACTGACAAAGCGTCAGGAAAAACTAAGCAAAACATGTGGTATGAGTGTTCCCAGGCGTCCTCGTGTGACCAAAACGCAAGTGTTAAGTGTTGTTTCACGCGTAACGGACGCGGATTCCGCACGAGGACGCTTCAGGGGAGCCAAGGCCTGTGAGGCCAGAGCTAAAGTGATCCGCATCGTCTTCTTCCGGGCTGCTGGTCGGGGCAGGCTGGCTCAACAAAAACATGAGCGAGCTGTGGGCCCATCCACAGTTGACGAAGGGGGTATTGCCGAGTCACGGGTTTTCACGCGCGGCTGGGAGGTCTGGAACCCGCTATGAGTCGGGGTTTTAGCCTGATTATTGATCGCCGTCTCTGTTTTGAGGGGCGAATCTGTTGTTGAGGGTTTTTCGGTTTCTCAAGGTTGAGCGCCCCGGACGGAGCAGTCGCAATTAGCGCGAACAGTGTTCGTGGCGGACAGGAATATTAGCGCCTGCACGAACCTCAAACAAGGCGAAAATGGATCCAGGAGTTCGCGGCGGCGCAAGGGCACCACGACTCGTTGTGCATAAGCACCGTGACAGGTGCTGTTTTGCGGTCGGTGCCCACACGCCAAGGCAAGCGGGGCATCTTTGGTTGAGTGCTGATACCGAAGTTCTTCGGCGTGGTCCGTCAGCTCGTTGTGACCAACTGTTTTTATTCTATCAAGAATATAGATTTTGTGAAGGGCAAACCACAAAATTAATCATCGCGTCCCCGAGCATGGGCGAACTGAGCGAATGCTGCACGAAACCTTGTTAGGTTCACTAGCGGTCACCTGTCGGTACCAAGGCTGCGATTCGTTTTGCGGCTTCACATGAGGAATGGGATCAAGTTACTCCAGTTTTCGTGCGAGATCCTCGGCCCGTGGGTGGTAGTAGCGCGCTAGCATGCGAGCGTCCTTGTGTCCTGTGACCTTCATGAGTTCGTGCATATCGAATTTCTCGGCCAAACGGCTGGTTGCTTCATGACGGAGATCGTGGAAATGCAGGTTCACCATAAAATTGGGCTTCGGCTGTAAGCATTGCTTCTCGCATTCCAGCTCGTACACGCGCCGAGCCCGTTTCACGGCACGATTCCAAGATTGGCTAAGGGCACTTTCTGTGGTTGGGAAAACCTCTCCACTAATACTTGTTGGGAGGGCACGCAGAGTTTCCACGGCGCGCGGCGAGAGTGGGACGTCTCGATAGGCGTCACCGTTCTTGGTGTCGAGTACTCGTGCAACTTTCGTATCTAAGCTCACGTTCTCTCGCCACAAACCCGCCTTCCTTCCTTTTTTGTCAAAGCTGCCAAATAGTTCACCCTGGCGCAACGCCGTTTCAATGGCAAACATGACCATTGGTTTAATCCAAGGATTTGAGCGCCTACCACAAGGAGATTCTAATGCGGCAAGGAGCGCATCCTCCTCACCAGCTTCCAACCGCCGTTCGCGGGCATTGTTGGCGCGGGGCATCCGGATGTTTTTGACTGGGTTTGTAACCGGTATTCCCCATTCCTTTGCCGCGATCGTAAAAAGGTGCGAAATGACTGCAAGGTCGAGGCGAACCGTCGCGGGAGCTGCGCCGACCACGAGGCGCTCGTCACGCCATTTTGAAAAATCCGCGCCTTTCAGACTTGCCAGGGAGCGCATGGATAGCGTATCGGACTGCCACGACCTTATTCTGTATCGTTCTTGGTCATGGCCCTTTTTGGGTCGGGATATCTCGCGTTCATAGCGTTCGAGGGCCTGAAATAGCGTGGTTCCCTCGGCTTCGGCCCGGTCTTCGAAGACGCCGCGGTCCATTTTGTTCTCAATATCCAGCGCCCAAGCCCTAGCATCTGCCTTTCTTTCAAAAGTCTTGCTTTGAGGGGGGTATCCCTTTCGTCGAATTTTTGCCTGCCACCAGCCAGATGCGCGCTGCTCGAATGTAGCCATAGATTCCTGCTGTCCCCGATTTGTCCCGGAATTCGCTTTCCAGAATGCTATCTGTCGCGTAGATTGGCGTCAATAGGCATTGACGGCGGCATGCAATTTTCGGATTGTGATTCCGGTTGTCGTGGGTTCGAGCCCCATCAGCCACCCCAAAATATAAACGGCCTAGATATAAATCTAGGCCGTTTTCAATTCCGCTGTGACCTAAGTGCTCTATGCAGAGCGTCGCGGTTTTTGGCATAACCCAGAGATAACGTATATTTGTTTCGTGTGATCTTCTCGTGCTGGTGAAGGTGATGCCCGCACTCCCCCCAATTGCTTCAACCCTCCTGCCGTAAATTTTCTCCGCAAACTTTGATTTCGGGTAACGCTTGCTGCTCATGACATTTTCTTGTTGCCTACACTTAATAGGGATCAAAGGTATCTAGCTGTAGCGGGGTGATTCAGCGCTATCCGTCATTGTTAATTTTATTTCATCTTGATTCCAGGAACTTCATTCCTGTGTAGCCCTGTCTATTAAATTCCTGACCAGGAATCGGAAAAGGCTTGCATTGGGGGAGTCAATGATTTAAGGAGGATTAAAAGATGCGGATTCTCATTGCTGAAAAAGACGAAAACGGGCGACGCCTGCTTGAGCAGGTGATGCGGATGGAAGGTTACGAAGTCTTTATCGCTGAGTGCGGCAAGCGGGCGAAGAGGCTTATCAGGAAAATAAGGCCTGACATCATATTGATGAACGTGTTTCACCCGCTACCCCAAGGCGGCGAATCCTTGGAGCAGATAAAGGTTCTTTGCAAAAAGGGGCCGAATCCAGTGATTTGCGTGACCTGCATGGCTAAATGCGATAAACGTATTTTGACAGCAAAGCGTGCTGAGTCCGGAGATTCGATGTTTGATGTTCTGCCGTCCGGTCTGAAAATTCGCATCGTGGACAGAATTCAGCGCTTGTGTGTCGCGCTGGAGCGATTCAAGCGTTGGTCCGGGAAGGAAAAAGGATTGAGCCTGGAAAAAACATTCTCGCTCATTGAAATGGAGCCTCTTGACGCACTGGCGAGTGCGTCCGAGCCGATCGTGTAGTGCTTACTGATCGCGGGCCGCCCGCTTCGCCCCTCCCTTTCGGGAGGGTTGGCGGCTCTAGTTATTTCCACTTCGCTCTTCCCCTTTTGGGGAATGACGTCCAAATGAACGAATTTCTGCGCCGGCCCAGGTTTTGACAGGACCCCAGCCGCTTGTCTGTGCACGTGCGGCAGGCGGTGAGGGGCGGGGGCTATGTTAAACTCTCACGGGTAACAGGAAGTTATTATCCAATTCGAGGGAATCATGGCGGCGTTAACGGTGGAACAGAAAAATCAGCTGGAACAGGCGCTGAAACAGCGCTATCAGCATTTAATCGGTGAAGTGCGAGCCGAATTGGGCAACGAAGGGTTGCAGCATTTTGCCGATTTCGCCGAAGCAGGCGGCTCCGACCAGGGCGACGAATCGGTGGCCGATGCGCTGGCAGATATCGCGGCGGCAAGAGCGGATCGGCAAGTCAATGAAATGCGCGACATCGAGGCTGCCCGCAAGCGCATGAAGCAGGGCGAATATGGCGTCTGCGTCGATTGCAGCGAAGCCATCCAGTTTGAACGCCTGCAGGCTTACCCTGCGGCCTTGCGCTGTGTTGATTGCCAGCAGGCACACGAAAAAACCCATGCCAGCGAAGGTACGCCGTCCCTGTAAATATGCCATTAATTCAATTAGATAAAATATCCCTCGCTTTCGGCCATGTGCCGCTGCTCGACCATGCTGATCTGGTGCTTGAACCCGGAGAGCGCGTCGGGCTGATCGGGCGCAACGGTACCGGCAAGTCCAGTCTGCTCAAGATCATCGCCGGTTCGGCGCCGCCTGATGACGGTAAGGTGTGGCGTGCGCCGGGCATGAAGCTGGCTTATGTACCCCAGGAACCTGAACTCGACCCGGAGCATACGGTGTTCGAGGCCGTGGCGGAAGGCTTGGGCGCGGCGCACCAGTTCCTGCTCGACTATCACGAGGTGACCCATGCCATGGGCGACCCGGATGCCGATATGGACGACTTGCTGGCGCGCATGCACGATCTGCAGGTGGAACTCGAAGCGCACGATGGCTGGAACATGAAGGCGCGGGTGGAAGCCACCATGAGCCGTCTTTCCTTGCCGGAAGACGTCAAAATCGGCGCCTTGTCCGGCGGCCAGAAAAAGCGCGTGGCGCTGGCGCGGGCACTGGTGATGGCGCCTGACATGCTGCTGCTGGACGAACCCACCAACCACCTGGATCTGGCCGCGATCGAATGGCTGGAAGGCCTGCTCAACGAATTTGTCGGCAGCGTGTTGCTGATCACCCATGACCGGCGCTTTCTCGACAATGTGGCGACCCGTATCGTCGAACTGGATCGTGGCTTGCTGGTGGGCTTCAACGGCAATTTCAGCGCCTACCAGATCAAGAAACAGGAATTGCTCGAAATCGAGGCAGTGCACAACGAAAAATTCGACAAGGTACTGGCCCAGGAAGAAGTCTGGATTCGCAAGGGAATCCAGGCGCGCCGCACCCGCAACGAAGGCCGCGTACTCAGACTCGAAGCACTGCGCCGCGAGCGTGCGTTACGCCGCGAGCGTAGCGGCAGCCTCAATCTCAACGTCGACCAGGGTGAACGTTCGGGCAAGCTGGTGGCGGAACTGGAAAACGTCAGCAAGGCCTACGGCGATAAAATCATCATCCGGGACTTCTCCACCCGTGTGATGCGCGGCGACAAGATCGGCCTGGTCGGCCCCAACGGCGCCGGCAAGAGCACGCTGCTCAAACTCATTCTGGGCGAATTGCAGCCGGACAGCGGCTCGGTCAAGCTCGGAACCAAGCTCGCGGTGGCCTATTTCGACCAGTTCCGTACCCAGCTCGACGAGGAAGCCACCCTGATCGAAACCATCAGTCAGGGCAGTGACTTCATCGAGATCGGCGGCGAGCGCAAGCACGTCATCAGCTATCTGGAAGACTTCCTGTTCGCCCCGCAACGTGCCCGTTCGCCGGTGAAAAGCCTGAGCGGCGGCGAGCGCAACCGCTTGCTGCTGGCACGCCTGTTCACGCGCCCCGCCAACGTGCTGGTGCTGGACGAGCCCACCAACGATCTCGACATCGAAACCCTGGAACTGCTCGAATCGCTGCTCCAGGACTACAGCGGCACGGTACTTTTGGTCTCCCATGATCGTACTTTCCTGGATAACGTGGTGACCCAGGTCTACGCTTTCGAAGGAGATGGCAGGCTGCAGGAATATGCAGGCGGCTATGACGACTACGTCCGCTCCAAACGTGCTCGGGAAGCGGTGCCGGAGAAGAAGATCGAGACTTCGCAGAAAGTCGCGCCCAAATCCGCCAAACCGGTCGTTCGGGTAAAGCTTAACTTCAACGAAACCCGCGAGCTGGAAGCCCTGCCGGGCAAGATCGAAACACTCGAGCGGGAACAGGGTGAGATCGGCGCGCAACTTGCTGATGCCAATATTTACCGCCGCGATCCGGATGAGGCGAAGCGGCTTCAGGTGCGCGTGGGCGAGATCGATGAAGAAATGCTGGTTGTGCTGGCACGCTGGGAAGCGCTGGAAGCGAAGCAGAAAGGGGCGGAGTAGGATATTCGGCCGTATTAAAAGCCTCGCGGTTTTCCTTTGTCGGAAGTGGCTACAAATGCTATATTGTGGTCACATTTTTCCGGGTCTTCAAACATGCAGGTTTCCATCCGCGAACTCAAGAATCATCTGTCGAAGTATCTTCATCTTGTTCAGGAAGGTGAGGATGTGATCGTGACTTCCCACAGGAAACCGGTGGTTTCGCTGACGTCCATGACGTTGTCGCAGGATGGGGTGAAGGCAGTCGAGGGCGTGAAGTGGGGGCGGGGCAGGGCGATTTTTTCGCCGCTGGACATTAAGCCCGGTGCAAACGGCAAGACTGTCGCCGAGATGGTGATCGAGGATCGGGGGTAAGTGCTGTACCTCGACACTTCCGCGCTGGTCAAACTCTACGTGCGTGAGTCGTTCACCGGGGAAATGTTGCAACTGGTCTCTAGCCATGAGCGGTTGGCGTCGCACCAGGTGTTGTACGTCGAATTTCATGCCACCGTTGCCCGGTTGGGGCGCGAATCTCGAGTTACCGAGGAACAGTCGTTACAGATTAAACGGGGTTTTCTGACTGCGTGGCCGGCCATTACCCAGGTCGGTCTGACCGGTTCGCTCCTTGAGCGTGCGGCTGAGCTGGCAGAGGGTTTCGCCTTGCGCGGCTACGACAGCCTGCATCTGGCCGCCGCTGATTTGTTGCGGCAAACAATTCCCGAGCCGCTCGTGTTCGCAAGTTTCGACCGGCATCTCAACCGGGCGGCGAAATTGCTCGGCATGAAATGCCCCGACTTTATCGAAATCTGACCCTTGCCCTCCGAATTCGACCTCATCCGCCAGTATTTCACCCGCCCCACCCCGAGCGCGATCCTGGGTGTGGGAGACGATGCCGCCTTGCTGCAAGTCACGCCGGGCATGGAACTGGCGGTGTCGGTGGACATGCTGGTGGCCGGGCGGCATTTTGGCGAAGCCGATGGCCCTGGCACGGTGGGACATAAATCCCTGGCGGTGAACCTGTCCGACATGGCGGCGATGGGCGCGACGCCGCGCTGGGTGACGTTGGCCATCGCCTTGCCAGGGGTCGACGAGAAATGGCTGCGCGGCTTCGCGGGCGGGTTTTTCGGTCTGGCCGGCAAGTTCGGCGTCGAGCTGGTGGGCGGTGATACCACGCGTGGCCCGCTCAATATCTGCGTCCAGATCATGGGCGAAGTGCCGCCGGGGAAGGCGTTGCGCCGCGATGGCGCGAAAGTGGGGGACGAAATCTGGATTTCCGGTACGCTCGGCAATGCCGCTATTGCGCTTGCCCATTACCAGCGCCGGATCGAGCTGGAGCATAGGGAAGCGGCCGCGATGCTGCCCTTTCTCCACCTGCCGCAGCCGCGCGTGGCGGCGGGCATCGCGCTGCGCGGCATCGCTTCTGCCGCGATCGATATTTCCGACGGCTTGCTGGCCGATCTGGGGCATATTCTCGAACAATCGGGGGTGGGAGCGGAAATCCATTTCGAGCATTTGCCGCTACACGAGGTCGCGCGGCGCCATATTCGGCTTGAAGCGGCGCAGAACTGCGTGCTGGCGGGCGGCGACGATTACGAACTGTGCTTTACCGCTCCGGCTCTTCGCCATGAGGCGATCCGTGCTCTGGCGCAGGAGCTGAATTTGCCGCTGACCTGCATCGGACGCATCACTTCCGGGGCGGCGCTCAAGGTGCTCAAGGAAGGACTGGAGATGACTGTGGGAGCGACCGGATTTGACCACTTCGCAGCCTGATTTGAAATTCATCCTGCGCCATCCGGCGCATTTTTTCGCCTTCGGTTTCGGCTCCGGCCTGTCTCCCCGCGCTCCCGGCACGGCGGGTTCCCTGGCCGCGATTCCGCTATATCTGCTGC
The DNA here is from genome assembly GCA_031426915.1 of Sulfuricellaceae bacterium. GTDB lineage: Bacteria > Pseudomonadota > Gammaproteobacteria > Burkholderiales > Sulfuricellaceae > Sulfurimicrobium. Next base: position 34,492 of record JASJPB010000035.1, on the reverse strand, counting down.
TGGCCCATTTCCTGCCGCTGTGGCCGTTGCTGGTTGTGGTGGGCTTGTCCTTCGTGGCCGGGGTCTGGTTCTGCGACGTGACCGGCAAGGCGCTGGGCGTCCCCGACCATGGCGGCATGGTGTGGGACGAAATCGTGGCGATGTGGCTGATTCTGGCTTTCACGCCGCCGGACGCGCTCTGGTTCGGCATCGCCTTCCTGCTGTTCCGCCTGTTCGATATCTGGAAACCGTTTCCCATCCGCTATTTCGACCAGCACGTCAAAGGCGGTTTCGGGGTGATGCTGGATGATCTGCTGGCGGCGGGCTACGCCCTTGCGGTGCTGAAGCTGATGGAGAAATTTTATGCATGATGCGCTGTATCAGTTGGCCGAGGAAACCGGCCTGGCCCTGAAAGCGAGAGGCTGGATGCTGGCGACGGCAGAATCCTGCACCGGCGGTTGGGTGGGGGCGGCTGTCACCGAGGTGTCCGGCAGTTCGGCGTGGTATGACCGGGGCTTCATCACCTACACCAACGCTTCCAAGCAGGACATGCTGGGCGTGCAGAGCCAAACCCTGGCGCTGTACGGCGCGGTGAGCGAGGAGACAGTACGGGAAATGGCCGCCGGGGTATTGCTGCATAGTCAGGCTCAAGTATCGCTTGCCATCAGCGGCATCGCCGGCCCCACGGGTGGCTCACCTGGTAAGCCAGTGGGTACGGTATGCTTCGCCTGGGCAATCAGGGATGGTGCGGTGAAATGCGAGCGCCGCCTGTTCCCGGGAGACCGGCGCGAAGTCAGACGGCAGGCGGTGCAACACGCGCTGCGAGGAGTGTTAGCGCTGGTACAACTGTGACATAATTCGCAGGTTAAATTTAAGGAGTCAGGTATGGACGACAACAAAAGCAAGGCGCTGGCAGCAGCCCTGAGCCAGATCGAAAAGCAGTTCGGCAAGGGCTCCATCATGCGCCTGGGCGACCATGCCGCAATGCAGGACATCCAGGTGGTGTCCACCGGCTCGCTGGGGCTGGATATCGCCCTCGGCGTGGGTGGTTTGCCGCGCGGACGTGTGGTCGAAATTTACGGTCCGGAATCTTCCGGCAAAACCACGCTGACGCTGCAAGTGATCGCGGAAATGCAGAAGCTGGGCGGCACTGCGGCCTTCATCGACGCGGAGCACGCGCTCGATCCGCAATACGCGCAGAAGCTCGGCGTCAAGGTGGCCGACCTGCTGATTTCCCAGCCTGACACTGGCGAGCAGGCGCTTGAAATCGCCGACATGCTGGTGCGTTCCGGCTCGGTGGACATCGTGGTGATCGACTCGGTCGCGGCGCTCACGCCCAAGGCCGAAATCGAAGGCGAAATGGGCGATTCGCACATGGGTTTGCAGGCACGGTTGATGTCGCAGGCCTTGCGCAAGCTCACCGCCAACATCAAGCGCACCAACACCCTGGTGATCTTCATCAACCAGATCCGCATGAAGATCGGCGTCATGTTTGGCAATCCGGAAACCACCACCGGCGGTAACGCGCTCAAGTTCTACGCTTCGGTGCGCCTGGATATCCGCCGCACCGGCGCGATCAAGAAAGGCGAGGAAGTGATCGGCTCCGAGACCCGCGTCAAGGTGGTCAAGAACAAGGTGGCGCCGCCCTTCAAGCAGGCCGAGTTCGACATCCTCTACGGCGAGGGCATCTCGCGCGAGGGCGAAATCATCGAACTGGGCGTGGCGCACAAGATAGTCGAAAAATCCGGTGCCTGGTACAGCTACAAGGGCGAGAAGATCGGACAGGGCAAGGACAACTCGCGCGAATACTTGAAGGAACACAAGGACATTGCCGTCGAGATCGAGGGCAAGGTGCGCGAAGCGGTCGGTGTGAGCGGCCTGCCGACCGTTGTCGATCCCGATACCGTGGATGCGTAGGGGCGAATTCATTCGCCCATGGGCGGTTGAAATCGTCCATGCATGTGACCATTCGATTTGAAAAATGCCTGAACCTAGCCTCCGGGAACGCGCGCTCGGTTTTCTCTCGCGGCGCGAGTATTCGCGCCTGGAGCTGAAACGCAAGCTTGCGCCCCATGCTGAAGATGCGCATGAAGTAGAGTCGTTACTGGATGATTTCGCCGCGCGCGGCTGGCTGTCTGAAGCACGTTTCACCGAGCAGATCGTGCATGCGCGCCGCAGCAAATACGGCGCCCAGCGCATTGTTCATGAGCTGAAGGAAAAGGGCGTCAGTGCGGATGCGGTGGCGGCGATCCTTCCCGAGTTACGGGAAAGCGAGCTGGAAAGGGCGCGGACGGTATGGGCGAAGAAGTTTGGCATCCTGCCGCAGGACGCCAGGGAACGGGCAAGGCAGATGCGTTTCCTGATGAGCCGTGGATTTTCTTCCGGTGTTGTGCGCAAGATATTGAATTGTAATGAGTAAAGCCTATGTGTTTGGGTTTGTTGGATTCCGTTTTTTGCGGGGAAAAGCAAGAAATGAAACAACTGTTGGCTGAGATCTGGTCTATCTACATTGCGCCTAGGCTCATGGCATTGATCAGAAATGTATTACGACCGGATACGCTCTGGATTGTTGTTCCATCTCTGGCGGTTTTCGTGTTGTTATGGTGGGGTGTGAACTACATCGGGATTAGCCCAAACGACATGTCTGGCACAGTGAATGGTGAACTCCAGCAATTTTCGCATGACGCGCGTGCCTTAACCAATGGTGAGGCCATGGCACGCATCCAGCGAGAAATGAGCGCGAATAAGTTTGAGATTGAGATGCCTCAAACTGTGGAACAGGATAAGGAGTCGAAGCAGATGGCTCAGGAATTGCATGCTGCCCGCCAGGAGATGCTGGAGCAAAGAAGGCGGGAGCTTGATAAGTACACACAGACCATCATGGCCAATGAAAAAAAGTGAGCCTATCAGCGAATTCCTGACACAGCTTGCGCAGGGACCATTGTGGCTGTTCTTGGCGAGTTCAGGGAAAACAAGCTTTAAACTGCGCGTGCTATATGCGTATGAGTTCGCCAGCCCTGTTCCTTATGAACAGGTAGTTTCAACTCGGGCGTGTTTGCAAGGTGTTGCACGGCAACGGAGATTGAGGCAAATGAAAAAAATATTGTCAGGCGCGGCGTTGGCCGGTTTGCTGTTGCTTTCCGGCTGCGATTATCTGCCGTTCGGCCAGACGCCGATCAAGGATATCGTCGCCGCGCCGACCCAGTTTGAAGGCAAGGAAGTGCGCATTCGGGGCAAGGTCAAGGATGTCACCAAGGTTCCGCTGATCGACCTCAGCATGTATGTGGTGGATGACGGCAGCGGCGAGGTGACGGTTATCGCGCACGACACCTTGCCCGCAGTGAACGATACCGTCAACGTCAGGGGGGTGGTGGAAAGCGCGGCGATCCTGGGCGGGCTGTCGATCGGTTTGCGCATCAAGGAAAAGATGCGGTATTAGCGAATTTTAAAGGAACAACTTTTTACCGCAAAGGACTCGAAGGTACGCAAAGGAAAAACGGTAAAGCTTGTGGAATTATCGCCTTCCTTTGCGTACCATTGCGTCCTTTGCGGTTAATTGATTTGGCCTGTTACAACAGATTTTTTGGAAAGCAACAATGAAAAGCAGCGAAATCCGTAAGCAATTTCTCGATTATTTTGCCTCCAAGGGGCACGCAGTAGTGGCGTCCAGTTCGCTGGTTCCGCACGAGGATCCGACCCTGCTGTTCACCAACGCCGGGATGAACCAGTTCAAGGACGTGTTCCTCGGCTTCGACAAGCGCCCCTATACCCGTGCCGCCAGCTCCCAGAAATGCGTGCGCGCCGGTGGCAAGCACAACGACCTGGAAAACGTCGGTTACACCGCGCGCCACCACACCTTCTTCGAGATGTTGGGCAACTTCAGTTTCGGCGATTATTTCAAGCGCGACGCCATCAAGTACGCCTGGGAACTGCTCACGGAAGTGTTCAAGCTGCCCAAGGACAAGCTGTATGTCACGGTCTACGCCGAGGACGACGAGGCCTTCGATATATGGACCAAGGAAATGGGGCTGGCCGCCGAGCGCGTGATCCGCATCGGCGACAACAAGGGCGCGCGCTATGCCTCAGACAACTTCTGGATGATGGGCGATACCGGTCCCTGCGGCCCCTGCACCGAGATCTTCTACGACCACGGCGAGCACATCCCTGGCGGCCTGCCCGGCACGCCCGAGGAGGACGGCGACCGCTACATCGAGATCTGGAACAACGTGTTCATGCAGTTCAACCGCGACGAGCAGGGCGTGATGCACCCGCTGCCCAAGCCCAGCGTCGATACCGGCATGGGCCTGGAGCGCATCTCCGCCGTATTGCAGGGCGTGCACGCCAACTACGAGATCGACCTGTTCCAGGCCCTGATCAAGGCGGCGGCGCGCGAAACCCATTGCGCCGACCTGGACAGTCCCTCGCTCAAGGTGCTGGCCGACCATATCCGCGCCTGCTCCTTCCTCATCGCCGACGGTATCATCCCCGGCAACGAGGGACGCGGCTACGTGCTGCGCCGCATCATCCGTCGCGCCATCCGCCACGGCTACAAGCTGGGCGCCCGCGCCGCCTTCTTCCACAAGATGGTGGCCGACCTGGTGAGCGAGATGGGCGACGCTTATCCCGAGCTGAAGGAAAACCAGGCGCGCGTCACCGAGGTGCTGAAGCAGGAAGAAGAGCGTTTCTTCGCCACCATCGAGCACGGCATGGCGATCCTGGAAGCGGAACTGGCCGAAATGGCCAGCAAGGACAACAAGACATTCAACGGCGAAACCGCCTTCAAGCTGCACGACACCTACGGTTTCCCGCTCGACCTGACCCAGGACGTGTGCCGCGAACACGGCGTCGGTGTGGACGCGGCGGCTTTCGACGCCGCCATGGCGCACCAGCGCGAACAGGCGCGCGCCGCCGGCAAGTTCAAGATGGCCGCCAACCTGGAATACGACGGCCCGGCCACCACCTTCCACGGCTACGACAAGCTGGAAGCCAGGGGCAACGTGCTGGCCCTGTACAAGGACGGCGCCCAGGTCAATGAACTGCTGGAAGGCGAGACCGGCGTGGTGGTGCTGGACGACACGCCGTTCTACGCCGAATCTGGCGGCCAGGCGGGCGATCGCGGGCTGCTGCAGAGCACGCACGGCATTTTCGCCGTGGAAGACACGCAGAAGATCCAGGCCGCTGTGTTCGGCCACCACGGCGTGGTGCGCACCGGCAAGCTCAGCGTAGGTAACGGCGTGAGCGCCAGGGTGGATGCCCAGGCCCGTGCCCGCACCATGCGCAACCATTCCGCCACCCACCTCATGCACAAGGCGCTTAGAGAGGTTTTGGGCGGCCACGTGCAGCAGAAGGGATCGCAGGTCGACGCGGACAAGACGCGCTTCGACTTCGCGCACAATGCGGCCATGTCTGCCGAGGACATCCGCCGCGTGGAAGAAATCGTCAACGCCGAAATCCTCGCCAACGCCGCCACCCAGACGCGCGTTGTACCCATCGAGGAAGCCCAGAAACTGGGCGCCATGGCGTTGTTCGGCGAGAAGTACGGCGACGAGGTGCGGGTGCTGGATATCGGCAGCTCGCGCGAGCTGTGCGGCGGCACCCACGTTGCGCGCAGCGGTGACATCGGCCTGTTCAAGGTATTGGCGGAGAGCGGTGTGGCCGCCGGCGTGCGCCGCATCGAGGCCATCACCGGCGACAATGCCCTGGCCTACGTGCAGGATCAGCAGGCTTTGCTGGCCCAGGCCGCGAGCGCATTCAAGGCGCCGGCGCAGGAATTGCCCGCCAAGATCGCCCAGCTCATGGACAACGCCAGAGCGCTGGAAAAGGAACTGTCCCGGCTCAAGTCCAAACTGGCTTCCAGCCAGGGCGACGACCTCGCGTCACAAGCGGTGGAAATCAATGGAGCGAAAGTGCTGGCGGCCACCCTGGAAGGCGCGGACAGCAAAACCCTGCGCGAAACCCTGGACAAGCTGAAGGACAAGCTCAAGAGCGCCGCCATCGTGCTGGCGGCCGTGGACGACGGCAAGGTGACCCTGATCGCCGGCGTCACCGCCGACCTCACCGCCAGGGTCAAGGCGGGCGAACTGGTCAATTTCGTTGCCCAGCAGGTCGGCGGCAAGGGCGGCGGACGTCCCGACATGGCGCAGGCCGGCGGCACCCAGCCCGAGAATCTGCCTCAGGCTTTGGCAGGTGTGGCGGATTGGGTGAAATCCAAGCTGTAATCGATGCAGCGTAGGAAGATTGGGTTTGTTGGGTTACGCCCCGGCGGGGCTAACCCAACCTACATTTTCCGGTCGCGCGGATTTTGGGGCATCGCCTAGGCCGTAGGATGGGTGGAGCGTAGCGATACCCATCAAACCGGTGTTGCCTTCCTCACGCCAGGTTGTGGTGACTCTCCAGCAGTTGCTGGTAAATCAGGTTCTGCAGCAGAATCGCCTGGCTGCTGTGCAGGCCCAGCAGCTTCACGCCATACTGGAAGGCGATCCCTCCTGCAGGGCTATCCTGTAGCGTCACTTTCTGGATCACCGCAGCGGATTCGATGTGCGCTTCATAGTCGTTGGGCTGGATGTTGAAATGGAAGGAAACCGTGACTTCGTCGTCCTTCCCGCCAAATTCCTCTTCCGATTCTATCTGGATGCCGGTGGCGCTGACATTTGAAATGCTGGCGTGGCTGATCTTGCCGCTTCCGCCTGGTGTGATCTTGACCGGAATGTTAACCTTGACACGCACCTCATGGCGAACAGGGGTGGTGGTGATGGTGTGGGGAAAACTCAGGTGCAGGTAGGGGAAAGGCGCCAGGCAGACCCGCGCTACCTTGCTTTCGAAGGAAAATGCCTCGACCCCGGAAAAACCCCGCACGATCAGGGTTTCGCCATCGCGCATGGGCAGCGAGAGCCCGTTTACGACGGGGTTGCGTATCAGTACGCTGAGGTCCTTTACATAGCCGATTAGCGTTGTGAAGTAGCGCACATCGCGTCGCGTCGAGGGAATCTCGATCTGCAACCGGTCGCCGGCATGCAGTTTGAGCTCCTCGAAAAAATTGCCGTTATTGTGAGTTTCCTGTTCCATCCTGGATCATTCCTGCTGCAGCAGTTTTACCACCCGATGCGGATAGGGAATTTCGATCCCCTCCTGCTGAAAGCGTTTCCAGATCTGCAAATTGATTTCCGAACGCAGGTTCTGCTGACCTTCTTCCGGATCCCTGATCCATATTGATAGTTCGAGCTCGATGCCGCTGTCGCCAAAATTCTTCAAAAACACCTTGGGCAACTGTTCCTGTATCACGCGGGGATGATCGCGCGCCGCGTCGAGCATGATCTCCATGGCAGTTTCGAGCGCGCTGTCATAGCTGATCTGCAATGCAATGCCAACCCGCACCTCATGGCTGGTGTAGGAGTGATTCAGCACCGTGGAAGAGATCAGGGTTTCGTTGGGGATGATGGCTTCGGTACCGTCCATGCCCTTGAGCACCGCATAACGGGAAGTGATGTTCGATACCGTACCGTAGCGGTTGTCCACGGTGACCAGGTCGCCGATGCGGATCGAACGGTCGAGCAGGATGATAAAGCCGCTGACGTAGTTGCTGGCGATCTTTTGCAAACCGAAGCCGATGCCCACGCCCAGCGCGCCGCCGAACACCGACAACACCGTGACGTCGATCCCGGCCAGGGGCAGGGCGATCAGCACGCCAAACAGCACCAGCATGGCGCGGATGAATTTTGCCACCACCACGCGCAGGCTCATGTCCAGATGCGCTGCGCCCATCAGCCGCTTTTCCAGGGTGGTGGCGAGCCACAGTGCGACCAGCAGGGTTACGGCGATGGAAAGCAGGCCGCTCAGGATGGTGAGCAGGGAAATCTTGTGTTTTCCGATCGGGAAGTTGAAGTCGTCCAGCACTTGCAGCAGTTCCGGCAGGAAGCCGGTGATGTGTAGCGCCACCCCGCTCCAGATCAGGATGGCGATGAAGCGCTCGGAAGTTTGCAGCCAGCCGCTGGGCGCGAAGATATGCCGCAGCATGTAAACCGCGAGCCGCACCAGGGCCAGGGACAGCAGTAAAGGCACTGCGATGTTGATGGCGCTCACATGCTGCCAGTGCTGGAGAATGGTTTTTCCCACCAGCACCAGCAGCAGTGCGGTGAGCGGGAAAATGATGCGGTTCACGCCGCCCAGCCCGATTTTCCACGCGCCTTCCTGTACCGGCACCTGCTTGCGGATCACGTGGGTAATCAGCCAGGCCAGGCCAAGGCTGATTGCCAGCACGGCAAGCTGCCACTGGATAGTGGTTCGCTCCAGATCCACGATGAGATCGGTTACAAGATTACGAATTTCCAGGGTGTTTTGCATGGTTCAACGATGCGCTTCGAACGGTCTGGAGTGCGCGCGGTGACGCTGCCAGTTGGCAAGATAAGCCTGGGTGAGCTGCGGGTTGCCGCGGAACAGGAGCAGGTTCTCGGCATTCTTGTATTGAGCGGCGTGGGTGAAATTGAAGCTGCCGGTGATGACCGCTGCCTGGGCCGTGCCGGCGTCTATGATCATGATCTTGCTATGCGCGCTGTCATGATCTGAATCGATGAAAGTGGGGACCCCATCGGCGGCGATTTGCGGCACGAGACCACGCTCCATTCTTTTTACCTGCTCCCTGTCTGCAATAAGTTGCACCTCCACCCCGCGGCGCCTGGCCTCGATCAGCGCCTCGGCAATCTTGCGGTGGGTGAAGCTGAAAGCCTGCACCAGAACCTGCTTTTTTGCGCCGCGAATGGCCTGGACGATAATTTCACCCGCATCGTCTTCAGGGGAGAAGGCGACTTGCACCGTCCCGCTCGTGGCGATGGCGGGCTGGACGCGGGCGGCGAACGGTAATTCGAAGGCGGCGGCGGAGCCGCAAAGGGCAAGGAACGCAAGCAGGGGAACGGATCGTATTGTCATGGCTCTATTGTATTGAAGGTCGATGCCGAATGGCTCCTGTCGGGTCACAAAATTTTTCAACGGAAATGCCATGACGGCTGCCGGGTTATTGCCCTAATCATCAGCCTTTTGCTGGGCGCGTGCGCTTCCGTCCCATGTGTCGTGACTCAGACCTGAATTGGCGGCCCGCGATGAAATGAGACGGTCGCATACGAAATCTGTACAATAAAAAATGCAGATTGGGTTTCCAGCGCGGCATCCTAAGAACAATTTATTCGAAAATCAATGAATGATAATTCAGCAGGTTTTTCAAGAAGGGCTGACAAGATGCATGCATTTCGTCATTGGCTGTTCATTTCATTATCCTTGTTCGCTGCCACCTCCTTCTTTCCAATTGCGCTGGCAGGCGAGCTGAAACTGGTGGTGGCCAATTCGACCTGCGATGCCATGAACAAGGTCGGGGATTTGTATCGCGCCAGCCACAGCGTTCAATTCACCTTTCTCTGCAAGTCGTCCGGACTGCTCGCCAAGGGACTGAGGGGTGGCGCGTTGAGTGCAGACATTTTTGTTTCCGCCGACCAGGAATGGATGGATTTTGCCATCGACAATGGCCTCGTTACCCGCAACCGGGTCACGAGCCCCTGGGGTAATGCCCTGGTCGTGGCAGCTCCGAAGAATAGCCCGATACAACGTCTGGATTGGCAGGATCTGGCCTCAGACAAGGTCACCACCATCCTCATCGGAGACCCCAGCACCGCGCCGTTTGGCCGCCACGCAAAAGAAGCGCTCGAAGCCTCGGGATTGTGGGACCGGGTCAAGGACAAGATTCAAACGCGAAAGAACATCGAGTTGCTGGCCGACTCGCTCGCCACATCCAGCGCCAGCACGGTCGGCATATTGTTCGGGACCAATCTGACCGATCAGCTGCGGCAGCTGCACGCGGTCAAAAAAAACCTGCATAAACCCATTCGCTATTTCATGGCGCCACTCAAGGCCTCGGCAGGCAACACGGAAGTCACGGACTTTCTCAATTTCATGCAAAGCAATGCCGTCAAGAACATATTTCAAGCCGAAGGCTTTGATGTGAGCGCGCGTTGATCCATCTGTTGCCTACATTGCCACGAGCTTCAATCATGCACGGCAGTCGGGGCTAAATGTTCCGTCACTTCAGGAATTGCTCACTGTTCCAGCAACTGATCATCCCGATGGTCGTGGTCGGAATCATCAGCGTCAGCGCCATCGTCGTCTCCGCCTTCGCGCTGGAGAATTCCGTCGGGGCCCTGGGTGAGATGTACTCTTCTGGCAGTGAGCGTCTCAAAATCCTGCAGGACATCGAAAAGGGCGTCACCAATATACGGGCCTTGAGCCTCAAGCATCTCGCCAGTGAAAGCGCGCAAGACATGAACCAGATCGGAACCGATCTGGACAGCATCGGGCAACAGTTCAAATCCTATTTGCCGGCCATTTCCGAGCGCGACATGCCCGCGCACCAAGCTGCAAAACAGGAGGCCGTCATCCTGCGCAACGCCATCCCGGCGTACCTGGCAGGCATCGCCGACGCCATACGGCTCAGCGCCGAGTTCGAAAAGGAATCAGCCTTCGAGGTCCTGACCCAGGTCGAAAGTCAGCACCTCATGAACATCCAGAAGGCCGTGCAAACCCTGACACGAGACACCTTCGAAGAAGTTGCCGCCAGCCGCGTGGATCTCGTCGCCGCAGCCAATCACAATCTGCAAATGACCATTGCCATTGGCATCCTGGGGGGTGCCCTGCTCCTCGGCATGGCCTTCTATGTTTCGCGGCAGGCCAGCGTACGGATTGGTGATCTGCTGGCATGGTCGCAGCGGATCGCCGCTGGCGACCTTTCGAATCACCTTGCTTCAGACGCCAGGGACGAGGTGGGGCAGCTCACCAATGCCATGCGAGGCATGGTCGAGAACATCGCACGCGGGCGTGGCGAGTTGGAACAGGCCCGTGAAGATGCCGAGACGGTAGCCGAAGAGCTGCGCCTGTATGCCAACGCTTTCGACAGCAGCGGCGAGGCCATGCTGATCTCGGATCGTTTTAATCGAATCGTCAAAGCCAACGCCACCTTCACCGCGCAAACCGGATACAGCCTCGACGAAGTCCTGGACAAGGATCCCAAGATGCTCGGGAGCGGCAAGACGCCCAGGGTCGTATATGAGGAGATGTGGCGCTGCCTGCAGGACAATGGATTTTGGGGCGGCGAGCTTTGGGACCGGAAAAAGACGGGAGAGGTGTATCCCAAGTGGGCCTCTATTTCCGCCATCCGCAATGCGGAGCAGGCCCTCATGTTCTACATCGCAAGCTTTTCCGACATCAGCGAGCGCAAGGCGAACGAGGCGCGCATCGATTATCTCGCCCATCACGACCCCCTCACCGGCCTGATCAACCGTTACAACCTGGAAAACCGCCTCGATCAGGCCCTGCTCTCCGCCCACCGCGACGACTTGCGCGCGGCGGTTATCTTCATCGACATGGATCGCTTCAAGACCATCAACGACACCCTGGGTCATCATGTCGGCGATCTGTTGCTGATCGAAGTCGCCAGGCGGCTGCGGGACAGCGTACGTGACAGCGACATCGTCGCGCGCCTGGGTGGCGACGAGTTCGTCGTCGTGCTCACCGGCATGAGATATAACATGGATGCCGCCCCACTCGCCGAAAAGATCCTGCGTGCGCTTGGCCAGCCCTATAGCATCGAAAGCAACGAACTGCACTCCAGCCCCAGCATCGGCATCGCGGTCTTCCCGAACGATGGCGAAGACGTGCCGACCCTGATGAAGAATGCCGACACAGCCATGTACCACGCCAAGGAACGTGGCCGGAACAATCTCCAATACTTCACCGCGGCCATGAATGCTGCCGCCAGCGAGCGCTTGGGGCTGGAGAATGACTTGCGACTGGCGCTACGCGAAGACCAGCTGCATCTGCACTACCAGCCGCAGGTGTGTGCCCGTGATGGCAGAATCAGCGGCGTCGAGGCGCTGGCGCGCTGGCGTCACCCAAGGCTCGGCGACATCCCGCCGCTCAAGTTCATCCCTGTCGCGGAAGATTCCGGCCTGATCGAAACCCTGGGCAGCTGGGTGATGGAGGAGGCCTGTCAGCAACTGAGCGTTTGGCATGCGGAAGGGATCGAAGGCATATGCATGGCGGTCAACCTCTCCGCACAGCAGCTGCGTTCCCCCGACCTGGTGCAGTCCGTGGCGCTCCTGTTGAAACGCCATGGCCTGAAAGGCAGCGATCTGGAACTGGAAATCACCGAATCGGTTGCCATGGAAAACCCGGAACGCGCCATCAGCCAGCTGCAGGCCCTGCGCGAGCTCGGCATCTCCCTCGCCATCGACGATTTCGGCACCGGTTATTCCTCGCTCTCCTACCTCAAGCGCCTGCCCATCCAGGTACTGAAGCTCGACCGGACCTTCGTCCGCGATATCGAAACCGACCCGAGCGATGCCGAAATCAGCGCCGCCACCCTGGCCCTGGCGCACAACCTTGGCCTGGCGGTGATTGCCGAAGGTGTCGAAACTGAAGGCCAGCGCGACTTCCTGGTCCAGCACCAGTGCGATTACCTGCAAGGTTACCTCTTCAGCAAGCCCCTGCCGGCCGAAGATGCCTTGAAATTCATCCGGGCCGCAGCTTCCAGAGAGAACAGGAAGCCTGTTTCCGCTGCTTTTGGATATGTTTGAGCCGCATGGTGATAGGCCGCAACGGGTCAATCACCCCTTCCTCACCGTCACGTTCACGCCGTGCACGCCCTTGGCGCCATCGGGAAAGCTGCCCGTAAGCCGGGCGAACAGGGAGGGCGACTCCTGCGTGTTTCCCGCTTTATCCTTGCCGCGTACCCGGATGCTGAAGTTTCCCGCCCGTTCCGGCATCCAGTCGTAGCGCCACAGGGTCCATGCCCAGCGCGAGAGCGGCGGCTTCAGCTCGGCGGCCTGCCAGGTCTTGCCGTCGTCGAGCGAGACCTGGACCTGGCTGATGCCGTGCCTGCCGGCGAAGGCGATGCCGCCGATGACGTAATGCCCGGGCGGGATGGTCTTTCCGTTCATGGGCATCAGGATCTGGGACTTGATGGGGATCACCGCCTCGTCGGACCAGCCGCGTTTTTCCCAGTAGCCCTTGAAATCGTGATCGAGCAGTTCGATCCGGGATAGCCATTTCACGTTTTTCATGCCGTAGATGCCGGGTGCGATGACGCGTAGCGGGTAGCCGTGCACCGGAGGCAGGGCTTCCCCGTTCATGCGCAAGGCCAGGAAAACGTCGCCGGACAGGGCGAGGTCGTAGGGGATGCTGTCGCTGTAGCCGTCCTCGGCATGGAAGGCGATCTTGACCAGCCCCGCGCCCGGTTGCGCCTGTTTCAGTATTCTTGCCAGCGACACGCCTTCCCAGAAAGCGTTGCCGATGGCGTCGCCGCCGACCGGGTTGCCGATGCATTCCAGGGTGACGTATTCCGCCTTGTCCTGCATCGCGGACAGTTCATCGAGGGTGAGTACGTAGGGCTTGCCTGCCATGCCGTCGATGCGCAGGCGATACTTCGCCGGATCGATGTCTGGCACCCGCGACGAATAACTGGTGACGTAGAATTCGTCGTTAGGGGTGATTTCCCTGGCGGAAAAACCCTTGAAATCGACCGTCCCTTTCATGTGGAATTCGTGGCCTTGTTCGCCCACGGCTGCCGCCTCGCGCTGGTAGATAAGGCTCAGCATGGAAATGCCCAAGCCCAGGCCGGCCGTGCCGATGCCGATATTTTTCAGAAAATGTCTTCTGTTTTCGATGGGTTCCATTGCAATTCCTTTCAAGGCCCGCCGCCCTGTTTGAAAACGATGTCGCCGTAATGGGCGGTTGCAGCTTCCCCTGTGTTGTCCGTGTCGGTCATGATGGCCACGCCGGCAATCCCGGGAAAGGTCAGCGGCTTCCCGCCATCGGCAAGGGCTTTCATTGCGGTGCGCCCCCGACACTGAACGGCTGGAGCAACAAACGTCCCAGGCCCAGGCGCGCCGGGTCGCGGAACTGGGGCAATCCGATGCTCATGTCCAGATGGCCGGCTTCCGGCTGGGCGCGGTAGGTGCCGAGCAGGCGGTCCCACCACGGCAGGTTGAAACCGAAATTGCTGTCGGTCTCGTGGCGCAGGATGGAATGGTGGACCCGATGCATTTCCGGCGTGACTACCAGCAGACGCAGCCAGCGATCAAGCCGGGCCGGCAGCCGCACGTTGCCGTGGTTGAACAGGCTGGTGGCGTTGAGCAGCACCTCGAATATCATCACCGCCAGGGGCGCCGGCCCGAGCGCCGCCACGGCTGCCAGCTTGATGCCCATGGAAAGGAGGATTTCGATGGGGTGAAAACGTACCCCGGTGGTAAGGTCGAAATCCAGGTCGGTATGGTGCACCCGGTGCAGGCGCCAGAACGCGGGAACAGCGTGGAACATCACGTGTTGCAGGTAAATAACGAAATCCAGCGCGACGATACCCAGGGCAAGGGCCAGCCAGCGGGGTAAAGCCAGCTGGTTTAACAGGCCCCATTGATGCTCCCGCGCCAGGACAGCCAGGCCGACGGCCGTTATGGGCAGCAGCAGGCGCAGCGCCAGCGTGTCAACCGCCACCATGCCGAGGTTTGCCCGCCAGCGCGCGGATTTCGAGGTGGCGAGCGCGCGGCGCGGCGCGACCAGCTCCCATGCCGCCATCGCGACCAGGGTTACAAGAAAGAAACCGAGCCGGATGGCGGTTTCATGCGACAGGGCGACATCGTTCATCGGGAGTGTCTCCCAACCCCGGCAGCGGGCTCAGGTCGGGGAATGCCATTTCCAGTCGCAGGATGTCTTCCGGCCGGTCGATATCCCAGCGCTCGGGCAATTCATGCCAGCGCCAGCCCAGGCTGCGCAGGCGGGTTCGGGTCTGATGCAGCACCTGGCTGCTGCCCCAGTCGATGTCGTGGAACAGTTCCGGCGCGAAGCGCCGTAGCCCGAGCAGCACGTAGCCGCCATCCACGGCTGGGCCGATCACCGCATCGGTGCCCTGTTGCAGTGCGTTTGCCGCCTGCCGCAGATCGGCGGGGCCAAGGCTGGGGCTGTCGGCTCCGATGACCAGTGCGCAGGGCGCGCGGGCAAGGGTGGTCGCGAAGGCATGAGCCATTCTGGCGCCAAGATCGCCGTCGCATTGCTGGTGTAGCGTAACCCTGAATTTCCTGGCGCAGCGTCTGAAAAACGGGTGTTCCGGCGAGGGCGCGCACCATAGCCGCACCGGTCCGCAGCCCGAGTCGGAGGCGGTGGCCAGGGTTTGCCACAGCAGGCTCCGGTGCAGGATGGCAGCGCCGGCCTTGCCCAGCATCGGGATCAGGCGCGTCTTGACCTGGCCCGGTTGCGGCGCCTTGGCGAAGACCATGACGGGACAGTCGGGGGCGCTCATCGCATCTTCTGCCCGGCGTAAATCCGCGCCAGACGCTCCGGGTCGGCCCCCAGCGCGTATGCCAGACGCAAACTCCACATCAGCAGCATGGTGCGCAGAATCCCGTTTTGCTCCCAGCGCCGGCTGGAAGTGGTGACCCGGTCGCGCAGGCACAGGGGCGCGCCGCAGCGCTGTTTGAGGCGACGGCACAAGGCGATGTCCTCCATCAGTCCGATTTCAGGAAATCCGCCCGCAATGCAGAACAGGAATTTGGTGACGAAGATGCCCTGATCGCCACCGGCGATGCCGGAAAGACGTGAGCGCAGGTTGATCATGAAGCCCACCAGGCGCAGCAGCGGGTGGCTGCCGGAGAGGCGCAGGTCGAAACGCCCCCAGCTTTTCCCGCGTTTCTTCATGCCCTCGGCAATGAGTCTGGGCGCATCTTGCGGCAGCCGGGTATCGGCATGC
Source organism: Sulfuricellaceae bacterium (assembly GCA_031426915.1). Taxonomy (GTDB): domain Bacteria; phylum Pseudomonadota; class Gammaproteobacteria; order Burkholderiales; family Sulfuricellaceae; genus Sulfurimicrobium. The sequence goes on along the minus strand of JASJPB010000035.1, from coordinate 18,738 downwards.
AGGAACAGCAGGGTGTTGCCCCGGGCGTGCTGCGCGCCCGCATTCATCTGTTGCGCCCGGCCGGGCGGGGCATGCAGCACCAGGTCGGCGAGCGGCTGGGCCAGGGCCGGGCTGGCGTCAGTGCTGCCGCCGTCCACCACGACCACTTCGTGCCCGTCCCGGCGCAAGCCTTGCAGGGCGAGCAGGGTATGCCTGATGCTCGCGGCTTCGTTCAGCATGGGAATGATGATGGATAGTGTCATCTGCATGCGCCGTTTGCTCAGCCCAGCGCGCCGCCGCAGCCGCAGCCCTGGCCTGCGATACAGGCATAGCAGTGGCCGCGGGTCGCGACGGGGTTTTTTTCCAGTTTCATGTGCGCCAGCTCCGAGATGTGGACGCGGGGCTTGCCGTCGAGTGCCAGCGGCAGTCCCAGCATCTGGTTGAAGTCGCAGTCGTAGATGTAGCCTTGCCAGTCCACGCTCACCAGCGAGCGGCACATCACGGAATCGAGGTTGCTGCTCTGCTGGGATTCCAGCAGCAGGCGCATGTAGGGGGCGAATTGTCCGGTTGAAACCAGCGTGCTGCCGAAGCGTTTTATTGGCATGTTGGTCAGGACGTAAAGCTGGTCGAAAACGATGCCGTGGTCTTGCCACAGGCGGGTTTTGTAATCCGCTTCCAGCGCCTCCTGCCGGGGCGGCAGGCTGGGACCCTGCGGGTTGTAGACCAGATTCAGGCGCAGGCGGTTGTCCGCCAGGCCGTAGCCGAGCCGGTTGAGCTGTTTGAGGGCTTCGATGCTGCGCTGGTAGACGCCCTTGCCGCGTTGCTGGTCGACATTGCTTTCCAGGTAGCAGGGCAGGGAGGCGACGATTTCAACTTCATGCTGCGCCAGGAATCCGCCCAGATCTTCCTGTCCGGGTTCGTTCAGGATGGTGAGATTGCAGCGATCCATGACGTGTATGTTCATGGCGTGTGCGAACTGCACCAGGTAGCGGAAATTCGGGTTGAGCTCAGGCGCGCCGCCGGTGATGTCGAGGGTCGTCGCTTCCATGGTCTGCATGTAGTCGATCACCTGCTCCACGGTGGCATGATCCATCTCCTCCTTGCGCTTCGGGCCGGCGTCGACGTGGCAGTGGACGCACTGCTGGTTGCAGCGGTAGCCGAGATTCACTTGCAGCGTTTCCAGTCGCGCGCGGCGCAGGGGCGGAAAGGGAAATGCCTGGAGCAGCGGCAAGGTGGCGTGCATGGGATTTTCCTGAATACAAACGCGAAGTCGGATTCACTTTTTGGCGCGTTGAGCAGGCGCCTTGGGCGTGATGGTGCATATCGCCCGGGGCGAGTCGATGCGCAGCACCAGGGACTCCCGCACGGCAAAGTTGAAATGGGCTGAGTCCGGGAAGGTGAAATCCACTGTCAGATCCTCGCCGATGAGCAGTGTGCCAGCTTCCGGCGCAACCAGCACCGCGCCCCGGATATCGGTTTTATGGATGCCGTTGGCGCACAAGCCTTTCAGGTGGTCGATCTGCAGCATGTCCGAACCTTCCGGATAATGCCGGAACAGGTTGTTGTAAAGGCGCGCCTCCAGTGCCAGCGCAAAGGGACCGTGGAAGCGTGATTCGTCCAACAGGGTCACGGCGGCCAAAACGTCGCGCAGCACCTGTTCCACGTCCATCCAGTCGCCGCCGTCCAGGTGGTTGCGGTTTTCGACCGTGCACAGGCCGGCCAGGCCGAATTCGGGATCGCCGAGGTAAATCAGCTCCTCCTCGCGCGCTGCGACTTCCAGCGTGGCCTGGGCAAGCTGGCTCAGGTCGAGCGGGTGTCCCGTTTCGGTGTGGGCGGCAATACGGCGGCGGCTCAGGGCGAAATGACGGAAGATCATGGGCACCGGAATAGTGCGGGAAATGATGGTGGTGGCGCCGTGTGAGATGTGCTGGCGCTGGTCGTCGTTGCCCGCCGGCGCTGCCACGTAGCCCAGGCCGAAGGGGCCGTCGACCGGCAGAAAGCGCCTTGCCGTCAGGGCCTTGCTCGCCTCGCTCACGGCCAGATCCTCCATGCGCGCCAGGATGGCGGCGTCAAACGGGAGATTGGTGGTGTTGTTCATTTCATACTCCTTTCAAACTGCCGATGGTCAGGCGCGGTGCCGGGGCTGCTGCCGGGTTCGGCGCAGTGTTGGCATCCTTGCCGGTCACTTTTTTTTCCATCTGGGTGATATCGCCCTGGGTAAACAGGTAAGTGGACAGGATCTCGTCCAGTCTGGGCGTGCTGCGGCGCAGCCATTCCAGGATCATGGCGGCGTGCTCCATTTCCTCGTGCATGTTGTGCAGCAGGATGGCGCGCAATTCGGCATCGTCGCAGGCGTCGGCGCGCTGGTGATACCAGTCCACCGCCTCGAATTCCTCCATCAGGGAAAGGATGGCGCGGTGCGAATCCAGGGTCGCCGGGGCCAGTTTTTCCTCGTTTTCGTGCAGGCCTTCATGTGCCATGGTCTTGCCTCCTTGTTTTTTGAATTTTCTTGACCACCACGGGTATCAGCGCCAGCAGGCCCAGCAGCGTGAGTGCCCCGAGGGTTTCGCCCGAGAGCAGCTGGCTGCCCGATTCGATGCGCCCCAGCGATTGCCCCAGATTGGCGAACACAAAGCTGCCCGGCACGATGCCGATAGCGGTTGCCAGCACATAGGTGCGCAGGCGGATAGCGGTGAAGGCGGGGGCCAGATTCACCAGCCAGAACGGAAACAGCGGTACCAGGCGCAGGAACAGCAGGTAGTTGAAGGGATTCTCTGCGAAACCTTCGACCAATGCCGTGGCCAGCCTGCCCATGCGGCGCCGGGCCATGTCGGCGAAGATATAGCGTGCGGCGAGGAAGACCAGGGTCGCACCGATGGTTGCGGAAAAAACAATGACCGCCATTCCCGCCCAGCGCCCGAAAAGAAAACCGCATGCCAAAGAAAGCACCGTGGCGCCGGGGATGCTGAAGGCGGTCGAAACGATATACGCCGCAATCATCATTGCCGCCGTGCTCCACAAGTGCTGCCTGGTGTAATCGAGCAGCTCAGCGCGGTTCGCCTTGAAGGTTTCGAGCGTAAGCAGTTCATCGCCGCTTAAGCCGAAAAACAATCCCAGGGCGCCGGCAAATACCGCCAGGAGCGCCATTTTTTTCCACGGGCGGGAAGCGGGAGGCGATGGCGTTTCGTTCGGCATGCTCAAAATCCAGGTTGTCGAATTCGGATGCATTTTTTACCCCTTGCTGGAACCAGTCTGCGGTTCCTTGAACTCGTCAGGCGGCGGAAGCAGGCGCTGATCGAATTCCGTTTTCCTGTCGCGCATGATGAAAAGCTTCCGGGAAATCGCAGAAGTGATTTTCAGCCCATATTTACACATGGACCCGAGCGCGGATATACGGTTTTCCCTGCATATCCGGGTAAGGAATTGGGTAGTGATGCATTTTGCACGCCGAGAGGAACAGGCTTGCATGCCTGTAGCGTAACCATCCCGGCGCTCAATGGGGATGGAAGTTGTATTTCCCCAAAAATGGGGAATATGGGCTGGCGAATGGGTTGAAGGTAGTGGAATAAAAAAACCCGCCACGTTTCCATGGCGGGCTTGCATGTAGTTTAGCGTGCAACACTACACTAGACTGTCCTGCCGGTCAGCTCAGGTCTTTGTACTCCGCTTCCAGCAGCTTGGCCTGCGCCGCCGCCAGGCGCGCAATCGGCACGCGCGGGCCGGAACAGGACACGTAGCTTAGTCCGATGCTGTGACAGAAGTGGATCGAGCCGGGGTGCCCTCCATGCTCGCCGCAAATGCCCATCTTCAGGTCCGGCCGGGTGGCGCGGCCCCGCTCCACCGCCATTTTCATCAGCTGTCCCACGCCCTTGATGTCCAGCACCTCGAACGGGTTGTCCTGCAGGATGCCGGTTTCGTTATAGGCGGGCAGGAACTTGTTTTCCGCGTCCTCGCGGCTGAAGGAGAAGGTGGCCTGGGTCAGGTCGTTGGTGCCGAAGGAGAAGAACTCGGCCATCTCGGCCATGCGTCCGGCGCGCAGGCAGGCACGCACGACTTCCAGCATGGAGCCGAACTTGAATTTCACGTTGATGCCGTGGGTGAGTTCGACCACCTTGTGGATGCGCTGCACATAGCTGTGGATGCGCCCCAGTTCCTCCACCGTGGCCACTTGCGGCACCATGATTTCGGGGTAGATTTCGATGCCCTCCTTGGCGCACAGCGCGGCCGCTTCCAGGATGGCCTGGATCTGCATCGAGTAGATCTCGGGATAGGTAATCCCCAGCCGCACGCCGCGATGACCCAGCATGGGGTTGACTTCGGCCAGGGCGCGCACCTTTTTGAGGACTTTTTCCTTCCTGCTGATCACATCTTCTTCCAGGTGCGATTCCTTGAAGGTATGCAGGCCGCCCATTAGTTTCGTCAGCCCGTCCGAATATTGCTGGTAGAGCTTGGGGTTGAGCAGTTTGAGGGTGTCCGGCAATTCTTCCAGGCCCTTGATGGTGTCGCGCAACTGGTGCAGATGGGCGATTTCAAGCTCGAGCTGTGCCGCCGTGGGCAGGAACTCGTGCATCGGCGGATCGAGCAGGCGCACCGTCACCGGCAGTCCCTTCATGGCCTTGAAGATGCCCTTGAAGTCGGCACGCTGGATCGGCAGCAGGCGGTCCAGCGCGGCCTGGCGCAGCTCCACCGTTTCCGCCAGGATCATTTCCTGCACGATGGGCAGGCGGTCGGTGCTGTTGAACATGCGCTCGGTGCGGCACAGGCCGATGCCCATGGCGCCGAACTCGCGGGCGCGGGCAGCGTCATGCGGGGTGTCGGCGTTGGCCATGACCTTGAGGCGCGCCACCTCGTCGGCCCAGGCCAGCAGGGTGGACATTTCCTCGGAGAATTCGGCTTCCACGGTTGGCACTTCGCCGGCGTAGACATGGCCGGTGCCGCCGTCGATGGTGATGACATCGCCTTCATGCAGCGTGGTTTCGCCGATCTGGGCGCTACGCAGCAGGTCGTTGATCACGATCTGCTCGCAACCCGAGACGCAGGGCTTGCCCATGCCGCGCGCCACCACGGCGGCGTGCGAGGTCTTGCCGCCACGGCTGGTCAGGATGCCCTGGGCCTGGAAAAAGCCGTGAATATCCTCCGGTTTGGTTTCCTCGCGTACCAGGATGATCTTCTCGCCGGCACGGCCGCGGATTTCGGCGCTGTCCGCGTCGAACACGATCTTGCCGGAAGCAGCGCCGGGCGAGGCGGGAAGGCCTTGTGCCAGCGATTTTCCATGGAAGTTGGGGGAAAGTTGCGGCACCAGCAACTGTTCCAGCACGGCGGGTTCGACACGCAGCAGCGCGCGTTCCCGGGAAATCAGCCCTTCGTGGAACATTTCCACCGAGGTGCGCACCATGGCGCGGGCATTCATCTTGCCGTTGCGGGTTTGCAGGCAGTAGAGGATGCCCTTCTCGATGGTGAATTCGAAATCCTGCACTTCGTGGTAATGGGATTCCAGGCGGTTGTGCAGTTCCATCAGTTGCAGGTAGATGTCCGGCATTTCCTGTTCCATCTCGGCGATCGGCTTGGGGGTGCGGATGCCCGCCACCACGTCCTCGCCCTGGGCGTTGACCAGGTATTCGCCGTAGATCACGTTCTCGCCGGTACCGGGGTTGCGCGTGAAGCCGACGCCGGTGCCGGAATCGTTGCCCATGTTGCCGAATACCATGGTGCAGACGTTGACGGCGGTGCCGTTGGCCTGGTCCTTGGTGATCTTGAACTGCTTGCGGTAGTCCACCGCGCGCTTGCCGCCCCAGGAGCGGAACACCGCACCGGTGGCGATTTCCAGCTGCTCGTAGGGGTCCTGCGGGAAGGGTTTGCCGGTATGGCGCTCGACGATGGCGAGAAACTCGCCGGTCAGTTCCTTGAGGTGCCTGGCGTTAAGATCGACGTCCTGCGGCGCGCCGTATTTTCTCTTGATCGCCACCATGTGTTCGTCGAAATGCTCATCGCCGATACCCAGCGCGATCTTGCCGAACAGCTGGATGAAGCGGCGGTAGGCGTCATAGGCGAAGCGTTCGTTGGCAGTCTGCTTGATGAGGCCCTGCAGCGAGGTTTCATTGAGGCCGAGGTTGAGAATGGTGTCCATCATGCCCGGCATCGACATCGACGAACCGGAACGCACCGAAACCAGGAGCGGGTTTTCGCCGCTGCCGAAACCCTTGCCGGTTTTCTTTTCCAGCGCCGTCATGTGGGTCTTGATCACGTCCATCAGCCCGTCCGGCAGATGGTTCTTGTCAAGATAGGCGATACAGGCCTCGGTGGTAACGGTAAAACCCGGGGGCACATTGAGCCCGATCTGCGTCATCTCGCACAGATTGGCGCCCTTGCCGCCCAGCAGCATCTTGTTTTTGCCGTCGCCCTGTTCGAATTCATAAACGTATTTATTGCTATCGGTCATGTCGTCACCCCTGAGTGCCTGTTATATGCGTGATCGGTTTGTGAATTGTGCAACTAAATTCGGATAAAAGCAGCCAGTATACTTATATGTCTTATAGAAGACCAGTCCGACAAAAAACAATCTGGGGCGAAAGCCGGAACTCTCTCGGCAATCGCTTACTGATTCCGTAGCGTAAAAATACGCACTTCACTGTATCGCTATCCCCCTCTCCAAATACTACCTTGCTACATAACTGTAGATGAGAATTGTTATTTATTGGCGCAATTAAATCACGATCGAAGGAGAACGAAATGAGCAAGAAAGAATCGGCCACTCCCATGCTGGACCAGCTGGAATCCGGACCCTGGCCCAGCTTCGTCACGGGTCTCAAGCGCCTGGCGGAAACCATTCCCATGGCGGCCGGTGTGCTGGGGCAGCTTGAGCGTTCCTACAAGACCCGCAAGGGTTTCTGGAAGGGCGGCACCGTGGGCGTTTTCGGCTACGGCGGCGGTGTCATTCCGCGCTTCACCGAGCTCAAGGACGAGAACGACAAGCCGCTGTTCCCCGATGCGGCCGAATTCCATACGCTGCGGGTGCAGCCGCCGGCGGGGATGCACTACGATACCGCCACGCTGCGCAAATTCGCCGATATCTGGGAAAAATACGGCTCGGGCCTGATCGCTTTCCACGGCCAGTCTGGCGACATCATGTTCCAGGGTGTGTCGAGCGAGAAACTTCAGCCCGCCTGGGAAGAAATCAATGCCATGGGTTTCGACCTGGGCGGCGCGGGGCCTGCCTTGCGTACCTCGATGTCGTGCGTTGGCGCAGCGCGTTGCGAAATGTCCTGCTTCGACGAGGCGAAGGCCTTGCGCACTGTGATCAACAGCAACCTGGACGACATGCACCGTCCGTCCCTGCCTTACAAGTTCAAGTTCAAATTCTCCGGATGTCCGAATGACTGCGTGAATTCGATCCAGCGCTCGGACATGGCCACCATAGGCACATGGCGCGACAATATCCAGGTCAACGAGCCCTTGGCGCGCGACTACCTGAAGACCCACGGCATGGAAAAACTGGTCAACGACGTGATCAGAAAATGCCCCACCCAGGCGATTACCTTGCACAAGAAAGAGGAAGTGGTCTCAGGGGCCAGCCTTTCCAACGTGGCGGTGGATGACGAGCACGTGTTGCAGATCGAGAACCACGATTGCGTGCGCTGCATGCATTGTCTCAACGTGATGCCCGGCGCGCTGCTGCCCGGCAAGGACAAGGGCGTGACCATCCTGGTGGGCGGCAAAGGGGTGTTGAAGATCGGCGCCACCATGGGGAGCGTGGTAATTCCTTTCATGAAGCTGGAAACGGAGGAGGATTTCGAGAAGCTGCAGGAGCTGTCGCGCAGCGTCCTCGACTTCTTCGCGGAGAACGCCCTGGAGCACGAGCGCACCGGCGAAATGATCGAGCGTATCGGCCTGGTGAATTTTCTCGAAGGCATCGGGCTCGGCATCAGCCCGGAAATGATCAACCATCCCAGAATGAATCCCTACGTCAGGATGGATGAATGGGAGGAGGAAGCGGAAAAATGGAATAAACGCGCTTCTGCCTGACGTTGCCGATACGCCGCCCAGATGTCGTGTCATGATGCGACCCGGTAGGTGCGCTTCGCACCGTGTATTGCCTGTGCCGTGTATGTGACCGATCCGGAAGGGGAGGCTGGTTCATGTAAAACAGGTGAGGTTCAAAGGATGTTGAACAGCACCAGGGGTGCCAAGGCGAGCGAAACCACAAATACCCAGAAATCAGGATCCCGCAAATAGACCTGCATGCACTGTGTTTGGCTTTTCATTCTCATGATATCGGCTCCGTTGGTTAGATTCACGGGGCCAGTATGCAGGTCAAAAAGCTCATGGCATGAGCCAGTTCCGGGATGATGTTGGATATTTCAAGGCTCAGTAGCGTGCCAGCGCAGTCCCGAGTTCCTGCCGTACCCGTTCGCGTAGCTGCTCAGGCGCGATCACTTCCACTTGTGCCCCATGGCGCATGATGTCCATGACCAGTTCCCGATCGTCGTTGTAGGGCAGCTCCAGCAAGTAGTGACCGTCCTGGTCGAATTTACCTTTCTGCTTCGGGTGCCACAATTCGTTGGCGACCCAGCGCGCGCGTTCGGGGGAGAAGCGCAGCCTGGCCCATGTAACTTCCTTGCCGGAAAAAATGCCGTAGCCGCTTTCCAATACTTCCTTCAACTTCGATCTGGGCAGTTCCTTCACCTTTCCTTCCTGCATTTCGGCGTGGCGGATGGCGTCGATGGAGAAGCTGCGTATGCCCTCGCGCAGGTGGCACCAAGTGTCCACATACCAGTTGTCGCGGTAGTAGACCAGTTGCTGGGGGGAAACGATGCGTTCCGATTCTTCCCCGCTCTGGCGGCTGTAGTGGCGAATCTTGAGGCGTTTGCGGCTCAGGGTGGCGGAGGCGATGACTTCGAAGTGGGTGGTGGTGACCTGGCGTCGGGCGGCGTGGACGATGCGGAAGCGGGTTTCCACTTCCTCGGCGGAATGGTCGCGGCTTTCCAGCAGTGCTTTCAGGCGCGCCTGGAGGGGTTTGATGTGGCCCGCCAGCAGGCCGGGTTCGAGGTTGGAAAGCAGGTGCTGCATGGTGAGCAGGGCGTGCACTTCGCCCGGGTTGAACCACAGGCCGGGCAGGGCGAAGCTGGGCGCGAGGGCGTCGGGCTGGCCGTAGCGGTAGCCGCCGGCTTCGCGGTCCCACTGGATGGGCGCATTGAGCCGTTCGCGCATGTATTCGAGGTCGCGCTTGAAGGTGGCGAGCGAGATGCCCAGATCTTCCAGAAAGGTGTCGATGTGCACCACGCTCCGGTCGTTGAGCAACTGGTCGATCTTGTAAAAACGTTCGGTACGATCCATAAATTTCCCTGCATGTGGCTCATCTGGTGAGCTTTACTATAACCCATAATGTGCCCAACACATCATGAAAGGGAAACCAGCATGCAAGCAAACCTGTTTATCGCTTCCGCCACGGGACTGTCCCCACAGTCGAGGACTGTAAATCGCCTGGCGCTGACCCTGGCCATCCAGCGCATCTGCCAGCGCGCCAAGGCCGAGGGCAAGACCATGGTGCGTCCGGCCACTTTGCGTAAAATGGAACGGCAAGTAAGTCAGCTGCGCAAGGCCATGGCTGTGAACCGCTAATCTATCTGGAGCAGGAAAATGAGCACGCCTTATGTGTCGACCTACCTGGGCAACCGCTTCTATCCGCTGGAGCCGCGCATCGACGACATCGAAATCGAGGATATCGCGCACGGCCTGGCCTATCAGTGCCGCTTCAACGGCCAGACCAATGCGTTCTACTCCGTGGCCCAGCACAGCCTGATCGTCGCCTCCCAGGTGAGTGAGGAACTGAAGCTTGCCGCACTGCTCCACGATGCCGCCGAGGCCTATCTGGGCGATATGGTGAAGCCGCTTAAATTGCTGCTGCCGGCGTTTTCCGAAATCGAGGACAGCGTCACCCGCATCATCGGCGAACGCTTCGGGCTGGACCTGAGCCACCATCACGACATCAAGCGCGCGGACCTGGTTGCGCTGGCCACCGAGAAGCGCGACCTGATGCCTTATTCGACCGAAAGCTGGACCAGCCTGCAGGGAATCGAGGCGCTGCCCGACACGATCCGGACCCTGCCACCGGAACAGGCGAAGCAGGCATTCCTGCGCGCGTTCGAGCGCTTGCAGGATGGGGTGCAAACAGCGAACGTTGGCCGCCGAAACGGGTAACACTTGATATAAAGAGGCATTTGACCTGAATGCAGATGGCGTGGATACTTTCTCCGTGGTTGAGTTTTTATCCCTGATTAACGGCTGACTTGCGCGACTGGAGAGATGTTTGTTCAAAGCAGGACCGCCCGGCAACATTTCGGGCCTGACGCGTCTTGCAATCGTATTGGCGCTGCTTGCATTGGCTGTAGCCGCAGTTGCCGGATGGTGGCGCATGAACGTTCCCGAGCCGCGCCAAATCGACACTTCAGCGGTGGTGCAGGAACCTGCATCCCCAGACGCCCCTGATAATGAAAAGAGACCGCTACGTGTGGCGATAGCCGCGATGACCTCGCCGGAGCGCACCACCCAGTCCTATGCCCAACTGATAAAATTGATCGGGCAAAGAATTGGCCGCCCGGTCGAAATAGCACAGCGCAAGACCTATGCCGAAACCAACGCCATGGTGGAAAAACGCGAGGTCGATTTTGCCTTTGTCTGTTCTGGTGCCTATGTGGAAGGGCGGGACAAGTTCGGCATGGAAATCCTGGCCGTGCCGGTGGTTCATGGCCAGAAAGTTTACTATTCCTACATCCTGGGGCGCAGGGACGGCCCGGCCAGGAGTTTCGACGACCTGCGCGGCAAGCGCTTTGCCTTTACCGACCCTAAATCCAACACCGGTTCGCTGGTGCCTCGCTTCATGCTGGCGCAACGCCATGAAACAGCGAAAAGTTTTTTTGCCGACAGTTTTTTTACCTACAGCCATGACAATTCCATCCATGCCGTGGCGCAAGGCTTGGCCGATGGTGCTGCAGTAGATTCGCTGGTCTGGGAGTATTTCAATGCCACCGGCTCGACCGATACACCCCGCACCCGGATCATCGAAAAATCGCCGCCTTATGGCATTCCGCCAGTTGTCGTCCATCCTGCTGCCGACGTCCAGCTGACGTCCCGTCTGCGCGCCGTCTTGTTCTCGCTGCACAAGGACCCCCTCGCCATTCCGCTGCTGAAGGAATTGCAGATCGATCGCTTCGAGGCGGGAGAGGACGCCATGTACGACGGTGTGCGCCTGATGGAACGCTGGATTGCGCAAAACCCCGTCCGGAGCAAGACACCTTGAGCTTGCGCGACAGCCTTTTCTGGCGAACCTTTGCGCTGATTGCCCTGGTGGTGACGCTGGTGGGCGCTTCGCTGCTTTATTTTCTGAATCTGCGTTATCACACTGTCGCGCAACGGGAAGCGGAAGCTCATGCTGTATTTCTCGCCAGCCAGTGCGTAAAACCGGTTTTATGGGATGATCGCCTGCAGCTCAAGGCGCTGCTTTCTTCCAGCGTCGATCAAAGGGTAGCCAGCTATGCCTGGCTGGAACGCAATCGCGTCCCTCTGGCCCACACCTTTTCACAGGGTGTGCCGAAAGGGCTGCTTGAGCTCCATCCTCAAGCTAGCGGCAAAACCTCGGTGCGAACCTGGAAAGATCAGGGTGGAAGGGTTTTCCTCGACATTGCCGCGCGCTTGCCTTATCCAGCTGACGGCATTCTGCATGTGGGCGTCACGGAAGACGATGTGGATGAGGGCTTTGCCAACATGCTGCCCGCCACGGTGTTGATCGCCATGTTATCCCTGGTGCTGGGCGCGGCGCTCGCGCGCCAGATGGCAAACGCGGTCACCCGGGAAGCGCAGACGGCAAACCAGGCGCTGGCACTTTCAGAGCTGAAATATCGCACGCTGGCGGACAATACCACCGACTGGGAATTCTGGATCGGGCCGGATGGGCAGCAGATTTACAACTCACCCTCATGCGAGCGCATTACCGGCTACACTTCCCAAGAACTGGAGGCCGACCCGGATCTGTTTTCCCGAATCGTTTATCCGGATGACATGTCGCGCTTTGCCGCCCATCGGCATGTCGCATGCAGGGATAAACAGGAAGATGAGTTGGATCTGCGAGTTGTACACAGGAATGGCGAGGTGCGCTGGATTTCGCACCGCTGCCGCCCTGTTTCCGGACAAAACGGTGAATGTCTCGGAACGCGCGGGGCAAACACGGATATCTCTGAACGCAAAGCGAAAGAAGAGGCGCTGCAACGTTCCCGCGACGAGATCGACCGGCTGTCGCAGCGCAACCAGTTGTTGCTCAATGCCGCGGGCGAAGGCATTTACGGCGTGGATCACGCCGGGCGGATCATTTTCATCAACCCGGTGGCGCTGACCATGCTGGGGCTGCGCGAGGAAGAGGCTATGGGCAGGAGTGCCCACGCCCTGTTCCACTACCACGGGCCGGACGGAAGCGCTTATCCGGAGGCGGAGTGTCCGTTGTTTCTGACGCTCCAGGACGCGGCCCGGCGCGAGTTGGAGCAGAGTTTCATACGCAAGAATGGCGATATTTTCCCGGTGCATCTGGTGGCGACGCCCATGATGGATGATGTGCGGCAGGTGGGAGCCGAAGTGCTGTTCCAGGACATCACGGCGCGCAAGGCGATGGAGGCGGAGCTCACCCGTTTGGCGACTACGGATTCCCTCACCGGGGTTTCAAACCGGCGCCATTTCATGGCGCAGCTGGAGAATGAATTTGCACGTACCCAGCGCTTTCATGAACCGGCGGCGTTGCTGATGCTGGACCTGGACCACTTCAAGCGCATCAACGACAGCTATGGGCATGCCGCGGGTGATGCGGTGCTCGCCTCATTTGGCGCGACGCTGCTGGAAACCTTGCGCAAGATCGATCTGGTGGGCCGGGTGGGCGGCGAAGAATTCGCCGTACTCTTGCCGGGCACCGAGGCCGAGGCGGCGCGGCAGTTTGCCGAGCGCTTGCGCGAACGGGTAGCGGGGATGGCGGTGGAAATCGGCGACGGACGGCTGCTGGTGACGGTGAGCATTGGCATCGCCTGCCTCGAGCATGACGACGACAGCGCGGACGACGCACTGGCGCGCGCCGATGATGCGCTCTATCGTGCCAAGGCAAATGGGCGCAACCGTGTGGAGGTACCAGCGTGAAACTCAAAACCAAGATATGGCTGCTGCTCGGCGCGCTCATGAGCGTGATTCTGGCGATTGACCTCGGGGTCAGTTATAAAAAGCTGGGTGCCGAACTGCGGGCAAATGCAGAATACGATGCCAGAACCGTTTACGGTTTCATGATGGCGACGCGCCGTATCTATCAGCAGCAGTTTATCGACAGCGGCCTGCCGGTCAACGACAAGACCATCGGTTTTCTGCCCGCGCATTCTTTCTCGCGCATCTCCAAGGAGTTTGCCAACTGGAACCAGAGCGGAATCATTTTCAACAATGTTTCCGATGTGCCGCGCAATCCCGGCAACCAGGCCGACCGCTTCGAACTGGAGGACATGAACTGGTTCCGTGCCGACCCCAAGGCGAACGAGCGCATGCGCAACATCGTCACCGACAAGGGTGTCGGTTATCTGCTTTATACGGCGCCGATCCGCATCGAGCCGTTTTGTCTGAAATGCCATGGCAATCGAGAGGAAGCTCCGCCCAGTATCCGTGAAAAATACGCCACCGCGTATGACTACAAGGTTGGCGACCTGCGTGGCGTGGCGAGCATCAGGATTCCGACTTCGATATTCGACGCCCGGCTTCTCGAGCTCTGGAGCGGGCGCCTCATAAAAAGTATCGCCAGCTATGCCGTCCTCTTCCTGGCTCTGGGCTTTATTCTCGACCGGATGGTGACGTGCCGGCTGACTCGTTTGCAAGCTGGGGCGCAACGGTTTGCGGCGGGCGACTATGATGCGCGTGTCAAGGATGAACAGAAGGACGAGGTCGCCAATCTGGCCCGGACCTTCAACCACATGGCGGACGAGGTGCAGGCACGTGATCGGGCGCTTGGCAAACTGACCCAGGCCGTGGAGCAAAGTCCGGAGAGCGTCGTCATCACCGACCTGGACGCACGCATCGAGTATGTCAACGAGGCATTTGTCAAAAAGAGCGGTTATTCGCGCGAGGAGGCACGGGGGGCCAACCCGCGGGTTCTCCAGTCGGGCAAGACTCCGCCGGAGACATTTCACGCCTTGTGGGCCACTCTGACACAGGGCAAAGCATGGCAGGGGGAGTTTGTAAACCGGCGCAAGGATGGCAGCGAATACATCGAGTCCGCCGTCATTTCACCGGTGCGTGGGAGCGATGGACGTGTTACTCACTATCTGGCGGTAAAACAGGACATTACCGAGAAAAAGCAGGCCGAAGCAGAGATTCATCGTCTGGCCAACTTTGATGCCCTCACCAGCTTGCCCAATCGGACCTTGCTGATGGACCGCCTGGCGCAGTTGCTGGCGGCAAGTCATCGTTCGCAGCATATGGAAGCACTGCTGCTGCTCAATGTCGACCGTTTCAAAAACATCAACGATGCCCGCGGCCATGTCCTGGGCGACATGCTGCTCAAGTCGCTGAGCGTACGGCTGGGCGGACTGTTGCGAGAAGGCGATACGCTGGCGCGCCCAGCGGCCGACGAATTTGCGCTGCTGCTGCCGTCCCTGACCAAGCGTCACGATCATGCCAGTCGTCATGCGCTGTCGGTGGCAGACAAGATCCACACCGCCTTGCGCCAGCCTTTCGATATCGGTGGTGAGGAAGTTATCGTGACCGCCAGTATCGGCATCACCCTGTTCCCGGAAGTCGCGGACGAGACGCCCGATGACATCCTGCGCCGGGCCGACAACGCCTTGCACAAGGTCAAGGATGGTGGCGGAAATCAGAGTGCCTTCTTTGAGGTCGGCATGGGCGAAACGACGGAACAGCGCTTCCGGGTGGAGCGTGAGTTGCGCCGGGGTATTCCGGCGGGCGAATTACGCCTCTATCTGCAGCCTCAGGTCGAGGCGCAGGGTCAATTGGTTGGCGCCGAAGTACTGGTGCGCTGGCAACACCCCGAGCGCGGCCTGGTTCCGCCCGGCGTGTTCATCCCGGTGGCCGAGGAATCGGACCTCATCGTCGATCTCGGTGCCTGGGTGTTCGCCGAAGCCTGCCGCTTGATGGCGCAGGAAGATATGGCCGGGCACCCGTTGCGCCTGTCGGTCAACCTGAGCCCGCGCCACTTCCGTCAGAAGGGTTTTGTGCCCTGGTTGCGCGATCTGCTGTCTGCCACCGGCGCCGACCCGACCCATCTCACCCTGGAAGTGACGGAAGGGCTGATGATCGACAATCTCAACGACGTGGTGGCGAAGATGAGCGAACTCACGGCCCTGGGCATCCATTTCTCGCTGGACGACTTCGGAACCGGCTATTCCTCGCTCGCCTACCTCAAACGCCTGCCCATACACGAACTGAAAATCGACAAGACCTTCATCCAGGATGCGCCCACCGATCCGGACGACGCTGCGCTGGTGGAAACCATCCTCGCGGTGGCGCATCACATGCACCTGAAAGTGGTGGCGGAAGGCGTCGAAACCGAAGCGCAGGCGGCCTTTCTCAACGCCCGTGCAACCGTGATCCATCAGGGCTATCTCTATGGCAGGCCAGAACCGGCGGAGGCGTGGATATTACGCTGGCGAAGCAGGGAGTGAGTGCACTGATGCCCTGATGCTGGAAACGGGTTATGCGCTGACGCCGGGGTCGGGCTGTTGTAACAGCCGTAGCAGCGCGGCGGCCTTGTCGAAAGTTTCCTGGTATTCGTCTTCGGCACACGAGTCGGCGACGATGCCGCCCCCGGCCCAGAAACGGACGGTGTTGCCGGAATGGACCAGGGTGCGGATCACGATGCTGGTATCCATCTCGCCGTCAAACCCGATGTAGCCAATGGCGCCGCAGTAGACGCCGCGCCGGTCGGGTTCAAGCTCCTCGATGATTTCCATCGCTCGCAGTTTGGGCGCGCCGGTGATGGAACCTCCAGGAAAGCAGCCGCGCAACAAGTCGATGGCATCCCTGTGCGGGGCCAGGGTGCCGGTGACCGTGCTCACCAGATGATGCACGCTGGAAAAACTTTCCACCTCGAACAGGCTGGGCACCGCGACCGACCCGATTTCGCAGCTTTTGCTCAGGTCGTTGCGCAACAAATCCACAATCATCAGATTTTCCGCGCGGTCCTTGAGGCTGTTGCGCAATGCCTTTGCCAAGGCCTCATCGCGCGCCGGATGGGCATGATCCCGGGGGCGGGTGCCTTTGATGGGTTTGCTTTCCACTCGCCGCCCGCGTAATGCCAGGAAACGCTCCGGTGAAGCGCTGAGAATCTGGACGCCGGGCAGGTTGAGATAGGCCGCGAAGGGGGCGGGATTGGCTCGGCGCAGCTCCTGGTAAGCCGCCCAGGGATCGCCCGCGGCCGGGGCGGAAAAACGTTGTGCCAGGTTGACCTGGTAGCAGTCTCCATCATGGATGTAGCGTTGTATTCGCTCGAAAGCGGCGAAATATTTTTCGCGCGGCAGGTTCGAAACCAGCGGGGCAGTGAGGCGCAATGGCAGGCGCTGGTGCACCGGGGCAGGGTGCGAGAGCAGCGCCACCAGCTGCTCCCATTTTAGCGCCGTGGCCGGATCGCGCCCGGCACTGACCAGCCAGCTCTGCCGCTCGCGGTGATCCACCACCAGGGCCCAGTCGTAGATGCCAAAAGCCATTTCGGGCAGTTTTTCCCCGTCCCGTGCGAGGGCGGGAAGATGTTCGATGCGCCGTCCCAGATCATACGAGAAATATCCGATGGCCCCGCCGCAAAAGGGCAGGCCGGACGGGTCGCTGACGGCTTCCGGTTGCAGCTGTAGTCGCAGCAGGGCGAAGGGGTCTTGCTGCGAAAACTCCACCCCCTCCGCGCTACCGATCTCGGTCATGCCGCCACGGGTGAGCAGTGTCCTGCTCGGCGCTGCGGCGATAATGTCGTAGCGGCCCTGGGCCGAGTGGGGGTGGCCGCTGTCCAGGAACACCGCCCACGGATCGTCGGCGATGGCCTCGAACAGGCTGGCGCTGTCTTCATGGTATGGCAAGGACTGGATCACGGGTATGGCGAGTCGCCCAGCAGGCGCGCAGTTGGAATTTCCGGATTGTAGCGCGTTCTGCGAAGCGGGCAGTATCCGGCCCGTTTACTGTCCCAAGTCCTTTTGTCGTAAAATGCGTTCTTTTTTCAAGTTCCCGTCATCATGGTCCGTACCCGTTTCGCCCCCAGCCCAACCGGCTACCTGCATATCGGCGGTGCCCGAACCGCACTGTTTTCCTGGGCCTTCGCGCGCATGCACCAGGGCACATTCATCCTGCGCGTCGAGGACACGGATCTCGAGCGCTCTACGCCTGAATCGGTGCAGGCTATTCTCGACGGCATGGAATGGCTCGGTCTCGATTACGACGAAGGGCCTTTTTACCAGATGCAGCGCATGGATCGCTACAAGCAGGTGATTCAGCAGCTCATCGACGAGGGCAACGCTTATTACTGCTACGCCAGCAAGGAAGAACTCGACAAGTTGCGCGAGGAGCAGCAGGCCGCCGGTCTCAAACCACGCTACGACCGCCGCTGGCGCAATTCCACAGCGACCCCGCCGGCCGGCGTGTCTCCCGTGGTGCGTTTCAAAACGCCGCTTGAGGGCGCGGTGGTCATCGACGATCTGGTCAAGGGCCGCGTGGTGGTGCAAAACAGCGAACTGGACGACCTCATCATTGCCCGTTCGGATGGCACGCCCACTTACAACTTCTGTGTCGTGGTGGACGACTGGGACATGCAGATCACCCACGTCATCCGTGGCGACGACCACCTCAACAATACCCCGCGCCAGATCAACATCCTCAAGGCGCTCGGCGCGCCCTTGCCGCAGTATGCACACGTGCCCATGATCCTGGGCGCGGATGGCGAGCGCCTATCCAAACGCCACGGGGCGGTTTCCGTGATGCAGTACCAGGAAGACGGCTACCTGCCGGAGGCGCTGCTGAATTACCTGGCCCGCCTCGGCTGGGCCAAGGGCGACGAGGAAGTGTTCACCATGGAGCAGTTCGTGGCCATGTTCGATCTGGGTGGCATTTCCAAGTCGCCTGCCAAGTTCAACCCGGAAAAACTGCTGTGGCTGAACCAGCAATACCTCAAGCAGGTTGGCGGGGCTCGCCTGGCGGAGCTGGCAAAGCCATTCATGTTGCGCGACTGCTGTGATCCCGGCTCGACCGGACCGGATTTTGCCGCAGTGGCGGAATTGCTGAGGGAACGGGTCAGCACCGTGGAAGAGCTGGCCGATGCGGCGGTGTATTTCTACCGTGCGCTCGACCCCGAGCCTCATGTGCTGGAACAGCATGTGCCTGAGGATATTCTGCCCGTGATGGCTGAAATGGCAGACAAGCTGGCCGTCATAGAATGGACGCGCGAGGCGATTCATGATGTGATGAAATCCACCGTCGCCGCCCACGGACTCAAGTTCCCCAAAGTTGCCATGCCGCTGCGCGTACTGGTAACGGGCGAACCGCAAACACCTGCTGTAGATGCCGTGCTGGCATTGCTCGGCAAGGAGGAGACCTTACGCCGGATGCGTCACCAATTGGCAAGAAGCTTGGCTTAGCTGGAAGCTGATTTTTTATAGACCACTTTACAGTACGGTACTAACTCAATATAATGTGCGGCTCTTAGGGGGGTATAGCTCAGCTGGGAGAGCGCTTGCATGGCATGCAAGAGGTCAGCGG
>JASJPB010000034.1:0-38853 GCA_031426915.1 Sulfuricellaceae bacterium | reverse complement strand
CAAGGTCAGTTGAGGCAAGATGCGGAGATGATACTTTTTCTACAGCGTCGTTAGGCTCTTCAATATGAAACTATTTGCAGCATTACGCGAAGACACTCAACAGGGCTGGATTTGGTTGCAAGATGCAAGCCTTCCGTCTCGTTCCGTCGTGAAAATCACTAACCCCGCAAATGGCAAGTCCGTGTATTGTGAGGCGCTTCAAATAGAAAATAACTTTCTCAGTGCGTACAACCAATCTCCTCGAATCAGTATCTCCAATCCACAGGCTACGCTTGTAATTAGTGGTTGGTATCGCGCTGCGCTTGGCGACCTATCTACCCAAGCAGATGTTCCGCTAAACATAAAGCCATCTAATTGTTGGTGGGGAAAATTCAAAGCCTGCACAGACCATCCTCAAATCATTGTTCGGGTGGCCGTTTGGCTTGGTGCTATTGGGCTTATTCTCGGTGTCGTTGGTCTTGCGCTCGGAGTGTTGAGTTTATGCCCCAGAGCCTAACCCTACGCTCAAGTTCGCTCCCTCCGGTCGCTGGGACGCGCCTTCGGCGCGCCCCTTAGCTGCACTACAAGGGCTTCCCCAGATTCGCAAGTGCGCGTAATGTTTTTCAGTTCATCGTTTTTTTCCTGATCTGACTCATGTTGACTGCTGGCATCGGGCGAGAAGGTGGAGGACTGCGAAACTACAACCGGTCATGTTGGGCAAATTGCCCGGACCCTGATGAAAGACGCGCGCCGGGGCCTCAATCGTTAGTCGGGAAGGACTTCTTCCCCTTGAGCTAATCAGGCGCTCCCGGCGCGGGTCCAACCCGCTTCACATCAACGCATGCAGTGCATCGGTGATTCCTGGCCGCCATCCGGCGGCACGCTCGTTCCTTTTAGTATTTTTTCTGCTGACGCATTTTTCGGAGGTTCAGGTAGCGCTCTGGGTCAGACGAAAGTCTTCGCCACAAGAAATAAGGGGTCTGGTCTAGCCATGATGCAAAATACGCCCCCTCGTTCAAATCAACCACCACCCCTGACAGTCACAAACCCACCATTGACAATATGTAGCCACACGACTACAGTATTTCATGATCGAAATTCGAAAAACCGATCTCTTCGCACATTGGCTAGATGCGCTCTGCAACATCCAGGCAAGAGCGCGTATCCAAGTAAGGATTGAGCGGCTCGCAGCAGGAAATCCCGGCGATGTTGAGCCTGTTGGCGAAGGGGTCTCTGAGTTGCGGATCAATTACGGTCCCGGTTATCGGGTGTATTTCAAGCAGCGAGGGCGTGAGCTGATTATTCTCCTGGCTGGAGGAGACAAAAGCACTCAATCCAAGGACATCAAAACCGCCTTGCGTCTCGCGCACAACCTTCTGGAGTAACCGCCATGACTAAAACCGCTACCACACGCTATGACGTTTCCGAACACCTCAGAACACCAGAGGAAATGGCTGCATATCTTGAAGCTTGCCTTGAAGAGGCCAATGGCGACGCCAGTTTTATCGCCAAGGCTCTTGGCGATATCGCACGCGCCAAAGGCATGTCTCAAGTTGCTCGGGATGCAGGACTGTCCCGCGAAAGTCTCTACAAAGCACTTTCCGGGGAACGCAGCCCCGGCTTCGATACCATTCTGAAGGTCATTCGTGCTCTCGGGTTAAAGTTGCACGCTCAAACCGCTCATTCCTGAACAAGGTGCCCAAGCTTCACACGCGAATCGCCTTTGTGGAAACCGAAAATGAAGTCTTCCTGAAGACGATCATCCCGAGCAGGAAAGCTAATCGCAACGATTTGACTGAGGGCGGTTGAAGTGGATAAAGAAAGTAAACTCGAAGAGGAAATTCTGGCCTCGTTTGAAAAAGGCGAATGGCAGTCCGTGCCCAACCTCAAGGCTGAAATTGCTCGTTTTGCCTCAATTCGAGGGACGGTCTTCAATAAACGCTAAGCAAATGCTGCGGACGCACTCATCCCTGCAAAAACCATGAAAATGACACTTCTCTCAAGCTCGATAAGCGTCTTTGCCACAACCTGCATGCTTCTTATGTTGTGCTGGCAACCAGCTAGCGCGGCCCAGGGGCAGGTGATGCTTCATGGCCAATCGGAGGATGTATACCACCGGGCGCAAGGCGGGCACTGGTTTGCAGAGGCTGCCAAATTGAGTCCGGATGTTCTGCCGACATCTGATGGTAAAAGTTTTGTTGTGGCCTGGAAAGCAACCGGAACAAATCCGAAACGCTGGATTGTTTCGCTTCATGGCTCCCGTGGCTTTGCCACAGATGACCTCGCCATCTGGCACCCGTCGTTGAGAGAGCGCGATGTCGGCTTGCTAAGTGTGCAGTGGTGGATCGGCGCCGATGATACAACGCGGTCATATTACGCGCCGTTGCAGCTCTACCGGGAAATTGACATTGCACTCCAGAAACTCGGTGTGCAGCCGGGTATGGCAATGTTGCATGGGTTCAGTCGAGGCTCTGCCAATTCCTATGCCGTAGCCGCTATTGATGCTGGCCGGGGCCGGCATTATTTCTCGCTCATCGTCGCCAGCTCCGGCGGCGTTGCCACCGATTTTCCGCCGACGAAGGCAATTCTCACGGGCGCCTTTGGCGACCATCCGCTGCGCGGCACTCGCTGGATTACCGCAGCCGGAGGGCGTGACCCGAATCCGGATCGAGACGGCATCCCGGCAATGCGGCGAACGGCCGCCTGGCTGGAGGAGCAGGGCGCAACCGTGATTGAGCACATCGAGGACCCCGCAGAAGGGCACGGCGCGCTACAACTGAATGCAGCCAATGCGCGGCATGTGATCGACGTATTTCTGAATAAGCGACCATAATTTGAACAACACCACTCTCCGCACAGTCGCCGTCATCGGCGGCGGGCCCGCCGGACTCATGGCGGCGGAAGCGCTGAGTCGTGGCGGCGTGAGGGTGGAGCTTTTCGACGCCATGCCCTCCGTGGGGCGCAAGTTCCTGATGGCCGGCAAGGGCGGCATGAACATCACCCATTCCGAGCCGCGCCAGCCTTTCCTCTCGCGCTATGGCACGCGCCAGGCGCAGATCGGGCCACTGCTGGATGCGTTCGGACCCGATGCGCTGCGCGAATGGATACATGGGCTGGGCATCGAAACTTTTGTCGGTTCTTCCGGGCGCGTGTTTCCCCGTGACATGAAGGCCGCGCCCCTGCTGCGCGCATGGCTGCACCGCCTGCGCGAGGCCGGGGTGAATTTCCACATGCGCCACCGCTGGCTGGGCTGGGATGAGCATGGCGCGCTGCGCTTTGCCGCACCCCAGGGCGAATGCTCGTTTCAGGCCGATGCCGTGGTGCTGGCGCTGGGCGGCGGCAGTTGGGCGCGGCTCGGCTCGGACGGGACCTGGGTGCCGCTGCTGGAACGGCGCGGCGTCCCAGTGGCGGCGCTCAAACCGGCAAATTGCGGCTTCGACGTGGGCTGGAGCGAACACTTCAGTTCGCGTTTTGCCGGCCAGCCGCTGAAGACGGTGGTGCTGTCGTTCACGGATGCGGCTGGTGTCGAGCAGCGCAGGCAGGGCGAATTCATGGTGACGGCCGGCGGTGTCGAGGGGAGCCTGATCTACGCCATGTCGGCCGGTCTGCGCGACAAGATTGCGGCGAGCGGCGCGGCGCTGATCCACCTCGACCTGCTGCCCGGCAAGGAGAAGCAGCAGGTGATCGACGAAGTTGCCCATCCGCGAGGCTCCCGGTCGATGTCCAGCCACCTGCAGAGCCGGCTCGGCATCAAGGGCGTGAAAGCAGGGCTGCTGCGGGAATTGCTGCCGGAACAGGATTTTTCCGACCCGGCCCGCCTCGGCTCGGCGATCAAGGCGCTGCCGCTGCGGCTGGTCGCAGCGCGCCCCCTGGACGAGGCGATCAGCAGCGCCGGGGGGGTTGTGTTCGAGGCGCTCGATCAACGCCTGATGATCCGCGCCCTGCCCGGCGTGTTCTGTGCCGGCGAAATGCTCGACTGGGAGGCGCCTACCGGCGGCTACCTGCTCACCGCCTGCTTCGCAAGCGGCCATGCTGCGGGCCTTGGGGTACTCGCCTGGCTCGAAGCGGGATGATTTGTGGCCTTGAATTCAAACTTTAACCTGACTTACCGGATGCAGTTCCGCCATCGTCTCGTCGCCAGGATAGGGATAGCGCACATGGCCGAAACGGATCAGCAGCACCGACAAGGTCAGTAGCAGGATAGCACCGGACACCGCAAAAATGCGCCATTCGTCCATCGCCTTCATATCCAGGATCAGGTAGCGCGCCAGTGCCACCATGCTGATGTAAAGCGGGAAACGCACCGGCAGCCTGCCCGAGTGGTAATACAGCCCGACCATGGCGAGCACCTCCAGGTAAAGGAAAAGCAACAGCAGGTCGGTAAGGGTGACCCGCACCGCCCGCACCATGACCATGACTTCGCTTCCCATGGCAACGACCGTGGCGATGGCGATCACCAGCAGGCCGATGTGTTCCACCAGCACCAGCAGCCTCTGGTTGAATTCCTGGAGCGGTTTTTTCATCATTGTTTCTCCACTTGAGGGAAGCAATGTATCCGTCCAGTATGACAAACAGCAGATTCCGGCGCAGAACCGCAGGCACACCCAACGAAAAAGATTAAGCTGGATTGACGACTGACGCACGTCTGAAGCAGTCACGCCTTGAACATTTCCACCGGCAATGGCGTCGCGTGCCAGATTTCAGCGTTGTATTCGCGGATGGCGCGGTCTGACGAGAACTGCCCGCTGCGCGCCACATTCAGGATCGACATGCGCGACCACTGCTCCTGATCCTGGTAAGCCTTGCTCACCTGGGCTTGGCAGTCGATGTAGTCCTGGAAGTCGGCACACACCAGGAAGGGGTCGCTATTCAGCAGATCGTCGGTCAGGGGACGGAACAAGCTGCGGTCACCATGGGAAAAAAGCCCCGAATTGATCAGGTCGATGACATCACGCAGGTTTTCGTTGTGATGATAGATGTCCCGGGGCTGATAGCCCGCTGCCCAGATCTCGTCCACCTGCTCTATGTTCTTGCCGAACAGGAAGAAATTCTCTTCGCCCACGGCTGCGCGGATCTCCACATTGGCGCCATCCAGCGTACCGATGGTCAGCGCCCCGTTCATGGTGAACTTCATGTTACCGGTGCCGGAGGCCTCCTTGCCGGCAGTGGAGATCTGCTCCGAGAGATCCGCCGCGGGATAGATGCGCTGGCCGGTCTTGACGCTGAAGTCGGGCACGAACACCGCCTTCATTTGCTTGTTGACCTGGGGGTCGCGGTTGATGACGTCGGCCACCGAGTTGATGAGCTTGATGATCAGCTTCGCCATGTGGTAGCCGGGCGCCGCTTTGCCGCCGAAGATGAAGGTGCGCGGCGTGATGTCCAGCGACGGATTTTGCTTGAGGCGATGGTAGAGGCTGACGATGTGCAGCACGTTGAGGTGCTGGCGTTTGTATTCGTGGATACGCTTGACCTGGATGTCGAACAGGGTGTCGGGGTCGAGGCTGACGCCGCAGCAGTGCTGGATGTGGTGCGTCAGGCGTTCCTTGGCCAGGCGCTTGATCCTGCGCCAGCGGGAGCGGAAGGCGCTGTCGTCGGCATGCAATTCCAACAGCCGCAGCTTCTCCAGATTGCGCAGCCAGTCGCCGACCACCGTCTCGCTGATGAGGGTGGCCAAGGGAGGGTTGGCCAGCGCAATGAAGCGCCGCGGCGTGACGCCGTTGGTCTTGTTCTGGAACTTCTCCGGCCACATGTCGTGAAAATCTCTCAGCAGCGTGTGCTTGAGCAGCTCGCTGTGCAGTTCCGCGACACCGTTGATGGCCATGCTGCCGACACAGGCCAGGTTGGCCATGCGTACGCGGCGAACGCCGTCGCCTGAACCCTCGTCGATCAGCGACATGCGGGCCAGCCGCGCAATGTCGTCGATGAAGCGGATGCGCACGTCGTCCAGGAAGCGACCGTTGATGGCGTAGATGATCTCCAGATGACGCGGCAGGGTGCGCTGGAACAGCTCCAGCGGCCAGGTTTCCAGCGCTTCCGGCAGCAGCGTGTGGTTGGTATAGGCGAAGCTTCTCTGGGTGAGAGCCCAGGCCAGGTCGAAGTCCATCTGGTGCTCGTCGATGAGCAGGCGCATGAATTCTGCGATGGCGATGGCGGGATGGGTGTCGTTAAGCTGAACCACGAAGCGGTCCGGAAAGCATTCGAGGCATCCTTTGTCGCGCAGGGTCAGGCGGATCATGTCCTGGAGTGAGCAGGATACGAAGAAGTATTGCTGGCGCAGGCGCAGGGCCTTGCCGGCCTCCGGTTCGTCGTTGGGATAAAGCACCTTGCTGATGTTCTGCGCCGCCACCATGTCGTCCACTGCACCATAGTAGTCGCCGGTGTTGAAGGCCTGCAGGTCGAAGGCCTCGCGGGCCTCGGATTTCCACAACCGCAACAGGTTAACGTTGAGCACGCCATAGCCCAGGATGGGGGTATCGTAGGCGATGCCATGGATCATGGATTCCGCTACCCAGCGGATGCGCAGCTGGCCTTCGTCATCATGGTGGCGTTCGACATGCCCGCCGAATTTTACGGGATAGCGCTGTTGCCCGGGCAGCTCCCAGGGATTGCCGTTGCGTAGCCACGCATCCGCCACCTCAACCTGCCAGCCGTCCTTGATGCCCTGTTCGAAGATTCCATATTCGTAGCGAATGCCATAGCCGATGGCGGGAATTTCCAGGGTCGCCAGGGAATCCATGTAGCAGGCCGCGAGGCGGCCGAGACCGCCGTTGCCGAGCCCTGGCTCCTCCTCGGCATCCAGGATGACTTCCAGGTCCAGGCACAGTTCCTCCATGGCTTGGCGGACGCTGTCCCAGATATCCAGGTTGAGGATGTTGTTGCCCAGATGGGGTCCAAGCAGATATTCGGCAGACATGTAGGCCACTGTCTTTGCGTCCCGACGCTCGTAGTTTTCGGCCGAAGCAACGAATCGTGAGAGCAGGCGATCGCGGATGGTGTAAGCCAGCGCAATATAGTGGTCGAGGGTAGTAGCGTTGTCGAAGGTTCTGCCGGTGACATAGAACAGGTTGTCGACGAACGAGCGTCGGATAGCCTCGACAGAACGGGCAGTACGGGTGTGCAGGGATCTTTCTGCAATATCGGACATACTAGTGACCTCTTAAATCGTCTCCCACTTGAGAGAAACAATTTATCCGTCCAGTGTGACAAACAGCAGATTCCGGATCAGGGGCGCAGGTATACCCACTGCAACAGCGCATCCAGCGCGGGTCGCGCCGTGCCGGCATGGGGATGGTTGACGATCGCCACCACCGCCATGCGCCGCCCCTGGTTGTCGAACACGTAACCGGCCAGGCTGCGCACGCCTTCGAGCGAGCCGGTCTTGATGTGGGCGTGGCCGGCCACGGCGTGGTCGTTGAGGCGTTTCTTCATGGTGCCGTCCACCGCCACGATGGGCAGTGAGGATTCGAACTCGGCCGCCACCGGACTGTTGCCGGCTGCCAGCAGCAGTTCCCCCAGGTGGCGCGTGCTGATGCGCTCGCTGCGGGACAGGCCGGAACCGTTTTCCAGCACCAGTTCCGGGAATTCCAGGCCCTTGGCCGCGAGCCAGCCCGCGACGGCGGCGGCACCCTTGTCCGGGGTGGCGGGCGGCCCGGCCTGCTGCGCGCCCAGCGTGAGAAAAAGCTGGCGCGCCATGACATTGTTGCTGAACTTGTTGATGTCGCGGATCACGTCCGCCAGCGGCGGCGACTCGCGCAGCGCCAGCAGGCGTGCACCCGTCGGCGTTTCGCCCATTTTCAGCGCGCCGCCGAAGCTGCCGCCCAGTTCCGCCCACAACTGGCGGAACAATTCGTAGGCGTAGCGTCCGTTCCTGAGCAGGCTGAGGTGGGTGTGCCGGTCGCCGCAGGAAAGCGCGAAGCTGCCGCCCACGGTAAGTGAGAACTCGCTTCCGTTCTGAGCCACGTCGGTGGTGATGCGCTCGCGCCAGTCGCCGCAGGCGCCGGGGTCTGCCGCCACATTGTTGACCACCCTGAGTCCTGCCGGCGCGGGATCGGCCACGACGCGCACCGTCCCGTCCGTTTGGGGCAGCAGGCGCAGGCGGATGGCGTTGAAGTTCACCAGCAGCGCTTGGGGGCCGGTGTTGTAGGCGCGAAGCGGCTCCTTGTCGAACGCGCCCGGATCGTGGGGCAGCGGCGCGAAATAGCCCTGGTCCAGCACCAGGTCGCCGCGGATCTCGCGCACGCCCTGCTGGCGCAATTCGCGCAACAGCAGCCAGAAATTCTCCAGCGTCAGCTTGGGGTCGCCATAGCCTTTGAGTATCAGGTCGCCGTCCAGCTCCTCGCCCTTGAGAGGACCGGCGCCATAAGCCTCGGTCTTCCAGGCATAGGCCGGACCGAGCAGCTCCAGCGCGGCGTAAGTGGTCACCAACTTCATGGTGGACGCGGGATTCACGGGCCGCTCCGCGTTGACGGAGAGGAGCGGCCGCCGGCTCCGGGTATCCTGCACCCAGACGCTTAGCGCGGAAGCGGGCAGGTCGGCCTGCTGCAAAGCCTGTTTGACCGGTGGCGGCAAGCTGTCCGAGTTGGCAACTGGGACCAGCAACGCGCTGGCGACGATGGCGCAAGCCAGATAATTGAGAATACGGCGCGCAAACATGAAATCGAAATTATCGGGCGAGAGTCGGTATGCAGTCATGACGAAAGCCTACTCCAAAATCGGTTTCCCGTCCTCCGCCGCAAAGCCTGGCGCCCTCGACAGCGTCACCCGCCAACGCCCTTTCACCCCGTGAAAACCCGCCTCGCCTGCGCCAGCATCTCCCGCAGCGAAGTGCTGCGCACCGTCTCCAGCAGCTCGCCCAGCTTGAACGCGTGGTGATGCTCATAGGCCACGCCGAGTTGCGGCATGTCGGCCAGGCCGGTTTCGCGGGCATGTTCGACGAAGCCCTTGTTGCGCCAGAAGAAGGCGCCGGGCATGGTGGTGGGGATCACCAGCACGTAGAACAATGCCCGCCCGATGACGGCGGAGGCCAGCGTCAGCAGGGCCAGCAGGCCGAAGGCCGGAGCGCCGCCGCCGAGCAGGGCGATGCCGCCGGCTAGCGCCAGTCCAGCCGCCAGCAGGCCGTTGCGCAGCCAGTAGGGATAGCCGAAGGTGGTGCCCTGCTCATACATCGATGCGGCGCCTTCGCTGTGCTGCCCCATGAGGTCGCGGGCGTGGGCGAGCAGGCCCGCGCCTTCGAGCGCCAGGCCGAGGGCGGTCACACCAGCAAGCAACTGGCCCAGGGCCGGGGTGAGCGCGCCCGCGAGCAGCGCCGCCAGCGCCAGCAGCAAGGAACCCAGGCTCAGTGCCGTGCCGGCGAACGCCGCCCCGGTGTGCCAGTGGTTCCAGAACGGGCGCGCCGGGATGCGGTAGAGCTTGTACATGAAATAGCCGCCGAAGCCCGCGCCGCACAGGCCGATGGCGGCGAACACGGTTTGCAGCGTCGCGGCGAACGGATGGTCGAACAGCGCCAGCGCGGCGTAGCCCGCCAGCCCGGCGAAGAAGGCAGAGACGCCGGCGATCTCGCGGCTCACCGGGGACAGCCGGAGGTTGTAGAAGCCGCGGTAGAAACGGTGCGGCTTGCCCAGGTGCATGTTGAGCTTGAACAGGCCGATGCCCATCAGGACCACCATCGCCAGCAGCGCGGGCAGGAAGGCGGGGCCGCCCGTGAAGGCCGCGAGGGGGTCGAATGCTGCCGCGCCCAGGATGAGCAGGACGAAGGCGCCCATCACCGCCTGCGCGCTGAGGGTGAAGGCGATGTGTGCGTTTTCGTGCGAACCGAGCAGTTTCTTCAGGTTCCATTCACGCTGGTAGCCGTGCTTGGGGTCCACCTCCGGACGGAAGGCGCCATCGGCATCGTCGCGGTGGTACTTCAGCGCGGTGCTGTCCACCCGCACCATGTCGCGCTGGGTGGCGCGGGTCTGCTGGAAGCGGATGTTGGGGTGGGTGATATCAGTTCTGGGAAAGCCGGGGATCTCGGTCTTGGCCTGGCTGCGCCCCTCGGGGACGTTCTCGATCACGCCGAAGTCCAGCGCCTTGCCCAAACAGGCCGAGACGCAGGCGGGCTTGAGGCCGACTTCGAGCCGGTCCACGCACATGTTGCACTTCGAAACCTGACCCTTCACCGGGTCGAGCTGGGGCGCGTTGTAGGGACAGACCCAGGTGCAATAGCCACAGCCGAAGCAGATGTCCGGGTCCTGCAGCACCGCGCCGTATTCGGCGAACTTGGTGTAGGCGCGGGTCGGGCAGCCCTTCAGGCACACCGGGTCGTCGCAGTGGTTGCAGGCCATGGAAATGTTGAGGCGCTGGTAGGCGGGATAAGTGCCGCCCTCGACGAAACCCACCGAGCGGAAGGCGATGTGCGCCGGGTTGTCGTTCTTCTCCGAGCAGGCCGCCTCGCAGGCGTGGCAGGCGATGCAGTTGTCGGCGTTGAAGTAGAAGCCGTGCTGCTTGTAGCGGTTGGGGTTTTCCCCGATGCCGCAATCATGGTTGATGTTGAGGCTGTGGCCGAACAGCGCGTCGCCTGGCGTGGCCTTGGCTATGGGCAGGCCGTAGCGGTTGCAGGGCCGGCTGGCCGGGTCGTTCAGGAGCGCGTAGTCGGGCTCGTTGGGGCGTATTTGGAACATTTCATATTCTCCGTCTGGGACAGGTATTGGCGCGTTTTCCCACCGTAACTCCCCTCAATCCCCCCTTGTGCGAGCATCCGCTGCGCGGATTGCCTGCTTGACCCGCTTCAGGGGGAGGTGTCCGTGCCGGGCGCACCCGACACGGCTCCGCTAAAACTTCCTCATCTCCATGCTCAGCTTCGCCGCCACCTGCTGGTCGGCGATCTTCTCGATGCGCACCGCCGACTGCTTGTAGGCAGGCTGGCGCGAGTGCGGGTCGAGCAGGCCCAGGGTCAGGCGGTTGGCGCAGTCGTGGAAATGGAAGGGCAGGAACAGCATGTTTTTCGGCACCCGCTGCGTCGGCATCGCCATCACCACCGCGTCGGAGCGGCGCGACACCAGGCGCACGTACTCGCCGCGCGCGATGCCGAGCTGCGCCGCCGCGTCCGGGTTGATCTCGATGAACGGTATCGGGCTGTACTTGTTGTTGTTGCCGATCTTGCCGGTCTTGGTGCGCCCGTGCCAATGCTCGATCAGGCGCCCGGTGTTGAGCCAGTAAGGAAACTTCTCGTCCGGCACTTCGTTGTTGTCGATGAAGGGCAGCGGGATCAGCTTGGCACGGCCGTCGGGGTAGCGGAATACGCCGTCCTGGGTATAAAGGCGCTTGCCGCCCCTGGGCGGTGCCTCGCCCTGCGCGACCTGCTCGGCGGTGTAGGGCCACTGGATGCCACGATTCTTTTCCAGCAGCGCGTGGTTCATGCCGGAGATGTCCGCCAGGCGGCCTTTGGACAGCTCGCCCATTTCCAGGAAGATGTCCGCCGCATGCTCGGGGAATTTCACCTTGCCGTCGCGGTTGAAACGTTCCGCCACCCGGTTGAAGATCCACAGGTCGGGCTTGGCCTCGCCCGGCGGCGGCGTAACGGGATTGATCAGGTTGATGCGCCGCTCGGTGTTGGTCATCACGCCCTCCTTCTCCGCCCAGGTGCCGGCGGGCAGGTAGACGTGGGCGTACTGGGCGCTCTCGGTGTCCTGGTAGCAGTCCTGCACGCAGCAGAATTCCAGCTTTTCCATGGCCTTGCGGATGCGCGCCGTGTTGGGCAGGGAAGACAGGGGGTTGGTGGCGATCAGCCACATCCCCTTGATCTGCCCGGCTTCCATGGCCTGGTAGATGTCGGTCTGGAACATGCCGCGCTTCGGCGGAAAGAAATCCGGGTCCACGTTCCAGAACTTGGCCACTTCCTCGCGGTCCTGGGGATTTTCCAGGTAGCGGTAGTTGGGCAGGCCGGAGCAGGACGACCACTCGCGCGTGCCCATGGCGTTGCACTGCCCGGTGATCGACAGGCTGGTGCCGCCGGGCTTGCCGATGTTCCCGGTGATGAGCGCCAGGTTGTTGATACCCACCACGCCGTCCGAGCCGTGGGTGGACTGGTTGATACCCATGGTCCAGATCTGCATCGCTGCCGGGGCACGTGCGAAGGTGCGCGACACCACGCGGATGGTGTCCTCGTCGATGCCGCAGATTTTCGAGGCCGTGACCGGGTCGTATTTTTCTACCTCGGCCCTGAGTTCCTCGATGCCGTTGGTGTTGGCCTCGATGTAGCGCTTGTCCTCCAGGCCTTCCTTGAAAATCACGTGCATCATCGCGTTCATCAGCACCACGTCGGTGCCGGGCGTGATGGCCAGGTGCATGTGGGCGTTCTGCGCCAGCATGGTCACGCGCGGGTCCACCACGATGAGCGGGAAGCCGCGCTTTTCCTGGGCCTCCTTCATGCGCCAGTAGATGATGGGGTGCTGCTCGGGCAGGTTGGAACCCCAGGCGATGAGGCAGTCCGTATGCTCGAAATCCTCGTAGCAGCCGGGCGGACCGTCGGAGCCGAAACTGCGCTTGTAGCCGGACACCGCCGAGGCCATGCACAGGGTGGTGTTGCCGTCGTAGTTGTTGGTGCCGATCAGGCCGCGCGTGAGCTTGCCCAGGGTGTAGAACTCCTCGGTCAGCATCTGGCCGGTGGAGATGATGGCGAAGGAATCGGGTCCGTACTGGGCCTGGATGCGGCGGATCTCGTCGTGCAGCTTGTCCAGCGCGCTATCCCAGCTGGCGGGTTGCCATTCTTGGTGCCACTGCCCGCGCATCAAGGGCTGCGTGCCGCGTCCGGCGGAGGTGAACAGCTCGTGCTCGAAAATGCCCTTGAGGCACAGCTTGCCCCGGTTCACGTCCGCGTCCGCCACGCCGCGCGAGGCGACCGGCTTGCCCTCGCCGTTCAGGCCGACCTCGATCGAGCAGCCGGTGGAACAGTAGCCGCAGGCGGCGTATTTCCACTCCACCACGCCCTTGTCGGCGATCTTGATGGGGTTCTTCTGTGTTCTGCCGAATAACATGGTTTCTCCTTGGGGGGCTCCCCCCTGACAAGGGGGGCTGGGGGGTTAGCGGCGGTGAATGGGCCGCCGCTGCAACCCCCCTCGATCCCCCCTTGTCAGGGGGGAAGGGGGCGTACCCACCGTTTGACGATTAGCCCCCGATTGCGATCGGGCTAAACTCGTTTGCCTGCGCGCCGTTGGCGCGTTCCTTCCACGGGTCGATCTGCGCCGGCTGCTGGGATTCCAGGAAGCGGGCGTGAAGCGCCTTGCGGTTGTCGGCGTCGCCCACGATGGCGGACTTGATCTTCTCCAGCCCGACCCGTTCCAGCCACGGCGCGGTGCGCTCCAGGTAATGCGCGTCCTCGCGGTAGAGCTGGCAGAAGGCGCCGCAGTATTCCAGCACTTCCTCCTCGCTTTCCACCTTGCACAGCAGGTCGGTGACGCGCACCTTGATGCCGCCGTTGCCGCCGACGTGCAGCTCGTAGCCGGAATCCACGCACACCACGCCGAAGTCCTTGATGGTGGCCTCGGCACAGTTGCGCGGGCAGCCCGACACCGCCAGCTTGAACTTGTGCGGCATCCACGAGCCCCAGGTGAGCTCTTCCAGCTGCACGCCCAGCCCGGTGGAGTCCTGCGTGCCGAAGCGGCACCAGTCGCTGCCGACGCAGGTCTTGACGGTGCGCATGGCCTTGCCGTAGGCGTGGCCGGAGACGAAGCCGGCGTCGGTAAGGTCCTTCCACATCGCCGGCAGTTGCTCCTTGGCGATGCCGAACATGTCGATGCGCTGGCCGCCGGTGATTTTCATTTCCGGCACCTGGAACTTGTCGGCGACATCGGCGATGGCGCGCAACTGGTCCGGCGTGCACATGCCTCCGAACATGCGCGGCACCACGGAATAGCTGCCGTCCTTCTGGATGTTGCCGTGGGCGCGCTCGTTGATGTAGCGCGATTGCGGGTCATCCTGGTATTCGCTGGGCCATTCGCACAGCAGGTAGTAGTTGAGCGCCATGCGGCAGGAAGGGCAGCCGTCCGGCGTGTTCCAGTCGAAGTGGGCGCGCACCGCTTCCATGGTTTTCAGGCCGTGCTGGCGGATGCCGGCGCGGATGTCGTCGTGACTGTGGTCGGTGCATTTGCACAATGGCTTCTTGCTTGGCGCTTCCGAATACTCGCCGCCCAGGGTATGCGCCAGCAACGATTCCACCAGCCCGGTGCAGGAGCCGCACGAGGCGGAAGCCTTGGTATGGGAGCGCACCTCGTCCAGCGTGAACAGCTTGTGCGTGTGGATGGCCTTGACGATGTCGCCCTTGCACACGCCGTTGCAGCCGCAGATTTCGGCGCTGTCCGGCAGCGAGGCGACGCGGGTTTCCGGGTTGTGGCCGGAGTCGCCCAGGTGCGCCTGACCGAACAGCATGGTCTTGCGGAAGGCGGACACATCCGTGCCTTCCTTGAGGAGCTGGAAGTACCAGCTGCCGTCCACGGTGTCGCCATACAGCACCGCGCCCTTGACGCGGTTGTCTTCCAGCACCAGTTTCTTGTACACGCCGGACGCGGCGTCGTGGAACACCAGCTCCTCGGTGGAATCGCCGCCGCTGAAATCGCCGGCGGAGAACAGCTCGATGCCGGTGACCTTGAGCTTGGTCGAGGTCACCGTGCCGCTGTAGCGCGCGATGCCGTGGTTGGCGAGGTGGTTGGCGCACACCTTGGCCTGCTCGAACAGCGGCGCCACCAGCCCGTAGGCGATGCCGCGATGGCTGACGCATTCGCCGATGGCGTAGATGCGCGGGTCGTAGGTCTGCATGGTGTCGCTCACCACGATGCCGCGATTGCAATGAATGCCGGCCGATTCGGCCAGGGCGGTATTGGGGCGGATGCCCACCGCCATCACCACCAGATCGGCGGGAACCTCCTGGCCGTCCTTGAAGCGCACGGCGGAAACCCTAACCCCTCCCGGCCTCCCCTTGTGCGAGCATCCGCTGCGCGGATTGCCTGCTTGACCCGCTTCAGGGGAGGAGTGTCCTGCCTCCCCCCTGACAAGGGGGGATTGAGGGGGGTTTGCGCTGCCGACCAATTGCTCCGTCTGCTTATTGAGCAAAAATTTCAGCCCCTTGTCTTCCAGGCTCTGCTGCAACAGCTTGGCTGCGGTCCGGTCGAGCTGGCGTTCCAGCAGCCAGTCGGCGAGGTGCACCACGGTCACGTCCATGCCGCGCAATTTCAGGCCATTCGCCGCTTCCAGGCCGAGCAGGCCGCCGCCGATCACCACCGCGTGCCGGTATTGTTGCGAGGCCGCGATCATGGCGTCGACGTCGTGGATGTCGCGGAAGCCGATCACGCCTTCCAGGTCGTTGCCCGGCACCGGCAGGATGAAGGGATTGGAACCGGTCGCCAGGATCAGCCGGTCATAGGCGGCGGTCGTGCCATCCTCGGCATACACCACGCGCTTGAGGCGGTCGATTTTCACCACCTTGCGGTCGAGCAGCAGCCTGATGCCGTTCTTCGCATACCAGTCGATGTCGTTGAGCACGATGTCGTCTATGGTCTGCTCGCCGGCCAGCACCGGTGAGAGCAGGATACGGTTGTAGTTGGGGTGCGGCTCGGCGCCGAACACCGTGATGTCGTAGAGATCGGGGGCAAGCTTGAGCAGCTCCTCCAGCGTGCGCACCCCGGCCATGCCGTTGCCTACCAGCACCAGTTTCATTTTTTGCATGATTCGCTCCTAGTGCGTCTACAGTTGGATGAAGACGTAGCCGCCTTCCACCTTGACCGGGTAGGTGGGCGTCTCGCCCACGTCCGGCGCGACCGCCTTGCCGTCGGCGAACTCGATCTTCCAGTTGTGCAGCGGGCAGGTCACCCGCTTGCCGCACACGATGCCTTGCGACAGCGGTCCGCCCTTGTGCGGGCAATTGTCGGCGAGGGCGAACACCTCGTCGTCCCCGGTGCGGAACAGGGCGATATGCGCAGCGCCGCTTTCCAGCTTGCGCGAACCCAGGCGCGGGATGTCTTCCAGGGTGCAGACTTTGGTCCAGTTGTTCATCGTCATCTCCTATGCGGCGGGCCGCAATTGGCGCCGGTACAGAAAGTCCAGCACCGCGCCGCGGTATTCGTGGTACTTGGCGTCGTTGGCCATTGCCAGCCGTTCGCGCGGGCGCGGCAGGTCCACATGCAGGATTTCGCCGATAGTGGCGGCCGGGCCATTGGTCATCATCACGATGCGGTCGGACAGCAGCACCGCCTCGTCCACGTCGTGGGTCACCATCACCACGGTGCTGTGGGTTTCCGCCGTGATCTTCATCAGCTCGTCCTGGAGGTGGGCGCGGGTAAGCGCGTCCAGCGCACCGAAAGGCTCGTCCAGCAGCAGCACCTTGGGCTGCATGGAGAGCGCGCGGGCGATGCCGACGCGCTGTTTCATGCCGCCGGAAATCTCGTGGGGGTGCTTGTGTTCGGCATGGGTCAGGCCCACCAGCGCCAGCGCCTCGTGGGTGCGCTGTTTCAGGCTGGCACGGCTCTCGGTCTGGCCGAACACGCGCTCCACGGCGAGGTAGACGTTCTCGAAACAGGTCAGCCAGGGCAGCAGGCTGTGGTTCTGGAACACCACCCCGCGCTCCGGGCCGGGGCCAGCGATTTCGCGCCCGGCGCACAGCAGCGCGCCGTCGCTGGGCAGCGTCAGCCCGGCTACCAGGTTGAGCAGCGTGGACTTGCCGCAGCCGGAGTGTCCGATCAGGGCAATGAACTCGCCCTGGTTGATGTTCAGGTTGATGTCGCGCAGCGCCACGAAGGGGCCTTTTTTGGTGTTGAACACCATGCGCACGTTCTCGACTTGTACATACTTTTCCATGATTTCTCCTTTAGGCGTAACCCCTCCCAGCCTCCCCTTGTCAGGGGAGGACTGGGGTACCGCAACCTTCCCCCTGACAAGGGGTCTGGGGGTTGGGGGATCGGGGGGTTATTCGTAACTGAAGCGTTTTGCCAGCAGCACCAGCACCTGTTCCAGCAGCAGGCCGACGATGCCGACCACGAAGATGGCGATGATGATGTGTTCCACGTTGAGGTTATTCCATTCGTCCCACACCCAGAAACCCAGGCCGACGCCACCGGTCAGCATCTCGGCCGCCACGATCACCAGCCAGGCCACGCCGATGGAGAGGCGGATGCCGGTCATCATGTAAGGCAGCACGGCGGGAAACAGGATCTTGGTGAAAATTTTCCACTCGGAAAGATTCAGCACCTTGGCCACGTTCATGTAGTCCGACGGAATCCGGTTCACGCCTACGGCGGTGTTGATGATCATGGGCCAGATGGCGGAGATGAAAATCACCCAGATCGCCGCCGGGTTGGCCGACTTGAACACCAGCAGGCCGATCGGCAGCCACGCCAGCGGAGATACCGGGCGCAACAGGCTGATGATGGGCGATACCATGGCGCTGAGGAACTGGAAGCGCCCGATCATGAAACCGAGTGGAATGCCGATCGCGGCCGCCATGCCAAAACCGATACCCACCCGCTGCAGCGAAGCGAGGATGTTCCAGCCTATTCCCTGATCGTTGGGGCCGTTGTTGTAAAACGGGTCGCTGAACAGCTGCTGCGCCGAAACCCAGGTCTTGAGCGGGCCGGGCAGTTGCGGGCTGGTCTGGGACACCAGCGCCCAGAGGCCGATGAACAGCGCCAGACCCAGCACCGGCGGAACCAGCCACTTGACAACGTCCCCAGCCATTTGCCCAACCCTGCCGGGCTTGCTTTCGCCACGCCCGGTTTTCTCGACAGACGCAACGACTGCGAGGGTTTTGCCTGTCACAACGGTCTCCGGATCTGACATGATTTCTTCCAAACTTTGATTTGTTATGTGGGTCGCACTCATCTTGAATCTCCTTTTACAGGCACATCAGCCGGCCACCCGGCTCGCTGCGCCGGGTGGCCGGAACTTTCACGCCGGGGCGTAAGCGGCCTGTTTCATGGCGGATGACAGCGTGCCGTAGGCTTCAACCCAGGCATCCTTGACCGCCGGGGTGAACTGCTCGCCCAGCCCTTTGCCCAGCGTCCAGATCAGCGCGCTGCCCACGGTGTCGTAATGTGCTTCCGTCACGCCGTAAGCGACATGGCCGCGCCCCAGATCTTCAATTCTTTCCAGAATGGGGCCGAGATTGTCCAGACTGTTGACGACCGTGTTGATCATCGCCATGAGCTTGCGCCCTTGTTCAACCATATCGCCCCTGAACATGCCGCGCAGGGATGGGTCGAGCTCGAACAGCTGGCCGTAGAACAACTGCGCCGCAGTGTCCTTGATCGGAAGAACCTGTTGCCAGCTGCTGCGCACCAGTGCAATTTTTTCGGTTTTCATGATGTATCCCTTTCAAAATTATCGAGAATGATTACGCCCTGACCTTGAACCCGGCGGCATAGGCCTTGGGGTCCTTGCCGTCCCACACTGTGCCGTCGATCATCTTGCTGCTGCGCATGACATCCTTGGGAACCGGTGTTTTGGTCTGTGTCGCCGCCTGTTTGTAGAGCTCGATCTGGTTAACCTTTTTCGCCACCGCCAGATAGTCCGGGTCTTCCTTCAGCAGGCCCCAGCGTTTGTGCTGGGTGAGGAACCACATGCCGTCGGATAGGTAGGGGAAGTTCACCGTGCCTTCGTTGTAGAACTTCATGTAGTTTGCGTCCTGCCATTTCTTGCCGTTGCCGTTGTCGTACTGACCCAGCATGCGATCCTCGATGGAATCGAAGTCGGTGTTGACGTAGGACTTCTCGGCGATGATCTTGGCGACCTGCGAGCGGTTCTTCATGTCGTCGATGAATTTGGACGCATCGAGGATGGCCATGATCGTGGCGCGCGCAGTGTTGGGATACTTCGCCACCCATTCCGCGGTGGTGCCCAGCACTTTTTCCGGGTGATCCTTCCAGATGTCCTGGCTGGTGGCGGCGGTGAAGCCCACGTTGTCGCGGATGGCGCGCGCGTTCCACGGCTCGCCCACGCAAAACCCGTCCATGTTGCCGACGCGCATGTTGGCGATCATCTGCGGCGGCGGCACGGTGATGTTTTTGACCTCGGTGAACGGGTTCACGCCATAGGCGCCCAGCCAGTAGTACAGCCACATGGCGTGGGTGCCGGTGGGGAAGGTCTGGGCAAAAGTGTATTCGCGCGGTTCCTTCTTGATCAGCGCCGCCAGGCTGGTGCCATCCACCGCGCCCTTGGTCTTGAGCTGGTTGGAAAGGGAAATGGCTTGGCCGTTGTGATTGAGGTTCATCAGTACCGCCATGTCCTTCTTCGGACCGCCTATGCCCAACTGCACGCCGTAGATCAGGCCGTACAGCACGTGGGATGCGTCCAGCTCGCCGTTCACCAGCTTGTCGCGCACGCCGGCCCAGGAGGCTTCCTTGCTCGGCACGATCTTGATGCCGTACTTCTTGTCGAAGCCCATCACCGAGGCGATTACCACCGAGGCGCAGTCGGTCAGCGGAATGAAGCCGATCTTGACCTCGGTCTTCTCCGGCGCGTCGGAACCCGCCGCCCAGGCACCGTTGCGAATGGCAGGATCGACCATGGACATCAAGGCTCCTGCACCCAATAAAGTCGCACCTTTTTTCATGAAATCTCTCCGGCTGCTTTTGAATTCGTCACTCATGGCTTTTCCCTCATAAACAACACAAAAAAACAAAAAAGGCGTCGCACCCGCGAAATCGAATGAATCCGAATTCGCGAATGGACGCCTTTGTCCGTTACCGGGCCATCCTTGGCCCAAACTATTTACTGTAAACTTGCCGGCCCGCCGTTGGACCGTTGCATTAATCTAA
Organism: Sulfuricellaceae bacterium; assembly: GCA_031426915.1. Lineage (GTDB taxonomy): Bacteria > Pseudomonadota > Gammaproteobacteria > Burkholderiales > Sulfuricellaceae > Sulfurimicrobium. The sequence continues at coordinate 19,096 of JASJPB010000034.1, read as the reverse complement.
GCAATACCCATGCCAGGAATATGCTTACCCCAGCAATTCGGAGATGGAAATTACCTGGCTTGCCACCTCGGCCAGCCTCACGCCCTTATCCATGGCCATTTTGCGCAAGGCCTGGTAGGACTCCTCCTCGGACCAACCGCGCTGTTTCATCAGGATGCCCTTGGCGCGATCCATCACCTTGCGCTCGGCGAGCTGGTTTTCCGCCCTCTCCAGCTCGCGCCGCATGCCGTGGAACTCGTTGAAACGCGCGATCGCCACGTCCATGATCGGCCGCAGGCGCTCGCTCCTGAGCCCGTCCACCACATAGGCGCTGACCCCGGCGCGAATCGCGGCGCGAATCTTCTCGCTGTCGTCGTCGTGGGTGAACATCACGATCGGACGCGGCTGATCGCGCCCGATCACCACCAGGTTTTCAATAGTGTCGCGGTCCGGCGATTCGGTATCCAGGATAATCAGATCGGGCTTGAGCTCGGCCACCAGGCCGGGCAGGTCGGCGCTGGCCGAAACGTGAGCGGCAATGTGGCAGCCCGCATCTTGCAAGGCGCGCCGGAGCAAGGCGGCACGCTCGAAGGTCTCGTCCACCAGCAGCACGCGTAATGGTTTTTCGCTGTTTCCGGTTTTTGTCTTCATGGGGATCAAAGCATACGCAAGCCCCATGCCAACAGCCTCAACAACATGATAACAAAGGTGATTAATGAAGGAATTGAAGACTGGCTGGCGGTCCGCCAGCGGGAATGCACCATGAGGACGCCCAGAGCGCGCATCGCCGCCCCAACTTGGTGCTATCGCGCGCCTTGCACAAGCCCGTTTTCGTCGGAACGCAATCCATGTTTGATTAAATCAGTGGTTCCCTAAATCTCGAATTCGTCCCGATACCCGGGCACTTCGACATTCCAGTTCCAGTTTTCGCGGATCAGGTCGGCGAATTCAAAGGCCACGTTTTCTTCCCCATGCACGATGAAGGTATGGTGCGGCGGTTTTTTGAAATGTCCCAGCCAGGACAGCAGCCCGGCCTGGTCGGCATGAGCAGAGAGACCGTTGATGGTGTAAAGGTCGGCACGCACCGGGATGTCCTGGCCGAAGATGCGCACGATTTTCGCACCGTCCACCAGACGCCGCCCCAGCGTGCCGCCGGCCTGGAATCCGGTGATCAGCACCGAACACTCGGGACGCCCCAGGTTGTGGCGCAGGTGGTGCTTGATGCGCCCGGCGTCGCACATGCCGCTGGCGGAGATGATGATAGCGCCGCTCCGGATGTCGTTGAGCGCCATGGAGTCCTGCACTGTTTCGGTAAACTGCACCCGCGGCACGTTATGGCCGTGCCTGAGCCACTGCATCAGGCCGCGCGCTTCGGTATCCATCAGCTCGATGTGTTTCATGGTGATTTCGGTGGCGCTGGTGGCCATGGGCGAATCGACGTAGATGTTGAGGTCGTGCAGCCGCCCCTGGCGGGTCAGGTCATAGAGCAGGTACAGGATCTCCTGCGTGCGCCCCACCGTGAATGCGGGAACGATGACGTTGCCGCGCTTGCGCTTCAGGGTGTCGGTGATGGCATGCACCAGCTCGTCCATGGTCTGGTCCAGGGTCTTGTGCAGGCGGTTGCCATAGGTGGATTCGATCAGCACCACGTCGGCGGACTCGATGATGGCCGGGTCCTGCAGGATGGGCTGGCCGGCGTTGCCGAGGTCGCCGGAAAAAACCAGTTTGCGGCTATCGCCTTCCTCATCCACCCACATTTCGATAATGGCTGAACCGAGTATGTGCCCGGCTTCGCGGAATCTGCAACGCACCGCCGGGTGCGGCGTCAATTCGGTGTCGTAACGCACGCCCTGCACCTGTGCCAGACAGGCTTCCGCTTCCGCCACGGTATAAAGCGGCTCAACCTCGAATTGCCCTGGCCGATGCGAATTTTTGCCACCCGCGTATTGCGCCCACTCGGCTTCTTTTTCCTGGATATGCGCCGAGTCGGGCAACATGATCTCGAGCAGTTCCGCCGTGGCCTGCGTGGTATAGATCGGCCCCTTGAAACCCTGGGCCGTGAGCCGGGGCAACATGCCGGAATGGTCGATATGGGCGTGGGTGAGCAGGACGAAGGCGATCTGGCGCGGGTCGAACTCGAAATCGCGATGATTCTTGTCGCGCGCCTCGCGCCCTCCCTGGAACATGCCGCAGTCCACCAGGAACTTGAGCCCGGCCTTCTCCACCACATAGCAGGAGCCCGTCACTTCGCGGGCTGCACCGTGAAATTTCAGTTTCATTCCTGTTTTTCCTTGTAAATAAACGAGGCTACGGCGCTCCGGGCCGGATCAATTGTCGCGCCATTTACTGTATAATTCGCGAACTTTTTAGGCATTGTCCGGCCAATACACTATTGCCAGGCCAATACCGCACATTGCACAATTTACCCATGCAGCTTTTCGCCTTCGGCATCAATCATCATACTGCTCCGCTCTCAATTCGCGAGCAAGTGGCTTTTCACGCCGAAAATCTGCAACAGGCCCTGATCGACCTGGTGGGCCAACCCCCGGTGAAAGAAGCGGCCATTCTCTCCACCTGCAACCGCACTGAAGTCTATTGCAACACCGCCGAGCCGCGGCAGGCGATCGAGTGGATGGCCGATTTTCACCAGCTCAAGACGCATGCCATCGAGCCCTACCTTTACACCCTGCCCAAGCAGGACGCGGTGAAACACGCTTTCCGTGTCGCCTGCGGGCTGGATTCCATGGTACTGGGCGAAACCCAGATCCTGGGGCAGATGAAGCAGGCGGTCAGGACGGCGGAACAGGCCGGCACCATGGGCACCCTGCTGCACAAGCTGTTCCAGCGCACCTTCTCGGTGGCCAAGGAAGTGCGCGGGACTACCGCAATAGGAGCGAATTCGGTTTCCATGGCCGCCGCCGCGGTGCGCCTGGCGCAGCGCATTTTCCCTAGCATCCATGAGCAGAAGGTGTTGTTCATCGGCGCGGGAGAAATGATCGAGCTGTGCGCCAACCATTTCGCCGTCCAGCATCCCAAGCATATCCTGGTCGCCAACCGCACCCTGGAGCGTGCCGAAATCCTGGCGCAGCGCTTCGGCGGCGGCGCCATCACGCTCAACGAACTGCCCGAGCACCTCGCCTCCTACGACATCATCGTCACCTCCACCGCCAGCCCGCTGCCCATCCTCGGCAAGGGCATGGTGGAACGCGCCATCAAGGCGCGCAAGCACCGCCCCATGTTCATGGTTGACCTGGCCGTGCCGCGCGACATCGAGGAAGAAGTGGCGCAAATGGACGACGTTTTCCTCTACAGCGTGGACGATCTGGCCCAGGTGGTACAGGAAGGCATGGACAGCCGCCAGGTTGCCGCCGCCGAGGGCGAGGCCATCGTCGAGTCGCGCGTGCGCAGCTTCGTGGAATGGATGGAAACACGCGAGGTCGTGCCCACCATCCGCGCCCTGCGCGACCACGCCGACCGCTTCCGCCGCCAGGAGATGGAACACGCCCAGCGCCTGCTGGCCAAGGGCGAGGACCCGCAACAGGTGATGGAAATCCTGGCGCGCGCGCTCACCAACAAGTTTCTTCATATCCCCAGCCACGCGCTGAATCACGTCAGCGGCGAGGATCGCGCCCAGCTTGAAGCGCTGCTGCGGCGTCTCTATCACTTTCACGAGTAGCTTCAGGTTGCAGTCTGAATCTCGGAATTTTGTGATTTTCTCTCCAAATCGCTTTTTGTCTGGAAACTGAATAACGCATGAAACCATCAATCCTGGCCAAGCTCGCCTCCCTGGGCGAGCGGCTGGAAGAGCTCAATTTGCTTCTTTCCAGCGCCAACATCACCGCCAACATGGACAACTACCGCAAACTGACGCGGGAGCACGCGGAAATCACGCCGGTGGTGGAGCAATACCGCGCCTGGCAGCAGTGCGAGGACGACATCAAGACCGCCGGGGAGATGCTCTCCGATCCGGAAATGAAGGAATTTGCGCTGGCGGAAATCGAGGAAAACAAGGCTAGGCACGAGCAGATCGAACTGGAGTTGCAGAAACTGCTGCTGCCCAGGGACCCCAACGACGAGCGCAACGTGTTCCTGGAAATCCGCGCCGGCACCGGCGGCGATGAATCGGCGCTATTCTCCGGCGACCTGTTCCGCATGTACACGCGCTACGCCGAGCGCCAGCGCTGGCAGGTGGAGATCGTCTCGGAAAGCCCGGGCGAAATGGGCGGCTACAAGGAAGTGATCGCCAAGATCATCGGCCAGGGCGCCTATTCCAAGCTCAAGTTCGAATCCGGCGGCCACCGCGTGCAGCGCGTGCCCGCCACCGAGACCCAGGGCCGCATCCACACCTCCGCCTGCACCGTCGCCATCATGCCGGAAGCGGACGAACTGGCCGAGGTCAACCTCAATCCCGCCGACCTCAGGATCGACACTTTCCGCGCCTCGGGCGCCGGTGGCCAGCATATCAACAAGACCGATTCGGCGATCCGCATCACCCACCTCCCCACCGGCATCGTGGTGGAATGCCAGGACGACCGCTCGCAGCACAAGAACAAGGCCCAGGCCATGAGCGTGCTGGCGGCGCGCATCATGGACGTGCAGATCAGGGAACGCAACGCCAAGGAAGCGGCGACGCGCAAATCCCTGGTCGGCAGCGGCGACCGCTCCGAGCGCATCCGCACCTACAACTTCCCCCAGGGCCGCATCACCGACCACCGCATCAACCTGACCCTGTACAAGATCGACCAGATTATGGACGGCGACATGGACGAGATCACCGGCGCGCTGATGGCGGAACACCAGGCGGAACTGCTGGCGAGCCTGGCGGGAGAGGGTTAGCCCCCCGCCCTGCCCCAATTCAAGCCCGACACCGCCTGTATCGACCGTCCCTGCGCACCCCGCGCCCAGCGCAGGGTAATCTCGTCAGCACCCATCGGCTTGGCGTAGAGGAAGCCCTGTACCTGGTCGCACCCTTCCCGGGTGAGGAATTCGGCCTGGCCGGCCGTTTCCACCCCCTCGGCCACGGTTGTCAGCCCCATGGTTTTTGCCAGCGCGATCACCGAGCGGATAATCGCGACGTCGTTCACATCAAATTCCAGGTCCATGACGAAGGAGCGATCGATCTTGAGCTTCTGGATCGGCAGCTGCTTGAGATAGCTGAGGGATGAATAGCCGGTGCCAAAATCGTCAATTGACAGTTGTACGCCGATTTCGCGCAGCCGGTGCAATACCTGGTCGGCATTGCGGTTGAGCATGATGGCGGACTCGGTGATTTCCAGCTCCAGGCGTTCCGCGGCGATGCCGGTTTCCTTGAGCAGGAGGCGCACCATATCGACGAAGCCGTCGCGCTCGAACTGCTTGGCCGCGACGTTGACCGCGAGCTTGGGCATCAGGAAGCCGCAATCGAGCCATTTGACCAACTGGCCACAGGCCTCGCGCAGGACCCATTCCCCCAGGGTGCAGATGAAACCGCTTTCCTCGGCCACCGGGATAAAGCGCGCGGGAGGAATATTGCCCTGCGTCGGGTGCTGCCAGCGCAGCAGCGCCTCGACACCCTTCAACTCGCCAGTCTTGAGATCGATCTGGGGCTGGTAGGCCAGGAACAGCTCGCCGTTTTCCAAAGCCTTGCGCAGCATGCTGTCCAGCATCAGGCGCTCTTCCGCGGACTCGGTCATTTCCGGCAAATAAAACTGGAAATTGTCGCGCCGCTCCGCCTTGGCCCGGTACATGGCGGCATCCGCATTCCGGATCAGGGTATGCCCGTCTTCCCCGTCATGGGGATAGAGACTAATGCCGATGGTGGCACCCAGGTACAGTTCGTACTCCGCCAGGCGGAACGGTTGGTGAATTAGGTCAAGTATTTTCTGCGCGATAGCCGCAGCATGATCCTTGCCTTCCACTTCCGCCACCAGGATGAATTCGTCACCCCCCAGCCGCGCCAGGGTGTCATCACCGCGCACGTGCTGTGAGAGTTCGCGGGTGACCAGCCGCAGCAACTCGTCCCCGGTGGGATGGCCCATGGTGTCGTTGATGTTCTTGAAATTGTCGAGATCGATGAAAAGCACGGCAAACTGGCTTTTCCAGCTCAAGGCCCGTGCGATGGCGGAATCGATGCGTTCCTGGAGCCGAATGCGGTTGGGCAAGCCGGTCAGCGGGTCGTGGTGCGCCAGGAATTCGAATTTCTCCTCCGTATTCTTGCGCACCTGGATTTCCACCTCCATCGCCGCATTCACGGTGGACAGCTCGGCGGTACGCTCATGTACCCGCTGATCGAGCAAGCGGTTGGATTCCCTGACCTGCGACAGCGAATCCTCCAGCGCGGCGCCCTGACGGTCTATTATGCCTTTTGCCCGCCACACGATCAGGAACAGCAAACCGTATAGCAGTGTCATTGCCAGTGTCACGCTCATGATGACTATCCACTGCGTCTGATTCATATGCTCGACCAGGGGTGTCACGTCCCGATAGATTTCGAACACGGCGCGGACCGCGCCATCGGCATCATGGATAGGAAGATAGCTTGAGAACAGGTTGCGGTCCGAAATCACACCCTCGAAAGCGTCGAAAGTATCGCGATGCGACAGTTCGCTCTTGATCTGTCCTTTTGACGCGCCGATAAACCCCGCATTGGCGGCCTTGCTCTCACCGACCTGCCGGGCGTCAGTGGAAAAAACGGTAAGCCCGTCAAGGTTATAAACCTTGACCTTGACGACTTCCGTACCGCGCATCATGGCGATGACCAACTGGCGCAAATCCGCCTGTTCGGGCTTGCCCTGCAGGACAACCGGGGCGAGGCCGCGCGAGGAATCGACAAGGGGCGCAAACCGCTCCCAGAGAAAATTGCTGAAGGTCTTGGTCAGGGCGACATTCTGGTGTTCCGCCAGAATCGAGAGGGAGCGCATGGCCTGACGCTGGTAAATCGATCCGAGGAAAACAGCAACGACCAGCATGCATACCAGTGCGGTGAGAGAAAAATATTTCACCAGAGGAAAATGCTGCGTCCCCTGGTTATCCCCGCAGGAGCGGTGATTCCGTGACGTTTCCATGCGCAGGCCCTCCAATAGCCAACAAACTGATCCCAGCATAACCCCTGATATGTAGTCCGCCTCTAGGGAAATGAAGGTATTCGGCGTTAAGGTGAAGATGGTATTTTCGCTTGACTCATGGATGAGCCCGCTCCACGCCGCGTCGTGCGCAATGTTTGATATACTCAAGGCAATTCCCTGTTTTCACATGCCTTAGTGACTTCCCCCCTCCCTACCCTTGCTGAAGTTCTGGCGCGTGACAGCCGGTCACTACAGCAAACCCTCGGCCTCGATTTGCGCGAGGCTCGGCTGGAAGCGCAAATCCTGCTGTGCCAGGCACTCGGCGTCTCCCGCTCGTACCTCATCAGCCATGACCGTGATCCCTTGACACTCCGGGATGAACGCGTTTATTCCGCGCTGCTGACGCGCCGTCTGTCAGGCGAACCCATCGCTTACATTGTTGGCCACAGGGAGTTCTATGGCCTGGAATTCCACACGACGGCGGCGGTGCTGATACCTCGCCCGGAAACGGAGTTACTGGTGGAGCAGTCGCTGGCGCATGTTGCAGAGGGGACTGCCTGCAAGGTTCTGGACCTCGGTAGCGGCAGCGGCGCAATCGCCATCAGCATCGCCCGGCATCGACCTGCGGCATCGGTCACGGCGGTCGATCGCTCGCCTGAGGCCTTGGCCGTGGCGCAAGGAAATGCCGACAGGCTGGAGGCGCGCAATGTGCGCTTTGTGCTCAGCGACTGGTTTAGCGCGCTGCCTGGGGAACGATTCGACCTCATCGCTTCAAACCCGCCCTACATTGCCGCTGCCGACCCGCACCTGCAACAGGGCGACGTGCGTTTTGAGCCCCTCTCGGCGCTGGCATCCGGATCGGATGGGCTGGACGATATTCGTACCATTGTCGCCGCAGCCCGGTCTCACCTCAATCCGGGGGGCTGGCTGCTATTCGAACACGGTTACGACCAGGGAGAACGCTGCCGCACGCTTCTTTTGCAAAATGGATTCAATCACGTCGAGACTGTGCCGGATTTGGCAGGCATGGCGCGGGTGACATTGGGCATGTGGGTACGCACCGAAGCGCAGAATAATCTTATGCAGACATAAGATTATTTAATTCAAATGCTGCTTGACAGGAAGTGCTTATGCACACCCGTCACAAAAATTTAACGTCATAATTTCTTTTTCGCGCCGCGCTCACGATCAATGATTAACACACTGTTTTATATAAAAAAAATAATAGCTCATTTGTCACGCGCCGCAACAAAAGCATAATACTTCAATGGGGTTAGCTACACTATTCCATACTTACACACAGACTTATCCACAGTTATTGTGGGTAACCCAATAAGTCTTTTTAATTGAGGCATTTGCCGCCGTTTCCGCAAAAACTTATTAAAGATGGAAGCTAACTCGGGCTCTTATCCCTTGACGACACTTTCCCATTGTTTTTCAAGCCTTTTCCCTGAAACGGGCTGAATGGTTTTGAGTTCCTGGGCAAACAGCGATACCCTCAATTCCTCGATCATCCAGCGATAAGTCAGCAATTCCCCCCCCGGGGCCTCACCCTTTTTTTCGAGTTGCGCCACCTTCTCCTGGCAACGGCGCCAATGTGGGGCCAGTTCGGCCATTTGCTGGCTGTCGCGAGCGGCGGCGGCGGGAAGTTTCGCCAGGCGCAAAGACATGGCCTTGAGATAGCGCGGGTAGTGGCGCAGCCAGGACATCGGTGTATCGGCCAGAAAGCCCGGATGGAGCAGGTGCTCAAGCTGCAACTTCATGTCGGCGATGGCGCTGGACGAAGTATTGGCGCTTTGCAGTTGGTGGTTCAGCGCATGGTATGCGGCGAAAATTTCGGCTGCCAGCTTGCACAGTTGATTGGCCCCGGACACCACCAGCGGCCGTACTTGATCGCGTCGTTGGGTGAATTCGGCTACGTTGCGCACCCAGGGTTTGCCGTCGATCAGGACATGGACCGCAACGGCCTGCTGCAACGAGCGCTTCAGCTCATCACAGGCGCCCAGCGGCAGATAATGCAGGCACATTTCCTTGCTCACCGGCAGGGATTTTTCCACGAAACGTGCCTGCTCCGGCAATTGCAGCAGCAGCAGGCGCGCCAGTCCGCCGCCCATGGCCTGCTCGGCCTTGGCGGGGGTGTCGAACAGGCGTAGCGCGACCTGACCGCCCTGTTCCTCCAGCGCGGGATATCCGGTGAGCTTCTGACCGTGGCGCTGGAATTCCATTTTTTCGGGCAAATCGCCGAAATCCCAGGTAGTGATGCCCTCGCGTTCGATTTCGGCTGACAGTGCGGCGCCGAAGCTGTGTTCCGCCCTGCCCCCCAATTCCTCCCGCAAAGTATCCAGTTCGCGGCCGGCGGCAAGTTCGCGCTGGTCGCCATCGACTATGCGGAAATTCATGCGCAGGTGTTCGGGCAAGCTGACGCCGGCCCAGGCATCGGCGGCAATGGCGATACCCCTGGCGCTTTTGATGAAGGTGGCCAGCGCATCGCTCAGCGCATAGTTTCCGGGTGTCAGCGTCTCCAGTGCCGAGGTCACGAAATCGGGCACGGGCACGCAGGCGCTGCGCAACTTGTGCGGCAGCGCACGCACCAGAAAGGTAACTTTCTCCCGCAGCAGGCCGGGCACCAGCCATTCGCAGCGGGCAGCGCTGATCTGGTTGAGCGCCGCGAGCGGAACGGTGATCGTGACGCCATCGAGCGCATGGCCATGCTCGAAACGGTAGGCCAGCTGGTATTCGCTGCCGTCGAGCTGGAGCGTGGGCGGAAACAGGTCTTCGGTGACATGTCCCGCTTCGTGGCGCATCAGTTGTTCCCGGGTCAGGAACAGCAGGCGCGGTGTGTTGCGCTCCGCCTCGCGGCGCCATTTGTCGAAGGCCGCACCGTTGTGGATGCCGTCCGGAATCAGCTGGTCATAGAAGTCGAATATGCGCTGTTCATCCACCAGGATGTCCTGGCGCCGCGCCTTGTGTTCCAGTTCCTCGATCTCGTGCACCAGCTTGCGGTTATGCTGGAAGAAGGGGGCCGTGGAAAGGTATTCCCCCTCCACCAGCGCGGCGCGGATGAAGATTTCACGTGATTCCGCCGGCTGGATGGGACCGAAATGCACCTTGCGTTTGGGCTCGATCACCAGCCCGTAGAGCGTCACGCGCTCGTAAGCCGACACCCGTGCCGCTTTCTTCTCCCAATGCGGGTCGAAATAGCTGCGCTTGATGAGATGCCCGGCCAGCGGTTCGATCCATTCGGGTTCGATGCGCGCCAGGGTGCGGCCGTAGAGGCGGGTGGTCTCGGTCAGTTCGGCCGCCATCAGCCATTTCGGGCTAACCCCTCCCGGCCTCCCCACCCCTCCCTCCCTCCCCTTATCAGGGGAGGCGTCCACTTCCCCCCTGACAAGGGGGGATTGAGGGGGGTTGGGTTTAAACAATACCGAGCCTGGAAAAACGGAAAATTTGATACCGCGTGCACCCAGATATTCGCGCCCTTCCCCCTTCAAGCCGAGATTGCCCAGCAACCCGGCCAGCAGGGCGCGGTGGATCTGCCCGTAGTCGGCTTCGATCTCGTTGGGACGCATGCCCATTTCCTTCACCATTACTGCCAGCTGGCCGTGCACGTCGCGCCATTCACGCATGCGCAGCGCCGAGAGGAAATTGTCGTAGCAATGCTGCACCAGCTTGCGGTTGGACTTCTTGTGAACCAGCGCATCCTCGTAAAAACGCCACAACTTGATGAAACCAAGGAAATCGGAGCGTTCATCCTGGAAGCGGCGATGCGCGGTATCGGCGGCTTCCTGCGCGGCCAGCGGGCGCTCGCGCGGGTCCTGCGCGGAAAGGGCGGAAGCGATGATGAGCGCTTCGCTCAGGCAGTTTTCCTGTTGTGCAGCCAGGATCATGCGCGCGATGCGCGGGTCGATGGGCAGCCGGGCCAACTGCTTGCCCAAGGGTGTAAGCTTGCGCGCCTCGTCCACCGCGCCCAGCTCTTCCAGCAACTGGAAACCGTCGGAAACGGCGCGCGGGTCCGGTGCTTCGAGAAAGGGAAAATCCTCGACCTCGCCCAGACCCAGCGCCTGCATGCGCAATATGACCGCAGCCAGGTTGCTGCGGCGAATTTCCGGGTCGGTGTAGGCGGAGCGTGAGTTGAAATCCTCCTCGCCGTAAAGACGGATGCAGATGCCGCTCGCCACCCGCCCGCAGCGTCCGGCGCGCTGGGAAGCGGAGGCGCGGGAAATCTTTTCCACCTGCAGCCGTTCCACTTTGGCCCTGACGCTATATCTGCGAATGCGGGCATAGCCGGGGTCGATCACGTAGCGGATGCCGGGCACGGTGAGGGAGGTTTCCGCCACGTTGGTGGCCAGCACGATGCGCCGCCCGCCGCCAGGCTTGAACACGCGGTCCTGCTCGGCATTGGAAAGGCGGGAGTAGAGCGGCAGGATGTCCGCGCCCGGCGGGTGGTGCTTGCGCAAGGCCTCCGCCACATCGCGTATCTCGCGTTCGCCGGGGAGGAAAATCAGGATATCGCCGCCGCTGCCGGCGATTTCGTCCACCGCGTGCAGGATGGCCAGTTCCAGTTCTTCCTCGCTGCCGTTTTCCTCCTCCTGCAAGGGACGATAGCGCACCTCCACCGGATACATGCGACCCGACACCTCGATCACCGGCGCGCCGTCGAAATGACGGGAGAAGCGCTCGGCGTCGATGGTGGCGGAAGTGATGATGACCTTCAGGCCGGGGCGGCGCGGCAGGATGCGCTTGAGGTAACCGAGCAGAAAATCGATGTTGAGGCTGCGCTCGTGGGCCTCGTCGATGATGATCGTATCGTAGGCGTCGAGGAAGCGGTCGCCCTGCGTTTCGGCCAGCAGGATGCCGTCGGTCATGACCTTGATGTAATTGTTCTCGCTCACCCGGTCGTGGAAGCGCACCTGGTAGCCCACCGCCTGGCCGAGTTCGGATTCGAGTTCGGCCGAAATCCGCGCCGCCACGCTGCGCGCCGCGATACGCCGCGGCTGGGTGTGTCCGATCAAGCCCGCCACGCCCCGCTTCAGGTCGAGGCAGATTTGCGGCAGCTGGGTGGTCTTGCCGGAGCCGGTCTCGCCGCACACGATGACTACCTGGTTGGCGGCAATCGCGGCGGCGATTTCATGGCGTTTTTCATTGACCGGGAGTTCGGAGGCGAAGCTGGGGAGCGGGATGCGTTCCAGCCGACCGCTGCGCACCGCCGCTGAAGACTGGATGCGCTGGGCGAGGCCGCTCAGCGCAGCATCCTGTGCCTTGCCGTTACGCAAGGCGGCTTGCAGTTTTCCCAATTCACGCACGAAACGCTGCTGATCGCGTTGCATGCACAGCGCGATGGCGGCGGAAAGGGTGTTGTAGGCTGTTGGATTCACATCGGAAAGGCAGGAATTGACCGCCGCGATTATACATTGAACCCAGCTTGAACCAGTCTTATCCCTATTGTTGACTATTTAAATCAGGTATGTTTTAATGATCACACATTTTACTCAAGTATAAATATTATATTTGATCAAGCAGCACCAGTTATCCCGGCAACAGTTCGCCTTGGCGGACTACATTAATCGTTTAGCAATCTACAAAGGAGCAACTATGGAACTGCCAACACGTGATGGTGACGGTTATCTCACCGACATGAACATCTGGACCGAGGAAATCGGTCGCGCCATGGCTGAAGCCGATGGCGTCGAACTCGATGAAGTGAAATGGGGCCACATCATCAAGGCCCGCGAGTATTTCGAGGAAACCAGTTCGGTTCCGCCGATCCGGAAATTCGCCAAGTACATCGACGAAGACCAGAAGGTAATCTTCAACACCTGGATGACAGGCCCGATGAAGCCCATCACCAAATACGGCGGTCTGCCCAAGCCTACCGGCTGCGTATAAGCCGGTTACATGGTAGCGACAAAGGCCCGGCATGCTGCGCATTGCCGGGCCTTTGGTTTTTTGCGATAGAATAGGCTCCTGAACCAAATGGAAGAGCCCCGCAAATGATTACCATCGAACACCACGACCGCATCGTCAAGGTTTCCGTATTTAGCGAATTCACTCTCGCCGATTACAAGCAACTGGAAGAGAGCGTTGTTTTCGAGCTGAAATTCAAGGGCAAGGTCAACCTGCTGGTGGACTTGCGCGACATGGCTGATTTCACGCTCGACGTGGCATGGGAGGATGTGCGCTTCAACTGGCAGCATCCTCATGATTTCAAAAAAATCGCAGTGATTGCCAATGGCCGCCTGATAGCCTGGAGCGCATGGCTGGCGCGGGCCTTCCTCGATGCCGAAATCCAGATTTTCGACAACTACGACCTCGCCAGCGACTGGATCGAAGTCGTTGATTGAAACTTTAACCATGCTTCGGTAGTCTTAATTGCCGAATTGTTTCGTTCCACAACAAGGAGAACACCTGATGCAACCTGAACTGCGAATGGCGACACAAACCGCGGAATTCCCGCTCTCCACACACAAGGTATTGCGCAACACCTACATGATGCTTGGCCTGACCATGATCCCAACCGTGATCGGCGCGGTAGTCGGCATGAACATGAATTTCTCCTTCATGGCACAGAGCCCGATCATGGGTACGATAATCATGCTGGCGGTGATGTTCGGCCTGTTCTGGGGAATCTCCAAGAACAAGGACAACGGCCTGGGCGTGGCGCTGCTGCTGGCATTGACCCTGTTCATGGGCGTCATGCTGGGCCCGATCCTGCAAGTGGCCTTGCATCTGCGCAACGGCGCCCAACTGGTGGGTCTGGCTGCAGGCGGCACCGGCGTGATCTTCCTGTCACTGGCTACCTACGCCACGGTATCGAAGAAGGACTTCAGCTTCCTCGGCAATTTCCTCTTCGTCGGGCTGATCCTGTTGATCATCGCCTCGCTGGCCAACATGTTCTTCCAGGTTCCGGCAGCGGCACTGGCGATATCCTCCATCGCAGTGTTGATTTTTTCCGGCTTCATCCTGTTTGACGTGAGTCGTATCGTGCAGGGCGGGGAAACCAACTACATCATGGCGACGTTGGCGCTGTATCTGGATATCTACAACCTGTTCGTGAACCTGCTGCAATTGCTGATGGCATTGAGCGGCGAGCGCGACTGACGCTCCCGCGATATTGAGAAAGGGCGGCTTGGGCCGCCCTTTTTTATTTCTCGAACAAGGCAATCGACTCGACATGCGCGGTGTGCGGGAACATGTTCGCCACGCCCACCGCTTTCAGCGCATAGCCCTGTTCGTGGACCAGCGTGGCCGCATCGCGGGCCAGCGTGGCGGGGCTGCAGGAAACGTAAACGATACGCCGGGGACCGTTTCCCGCCAGCGCCTTGACCACTTCCGCCGCGCCGTCTCGCGGCGGGTCGATCAGCATCTTGTCGAAGTGGCCGAGCGCGGCCAGACTCTCCGGCGTGGCCTGGAACAGGTCGGCCATGCGGAACTCGGCGCGCCAGGCCAGGGCGTTATATTCGGCATTGGCCTGAGCGCGCGCGACCAGCGCGGCACTACCTTCCACACCAAGCACCGTGGCGCCGCGACGGGCGATGGGCAGGGTGAAATTGCCCAGCCCGCAAAACAGGTCGGCAATGCGCTCACCCGGACGGGGGTCGAGCAGGGAGATGGCGCGACGCACCAGCAGGCGATTGATGACGGTGTTGACCTGCGTGAATTCGGTCGGTTTGAAGGGCATCACGATGCCGAATTCGGGCAGGGTGTAGCTCAGGGCCGGTGCATCCAGCGGATAGAAGGGATGCACCGTATCCGGTCCCTTGGTCTGAAGCCAGAACTGCACCGCATGCTGGTCGGCAAACGCCTTGAGCAATACCTCATCGGCCGCGGACAAGGGTTCCAGGATACGCAACAGCAGCACGTTCACGTCCTGCCCCAGCGCAAGCTCGATTTGCGGCAGACGGTCGCGGATGGAGAGTTGTGCCACCAGTTCCCGCAGCGGTCCGATCAGCGCGGAAATGTGCGGCGGCAGAACCTCGCAACTGCTCATATCGAGCACGAAGCTGGTGCGCTTCTCGTTGAATCCCACCATCAGCTTGCCCTTCTTGGGCACATGCCGCACCGACAGACGGGCGCGCTGGCGATAGCCCCAGGCTTCGCCATGAATGGCAGGCAGGATGGTTTGTGCCTTGACCTTACCGATATGCCACAAGCTGTCTTCCAGCACTCGCTGCTTCACCGCCACCTGCCCGGATTCCTCCAGGTGCTGCATGCTGCACCCGCCACAGAGTCCGAATTGCGGACACTTCGGCGCCACGCGCATGAAACTGGGGCGTATTACCTTCAGCATGCTGCCCATCTCGTAGCTGGGCTTCTTCTTGTATACGGAATAGGTCACTTCCTCACCGGGCAACGCACCTTCGATAAAGATCGCTTTGCCTTCGACGTGGGTGATGCCACGGCCTTCGTGGTCCAGGGATTCAATGATGACAGTCATGGTATGGGTATCAGGATTTCACAGGTAAAACGGATGAAACTTTTAGATCGGCAGGCTCCATGCCGCGAGGAACTCTTGCCAGTGGGTGTCGCCGGACTTGGCGAGTTGATTGCGCGCCAGTTCGCATTCCGCGCGGTATTGCTCCGGCGTCAGCACGCCGCGCAGCAACTGGAAGCGCAGGTAAACCAGGTAAGTATTGGCCACGTCGGTTTCGCAGTAATTGCGGATGGCGGCGATTTCGCCGTTCTGGAACGCATCCCACACTTTCGATCCGTCCATGCCCAGCTTGCCGGGCAGGCCGATGAGCTGGGCGATCTGGTCCAGCGGCGCGTTGGCGCGCGGCTGGTACAGCGCGAGCAGATCCATCAGATCGAGGTGGCGGGAGTGGTAACGGCTGATGTAATTGTTCCACTTGAACTCGCGATCGTCCTCGCCCATGTCCCAGTAACGCGGCGCCTGAATGCCGTGGATCAGGGCGCGATAGTGCAGCACCGGCAGGTCGAAGCCGCCGCCGTTCCACGACACCAGTTGCGGGGTGTATTTCTCGATGCCCTCGAAGAAGCGCCGGATGATCTCGCCCTCGCCGTCCTCCGGGCTGCCCAGTGTCCAGACGCGGAAGCTGTCGCGCTCGCGCAATGCGCAGGAGATCGCGACCACGCGCTGCACGTGCAGTTGCAGGAAATCGTTGCCCGTACCCTGGCGCCGTTGCTGAAAGGCCATTTCCGCCACCTGGGCGTCGGATATGCCATCCCCCAGGCCGCTGAGTTTGCGCAAGCCCTCAACATCCGGAACGGTTTCGATATCGAAGACGAGAACCGGCGTCACTTTTTGGTCCATGCCCCGCTTGCGTTCTGATACCACCAGCCCGGCGCGGCCTTGCTGATCCAGCGCTGGGCGAAGGTGTCGCGCACTTCGGCTTCCCATTCGGGGTGGGCATTGGCGCGGGCGATTTCCTTGTACAAAGCCTGACGGTCCTGGTTTTCCGCCGCCACCAGACCGTTCATCGCCTGGCGCTGGGCCAGTGGTGCAGCGGCGGGGTCGCGCACCGCAACCAGCCCGTCCCGCGTCAGGCCGACCGCGCCGCTGGCATAGTATCCGGCAAGTTCACCGTGGCGCTGCTGCATGCCCTGCTTGAGGCTGGAGATGGCAGGCGTGTTGATTTCCAGATCGGCCGCGGCCTGAGCCAGCGGCGACCATAAACAGGCGAGCAACAGCCAGGAAAAATGGCGCAGGATGGAAATCATTTTTGTTCTCCTTGCTGTTCCAGCTGGGGCTTTGCGCCCTGCTTCAACTGCCAGACTTCGTCGATGATCTTATCCGCGGCCTTTTCAGCCGCGGCGGCGGGAAAATAGATGTTGATGGTGACGCATCCCGCCGTCACGCCGCCCAGCAACAAGGCTGCCGTCAATAATGTCGCTTTCATGAGCACCTCTTATTTAACAACCGGCTTGGCATTGCCCTGCGTGACCCGCTGCAGGCGGGCAATCAGCTCGTCCCAGCCAACGCTGCGATTGTAACCGATTACCGTAATCGCCGGTATGCCGCCGCCCTGCACGATCACATAGCCCTGGGGCGCGGCCTTGACACCATCCATCAGGCACACGCCGTTGCGCAACACGCAGGAGAGGCCGATCTGGCTGTAGCCGAATTCCTTGAAGATGCCGAGAAAGCTGCGCTGGATCGCCGCTGCGGCACCAGCCCCGCCCAGCGAAGAAATGTTCTGCACCGCACGTTGCGAAATCTTGCGCGGGTAAGCGCCGGGACTGCTATGCACGGAAGCATCGAACGCCACCGGCTTCCAGTTGGAAAGCTCCAGGCCCTTGACCGCCACGTCCACCCTGCCCTGCATGCTGCCGAAGGAAAAAGCGCGAGTGAGCAGGTCGAGGTCGAGCTGGCGCATGTCGAGGCTCGCCTCCAGGCGCGGCGCGCGGCCCAGCGGATCGAGCAGGGCCAGGTCCTGGATCACGATGGTGCCGTCGAATGCCTTGACCAGCAGCGCGCCATCCACCACCAGCTTGCCCGCGCCGTATTGCACGCGGGGGATGACGCCCGCCAGGGTGCCGTGCATTTTTGGCCATTTCAGTGCGGTGCTCAACTGCTCCATGGAAATGGGCGTGAGCCCCGCTTCGAACTGCCACTGCCAGCCAGCTGCGCTGTGCTCGGCATGAAAATCCTGGATATTGAGCGTTCCGTCCAGAAGCGGGACCACCAGACGGGGCATGAAAAGGTGTTTGTCCCGCATCTCAAGCACCGTGCTGAAAGCGCCCAACTCGAGCGCCAATAGCTTGCCGCCGCCGAGAGCAAGATCCACATTTGCGTCAGAGCCTGCCCGCCACGGCAGGTTCAGGGTAACGCCCCGGAGCGAGAAGCGCCCCTCCTTATCCTGGAGGGAAGCATTCGCCAGTCCCAAATCGAGGGATGCCACCTTTCCGTCGGCGACGCGGCCAATGAAGCTGAGAGAGCCAGTTGCCTCCGCCTTGGCGAGAGCAGTCTGCCCCAGGAAGGGCCGCACGAAGCCGGAGAATATCCCCGCCAGATCCAGATTCCCGCCCTGCACCGAGGCAGCCGACAAGCGGGCGTCAGGCCTGCTCCATGTGCCCTCTGCAAGGACAATACCAAGACTCGGAATGGCAAGCGTGCCCTGCTCCACACGTATCTGCTGCGGATCATAACGTCCACGGATATTTAGCTTGTGCCCGTTCGCAGTCAGATAGAGCGGATGCCAGTAAACCTCGCCTTCGTGCCAAACCCCCTCGGTTTGCCAGTCCCATTGGCCCTGGTTTTGTTGCGCATCAAGCTTGACGTTCAGGCCCACTTTTTCGCCGGCATGCTGCCCGCTGGCATCGCTGAAACCCAGCTGGCTGAATTGCAGCTCCGCCTTCACGCTGCGCGGCTGCTTTCCCCTTCCGGCCAGGGCGATTTTTCCGGACAGCCGCCCGGCACCCGGCCTGGGCTGATTTTCAGGGAACCAGGGCGACAGCCATTTGAGGCTGCCGCCAAGCGTTTCCACATTGAGCATCCAATCGCTTCCCCAGCGCGCCTCCGCCCGCCATTCTTCGCCCGGCTCCGGCCGCAAGGAAACTTGTGCCCGTTTCTGTTGCGGCCAGAATTGAAAATCTACCGGCCATGGCCGGCCGCTGCCGGTTTGCATATGGCCGTTGCGGCAGGCGATCAAGGCGGATTCGAGACTAAAATCCGTACACTGCAAACGGACATTGCGCCAAGTCTGATCCTGCACGCTCAACTGGCCGATCGACAGCGCCAGTTGCGGCTTGTCGCCCAGGGAAATGCGGAGGGAAATACGGCTTGCATGCAGCGAGGGGGTATCGATATTGTCCAGCGTGAGACTCAGGCTGTTCGCATGGCCTGGCCAAGCCGGAATTGCCAGGACAAAAAACAATGCAGCACAGAGCCAAACAAGATGAGCAGTCATACCATACCGGTGTTTTTCATCTTTGACTGTTTGCCAACGCGGTTCACACCCATGAAGAAAAAGCCTGGCAAATATCCTTGCGCTATTTGCTAAGCTGCGCTTTTACTTTAGAATCGCGCACTTGGTTTGCCGATGTAGCTCAGTTGGTAGAGCAGCGCATTCGTAATGCGAAGGTCACCAGTTCGATTCCGGTCATCGGCACCAGTA
>JASJPB010000033.1:0-15537 GCA_031426915.1 Sulfuricellaceae bacterium | reverse complement strand
TCGGCTACCTCTGGTTCATGATGGGGCCGGTGCAGGAAATCCTCGGCATCCAGTTCGCCTACTACGGCGCCAGGGCGGCACTGACGCGCATCAACAAACTCCTGGCACTCAAGGAAGAGCCCCACTACCCGCACCTGAAAGATCCCTTCGCCGGTAAACAGACCGTCGGGGTCGAGATCGAGAACGTCAGTTTCAGCTACGGCGACACCCCGGTGCTCAACGGCGTCAGCCTGAGCATTCAGCCGGGCGAGAAAGTCGCGCTGGTGGGCGCCTCCGGCGGCGGCAAATCCACCCTGGTGCAGGTGATCCTCGGGCTGTACCCGCCCGACTCCGGCACGGTGCGCTTCGACGGGGTGCCTATGACGGAAATCGGCATGGAAGTGGTGCGCAGCCACGTCGCCACGGTTTTGCAGCACCCTGCCCTGTTCAACGACACGGTGCGCATGAACCTCACCCTGGGGCGCGAGCTCTCCGACCCGCAGCTATGGCAGGCGCTGGAAGTGGCCCAGCTCGCCGACACCGTGCGCGAAATGCCCAAGGCCCTCGACACCCTGGTCGGCCGCCAGGGCGTACGCCTCTCCGGCGGCCAGCGCCAGCGTCTCGCCATCGCCCGCATGGTGCTCTCCAACCCACAGGTGGTAATCCTCGACGAAGCCACCTCGGCCCTCGACGCCGAAACCGAAGCCCGGCTGCACCAGGCGCTCGGAAACTTCCTCAAGGAGCGCACCACCCTTATCATCGCCCACCGCCTCAGCGCGGTAAAACAGGCCGACCGAGTCTACGTGTTCGACGGCGGCCAGATCATCGAGGAAGGCGTGCATGAGGATCTGATACGCAATGACGGGCTCTACAGCAAGCTGTATGGGCGGCTGCAACACTGACGCACCCGCGCGCAGGCACTGAGGCACTTCAGGTCAGTAGCGGGTGCATCCAGACGAACATAACCTGGTCCTGGGATTCGGCAAGCCGGGCCAGTGCGGCGAGTTCTTCCACCAGGGACTGAATCTCTTCAGTGGGCCAGTCGTTCATCTCGAATTCTTCGGTGGCAGCCAGTTCCTCTCCCACCGCCTCGAGCGCGTCCTCTTCGAGACTCGCAAGTTTCTCCATGACCACATCCGGAATCCGGAGAACGATAGCTCCGTCATCACCGGACACGTAAACCGGCTCGTAGGCATAGAATGCATCCTCCAGTCCTTCGCCGGTCAGGAGGCAGTGCAGTGTCACGATTTTAGCCGTATCGATGTCTCTTGCCTCGATGCCGCTCCACTCAACGACAGGATGCTGCGACTCCCCTATGGCCTCGACATCTTCCTCGTCCGCGCTGACGATATTTACCAGAATACCCATTGCCTGCTCTCGTAGTTGATTGATGAATGGAAACTTGACAGGGCGTGTTAACGCTATTTTCAGGTGGCGAACCTGCCAGCCGGAATTTACGCCACCCGACAGGCGCCAGGCAGCGCCATGAGACCTGAAAAATGGCGGCCAACCCCACCAAAGACGCGAGTATATCGCGTCGTACCCCGGCCCGCTGCTGTGCTGGCAGCACATTCGGGTTGCGCTGGCGCGGTTGCCGCAATTCGATGCGGCAGGCCGTATCGCTGCGATTACGTCTGGAATGCGATATGGTTCAGCTTGGCCCGAAAACCAAGGTTTCCCTTGTCCGGTTTGATGCTCATTTTCAGGTCCGTGATTTGAGAAAGTACCAGCTTCAGTTCCTCTCTTTGAAAAGTGCTGCCATCCGGACTGAAATTGTATTCGTGCCGCAGTATTTCCCGGAAGTGGGCGCCGGAATCGGTGGAAACCTCGAAACAGACTTCCTGCGTGCGCGCGACTTCCTGCTCCTCGATTTCATAGACGATTCCGGTGATGTTCTGGGGCGTATCGAATTTGAAAATCAGGGTCTGCGGCCCGGTGGATCCCGCCACCCATTGCGAGCTACCCGGCCCCGTGCTGCCGTCAACGATATTGTCCAGGGGGCAGTTTTCGGATTCAGAGGTGGCAATAACCTCTGCGTTCCGGATGATGTCGATGGTGTCCGCAGCAGCAGGCTTGGCAGCCTCCGCCCCATACGACACGATCTTTTTCCTCAGTTTTTCGTGCATTTTCTTCTCCATCCGGGAAACCATGAAACATTTCTTGAATTCTTGGGGCACAGACTCCTAGGCGCCATCCACGCTCGCTGGAGCCGTCCGTTCTTCGAGTTCGAGGTGGCAAGGCGCCAGCAGCAGATGCGCCAGATGCTCGAGATCATTTGAGTGCATGTACTCAGCAAATGCGGTCAAGCGCGGATCCTGCGCATCGAACAGGGCGCCAAGCAGGGCTCTTGCCGCTTCGCGCGGGGTCGCCCCACCGGCCTGATAACCCGGCCAATCCTTGTAGTGTGACAACAACTGTTCGCGGTGATCCTGATAGAGCGCGCAATTGCGGGTGAAGTCGAGTTCGGCCTGCTTCGCTTCGATCTCGGCATCGATCTCGGCATCAGTATTTCGGTAGTGAGCCTTTTCTGCTTCGGTCCAATGCGGCTTATCTCCGTGTTTTTCGCGCAAGGTCGCAAAGTTCAGCTTCAGCGCTATCTGTGAATGCGTGCCGGCATCCCGGAACAGGTGAACGAGATCATTTCCATGACCCTCCTTGCCGACATAGCGCATCCCCGCCGTAATTCGCCGCGGATTGAAGAGAAACTGGCGGGCACACGCCGCTTTCAGGGTGTCGAAAAGTTCATTGATTTTCGAAGGGTTCACGGGGCTTTCCTTTCGTTCAGGCATTACCGCTACGATAGCTGAGATGCGCAGTTGATTGTCAAAAGCATGCACCACACACTTGCCAGCAAGGCCGGCTTGCGATGCAAGCCTGCCACCGCCACATGCCGCTTCAGTCTAACAGGATTATATCTGGCACCTCCCGCAACTATGCAAAGGCATGAGCCGGGATGGTTGTTACAGCTATGCCTTAGCGACCACGACCGTGGTCGCGATCATTGCCATGGCGGTCGTTCCTGTTGCCGCCGCGGTTATCATCCCTGTTATCGTCACGGCGATCACGATGTTGCTCCTGGTAACGCGGAACATATTCGCGCTGGTACCAGTTGTCTTGTACAAAGTAGACCCGCTCGCCGCAGGCGTTGTATTCGCGGCAGTGCTTGCTCCAATGTTTGGCGTGGCCCGGAGGTACGCGCAGATAAATCGGCGGGCGATTCATCGGCACCCGCTCGATTAACATCGGCTGTCGATAGATCACTCGCGGCGGCGGATAGTCGCCGATGTCGAGCCGGCCATAGAAACCGGGTTGGCCGATGCTGACCGAGATGCCAACATCGGCAGCAAGCGCTGGGGTGGTAACGGTGGCAGCGGCTAGCGCCGCTGCGATCAGAAAACGTTTCATGTTGAATCTCCTGTTGTTAGTGGTTCCCTGGTGCTACTCCTGCAACGAAAAACCAAGGCCAACGCTGGTCTGGTTATGATTGTAGTCAATCAGGCTCTCGCCATAGCCGCTAAAGACTTGCACATACCCCTTGAGTGCATGTGAAATCGGGAAACCCCAACTCAGTTGCAAGGCGCCATGACCCCCGCTGGCACTATAGCGACCCAGGGCAGAGTAGACATTCTCACCGCTCCGGTAATTAACCAGCACATCGCCATGGCCCATATATCGGGCGATATCCGGGTTGTCGTCATTATTACCGCCACTCGTCTCCGGCAGACGGACCCAGGGGCGCAGGAGCACGGAAAGATCATCGCGTTCCAGGCCGAATTGGGCATAGGCCCGATTCCAACTGCGTGAAAGCGGGAGCCCGCGTCCATTCGACTGGTGCACCAGGCCCAGGTTCAGCATGCGCCAGCGCACGCCACCCGGCAGATCGACATCCGTGCGCAGGGAAAATATCAGCTCGGGTTCGTAATTGGTTTCGCGGAATGGCGTCGAAACTTGCTGATCATAAAGCAGCCATTGCGACTGCTGCGTATAAGCGAACCAAAGGTCGCCATTGCCGCCGAGGATGTCCTCGCCGAGCTTGGTTTTAAAGCTCAGTTGATATTTCACGTCGCTACTGCCTGCGGGCATAGGCGTAAGCGCGGAATGATCCGGCGCAGGAGAGGCCGGCGAGCGATTGGGTCGATTGCTATAGTGAACAGGCAGAATGTAGACCGGTTTGTATTCGCGGAAATGGAAGGTGCCCTTTTTCGCAAGCTCATCCAGCTCCCAGCGCTTGCCCAGGAACGAGTCCGCCACGGCGACACCATCATGGCGCTGCTCCGCGTCCAATCGAACCGGTTCAGCAACTGCCGCCGCTGACGGCATCACGGCTTGAGCGGCGGCCTGATCGTAGCAGGCAAGGCGTTCCACGCCCGACACAATAGCGGCACATCTCTCATAATCAGCCCCAATGGCCGGCAGCGGCAACATGCCCGGCAGGATCAACAGGGCGCATGCCCGCTTCACGGCAAAGCCGCAATACTTTGATGTGCGGAAGTCTGCCCATGGTCGGGACGCATCGTTTCGGTTACATCCTTGCCGATCCCGCGGTAGCCGGTAAAGCGGCCGGATGAATCGAACATCGGCTCCCCGCTCACCATCAAATATTGCCGCGAGCCGTCGGGATTGGTCCGGCTGTAGACGAAATCCAGGAACGGCTTTCTTGTGGCCAGGTTCGCCTCAAGCATGGTGCGCTCGGTCTCATTCCAGCTCGCCCCCTGATCATCCCTTGTTTCGCCCAGCACGGGGTCGACCTGGATTCCGAGCATCTCGAACACCGGGCCGAAGGTCTTGGTGAAATGCCCATTTTCGTCCTGTTCCCAATACCAGTCGGACGACAGCTCGGTCAGGCGGCGAAAACGCGCTTCGCTTGCACGTAGTTCGGCGGTCCGTTCCAGCACCGTCTGTTCCAGCGCCTTGTTGGAATTCTCGAGTTTTTTGTACAGCAGCCGCACTTCCAGCAGGTTATGGATACGTGTCTGTACTTCGGTCAGATCAAACGGTTTACTGACGAAGTCTTTTGCACCTGCGGCGAGCGCACGCAGCTTGTGGTCTGGTTGGGCCGTGATCACGAGGACCGGAAGGTAACCATCCGTCTCGATTTCCTTGAGGCCTTCCATCACCTGGAATCCATCCATGCCGGGCATCTGCAGATCGAGCAGGATCAGGTCGTAGCAATTTCTGCGATGCAGCTCGCAGACTGCATGGGGATCAATTGTCGACGCGATGCAGGCATAGCCGACATCGCGCAACATTTCCTCAAGCAGAAGCACATTGGATTGCTGATCATCGACGATCAGAATGCTGGCATTAAGAATATCTTGTTGGCTAATCATTGTATTTGTCCGGTTGCGTTGACCAATCCCGTTTCAGCAAACTTCAGTGCATCGTCCAGCGCGTTCATGAATTCATTGATCTTGATTGGTTTGGTGAGATAGCGGAAGAATCCAGCCTCCAGTCCCTTCTCGATATCGCGCAGCATGGCATTGGCACTTAGGGCAATGACGGGGATGTGCGTTGTTTCCGGGCCCTCGCGCAGGATTTTCAGGGCTTCTATTCCGTTGATGCCGGGCAGATTGATGTCCATCAGGATCACATCCGGGAGATGGGCGCGCGCAAGCGCTATGCCGAGATTGCCATCGCGCGCGCTCAGCATGCGGACATGCGGATGGCCCTCGATAATTTGCTCGACCAGCATCAGATTGGCCGGGTTATCTTCCACATAGAGCAGGGTGCGCGGCGCGGCGTTTCGCTGAATGTTTCTCTGGGCTTGCAGCGCAAGTTCTGCGGGCATGGCATGTCCAGCGACCCGTTGAGGTGTAAAGTCCCGGATCAGTTCGATCCAGAATTCGCTGCCCACCCCGACGCTGCTTTCCACGCCGATTGTACCTCCCATCATTTCGACCAGTTGCCTGGTTACCACCAGGCCGATGCCCGTCCCTTCCTCGTTGCCGCTCTCTTGCCCAAGGCGATTGAACGGCTGAAACAGCTGCGCCAGCATTTCCGGAGGCAATCCCGCACCGCTGTCCTTGATGCTGATGCGGATGCGTTCCGGGGTGCTCGCGGTGCACTTCACCTCGACCGTTCCATGCTCGCGGTTGTATTTGATCGCATTGGAAAGCAGGTTGATCAGAACCTGCTTTACCCGGGTTCTATCGGCATTGGCAAACCAGGTGTTGTCGAATGGGAGAAAGTTTATCTGGATGCCGCGTTGTTGCGCCTGCGGTTCGATCATGGCCTGGCATTCGCGCATGACATCGATCAGCGACACCGGCTCTCGCGACAGCGATAGCTTGCCCGACTCAATCACCGCGAGATCGAGGATTTCGTTAATAAGTTCAAGCAGATACCATCCCGCCTTGGTAATCTGGTGCAGTCTTACAATCTGGGTGGGCGTGGGTGGCGGTGAACCTGCCTCCAGCAACTGGGCAAAGCCGAGAATGGCATTGAGCGGGGTACGCAACTCATGACTCATGCTGGAAAGGAAATCCGATTTCGCGAGGTTGGCTTTTTCAGCCACGAATTTGGCGCTCTCCAGTTCGACATTCTTGTCCTGCAATGCTTCATAGAGCAGCGCCCGCTCTGCTTCTACCTGCTTGCGCGCGGTGATGTCACGTAAAATGCCGGTAAAGAAACGCTGACCACCCAGCCACATCTCGCTTACCGCCATCTCCATCGGGAAAATGCTGCCATCCTTGCGCCGACCCACGACCTCGCGCCCGAGGCCGACGGCGCGCGCTTCGTCGCTCGCACTGTAATACTCGAGAGAGCCATTGCGCTGGTCGCGATCCAACTCGGGTATCAGCAGGCTGAAGTTTTGTCCGATGAGTTCCGCGGCGCTATAGCCAAACATTCGCTCCGCGGCCGGATTGACGGTCTCGACAATGCCGCCGCGGGCATGGAGGGTGATGATGCCATCCACCACGGTATTGAGTATCGTCTGGATCAGCGCGCCATTGTCGCGCAAGGCCTGTTGCGCAGCATATTCCTCGGTGACATCGCGGAACACCAGCACGGCACCGACCACCTGGCCATCGCGGTCGCGAATCGGCGCGCAACTGTCGGCGATGGCACACTCGCTTCCATCGCGCGCAATCACAACGGTGTGGTTGGCCAGGCCCTGTATCGTGCCATGCGCCAGGGTAGCTATTACCGGGATAGTAGAGGGGAGCCGGGTTTCCTGGTTGATGATGTGAAAAATCTCGTCCACCGGGCGACCGATGGCTTCCGCCTGCGTCCAGCCGGTGAGCTGTTCGGCAAGGGGGTTGAGGAGCGTCACACGCGCTTCGGCATCGGTGGCTATCACCGCATCGCCGATGGAGTTGAGTGTCACTGCGAGCTTTTCCTCGCTGGCCTGCAAGGTGACGTTGGTTTGCTGCAGCTGTTTATTCGTCTCCTCCTGGATCTCGAGCAAATGCTGTCGCTCTGCTTCGACCTGCTTGCGCGCGGTATTGTCCGTGCCGATCAGCAGGTAACCGATGATTCCACCTTGAACGTCGCGTAGCGCCGTAACCGACACGACTGCCGGGAAGCGGCTGCCATCCTTGCGGATATAGGTCAGCTCGTAGATATCCTCGATGCCGCGCGAGGCTTTGAACACCAGGGCCTCGAAGCCCGGCCTGATGGTGGTTGCCAGCTCCAGGCTCAACACTTTGGCACGCGATATTACTTCCTGCGGATCGGAAATTTCGGCAGGGGTGATCTTGTTCAGGACATCGGCGGCCATGTAGCCCAGCATGCGCTCGGCGCCGATGTTGAAGATCTGGATGACGCCCTTCTCGTCGGTAGCGATACTCGAAAAATTGGCGCTATTGAGAATCGCATTCTGCAAGGCCCCGGTTTTAAGCAAGGTCTTCTGGCGTCGGACCTCGGTGATACCCTCCGCCGTGCCAGCGGCAGGATTGAGAATGGCGGGATCACGTATTTTTTCGGGCATGGCTTACCTCTGTTAAATATAGCCAGGCAAGGTGGGCACTTGTGCCGGCCCAACCAAACTCATCCTGCACCAAAAAAGCATGCGTTTGCTTGCAGTCACAGGGGGTAAGTCCGTGGACGAATTTGAGCAGTCATATTTCATCATAGCGATAAAACCTGCCGCGCTCCGTGCGTTATCGCACACAGTAGGGGGAATTTATGCAAAGCATCAAGCAGTGCCAGGGATTAACCACTGGCTGAGGAAAATTCCTGGCGATTGCGTACGTCGCACAGCAAGCGATCGAATTCGTTCTTGACCACCGCATAGCATTCGCACACGCGGGATTCCAATCCCGATCGATCAATTACTGTGATGTGACCACGACGGTAACTGATCAAACCCGCGCGCTGCAAATTCCCGGCGGTTTCCGTGATGCCTTCGCGGCGCACGCCTAGCATGCCGGCAATCAATTCCTGCGTCATGGTCAATTCGTTCGAGGGCAATCGGTCGAGGGTCAGCAACAGCCAGCGACACAGTTGCTGCTCCACCGAATGATGCCGGTTGCAGACCGCGGTTTGCGACATCTGTGTAATCAATGCCTGGGTATAACGCAGCATCAAACGCATCAGCGGCCCGGCACGATTGAATTCCTCCATCAGCAAGCGCGCTTTCAGCCGGTAGCCGTGGCCCGCGGTCTGCACGATGGCCCGGCTGGGCGTGGTGTTGCCGCCCATGAAAAGTGAAATACCGAGTACACCCTCGTTGCCTACCCCCGCGATTTCGGACGATGCGCCGTTCTCCATCACGTAGTGCAGGGACACGATGGCAGTGGTCGGGAAATAGGCGTGCTGCAACTGGCCGCCGGATTCGTAAAGAACTTCACCCAGCGGCATCGCGACCAACTCCAGATAAGGCGCGATGCGCTCGAATTCAGCCGTGGGCAGGGCAGCGAGAAGATGGTTTTGGTTGGGGCTGTGCGGGGTATCCATGTGCGGTCTCTGAATGATCGTCCAAACGGCATGGCCACGCATGCAGCATACACGCTCATGGCATGATGTAGCACATAGCGTGCTCCCCATGCCCGGAATCGGCCCCCGCCATCACCGTATATGCAGACCGCTCCCGCCGAACAGCCCGATCATGCCGATAACAATCAAATAAATTGCGACGATGTAATTGAGCAGACGCGGCACAAGCAGAATGAGAATGCCGGCGATCAGCGAAACCAGCGGGGCGAGGCTTAAAGTCATGTTCATGTTTATCTCCTTGGTTATTAGTGAACTGGGGGTGATGCCATTATTCGCACTTCGACCACGTGATCCTGGCGGTCGTCGATCAGCGGAATGATGTTGTCGGTGCGTTCGACGCCGTCCACCGTCACCCGGATCACCTGCTCCGACTGTTCACCGACGCGCTGGACGGTGATGTGGTAGACGGTATCGCGATAGCGGTAGTGGATTTTGTACGACTCCCAATGGGCCGGGATACACGGTGCAATGCGCAGATGGTCCACTTCCAGTTGCAGGCCCAGTAGCGTTTCCACGGTCAGCCGGTACATCCAGCCCGCCGCCCCGGTGTACCACGTCCAACCGCCCCGGCCTGTGTGTGGCGGCGCCCCGTAAATATCCGCGCACATGACGTACGGCTCGACCTTGTAGCGTTCGATCTCCGTAGGCGTACTGCCGTGATTGATGGGATTGAGCATGGCGAACAATTCCCAGGCGCGTTCCCGGTCACCCATCATGGCAAACGCAGTCGTGGCCCAAATCGCGGCATGGGTATATTGGCCGCCGTTTTCGCGGACGCCGGGCACGTAGCCTTTGATATAACCGGGCTCCAGGTCTGATTTATCGAAGGGCGGGGCGAGCAGCTGGATTAACTGCGCATCGCGTCGCACCAGGCGTTGGTCCACCGCAGCCATCGCCTGGCGGGCTCGTGTGGGATCGCCGCCGTTTGAGATGACCGCCCAACTCTGGCTGATCGAATCGATTTGGCATTCGTCATTGTCGGACGAGCCCAAGGGGGTGCCATCATCGAAATAGGCGCGCCGATACCAAGCGCCGTCCCAGGCCTGGGCCTCGATGTTGTTGCGCAACAGCGCCGCCTGCCTGGTACAAACTTCGGCAAAGGCCGCGTCGTCCCGGCCACGCGCCAGGCCGGCAAACAACTCAAGGTTCTCGTACAGGAACCACGCCAGCCAAACGCTCTCGCCCTTGCCATCACGACCGACGAGATTCATGCCATCGTTCCAGTCGCCGCAGCCCATCAGCGGTAATTGATGTGCGCCAAAGCGTAAACCATGTTTGATAGCACGCAAGCAATGTTCATACAGGCTTGCCGCTTCAGGCGAACGTTGCGGCTGGTCGTAGTAAGCCTCCTCTTCCGGAATCAACTCGCGGCCCTCCAGGAAATGGACTGACTCGTCTAGAACACCCGTATCACCGGTCGCCAGCA
Source organism: Sulfuricellaceae bacterium (assembly GCA_031426915.1). Lineage (GTDB taxonomy): Bacteria > Pseudomonadota > Gammaproteobacteria > Burkholderiales > Sulfuricellaceae > Sulfurimicrobium. Next base: position 5,195 of record JASJPB010000033.1, on the reverse strand, counting down.
CATAACGACAGGTTGCATACACCAGCCACAGATAGTCATCGGAGAAATGGGTGCGCACGCCTTGTCCGTTGGGCGGATGCCACCAGTGTTGCACGTCGCCCTGGAGGAACTGGCGCTCGGCGCAACGGATCAACTGCTCGCGGGCGAGCCATGGCGTGGCATGGAGCAGCGCCATGGTGTCCTGCAATTGGTCGCGGAAACCGTAGGCGCCGCCGGACTGATAATACCCGCTGCGGCCCCACAGCCGGCACGACAGAGTCTGGTACACCAGCCAGCCATTGACCAGCACGTCCAGCGCTGGGTCCGGCGTCTCCACGTGCACCGCGCCCAGGGTACGGTTCCAGTGTTCCCACACCGCTTCCAAAGCCTGGCGTGCGCGCGCCGGCCCGGCGAAGCGCTGGATGAAGTGCTGCGCTTCTTCGCTGTCGCGAGCCGCGCCGAAAACGAACATGATCTCGCGCTCCTGCCCTTCCGCCAGTTCGATCTGGGTCTGGATCGCGGCGCACGGATCAAGGCCCGCACCGGTCCTGTTCGACAAGCGCTTGCGGTGCATCGCTGCCGGACTGGTCAGCGAGCCGTTGCGGCCGATGAACTCCGCGCGGTTTCCGCTCACCGTACGTTCCAGTTCGCTTACCTGCGCAAAAACCACCCGATTGGCGCATTCGCGACCATAAGCATTGCGGGCAAACAGCGCCCCGCTGTGTCCATCCGTTTCGGTCACAATGTGCATCAGATTGGCATGTCGCCACTCGCCGAGCACCAGCTCCCAATACCCGGTCAGCGACAATTGGCGCGAACGCTTCGAATGATTGCGCAGCTTTACCACCACGAACTTGACCGGGGCGTCCATGGCGACGTAGGTATACAGCTCCGAAGCGATGCCGGCTTCGCGATGCTCGAACACGCTATAGCCGAACCCGTGCCGGCACACATAGCCGGACTTGCCGCGGGCGGGCAGAGGTGTCGGCGACCAGAACGCGCCGGTTTCCTCGTCGCGGATATAGAACGCCTCGCCGCTGCTGTCGCAGAGCGGGTCATTGTGCCAATTGGTGAGCCGGAACTCGTGCGCGTTCCCGACCCAGGTATAGGCGCTCCCGCTCTCGCTGACGACGGTGCCGATGTGCGGGCTGGCGATCACATTGACCCACGGCGCCGGCGTGTTCTGGCCCGCTTCGAGGGTGATGATGTATTCGCGCCCGTCGGGCGTGAAGCCCCCCAGGCCGTTGCAGAAAATGAGTTCGCGCGCCGGCAGCGGATGGACTCGTTCGGTTGTCGCTCGCCGCACCGGCTCGAAGCGGTCGGACATGCGCTCCACCGACACGCGGCGTTCCACCTGCTCGACCAGGGTCTCGGCAGTGTCGGTGAATACGATGCGGGCGACAGTCTGGAACAGAACCCGTTCATCCTCGGAAAGTTCTTCGGCGCGCAGTACGAAGACCCCACCCGGTTTGCCGATAATTTGCGCTTCGGGACCCACGTTGATCAGCCCCATGATCTGGTCGTGCAGAACCGCCCGGTAGCCCGAGAAATCCTCGTTCACGATCACCAGGTCCACGACCAGGCCCTTCATGCGCCAATAGGCATGGGCTTGCAGTACCTGTTTCACCAGGTCGAGGCGATTCAGGTCACCGATGCGTATCAGGACGATAGGCAGATCGCCCGAAATGCTAAAGCGCCACAGCCCGGACTGGCCCAACTGGTTGCGGGCAATGAGGCTGGGCGCGGCGCGGCGCAAGGCACTGGCGTAAACGACGGAACCGGCCAGGCGGCCATAAAGCTGCGCATCGGCTTCGCTTGCGTTGAGGTGGCGCAACACCTCCTGGCTGTGGAACCAGGCCATTTCAAAAGCACGCTCGACGAAGTGCCGGTCGCAATATTTCTCGAGCAAAGCCAATGCTGCCTCGCGCGTGTCCGCGATGCCGGAGATGATCTGCAGTGTCGCCGATTCGTCGGGTATCAGGGTAAGAGTGCGACGGATCGCCACGATGGGATCGAGCACCGAGCCATCCGTGTTCGACAGCCTGAACGGACTATCTTTGCTATCCAGCATCACCGGGTTGGCCGCCGTTCGACCCCGCCCGATGAATCGGGCCCGGTCGGTCTCGTAAGACGGCTCGTCGGCAACCGCTCCAGGCGCCGCCAACAGGTGAAATCCCCACGGCACATGCTCCCCCGGCGTACGGCGGCGGCGCGTGCAGAGGATCGCCTGCTGCTCGGGCAGGATTTCGGTTTGCACGAACAGGTTGCTGAAAGCGCGGTGGGCCAGGTCAGCATTCAGCGGCGCCAACACCACCTCTGCGTAACTCGTCACCTCGATATGCCGGGTACGGGACGACAGGTTGGTGAGCGTGACGCGGCGGATCACGACATCGTCTTCCGGTGACACGCTGATCTCGGTGTGCGCTTCGATCGCCTGGTCGCGCCGCCGGTATTCGGCGCGCGCCTGCACGAAGATCGCCTCGTAGTGATCGGCCTGGCGCAGCGTCGGTTGATGCGTGGTTGACCAATAACGCCCGGTGGCGCGGTCGCGCAGGTAAATGAAGGTACCCCAGCTATCGGAGGTGGCGTCCTCGCGCCAGCGGTTGGCGGCCAGGTCGCGCCAGTTGCTGTAACTTCCGCCGGCATGGGTCACCATGACGTGGCATCTGCCGTTCGATAACAGGTGGACTTCGGGTATCGGCGTGTTCGGGTCGGTGAACACGCGCATGATCGTGCCGGCTTCCGCAGCGGGGGGGCGCGCGGTGGCGTTCACTTCAGCCGCGTGCGGGTGCAAGGTAGCGCCCTTCTTCGGCACACGCTCCTGCAGCAGCAATTCGGTCGCCCGTACCAGGGGGTCGGACATGAAGCGGCGCTGCATCGGCCGGTTGAGCAATACATGCTCGAAGGCCAGCAGGCTCATGCCTTGATGGTGCGCCATGAAGTTACGCACGATGGCGTGATGTTTGCCGCGCGGCACGCGCGATGGCGTGTAATCGACCGCCTCGTAGAACCCGTAGGCGCCGAGGAAACCGTTGGCGGCCAGCGTCTGCAAGTTGCGACATGCTTCCTGCGGCGCCACCATCAGCGCCAGTGCGCTGGCGTATGGCGCGATGACCAGGTCGTCTCCCAGCCCGCGCTTGAAGCCCAGCCCGGGCACGCCGAAGGCCCGATACTGATAGACTTGGGCTGCGTCGGTAGCGTTATAGCAGGACTCGGAGATGCCCCAGGGCACGGCGCGTTGCCGGCCATACTCGATCTGGCGCGACACGGCGGCCTTGCAGGTCTGATCCAGCAGGGTATTGTCGAAACTGGGCATGATCAGCTGCGGCATGAGGTACTCGAACATCGAGCCGCTCCACGAAATCAGGCTCACCTCGCCGCCATGGCTGGTCAGCAGACGCCCGAGGGCGAACCAGTGTTTCTGCGGCACCTGGCCCTGCGCGATGAGCAGGAAACTGGCCAGGCGCGCTTCCGATGCCAACAGGTCGTAGCAGGACGGATCGCGGCGCCGTTCGCCCACGTCGTAACCGATGCTCAGCAAGCCGCATGAGGTATCGAAGAGAAATTCGAAATCCATCGCCGCCAGCTTGCGGCAACGATCCAGCAAATTATCGATGCTGGCGAGGCGCGCCATGGCGCTCTTGAAACGGGGTGTCTGCACCCCTCCTGACGGCTGCGCTTCAGCGTCTTCCCGGGCCAATTCCGCCAGGGTCGGAATATTGCTGAATTGCTGCGGCACGGGCACCACAAATCCGAGATCGTCTCGAAGTGCGCGGGATTGCTGTTCGAATTCCTGCGACCAGTAATACAGTTCGCCATCGATATCGATATCCGCTGGCAGCCATGAAACCAGCTCCTCGCCAGCGCGATGAATCGCGTCGAGCAGGGCGTCGGCGGCAGCCAGTGTCAGCGGCTGCGTTTCTGGTGCGAGTTCAGGCCGCGTGAGTGCTTGTAGCGTGTCCTGCAGGAACTTGATTTTCTTCGCAAGATCCGGAGCGGGTGATTCGGGAAGATGTTCGACAAGCACCCAAAAAGTGTCCTGCAACCCCTGAAAAGTGTTTGATGACAGCACCGGCTGAGCTTTCAGCTCGACCAGCCCCGCTTGCAAGGTGAGCAAGCTGCCGGCCAGGTTGCCGCTATCCACCGAGGAGACGTATTGCGGGTGTAGCGCTTGCAGCGTGTGCGTGTCGTACCAGTTGTAGAAATGGCCGCGATAGCGTTCCAGCTTTTCCATCGTGGCCAGGGTGTTCTCGCTAAGGCGCAGTAATTCTCCGGTGGAAATGTAACCGAAGTCGTGGGCCGCAAGATTCGCCAGCAACAACATGCCGATATTGGTGGGCGAGGTCCGCGAGGCGATGGCCGGAGCCGGATATTCCTGGAAGTTGTCGGGTGGAAGCCAGTTGTCCTGTGGACCGACGAAGTCCGCGAAAAAGCGCCACGTGCGCCGGGCCGAAGCCCGCAGGAAGGTCCGTTGTTCGACGCTCAAGTCCGGCACCGGGGACGCCAGCGGCAGGCTGATCCACCAGCCGGCCACGGGCGACAGCAGCCATAGCAACAGGACGGGCGCGCACAAGAACAATTCCACCGCGCTGGCGCCCCCCAATGCCCAGGTTCCAGCCAGGGAAGAACCCAGAACCACCGCCATGAAAGGGGCGACCCACATCTCCAGGAAAAAATCGGCCAGCGAACAACGCGCGTTGCGTCTTGCATAGGAGTGCAGTTGCCAGAGCAGCAACCCATGCCGCGTGAACAGCATGCGCACACCCGAACGCAGGATCGCGTCCAGACAAATCAGCGTGTCGTAGGGCAAAAAGGCCACGCTCAGCAAGGCGAGCACAATTGGGCGGCCCGCGGATTTGCCGGTCAGGTTCAGGTGCACCAGCCATTCGCGTTCGTCAGGCTTGCGGATGAGTCCGATCACGGTGGACAGTAAAGTGGGCAACAACACCACACCCAATACCGTCAGGGTCCAGAACCACGCCGGCCCAGGACCGAACAGCCAGCCCCCTGCCAGCAAGGCCAGCAGCGCAGGCGGCACGAGGCTGCGTCTGAGGTTGTCGAAAATCTTCCACACCGACAAGGCGGTGAGCGGATTCGCCTGGCGTTTCGCCTTCGATTCATTCGACCCGGGCGGCGCGGGCGGCGCGGGCACATGCGGCAACAGCCAGCCGGCAAGCTGCCAGTCGCCGCGTATCCAGCGGTGGCGCCGGCTGGCC
>JASJPB010000032.1:48095-163417 GCA_031426915.1 Sulfuricellaceae bacterium | reverse complement strand
GGTGGATTCCATCCCGGCCATCTTCGCCATCACCACCGACCCCTTCATCGTCTTTACCTCCAACATTTTCGCCATCATGGGTTTGCGGGCGCTGTATTTCCTGCTCGCCGACGTAGCGGACCGTTTCCACCTGCTGAAATACGGCTTGGCCATGGTGCTCACCTTCATCGGCGCCAAGATGCTGATCGCGCCCTGGGTTCACGTACCGGTGGCAGCCTCGCTGACCATCGTCGCGGCGCTGATCGGGGCGAGCGTGGCCGCCAGCTTGATCGCCACACGGAAAGGAATGACGCCAGACAGGGGTGATGGTGGTTAAGGACTGACTGGAAAACCTGCGAGGGCTCCTTATCCAGCCTTTCTGCCCTTTTCGCGTGGCAGGGCGGGGAAGCCCGGAATCCCCTGCAAATAATGCTCGCCCAAGTGTTTGCTCTCCTCGCGCAGGAAATCGAGAAAGGCCAGCGCGACCACCGACGGCTGCTTGTCCTTCGGGTAGGCCACATACCAGTGGCGACGGATCGGAAAACCCTCGACATCGAGCAGAGCCAGTTCGTCGCTGCTGCGTTCCAGCGCGAGGGTATGCGCCGACAGCACGGCGATGCCCAGACCTCCTGCCACCGCCTGCTTGATCGCCTCGTTGCTGCCGAGTTCCATCCTGACCTTGAGTTTCAGCCCGCGCTCGCCGAAAAAACGCTCGGTGGCGAGGCGGGTGCCGGAGCCCGGCTCGCGCATCAGGAACGGTTCCTCCACCAGGCGCGATAAGGGAATATTCCTCTCCACTATCAGCGGATGGCCGCGTGCGGCCAGCACCACCAACGGATTCTCCAGGAAGGGTTCGAGTTCGACCTCCATGTGTTCCGGCGGCTGCCCGAGCACGTACAGGTCGTCCTCGTTGTCAGCCATGCGCTGCAACACCCGCTCGCGGTTGGTCACCTTGAGCGATACGTCGATGCCGGGATAGCGCTGGCAGAACGGCCCGAGCAGGCGCGGCACGAAATACTTGGCGGTGGTGATCACCGCCAGCCGCAGCTTGCCCGCCTTTACCCCTTTCATATCCGACACCAGCATCTCGAAACGCGACAGTCCCTCGAAAATGTCGTGACAGACCTTGAGCAGCGCGATCCCGACATCGGTCATATGAATGCGCTTGCCGATCTGTTCCAGCAATGGCAAGCCGACAATTTCGCTCAGCTGCTTGAGCTGGATGGAGACGGTTGGCTGGGTCAGGTGCAGTTCTTCGGCGGCGCGGGTGAAGCTCAGGTTGCGCGCCACCGACTCGAAAACCTTTAGCTGGCGCAAGGTGGCATGTTTCATTGCTGTTTCCTGGAAGGATTTATCATAGATAATTATCTATGATAAACATCCATAATTACAATTATTATTTATGTATCGATGTGTTTATAGTGGCTCCACGCTCTAACGAGCCACAAGCTTTCCATACCGGGAAGCATATGTTCCAACCTGAAATCAAGGAGCTTGCAATGGCAGTCAAGACCTACAACGCCGGTGTGAAAGAATACCGGCAAACTTACTGGACGCCGGAATACACCCCGCTGGATACCGACATCCTCGCCTGTTTCAAAATCACACCGCAGCCTGGCGTGCCCCGCGAAGAAGTCGCTGCAGCCGTGGCCGCCGAATCTTCGACCGGCACCTGGACCACGGTGTGGACCGACCTGCTGACCGACCTGGACTACTACAAGGGCCGCGCCTATCGCATCGAGGACGTACCTGGCGATGATACCTGCTTCTACGCCTTCGTGGCCTACCCGATCGACCTGTTCGAAGAGGGTTCCGTGGTCAACGTGCTGACCTCGCTGGTGGGCAACGTGTTCGGCTTCAAGGCCCTGCGCGCACTGCGCCTGGAAGACATCCGCTTCCCGATCGCCTACGTCAAGACCTGCGGTGGCCCACCCCAGGGTATCCAGGTCGAGCGCGACAAAATGAACAAGTACGGCCGTCCGATGCTGGGCTGCACCATCAAGCCCAAGCTCGGCCTGTCCGCCAAAAACTACGGCCGTGCCGTTTACGAGTGCCTGCGCGGCGGCCTGGACTTCACCAAGGACGACGAGAACGTCAACAGCCAGCCATTCATGCGTTGGCGCGATCGTTTCGAGTTCGTGCACGAAGCCACCCTGAAAGCTCAGCGCGAAACCGGCGAGCGCAAGGGCCACTATCTGAACGTCACGGCGCCAACGCCGGAAATGATGTACGAGCGTGCCGAGTTCGCCAAGGAAATCGGCGCACCGATCATCATGCACGACTACCTCACCGGCGGTCTGACGGCCAACACCGGCCTGGCCAACTGGTGCCGCAAGAACGGCATGCTGCTGCACATCCACCGCGCCATGCACGCTGTGCTCGACCGCAACCCGCACCACGGCATTCACTTCCGCGTGCTGACCAAGATTCTGCGTTTGTCCGGTGGCGATCACCTGCACTCCGGCACTGTGGTGGGTAAGCTGGAAGGCGACCGCGAAGCGACCCTGGGCTGGATCGACATCATGCGCGACGAGTTCATCAAGGAAGACCGCAGCCGCGGCATCTTCTTCGACCAGGACTGGGGCTCCATGCCCGGCGTGATGCCGGTTGCATCCGGCGGCATCCACGTCTGGCACATGCCTGCGCTGGTGAACATTTTCGGTGACGACTCGGTGCTGCAGTTCGGCGGCGGCACGCTGGGCCACCCATGGGGTAACGCAGCCGGCGCAGCGGCCAACCGCGTGGCGCTGGAAGCCAGCGTGGCAGCGCGTAACCAGGGCCGTGATATCGAGAAGGAAGGCAAGGACATCCTGACCAAGGCGGCAGCCAACAGCCCGGAATTGAAGATCGCCATGGAAACCTGGAAAGAGATCAAGTTCGAGTTCGATACCGTCGACAAGTTGGACGTGGCACATAAGTAAAAACGTAGGTTGGGTTGAGCGCAAGCGATACCCAACAATTCACAGAACGTTGGGTTACGGCTACGCCTAACCTAACCTACAAAAGGATTGAATCATGAGTGAAGTAATGGATTACAAATCGCGCGTTAGCGATCCTGCCAGCCGCAAGTTCGAGACCTTCTCCTACTTGCCGGCCATGACTGCGGACGAGATCAAGACGCAAGTGGAATATCTGGTTTCCAAAGGCTGGAATCCGGCCATCGAGCATACCGAGCCGGAATACCTGATGGATTCCTACTGGTACATGTGGAAGCTGCCGATGTTCGGCGAAACCGACGTGACCAAGGTGCTGGCTGAGGCGGAAGCCTGTCACAAGGCCAACCCCAACAACCACGTGCGTCTGATTGGTTACAACAACTTCAACCAGTCACAGGGCGCGGCGATGGTGATTTTCCGCGGCAAGACAGTTTAGTTTGGTTGTGAGCTTGTAGCCTGTGGCTCGTAGCGGGTAGCAGGCTACAAGCGCCTTCTGAGAGAACGACATGAACGACATCATCCAGCAGTACCGTATCGAAAAAGAACCCTACTACCGCCCCGTCTCGGACGAGGTGGAACTATATGAAGCCGCCTACAGCGTGCGCATGCCGATGATGCTGAAAGGCCCGACCGGCTGCGGCAAAACGCGCTTCGTCGAACACATGGCATGGAAACTGGGCAAGCCGCTGATCACCGTGGCCTGCAACGAGGACATGACAGCCTCCGACCTGGTCGGCCGCTTCCTGCTTGATGCCCAGGGCACGCGCTGGCAGGATGGCCCGCTCGCCCTCGGCGCGCGCCACGGCGCCATCGTCTATCTGGATGAAGTGGTGGAAGCGCGCCAGGACACCACCGTGGTGATCCACCCGCTGACCGACAACCGCCGCGTGCTGCCGCTGGAAAAGAAGGGTGAGCTGGTCCATGCCCATCCCGACTTCCAGTTGGTGATTTCCTACAACCCCGGTTACCAGAGCCTGATGAAGGATCTCAAGCAGTCCACGAAGCAGCGTTTCGGCGGACTCGACTTCAACTACCCCGAGCACGCCATCGAAACCGAGATCGTCGCCCATGAAACCGGCGTCACTGCGGAAGTGGCCGGCAAGCTGGTTTCCATCGCGGAACGCGCGCGCAACCTCAAGGGTCACGGACTCGACGAGGGCATCTCGACGCGCATGCTGATTTACGCCGGCAGCCTCATCGCCACCGGCGTCGATCCGGTCAAGGCCTGCCGCGTGGCCCTGGTGCGCCCGATTACCGACGATCCCGACATGCGCGATGCGCTGGATGCGGCCGTGACGACGTTCTTTTGATTCTGAAAACGGCATCTCACCGCAAAGGACGCAAAGGTTCGCAAAGTAAAGCAATAACCCGTCTGGCAACCGATTAAGTTGTTTTGGTCTTTGAACTTCTTTGCGCTCCTAGCGTCCTTTGCGGTTCAACTGTTTTTTTGTCGAATGAATGCTGGAGTTGCAATGTCTATCAATCTCGAAGACTATCAGGAACTGATAACCTCGCTCTCGCCAGACCTACAGGAAAGCCTGCATGCTTCATGGCATGAAGCGACCAAGGTGTTCAGCGCACGCGGCCTGGATAATTATCTCAAGGGTGCGGCCGCGCTGAAAACCCTGGGCAAGGGCGACGATCTGATCGCTACCTGGATCGACCATGCGCCGCTGGTGGCCAAGGAAATCGGCGAGGATGTGGTGCCGGACCTGGTGCAAACCGCGCTTGAGCTGGCCTCCAAGACCTCGGGGGCGGTGATCGAACTGGTTCTCAGCACCGCCCCTACGGCGGCCAATCGCCTCGGCGACGAGGTGCTGTTCCGCGCCTATCTGCAATTCCTCAATACCCTGCTATCGCAGGCGCCGCGCGGCGTGCGCCCGATGCTGGAAAACCTGGAAAAACTTTTCAGCCAGCTCACCCTGGGCGGCCTGCGCCGCTGGGCGCTGTGGGGCGCACATGCCCACCGCACAAACTACCCGGAGCAAGCCAGCTATTTCAGCCTGCAATCCAGGGAATCGCTGGCGATGCTGCAGAAGGAGCGCAAGGGCACGCTGTTCATCGACGTGCAGCGCCGCATCAACATGTATCTGCGCGCCCTGTGGGCAAGGGATTTCTTCATGAAGCCGACTTCCGGCGACTTCGAGACGCGCGAAGGCTACCGGCCTTTTGTCGAGGGCTATTTCATCCACCTGCCCGATGCCTACGATGATTTCGCCCTTGGCGAAACCAGACTGCCGGGCCTGGAGATGTACCGTGCCGCCGCCGCCCATAGCGCCGCCCACCTCGTCTATACCCAGGACCCGATCTCGGCCGAGGCGCTCAATCCTTGGCAGATGGCGGTGATCAGCGTGATCGAGGATGCCCGGGTGGAAGCCCTGGCGGTGCGCAAGTTCCCGGGCCTCAAGCACCTGTGGGCGCAGCTGCACACGATTGAATCAAACCAGGGAAAGTCCGCCGGAGACTATCTCAACCGCCTGGCGCGTGCCCTGCTGGATGACAGCTACCAGGACAACGATCCGTGGATCGCCCAGGGGCGGTCGCTATTCAAGCAGGCTGGAGACCGGATCGACACCAACCAGGCATCCTGGGACATCGGCGTGCAGCTGGCACATGAATTCATGAGCAAGCGCATCGCCTTCAACCCGCGCAGCGACTTGCTCACCGCGCCGTACCGCGACGACAACCGCTATTTCTGGGAGTTCGAGGAATTCGATTTCGACAAGGCGATGGCAGCGGGGTATGACGCCCCCAAGCAGGTGCGCAAGCACGTCAGCCTGATGGAGTTCGCCAACGAAATCGACGTCGAGAACGCCGGCGACGATGCGGAAGAAATCTGGGTGCTGGGCACGGAACTCTTTCCCTATGAAGACATGGGCAAGTCCTTCAACGAACTGGAAGGCAAGGAACCGGTTTCCGAGCCCTATCATTATTCGGAATGGGATTACCAGATCCAGCTCGAACGTCCGGCCTGGGCTACGGTGCTGGAAAAACGTCCGAAAGCCGGTGATTTGCAGCTCATAAACGACATCACCGCCCAGCACAAGCGCACCATCGGCCGTCTCAAGTTCCTGCTCGATGCGCTGCAACCGCAGGGCGTGACGCGCATCCGCAAGCTGGAAGACGGTGACGAGGTCGATGTCAATGCCGCCATCCGCGCCATGATCGATATCCGCATGGGGCAGCAACCCGACCCACGCATCATGATGCGTTCGGTGCGCAAGGTACGCGATATTTCGGTGATGGTGCTGCTGGACCTGTCGGAATCTACCAACGACAAGGTCAGCGGGCAGGATTACAGCGTGCTGGATTTGCAGCGCCAGGCCACGGTGCTGCTGGCGGACGCCATTTACAAGATCGGCGACCCGTTCGCGATTCACGGCTTCTGCTCGGACGGGCGCCACAATGTCGAATATTCCCGCTTCAAGGATTTCGACCAGCCCTACAATGAAGTACCGAAATCCCGCCTGGCGGGCATGAGCGGCCAACTATCGACGCGCATGGGCGCGGCGATTCGCCATGCCGGGCATTACCTGAAATTGCAGAAATCGGCCAAGAAGCTGCTGCTGGTGATCACCGATGGCGAACCGGCCGACGTGGACGTGCGTGATCCGCAATACTTGCGTTACGATACCAAGAAGGCGGTGGAGGAAATGGCGCGCAGTGGCGTGACCACTTTCTGCATGTCGCTAGATCCGAGGGCGGATCAATACGTCTCCCGGATTTTTGGCGCCAGGAACTACATGGTCGTGGACCATGTGGAACGGTTGCCCGAGAAGCTGCCCATTCTCTACGCCGGATTGACGCGCTGAAAGGGGGTGGTTTGCATGCAAAACCAACCCCTCCCAGCCTCCCCTTGTCAGGGGAGGAGGCAAGCAACCCCACTGACAAGGGGGGACTGAGGGAGGTTGCCCTTATCAAGCTATTCATGTTTCAAAACACAGGGCTTACAAGATGACAATACAAACTTATGTCGGTATCGACCAGGATGCCAACGCCGGCCTGACCCACCTCGGGCGCATGGTGCGCGACGCCTGGGTATTCGGCATCCTGCCCGAAACGGAAACCTGTGCGGGCTGGGATTCCGCCCGTATGCAAAACCTGTACGAGCAAGTTTACGCCGCCTGGGAGCCTTACGCGCACCTGCCCAGCCGTCTGCCGGAAGAGCTGCGCGAGCGGCACACGCGGTTTTATGCCCAGGCCATCACGGCGGCCCGTGACGAGGGATGGGACCCGGAGCTGGGCGAGGACGAATAGGGAACGGCAGTTGGTTTTCGGGTAAATTGTCCATATTTTGCCTTGAGGAGATGGACGATGAAAAAACCGATCCAGGAATTCAACAAGTGGCTGCTCTCGCTGGTGGAGCACATCGGCCTCCTGGTGATCGCCATCGCCACGGTGTTCGCCATGTCCAGCGAAGTCACGGTCATGGTGCGGGCGGCGCAGGTAACGCTGGCCGATCTCCTGCTGCTCTTCCTCTACCTGGAAGTGCTGGCGATGGTCGGGCTCTACTATGGTTCGGGCAAATTGCCGGTGCGTTTTCCGCTGTATATCGGCATGGTGGCGCTGGCGCGTTACCTGATCCTGGACATGAAGGCCATGGACGACTGGCGCATGCTCGCGGTGACCGGCTCTATCCTGATGCTGACACTGGCGGTACTGCTGATCCGCTTTGGCCATGTCCGCTACCCCTATCCGGGCGAAGAACAAACAGCGGACTTACGCAACACCATGAAAAACTGAACCGAGACCTTTGGAACCTTGCCATGACCACACCGATGCATCAATCCAGCATCCATAGCCTGCCCTTGCTCAATCGCGGCAAAGTGCGCGACATTTATGCCGTGGACGAGCAACACCTGCTGATTGTCACCACCGACCGGCTGTCCGCCTTCGACGTCGTGCTGCCCACCCCCATTCCCGGCAAGGGTGAAGTACTGACCGCCATCTCCGACTTCTGGTTCGACCGGCTCAAGGATATTATCCCCAACCAGCTCACCGGCATTCCGCCCGAAGCGGTGGTCGCGCCGCAGGAACATGATCAGGTGCATGGTCGTGCCATCGTGGTGAAGAAGCTCAAACCGCTGCCGATCGAAGCCATCGTGCGCGGCTACCTGGTCGGTTCCGGCTGGAAGGAATACCAGAAGAGCCAGAGCGTATGCAGCATCCCGCTGACCGCAGGCTTGCGTGAAGCCGACCGGCTGCCCGAGCCGCTGTTCACCCCCTCCACTAAAGCCGAGGCCGGCGCCCACGACGAAAATATCAGCTACGCACAGGCCGAGGAACTGCTCGGCAAGGAACTGGCCGCCCAGGTACGCGACGCATGCATCGCCCTGTACCAGGAAGCCGCCGCCTATGCCGCAGGTAAAGGCATCATCATCGCCGACACCAAGTTCGAGTTCGGCCAGGATGCCCAGGGCAAACTCTATTTGATCGACGAGGCGCTGACCCCCGACTCCTCCCGCTTCTGGCCCGCCGATCAGTACCGGCCCGGCAGCAACCCGCCCAGCTTCGACAAGCAATACGTGCGCGACTGGCTGGAGGCGAGCGGCTGGAACAAGCAAGCCCCCGGCCCGGAACTGCCTCCGGATGTCGCCGCCAAAACCGGCGAGAAATACCGCGAAGCATTTAATCGCCTGACGGAGGTTTGACAATGAGTCACATCGAGAAACTTGTCGACGGCTTCAAACGCTTCCGCAGCCACAATTATGAAGAGAATCACGCCCTCTTCGACCGTCTCACCAAGCAGGGCCAATCTCCCAAGACGATCGTGGTGGGGTGTTGCGATTCCAGGGTGGATCCCGCCATTGTGACCGACTGCGACCCCGGCGATTTATTCATCATTCGCAACGTGGCCAATCTGGTGCCGCCGTTCGAAACCAGCGGCAACTATCATGGCACCAGCGCGGCGCTGGAGTTCGGGGTGCGCAATCTGGAAGTGGAAAACATTATCGTGCTGGGACACGCCCAATGCGGCGGCATTCGGGCACTGATGAACCAAATGCCGGGTGCTGAACCTCGGGAAGGGTTTATTTCCGGCTGGATGAAAGTTGCCAGCAACGCACGCAACCGTGTGCTGTCCCGCATGCACGGAGAACCGCTGGAAATGCAGGCGCGTGCCTGCGAGCAGGAGGCCATTCTGGTGTCCCTGGACAACTTGCTTACTTTTCCCTGGATTCTGGAACGGGTCGCGCAAAAGAAACTGACGCTGCATGGCTGGTATTTTGATATGGAACACGGCGAATTGCTGCGCTACAACCCGGCCAGCAACCACTTCGAAACATTTTCATGACGCTCATGCGGAGCGACGGCATGAGCGACCGGGAACGGCACAATCAAATCGAAGCTGCGGCTCGGCTGCTGCGCGCGGGCGGGGTGGTGGCTTTTCCCACCGAGACGGTCTATGGGCTGGGCGCGGATGCCACCGACCCGGAAGCCGTGCGCAAAATATTCGAAATCAAGGGGCGGCCGGCAGACCATCCGCTGATTGTGCATATCTCCAACGCTACCCTGCTGGACCAATGGGCAAGGGAGATTCCAGAAGCCGCGCGACGTCTGGCGGAACGCTTCTGGCCGGGCCCGCTGACGCTGATCCTGCTGCGCAGCTCTCATGTTTCTGACGCTGTGACCGGCGGCCAGGATACGGTGGGGTTGCGAGTGCCCGATCATCCCGTCGCGCTGGCGCTGCTACAGGAATTGGGACCGGAAAAGGCGCTGGCGGCACCCTCCGCCAACCGTTTCGGGCGCATCAGCCCGACCACGGCGGCGCACGTGCGCGCGGAACTGTCCGAAGGGGTGAGCATGGTGCTGGACGGCGGGCCCTGCCGGGTTGGCCCCACGGGCTTTACGCCGCCCTGCGCCAGCTCGATGGCGCCGGTTTTGATTATATTCTGGCCGAAGCCCCTCCCGCGGGCGTCGACTGGCAGGCAGTGCACGACCGCCTGCGCCGCGCCGCTACCTTGTATTGCCCCAACGAAAATCAATCTCAGGAGATGACGCATGAAGAAATCAGTTGATGCAAAAAACCCCGCCAGGAACGCCGGAAGCAAGATTCTGGTTGGCATTCTTACCGGCAGCCCCAATGACCTGCCCACCGTGGTCAAGGTGCGCGACACCCTGACCGAACTGGGCATCCCCAGCGAAATCGTGGTGGCCTCGGCCCACCGCACGCCGGACAAGGTCTTCGCCTATCTCGAACGCGCACACAGGGAAGACGTGCAGGTGCTGATCGGCTGTGCCGGCGTGGCGGCCCATCTGGCGGGAGTAATCGCCGGCCACACCCGACTGCCGGTGATTGGCCTGCCGCTCTCGGGCGGCATCATGTCCGGTCTCGATGCCTTGCTCTCCACGGTGCAGATGCCACCGGGGGTGCCTGTTGCCACGGTGGCGGTGGATGGCGCAAAGAACGCCGCCATGCTGGCTGCCCGTATCCTTGCGCTCAAATTCCCGGAAATCAACCTGGCCCTGGAGGCGGCGGCGAAAAAGGAACGCGCCCGCTACGACCAGAGCGCCGACGAGGCATTGGCGAAACTGGCAGGAAAATAGAATGGCACTCGTCAACATGGCCGACATGCTGGGCCACGCCTACCGCCACGCTTATGCAGTGGGCGCATTTGGCGTGGTGACGCTGGATTTTCTCGAAGCCATCATCAAGGCGGCGGAAAACTATCGTGCGCCGGTGATCCTCAACCTGGCCGAATCGCATTTCGACTATTACGATTTCGACCTGCTGGCGCCGGCGGTGGTGGCGGCGGCGCGGCGCGCCAAAGTGCCAGTGGCGATCCATCTCGATCATGGCCGCAGCCTCGAATCCGCCGAGCGGGCGATTCGCTGCGGCTTCAGCGGGGTGATGGTGGATTACTCGGACCAGATCTTCGAAGACAATTTGCGCCTGACGCGCGAAGTGGTCAACCTGGCGCATGCCAGCAGTGTGACGGTGGAGGCCGAGTTGGGTTATGTGCCGGGAGGCGAGGGCGAGAACGCGGAAAACCTGTCCCAGGAATTTGAATACACCTCGCATGCCGAAGCCAGGGTATTCGTGGCACGTAGCGGAGTGGATTGCCTGGCGGTCTCCATCGGCACCGTGCACGGGCGCATGAAGGGCGCGCCCAAGCTGGATTATGCGCGCCTGGCGAAAATCAACGAGGCGGTGAAGATTCCCCTGGTCATCCATGGTGGCAGCGGTTTATCGGATGAGCAGTTCCGCAAGCTGATCGCCAACGGCGTGGCCAAGATCAACTACTACACCGCGTTGTCCGATCTTGCCGTGCGGCATATCCGGGATAACCCCAATATTGGCGATAGCGGGTACATGGCCCTCAAGCGCAGCGTCCGCGAAGCTGTGCGCACCGAGGTGGAGCGATGCATCCGTCTGTGGGGCAGCGGCGGGCGGGCGGCGGAGGTCCTGGAACAGTGCCGCGCACCGGTCGAGGTTCAAGCTTAGAGCCTTTATTCAGGATTCACTTTTTCTGTTTTAGCGCGGAATTTAGTGGGGATATGCGTCCTGGCCCGGTTAATAATGAGAAACATGAATAAAATTCCTAGCGATACCCAGTTGCGCGCCCGCGTAAAATTGTTCGGCAACCTGCTAGGCAACGTGCTGCGCCCCCTCCAGGACGGCCGCGTGTTTGATGCGGTAGAGACACTGCGCAAAGGCTATATCCGCCTGCACAAGAAAAATTCACCAGCCAGCCGGCGCCGCCTGGAAAAGCTCATCGAATCCCTGGATGCGGAAACACTCACCCATGTGGTGCGTGCCTTCAGCATTTACTTCAGCCTGGTCAACCTGGCCGAGGAATCCTTCCAGCACCAAACCCGCCGCACCCAGGTGTATCGCAGCGGCCCCTTGTGGCAAGGTTCTTTCGACGCCACCTTGCGGGAGTTCCACGACCAGGGCATCAATGCCACCGAACTCCAGACCCTGCTCGACAATGCCGCCTACATCCCGGTATTTACCGCCCATCCGACGGAATCCAAGCGCCGCACCATCATGGAACACCTGCGCCGCATCTTTCTCACCGCCGAACGCCTGGATGACCCGCGCGTCGGCAAGGAACAGCGCCTTGAGCTGATCGGACAACTCGAGCAGCAGATCCAGATCCTGTGGAAAACAGACGAAGTGCGCGCCAGCAAGCCGCAGGTGCGCGACGAGGTCAAGAACGGGCTGTTCTATTTCCGCGAAAGCCTGTTCAAGGCCGTGCCCGAAACCTACCGCTACCTGGAAAAGGCCGTCGAACGGGTGTATGGGCCAGAACTGGCGGAAGGCCAGCGAATCCGCGTGCCCAACATCCTGCGCTTCGGTTCCTGGATCGGTGGCGACCGCGACGGCAATCCCTTTGTCACCCCCGATACCACAGTCCTCTCCCTGAGTCTTCAGAAACGGGAGGTGCTGCGCCATTACCTGCGTGAAGTCGTCAACCTCAGCCATGTGCTGACCCATTCGAAACGCCTGTGCAGCATCAGCGCCGCTATGGCCGCCAGTCTGGCGCAGGATGAGCAACGCTTTGCCGCGGTGTTCGGCGATTATCCCCAGCATTTCGGCCAGGAGCCCTACCGCCGCAAGCTTTACCTGATGCGGCACCGGCTGCAACACAACCTGGATGCCGTGGACGCGCTGATCGAGGGCCGCAGCGGCAGCGCCTGTGCCGACAGCTACCCGTCGGAGCAGGAATTCCTGGCCGATCTCACCCTGATGCGCGACTCGCTGATCAGCCACGGCGACCACGCGGCCGCCAACAGCGAGCTGCAGGACCTGATCCGCAACACCGAAACCTTCGGCTTCTACCTGGTGCACCTCGACATCCGCCAGGAATCGACCCGCCACAGCGAAGCCGTGGCCGAGCTGCTTGCCCGGCAGCCGGGCATACCGGACTATGGCAGCCTGAGCGAAGCCGGGCGGCTGGAATTGCTGGGCGAGCTGATCCCCCGTGCCGGCGGCATGAAGATCGAGCGCACAGCGCTCAGCGACGCCAGCCGCGAGACCTTCGAGGTCTTTGAGGTGATGGCGCGCATGCGCCAGGAAGTCAGCCCGCAGGCCTTCGGTTCATATGTCATTTCGATGACCCATGCCGCCAGCCACGTCATGGAAGTGATGTTCCTCGCCAGCCTGGCCGGGCTGGCCGGCCGCAACGAGCAGGGCTGGTTCTGCCATATCGGCATTTCGCCCCTGTTCGAAACCATCGTCGACCTGGAGCATATCCAGCCGGTGATGACGGCACTCCTCGACAACCCGGCCTATGCGGCACTGCTCGGCTGTTCCGGCAAGCTGCAGGAAGTCATGATCGGCTATTCCGATTCCGCCAAGGACGGCGGCATTCTCGCCTCGGCCTGGTCGCTCTACGCTGCGCAGACCAAGATCACCGCGCTGGCCCAGGCGCGCGGCATCGAATGCCGCCTGTTCCACGGGCGCGGCGGCACGGTCGGGCGCGGCGGCGGTCCCACCCACGAGGCCATCCTGTCGCAGCCGGAAGGCACCGTGTGCGGCCAGATCAAGTTTACCGAGCAGGGCGAGGTGCTGTCCTTCAAATACAGCAATGCCGAAACCGCCTCCTACGAACTGTCGATGGGCATGACCGGCCTGCTCAAGGCCAGCACCAACCTGATACGCACGCAGAAACAGGATTGCAGCGACTTCCTCGGCATCATGGACCAGCTGGCCGAAGATGGCGAGGCTGCCTTCCGCGACCTGACCGACCGCACACCGGGCTTCATCGACTATTTCTATGAAGCCACGCCGCTCAATGAAATTGCTCTGCTCAACATCGGCTCACGCCCTTCCCACCGCAAAAAGGGCGACCGCTCCAAAGCCTCGGTGCGCGCCATCGCCTGGGTGTTCGGCTGGGCTCAGTCGCGCCATACCCTGCCCGCCTGGTTCGGCATCGGCACTGCGCTGCAAAACTGGCGCTGCAACGATCCGCAGCGCCTGGCCAAATTGCAGCGCATGTACCGGGAATGGCCATTTTTCCGGGCGCTGCTCAGCAACACCCAGATGGCCCTGTTCAAGGCTGACATGAACATCGCCGCCCGCTATGCCGAGCTGGCTGAAAACAGGGAAACCGCAGACGCGATCTTCCGGACGATACGCGACGAACACGAACGCACCGTCACTGCGGTGCTGGACATCGCCAGTGCCACCGTCATGATGCAGGAAACGCCGCAGCTGGCGCTGTCGCTGTCGCGCCGCAATCCCTATCTGGACCCGCTGAACCACATCCAGGTGGTGCTGCTGCAACGCTGCCGCAACGAAAACCTGCCGCAGGCCGAGCGTGAGGCTTGGCTCAATCCCCTGCTGAGCTCCATCAACGCGATTGCGGCAGGCTTGCGCAATACCGGCTGATGGGAGCCTGACTCGCGAAGGAGCATCACCCCATGCTTGAAGCCGTCATTTTCGACGTGGACGGAACCCTCGCCGACACAGAACGGGATGGCCACCGTGTCGCTTTCAACGCGGCGTTCCGCGATTTTGGCTTGGTGTGGAACTGGAACGAAGCGCTTTACGGCGAATTGCTCGGTATCGGCGGCGGCAAGGAGCGTATCCGCGCCTATGTCGAGCGACACCATCCTGAACTGTTGTCCCGGCAGGATTTCGATGCCTGGGTAGCCCGCCTGCATGCTGCGAAGACGCGCCATTTCACCGCCCTGCTACAACAGCCCGGCATTCCGCTCCGCCCCGGCGTGGCGCGTCTGCTGCGGGAACTGCGGCAGGGCGGCGTGCGCCTAGCCATAGCCACCACCTCCGCCCCACAAGCGGTGACGGCGCTGCTGGAAACCAGCCTGGGCGCCGAGAGTATCGGCTGGTTCGAAGTGATCGGTGCCGGCGATGTAGTGGCTGCCAAAAAGCCTGCCCCGGACATCTACCGCTGGGTGCTGGAGCGCCTCGCTCTACCGCCCGCGTCGTGCCTGGCCATCGAGGACTCGGCGAACGGGCTCAAGGCCGCCATCGGCGCCGGCCTCTGCACGCTGATCACAATCAACGGCTATACCGCGCATGAAGACTTCACCGGCGCGGTCGCCGTGCTGTCCGACCTGGGGGAACCGGAGAAGCCTGTCGCGGCTGTGCTGAAGGGCAAACTGAACAGGCGGCAATACGTGGACGCGGCTTTGCTGGCGACGTGGCTGCACCCAAAACATATTCAACCAGAAGGGATTCAACACCGTGGGTTTGAGCCTGTATGACTGGGGGCTAGCCGGGCTCATCGCCGTCTGTGTGCTGGCACTGGAATAGGCGCTCAAGTTGGCGGCGCGCTACTGTTCGACGAGGCGGTGAGACCATGCTCTCGATCCACGGCATCGCAGGCAAGACGCAGGAATTCTATTACTCTGCCAAAACCAGCCTGGATTTGGCTAAAGGCGGGCTTTTGGCGAAATAGCGCTTGATACCGGAGAAGATCGCGCGCGCCATCTTGTCCTGGTAGGCATCGTCGTTCAGGCGTTTTTCCTCATCGGGGTTGGAGATGAATG
Organism: Sulfuricellaceae bacterium; assembly: GCA_031426915.1. Lineage (GTDB taxonomy): Bacteria > Pseudomonadota > Gammaproteobacteria > Burkholderiales > Sulfuricellaceae > Sulfurimicrobium. The sequence continues at coordinate 148,043 of JASJPB010000032.1, read as the reverse complement.
CAGTCTCTACCAGGATGGAAGGAATATCGGGGGATTTGAGCACGGCGAAGCCAGCTTGCTCGACCGCCCCCTTGTGCAGTGAATTGATGCCGCCCAGCTCGTTCAGCACGGCCTTGCCCAGTTTCAGGCTGTCGTTGATGGTTGCTGTCTGGGACAGATCCAGCAGGGTGCGCGCAAGGTAGGGATCTTTTACATCCAGGTTGACGCCACCGATCAGGTCCGCCTCGTTTTCCTTCTTCGCCAACCAGCGCGCGGCGGCGGAGGTGGCGCCCCGCTCCGATAGCGCAAATACCGACGAGCCCCGGGCGTCGGGGCGGATAAAAGCATCGGCATGGATGGAAACGAACAGATCGGCATTCACTTTGCGCGCCTTGGCGACCCGACCGTGAAGCGGGATGAAGTAGTCGCCGTCACGAATCAGCATGCCCCGCATGTTGGGTTCCTCGTCGACGACCGCTTTCAGGCGCCGGGCTATCGCCAGCGTCACTTCTTTTTCGTGCGTGCCGCGCGCGCCCCTTGCACCGGGATCCTCCCCGCCATGACCGGCGTCGATGGCGATGGTGACCATACGGGTGACCTGCAATTCGGGTTTTCGTTTCTCGTTCTTGAGCGGCTTTTCGGGTGCCGCTTTCCTGGTTTCAGCAACTGCCGCTCCGGTCTCGACGGGGTCGGACTTGGCTACGGCATCTGGAGCAAGGGCTGGCAAACTCTCTTGAACAATGGGCTCGTTCCCGGCCGCTCCCGCGGCAGGCTGCCTGGGAGAATCCAGCAGCGCCATCATCGGGTCCACCGCCTGTGCCGGGTAAATATCAACCACCAGGCGATTACCATACTCACCAACAGGCGGCAGGATGAACACTGAAGGCCTGACTTCGGTCTTGAGATCCAGCACCACACGCACCACTCCCGGTTTGAAACGTCCTACCCGCACCTGTTTGATGTAGGGATCGGCATCGCCCACCTTGGCGGACAAATTGGTCAGGATGTCATTCGGCTCCACGCCTTCAAGATCAAGCACCAGGCGTTCGGGATTCTTGACCGTGGAATGGGTGAACTTGATAGCATTAGCGGTTTCCAGAGTGATGCGCGTGTAATCCGCCGCCGGCCATACGCGTGCCGCAGTCACGGTGTTTGCCGCATAGGAGACATTCACGGCAAACAAGGTCAGCAGAAATACCGCCCATAGCGAGCCAAACCCCACCAGCGCAAACAGGTTGCGGCGTGTTGAGTTCACCAATGTGCTCAAGTTCCATCCGTGCCCTGAAACCGCATTAAACATTGCCTGCCTGCCTCCGTTGCTGCATCCAGCTCGATCTCTCGCCCACCATTGCGGAAGCCGAGCCGGATCACCACATCCGCACAAGGCAAGAGCCCTGCTGCTTTTTCCGGCCATTCTACAAAGCACACCGTGGCTGGATTGAAGTATTCGCGAAACCCGGAATCTTCCCACTCCTCCGGATCGGCGAATCTATATAAATCAAAGTGGTATAAGTGTAAACTAGAAACAACGTAAAGTTCAACTAAAGTATAGGTCGGACTTTTCACTTTTCCTTGATAGCCCAAGCCGCGTAAAATTGCGCGCACAAGCGCGGTTTTCCCTGCGCCAAGGTCGCCGCTCAAGTAGAAAACAAGCCCTGGATGCAGCACTGTGGCCAATCTTGCGCCAAGCTGGCTGGTTTCATTCTCATCCGCGAGGAATAGCGTTATTTTCATATTTTTAGGGTCTTGTGCACGGTTTAATGATTGATCACGACTGGCTTGCAGGGAAAATCAAGGACTGGGGCGCGGAGTCAGGCTTCCAGGCTGTTGCCATAGGCACTCCTGACCTCTCTCTTGCCGAGACGCACTTGCTGCAATGGCTGGAGCAAGGGTTTCATGGCGAAATGGATTATATGGCAAGTCATGGCCAGAAACGCAGCCGCCCCGAACTACTGGTGCCTGGCACGTTAAGCGTCATCAGCGTACGCATGAATTATTTTCCACCACAGGCGAGAGATAGCCGGGAAATTCTCGCTAGTGGCGAAATAGCCTTCATCTCACGTTATGCCCTGGGCCGAGACTATCATAAAACCCTGCGCACGCGACTACAGAAACTCGCCGATAAAATCCAGGATGCCATCGGGCCTTTCGGCTACCGTGTTTTCACGGACAGCGCCCCCGTGATGGAAGTTGCACTGGCTGCACAGGCCGGCCTGGGATGGCGCGGAAAACACAGCATGCTGCTGTCGCGCGACAGCGGGTCGTGGTTTTTCCTGGGAGAAATCTACACCGATCTTGCTTTGCCACCCGACCCTCCGCAAGCCGACCATTGCGGTACCTGCCGGCGCTGCATCGATGACTGCCCCACCGGGGCCATTGTCGCCCCCTACCGGGTGGATGCCCGGCGCTGCATCTCCTATCTGACCATTGAACTTAAGGGCAGCATACCCATCGAACTGCGTCCGTTGATAGGCAATCGCATATACGGCTGTGACGATTGCCAGTTGTCATGTCCCTGGAACCATTTTGCTCAGCCCAGCGCTGAAAGGGATTTCACGGTACGTCACGGGCTGGATACTGCAAATCTGACCGACCTGTTTGCGTGGAGTGAGGAAGAATTTCACAACAGAACCGCGGGAAACGCCATCCACCGCATCGGCCATGAACGCTGGCTACGCAACATTGCCGTGGCGCTGGGCAATGCCCCTACATCGGAAGGCGTGCTTGCAGCATTGCGGAGACGCGAAAACCATTTTTCCCCCTTGGTGCGACAACATGTTGCATGGGCGCTGGCGCAGCACGAACAATCATGCGATGATCTGCGCAATTCAGAAAACCGGCGCGATAGCTAAATATGCAACAGAAAGTCCATCAACTGTTTGCCGAGATTGTTGATGCCCGTTATCCCAAGAGCGGCTGTGCCGCCTGCGATCTGCGCGACTTGTGGTGTCTCCCGAAAGGCCTCAATGGAGACGAGTTCCTGCAGGTGGATCGCATCATCAATCGCCGTAAACGGGTCAAGCGCAACGAATACCTATACCGCGCCGGCGACCCGTTCCGCGCGGTCTATGCCATGCGCACCGGCTTTTTCAAGACCTTTATCACCAGCGCCAGAGGCCAGGAGCACGTGTCCGGATTTCATATGACCGGCGAGTTGCTCGGCATGGATGCAATCTGCGAGGACAAGCACAGCTGCAACGCGATTGCGCTGGAAGACAGCGAACTGTGCGAGATTCCTTTCACCGAGTTGGAAATGCTCGGACGGAAAATCCCCTCCTTGCAACACCACTTCCACAAAATCATGAGTCGCGAGATATTCCGCAACCAGTCACTCGTGATGCTGCTCTCCAGCATGAGCGCGGACGAGCGCCTCGCCGCCTTCCTGTTGAACCTGTCCCATCGTCTGGGTGCGCGCGGCTACTCCCAGACCCAATTCCAGCTTCGCATGACGCGTGGCGATATTGGCAATTATCTCGGACTCAAGCTGGAAACCATCAGCCGTACGCTGTCAAAATTTCAGGAAGAGGGCCTCATCAGTGTGCAGAACAAACATCTGGTTCTGAACGATCTGGCAAGACTGAAACAGATTGCCGAGCACACCACCAGCGACGCGCCCGGCTCCCAAACGTAAGGACTCAATCGTTTTTAGCGGGCTCGTTGATTTTCTTGTTGATCCAAATGATGAAGAACAGCGCGATCACGATCACAAAGCCGATCGTGAACATGCTGAACAGGCCGATATCAGTTGTAAACAGCGTCTCCATAAATCCCATTTTTAGCTCTCCTCTTTGCCGTTAGTAAAACAAATTATCCCCGCGAGGACAGCGCTACTGAGCTGTCCTTGGGTACGTGCCAGATGCCGGTCAGCCGCCAGTGTTTGTCGATATCTTCCAGAATCAGGCGCCACTTGGCCGCGCCCAATGCCTTACTTCCCCCTTCATAATAGCCTTCGCCACGCCGGGTCAATATCACCTCCTGATCCAGGCCGGAACGGGTGGGGTGAAGAACCTTGAGCCGCAACTGCTGGGGCAAGGCGCCAAGATCACCACCCTGAAGCATCAAGCGCAAATGGGTGGGATCATCGCCGACCATCAGCTGGGCCTTGATATGAAGCGACTGTGCCGCTTGGTCACGCTCAATGGTCTGGTTGATGGTAAGGCCCTTCTTGTAATAATCATCTTCCACCAGTCCGTCTTCAGTGCTGATAGCAAGCCATATCATGAATCCGCCTGCCACCACGGCCATCGCCGGCGCAGCCATCAGAATCCACGGCCAGGGCTCGCGGTACCAGGGTTTGCTTTTTTCTATCATGGCGTTCATGTCTTACCTCACAAGGAAGCTGGTTTTCTCGTTGGTACTGTCGCCCGGATTTTCAACATCCTGAACCTTGATATACACCTTGGTAGAACCTGGCTTCAGATCCTTTGGATCGGCTATCAGGCCGACTGACACCACCCGGGTCGACGCCGGACCGACTTCTAGCGGTAGCGGATCGCTGGTCGTGACCGCAAGATTCTCGATACCTGAAGCCGTCAGCGTATAGCGATGCGGCTTCTCGTCCATGTTGATGATCTGCATCCGATAGACGTTTTCCAGCAAACCCTCGTCCGTTTCCCGGACCATGTTGGCACGGTCACGGATGATGTTGGCCTTGAGCGGTGTGCGCAGGTACAGCGCCACACCCAGTGCAATCGTGATAGCAGAAAGAATGGCGGTGTAAAGCAACACGCGGGGGCGGAATACGTGGGCCATCATGGTGCGTTCGGGAAACTTGCCCTGCATCACGTTTTCCGTCGAGTAACGGATCAGGCCGCGCGGATAACCCATTTTATCCATCACGACATTGCACCCGTCGATACAGGCGGAGCAACCGATGCATTCGTACTGCAATCCTTTGCGAATGTCGATACCGGTTGGACAAACCTGAACGCAAATGCCGCAATCGACACAATCGCCCTTCCCCTCGGCGCGATAATCCGAATTTTTGCGACGCTGGCCGCGCGGCTCGCCACGCTGATCGTCGTAGGTGATGATCAGCGTGTCGGGATCGAACATCACGCTCTGGAAGCGTGCGTAGGGACACATGTACAAACACACCTGCTCGCGCATGTATCCCGCAAAGCCGTAAGTGGCAAAGGCATAGAAGAACACCCAGAATGTCTCCCACGGCCCCATGGAGAATGTCACGAATTCATGCGCAAGCTCCCTGATCGGGGTAAAGAAGCCGACGAAGGTAAAGCCCGTCCACAATGCTACGGCCACCCATGCAACTTGCTTGGCCGCCTTGAGGCCGATTTTCCGGGGACTCCACGGCGCCTTGTCGAGTTTCATCTGCTGCGGACGGTCGCCCTCGATGGCGCGCTCTATCCACATGAAGATCTCGGTGTAAACCGTTTGCGGACACGCGTAGCCACACCAGATGCGGCCCGCCACAGCAGTAAACAGGAACAGGGCCAATGCGGAAATAACCAGTACACCGGTTAGATAGATGAAATCCTGGGGAAAGAATATATAGCCGAAGACGTAGAACTTCCGATGTACCAGATCAAACAGCATCATCGGTCGATCGTTCCAGATCAGCCAGGGAAAAACATAGAACACGAACTGGGTAAAAGCCACGCCCAGAATTCGTAAATTGGCAAAGACACCCGATACAGAGCGTGCATAAATCTTTTTGCGAGCTGCATACAGCTCATTACCTTCTCCCGGTTTAACCTGACCGGGCAACTTGACTTCCGACTGGCTCACAAACACTCCTTAATTTTTCCACAACAGAATGTCGCGCCCCCCAGTCATGCTTCACGCGATCCACAAACCCATTTTGTGATGAATTGGGGAGGGCGAAATCATAAGCAATCCCGCCCTCCCCATGTGCAACTTATTATTTTTCTTGCAACTACTTATTTGCCCTGCGACAAACCATATACATAAGCCGTCAGCAAGTGGATTTTAGCCTCGCCAAGGAAATCCTTCCACGCCGGCATCACGCCATTGCGGCCCTTGGTGATAGTTTCAATCACAGCGCCTTCCGAGCCACCATACAACCAGATCTTATCGGTCAGGTTGGGCGCGCCCAGTGCCTGCATACCGGTACCGGCGGGGGTGTGGCAGGCTGCGCAGATCTGTTCGAACTTGGGCTTGCCCGCAGCAGCCAGACTGGCGTCATGCTTGTGACCGGAAAGCGAGAACACGTAGTTGGCCACTTCCTTCACCCCGGCATCGCCCAGCACCGGACCATGGGGAGGCATGATGCCACCACGGCCTGCGGTAATGCTAGCCTTGATGATTTCGGGGTCACCGCCGTACAGCCAATCCTTGTCGGTCAGACTGGGGAAACCACGCGATCCACCCGCATCCGAACCATGGCATTGCGAGCAATAGGTCAGAAACAGGCGCTGCCCCATGGCATTTGCTTCCGGATTTGCCGCCACGGCCTTCACGTCCATCTTCAAATATTTGTCGAAAATTGGATCGTAGGTCTCAGCGGCGTGCTTCATCTCACCTTCCCACTGGCCGGTGGAGGTCCATCCCAACACGCCCTTGAAGCTACCCAGTCCGGGGAAAAGCACCAGATAAACCAGCGCAAACACCACCGTGATGTAAAACAGCCAACTCCACCACGCCGGCAAGGGGTTATTCCATTCCGCCAGGGTTTCGTCCCATACGTGCCCGGTCGTATCCACCTTGGCACCGGTACGCTTGATGCTTACCGCCCACAGGAACACTCCGCAGCCGATAACGCTGACCAGGGTAACCCCGGCGACCCACAGATTCCAAAAGTCGCTTACAAAATCACTCATCTTTTTCTCCTTTAGTGTCCCGCCGCCTTGGGAGCGGATTTCACATTCATCGACGCGAGTTCATCATCTTCAAACACCGAGCGGGCCGCCTCGTCGTACGCCGCCTTGCGGCGTCCGCTATAGGCCCAGGCCACGATGCCGAGGAAAGTCAGAAATGACAACACCGTCATGATCGATCTGAGATCGTTGATGTCCATTTCTACCTCGTGCTCTTGATATGGACACCAAGGTTCTGCAGGTAGGCAATCACGGCGTCTTGCTCGGTCTTGCCTGCAACGGCCTGAGTCGCACCGGCGATATCGGCGTCGGTATAGGGAACACCCAGAACACGCAGTGTCCTCATGTGCTCACCCAGATCATCACCCGCCACCGGTGTGGCTGACAGCCAGGGGTAAGCCGGCATGTTGGACTCAGGCACCACGTCGCGCGGATTATTGAGGTGGGTACGATGCCAGTCATCGGAATAGCGGCCGCCTACGCGGTGCAAATCCGGACCAGTGCGCTTGGAGCCCCACTGGAACGGGTGATCGTAAACAAACTCACCCGCCACCGAGTAGTGACCATAGCGCTCGGTCTCGGCACGGAACGGACGCACCATTTGCGAATGGCAGTTGTAGCACCCCTCGCGCTGGTAGATGTCACGCCCCGCCAATTGCAGTGCGTTGTAAGGCTTAAGCCCGGCCACCGGTTCGGTGGTGGATTTCTGGAAGAACAGCGGCAGGATTTCCACCAGCATTGCCACGCTCACCACCAGAAGAATCAGCACCATCATAAAACCGACGTTCTTTTCCAGCGATTCATGCCATGAATTTGCACTCATTATCTTTTCTCCTTCCCTGAACTTTAAGCGTGAGCACCGGCCGGGGCAGGGATCACTGCATCATCCACCGCCTTGGAACCAGTAACTGTCTTGAACACGTTGTAGGCCATGATCAGCATTCCGGACAGGAACATCGCGCCACCGATCAGACGAATGGTATAGAACGGATAAACCATCTTGACCGACTCGGCAAAACTGTAGGTCAAGGTGCCGTCGACGTTCACCGCACGCCACATCAAACCCTGCATCACACCGGAAATCCACAGTGCAGCGATATACAACACCACGCCGATAGTGGCCACCCAGAAATGGGTCGTGATCAGCTTGACGCTATACATTTGCTCGCGACCGAACAGGCGCGGGATCAGGTAGTACAGGGAACCGATGGTCACCATCGCCACCCAGCCCAGAGCGCCGGAGTGCACGTGGCCCACGGTCCAGTCGGTGTAGTGAGACAGCGCATTTACGGTCTTGATGGCCATCATCGGGCCTTCGAAGGTGGACATGCCGTAGAAGGACAGCGAAGTCACCAGGAACTTCAGGATAGGATCGTCGCGCAGTTTGTGCCAGGCACCGGAAAGGGTCATGATGCCGTTGATCATACCGCCCCAGGAAGGTGCCAGCAGAATCAGCGAGAACACCATACCAAGGGACTGGGTCCAGTCAGGCAGCGAGGTGTAGAGCAGATGGTGCGGGCCCGCCCACATGTAGGTGAAGATCAGCGCCCAGAAGTGCACCACGGACAAACGGTAGGAATACACCGGACGGCCTGCCTGCTTGGGCACGAAGTAATACATCATACCCAGGAAGGCTGTGGTCAGGAAAAAGCCCACCGCGTTATGACCATACCACCACTGGATCATGGCGTCCTGCACCCCCGCATAGGCAGAATAGGACTTCATGCCCATCAGGCTAACCGGCAGCTCGATGTTGTTGACGATATGCAACAGCGCAATAGTGATGATGAAGGCACCGAAGAACCAGTTCGCCACGTAGACATGACTGGTCTTGCGCTTGATGACGGTACCGAAAAACACGATTGCGTAGGCCACCCAAACCACAGTGATCAGGATGTCAATCGGCCATTCCAGCTCGGCATATTCTTTCGAGGTCGTGAAACCCAGCGGCAGAGTAATCGCCGCCAGCAAGATCACCAATTGCCAGCCCCAGAACGTGAAGGCAGCCAGTCCGCCAGCAAACAGCCGCGTGTGACAAGTGCGCTGCACGATGTAGTAAGAAGTTGCGAACAACCCCGAACCGCCAAACGCAAAAATCACCGCATTGGTATGCAGCGGACGCAAGCGGCCATAAGTCAGCCATGGCGTATCAAAATTCAACTCCGGCCAGATCAACTGCGAGGCGATAATCACCCCGACCAGCATGCCGACAATTCCCCATACTACAGTCATGATGGCAAACTGCCGCACCACTTTGTAGTTATACGTGGACTGCGCTTCCATATATTCCCTCCCTGATTACAAAAAGTCGCCTTGGGTAAAGTCTATTTCAGGACGTTACTGTCCACAATGTTAGCGGAAATTAGGAAATGGAATTTTGCGCTAGATCAAATTGTGTTCATTTTTTGCGACAAATTGTCACACATCCCGCGACAAGGGTAGCACATGCTACTCGACAGGTGGATCGACCTTGGGGGAGGATTGGGATTGCGGGCGGTCATCATCCATCAGAATGCGGTGCGCGGGACCTTCCAGATCGTCGAACTGGCCGCTCTTTACTGCCCAGAGAAAAACCCAGACGATAAGAAAAATCAGGACCACGCTTAACGGAATAAGTAGATAAAGTATTTCCATCGCTCAACTCCGTCCTTTGACGGCGTCCGGCCCAACCAGACGCAGCGCATTCAATACCACGAGCAACGAACTCGCCGACATGCCAATTCCCGCCATCCAGGGCGTGATATAGCCCATCGCGGCAAGGGGAATGGCGACCAGATTATAGACGAAAGCCCAAGTCAGATTCTGGCGGATAACGATGCTGGTTTTGACTGCGACATCCACTCCGGCAAGCATGTGTGGCAAATGTTCCGAAAGCAGGATCATGTCGGCACTGGCGCGCGCCACTTGAGTCCCGCCACCCATGGCCACGGAAACGCTAGCAGCCGCCAGCACCGGTGCGTCATTCACGCCATCTCCGATCATCGCAACCACCGCACCCTCATGCTGCAGGCCACGCACGTAATCCAACTTGCCCTGCGGCGTCATGCCCGCCCGGACCGTGCCGATTCCAAGCTGCCGCGCCACCTGTTGCGCGGCGCCCTCCTGATCACCGGACAACAACACTACAGTCCGTCCCCGCAACTGCAAGCCCGCAACCAGTTCACGCGCGTCCGGGCGCAAGGTATCGCCCATGACAAACAGCGCCAACCAGCCGGTTTCATCGCACAGACCCACCACGGTCGCACCTTCCCTGTCCGAGGAATTGGCATTCGCGGGGACATCCGGCACGGGACAAGCACAAAGGTCCGCTACGAACTGGAGCCTGCCAAGGCGATAGCGACGACCGTCGATCACGCCCTCGACGCCGCTGCCGGGCAAATTGGTGCTTTCCTGAACCTCGCACTTTTCTCCGCAGCCCTCGGCAGCGTCAAATAGGGCGCGCGCGATGGCGTGCTCGGACGCACGTTCCAGCGCCGCCGCCAGCGCCAGGCAGTGCGCCTGACCGGCTGTTCCGAGAACGACCGTTTCCAGCAAAGTCATCCTGCCGTAAGTCAACGTACCGGTCTTGTCGAAGACAAAATGGCTGGCTTTGGCCAGCGTTTCCAGCGCATGGCCCCGCGTAGTCAACAATCCCAGGCGGGTCAAGCGGCCGGTGGCCGCAGTGAGCGCGGCGGGCGTAGCCAAGGACAGCGCACAGGGACAGCTCACCACCAGCACCGCCACCGTAATCCAGAACGCCCGCGCCGGCTCGATAAAATACCAAACCGCGCCGGTGACTGCCGCTATCAGCAGCAATGCCAGCACAAACCAACTCGCCACCCGGTCTGCCAATTGTGCCAGCACGGGCTTTTCTGCCAGTGCGCGATCCAGCAGGCGCACAATACCGGACAGCACGGTGTCCTGCCCCAGGCCGCTAACCCTCATCACCAGAGGGCTATCCACATTGACCGTCCCGGCAATCAGGCTGGCCCCCACGGCCTTCGCCACCGGCCTGCTCTCGCCGCTGAGCAGGGACTCGTCCACCTGGCTCACCCCTCTCTCTACCAAACCGTCTGCCGGCACCGACTCGCCGGGGCGGATCAGAATGAATTCGCCCAGGCTGAGGGTACTCACGGCGACCAGTTCGTCAGCCTGGTCATGGGGGTAACCCGGGAGTCGGCTGGCCATCGCCGGTTGCAGCTTGATCAGTTTTTCGGCTGCATCCGCAGCCTTGCGGCGCGCACCCATTTCAAGAAAGCGACCTGAGAGCAGGAAAAATACAAACATGGTAACGGAATCGAAATACACCTCGCCGCCGCCCATCAGGGTTGCATAAACGCTGGCGCTGAAGGCCGCGCCAACACCCAGTGCCACCGGCACATCCATGCCGGCCTGACGCAACTTCAAATCGCGCCAGGCGCCGAGGAAAAACGGCCAGGCCGAATATCCCACCACCGGCAAGGTCAGGGCCAGGCTTGCCCAGCGCATGATATTCTCGATCCAGGGCGGCATGCTGCCATCTCCCCCGGCGACATAGACAGGCACCGCATACATCATCACCTGCATCATACCGATACCGGCGATGAACAGGCGGCGCAATGCCGCCTGGCGCTCCTTGAGGAAAATCTGCTCCTGGCGGCCCGGATCGAAGGGATGCGCGGTATAGCCGATTGCCGCCACGGCATGAAGGATTTCAGATAGTTTGATGCGCGAGTTGTCCCACCGCACCCGTGCACGGTGGGTGGAATAGTTGACTTCGACCGACAACACGCCAGGCAGCCTGGAAATATGATGTTCATTGAGCCAGACGCAGGCGGCGCAGACAATGCCTTCAAGAATCAGCGAAGCCTCGCGCACCTCCCCCACCTCGTGGCGCACAAAACTCTGTTGCACTTCCGGCAGATCGTACAATTTGGCTTGCCGCAACCACTCCGGCACCACCTCGGACGCATCCAGCGCAGCCGTGCCGGTTTTACTGGTGCGGTGACGATAGTAATCAGCCAGTCCGCCATCCACGATGGCCTGGGCTACTGCCTGGCAACCGCGGCAACACATATCGCGCGACACGGACTCGATTACAACCGGATACAGGGAGCCGGCGGAAATGGGTTGCCCGCAGTGAAAACACTCGGGGGCGTTACTATCTGTCTGTGCGGGTGAATTCATCGAGCGTGGGATTGTAAGGTATTTGCGCGCAACTGGTTTGACTTCAGTCAAACACGCTTGATTCCCCTCCGCTTTCACGTAGAATCATATTACCCGAGTAATTTAATAAGGTTTCGCATGTCATCCGGCATTTTCACTTTACCCTGGTGGGGTTATTTAGCTGTAGCCCTGACTTTCACCCACATTACCATTGCGGGCGTCACCATCTTCCTGCATCGCCACCAAGCCCATCGCGCCCTGGAAATGCATGCAGTTGCCAGCCATTTTTTCCGCTTCTGGCTATGGCTCACTACCGGCATGGTCACCAAGGAGTGGGCTGCGATTCATCGCAAGCACCATGCGAAATGTGAAACACCGGAAGACCCCCACAGTCCGGTCACACGCGGCATCAGGAAAGTGTTCTGGGAAGGCGCCGAGCTTTATCGTGCCGAATCGAGAAATACCGAAACCCTGGCAAAATATGGTCATGGCACTCCTGACGACTGGATCGAGCACAAGCTATATAGTCCACACAGCGCCAAAGGCATTGCGCTGATGCTGATTATCAACGTCATCCTGTTCGGCCCCATCGGCCTTACAATCTGGGCAGTCCAAATGGCATGGATACCCATCTTTGCCGCGGGAGTGGTCAATGGAATCGGCCATTACTGGGGTTACCGCAACTTCGCCAGCGAGGATGCGAGCCGTAACATATTGCCCTGGGGGATTCTGATCGGCGGCGAGGAACTGCACAACAACCACCACGCTTATGCCGGTTCCGCACGACTCTCCAGCAAGTGGTTCGAGTTCGACATCGGCTGGTTCTACATTCGCGTTCTGGAAAGTCTAGGACTGGCGCAAGTCAAGCGCGTTGCGCCGAGATTGCGCCTCGACCCTTCAAAGCGACACTGCGACGGTGAAACCCTGCAAGCCGTGCTGACCCACCGCTATGAGGTAATGGCAAGGTTCGCCCGTGCACTCAAGTCGACTTATCTCACCGAGGCAAGCAAACTCAGGCGCCAGGCCCCTCAAGACTGGCAAGCGCTACGAGGCGTGAAACAATGGCTTAACCTCGATGCGAGCAAGCTTGAAACACAGCAGCAAGCAACACTGGCGGCAGTTCTGAACAAGAACGCCACATTACAAACCGTATACAAAATGCGTCAGGATCTGGTCACCCTGTGGGAACGTTCCAGCGTCAACCAGGAACAACTGCTCAATAAACTGGAAGACTGGTGCCACCGCGCCGAAGCGAGCGGCATCGAGACCCTGGAAAAATTTTCCCGCCGCCTGCGTCGCTATGCGCTATAGCCTATAGATTGAACAGGCGAATCAGCGGACTGTATTCATCCTTGTCGGTAGAAATGAAACCATCCTTGTGCCCGAGTTTTGCCAGCATCGCCTTGCCGTCCGGGGTATTAGGTGCATCCAGAAGCGCTTGTCTGACATGCTTCGCGCCTTCTTCCCCCATATCCTCGTTCACCGCCAGGGCAAACTGAGGCACCTCCCAGGTTTCCTCGAGAATACGCACGCCAGGATTGTCCTGCATCCAGCGCTTGGCATAACCGGCCGTTACCGCGGCGATCTCCACCCGGCCGATTTTAAGTGTATTCAGGGTGGCATCCTGAAAACGCTGATGAAACACCTCGGAAAAATAAACTTCCGGATTGATTTTGTTGAACTTGAATTTAGCCAGGGCGAGATGTGAAGCCAGCGCGTCCTTGTCCGGCAAACCCAATCGTTTTCCCTTCGCGTCAGCCAGACTCTTGATGCCGCTCGAATCCATGACGACAAAAACCGCCTTGATTTTGCCCGGATAGCGCACCACGGGCACATAGTTGGCGGTTTTCATGGCCTGCGCTATTACATGAGGCGGACCGAAGAAAAGATCAAAGGCATCCTTCTTCAATTTTTTTTCAGATGCGGAAAGGTTCTGGCTCACCTCCAGCTTGACCGGACGTTTCAGCGCGCTGGACAGGTAATCCGCCAGCGGCTTGTATTTATCCGTCAAATCCCTCTGTTCATCCTGGGCCGGCACCCCGGTATTGATGCCGAGCAACAAACGATCCGCGGCACCGGCAGGGAACACCCACAACAGGCCCAGTAATATCCCAATCCATTTCATTATTCTGTCCTTTCAGTGCAATTCAGGATTCTATTGTCACCTAATCCGTCAAAAAAAGGGCGGCTTGCGCCGCCCTAAACTTGAAACACCAGCACTCAAATTACTTGGCGGGCTTGACAGTCGTCAAACCAAGCGTTTCCCACTCCTGCATGCCACCACGGTACCACACCAGCTTGTGGGCAGGATAACCAATCTTGATCAGGCCCTTGATATTGGTGGGCGACTGCCCACACCATTGACCGTTACAAAACATGACTAGAGTCTTGGCGCCGGAGAAGTCCCAGAAGCCATCCTGCTGCTTGGCGCCCAGTTGTTTCTCGAGAATATCCTGGACCGTAATCGGATCGGATTTACCAATATTCAGGCGATCCCATGGAATACTCACCGCACCGGGGATGGTGCCTTTCTCGACCCAATCCGGAGTACGCGAATCAATCACCATCACCGTCTTGTCGCCGGCGCTCACTTTTTGCAGGTATTGCAGCATTTCAAGCTCGCCTATCGTCTTCACGCCCGGAGCCAGCTCACCCGGCTGGATGCAGAACGGCGGGCACTTGCGCGAGGTCTTGGCAAAAGCCGGGTTGATGTTGTTATCCTGATTCTGATTGCGCTGAATGGTGACCTTCTGTCCGCCATGCATTACATCCACTGATGGCAGGTCGGCAGCAATATTCACTTCCATCGGCTTGGCCGAAGCTGTACTGGTGCCGCCGGTGGATGCGCAACCCGACATGCCGATAGCGGCGGTAAGCGCCAGAGCAAGACCAGAAAGCTTGAGCAGATTCTTTTTCATATTCATAAACTTCACTCCTCCGAATTTTGTATGGTGATGACCTGAATTACGGCTTGACCGTGGTCAGACCCAGCAACTCCCAATCTTGCATTCCACCGCGGTACCACTTCAATTTGGTAGCGGGATAGCCGATCTTGAGCAGGCCCTTGATATTGGTGGGAGACTGGCCGCACCAGGAGCCATTGCAGAACATCACCAGTGTCTTGGCGTTATCGAAGTTCCAGAAGCCTTCCTGCTGCTTGGCACCCAGCTGCTTTTCCAGGATTTCCTGCACCGTGATGGGATCCGATTTGCCGATATTCAGCTTGTCCCATGGAATGCTCACAGCGCCCGGAATCGTTCCTTTTGCGACCCAGTCGGGAGTGCGGGAATCAATCACCATGATGGCTTTGTCGCCGGCGCTCATTTTTTTGAGGTAGCCCATCATTTCCAGTTCACCTATGGTTTCCACGCCCGGCGCCAGTTCACCCGGCTGGATGCAGAACGGTGGGCACTTGCGCGAGGTTTTGGCAAAGGCCGGATTGACGTTGTTGTCCTGATTCTGATTGCGCTGAATGACCACTTTCTGGCCATTGTGCATCACCTCCACGGTCGGCATGTCCGCGGTGATATTCACGTCCAGTGCGGACGACATGCCGGGCAGCATGACGCTGGCCAGCAAAGCGGTTGAAGCGAGCAGTTTATTAAAAGTCATTTCCATCCTCCTGTTAAATTTCAATGCGAACACATCTTTTTTATAACTACTATTTTTATGTAAAACTTCAGTTGCACTCGGGCTCGGCGTCGCCCTCTCCTTTCTTCCCGCCTTTTTTCTTGCCTTCTTCTCCAGCCTTCTTGTCCTTGTCTTCACCTGCAGCCTTCTGGTCCTTCTTCTGGTCGGCGGGAGCCTCATCCGCACCATACGCCACGGGCATGATCGCCAGCCCGCAAGTCAGCCACAGCATGCTCAGAATTTTCTTCATCAATCTCTCCATTCAAACAGTCGCACCTCTACGTCCCTCTCGGCACTCGAGAGGGACATAAAACACTAGGCCTTGTCCTTAAGCTTCTTGATACCCAAAGCGCCAAGCACATACTTTTCGTACAAAGGCTCTGTCGTGCCTTTCTTCATCTTGCGGATAAAATATTTCTCAAAGGCTATCTTGGCAAGATGCACCCACTTCCCCTCCTTGAACCAGTTCACGTTACGTGGAGGTATCTGCGGCAACGCCACGAAAGCCGCACCGGTATCACCAAAGTCGGCTAGGCAGATCGCGTTCCAGGTAGCCTTTTGATCAGGTTCCTTGCCATCAAGAACAGCGCGAATATTGTGCGCCGCAGCCGTTACCATGGTTTCGATCATGTAGCCAGTTTTCGGGGCGCCGGTCGGAACGGGAGTCGCCTCTACCGGCGGGATGGCCACACACACACCTACGGAGTAAATGTTGTTGTATTTCGGGTTGCGCTGGTAAGGGTCAATCAGGATGAAACCGCGCGGATTGGTCAGACCTTCGATACCGAACACCGCATCGACGCCCTTGAAAGCGGGCAGCATCATGCCGTATTTAAACGGCAACTCATGTTCCTTCTTGACATTTCCCATGTCGTCATGCTCGGTGACGAACATCTTGCCAGCTTCGACCTTGGTCACCTTGGCGTTGGTGATCCACTTGACATGGCGGTCGCGCATGGCCGACTCCATCAAGCCCTTGGAATCACCTACCCCGCCCAGGCCGAGATGGCCGATGTAGGGTTCCGCTGTAACGAAGGTCATCGGCACCTTGTCACGAATACGGCGGCGACGCAGATCGGTATCCATGATGAAGGCAAACTCGTATGCCGGGCCGTAGCAGGAAGCGCCCTGAGCAGCACCGACCACGATCGGGCCCGGGTCCTTGATGAACTCATTCCATGCTTCTCCGGCCTCAACCGCATGATCCACGTGGCAGATTGAATGGGTATGGCCTTCAGGGCCAAGCCCCGGCACTTCGTCGAAGGCCAGCTTCGGACCGGTGGCAATTACCAGGAAATCATAGTCGATCGTCCGCCCATCGACCAACTCCAGCTGGTTTTTTTCCGGGTGTACGCGCTTTGCCGCGGTTGGAATGAAACCGATATTCTTGCGTTCGAAATAGGGCGCGACAGGGAACTGGATATCTTCCCGCGTGCGCCAGTTGACCGCCACCCAGGGGTTGGATGGGGTGAAATGAAAACTATCCGAACTGCCAATGACGGTCAGCTTGTCCTCGGACCTCAATTGCTCGCGCATTTCGTAGGCCATCGGCATGCCGCCGAGACCCGCACCCATGATTACAATATGTGCCATTTATATATTCTCCGTCCGGTCTACCACACAAACACTTTTTTCATCGCTTCCAGCCCCTCGTCCACAATCTGTTGCAACTCTTCGGGGGCATCCTCGTTTTCGTGCATCAGAGTCACATAAGCCGAAAGCGACTTCAACGCACAGGCAATCTTTGCCACTTCCTGCGCAACATCCTGATTCATGGATACGCCTTCCTGCAATTTCCACATCTCGCTCATAGATCACTCCCTATATGTAGTAAACATCAGATCAATCCGCAGATTCATTAGCAAACCCCGTGCCAGAACATAAGCTATTGATTTAATTGATACCGACATTCACGCCTGCCAGGATGTCATGACACCCTGGCAGGTCACATCAACCTCATGATTAATATCAATTTTGAAGATTTCAAATAATCAGGAAGCGGATCTGAGCCTAACGCAGCCATTTCATCAGATTGTTTTATATGCTTAATATAAATTCCCATATCGGTTTGCATTGGAAAATTCTATGCGTATACTGTCATGACACTTTGTCAGGCTGACATATGAACAACATACCCGTCCAGTTGCAATCCCTGATCGATGCGCAAGAAAACCCCTTCGTGCTCATTGACCAAAATTACCGCATTATCGCGGCCAACCGCGCCTACTGCAGCCGCTATGGCAGCGACGAAAGGCAGGTTGTTGGCCGCGCCTGTCATGAAATCTCCCACCATTCCTCGGCACCCTGCCATCTCAACGGCGAAACCTGTCCGCACCAGCAGGTTTTCGCGACCGGCAAAGTGCAGCAAGCACTGCACACCCACTACGACCACCATAACCAGCCCGAGCATGTCCGCATTCAGGGCCACCCCATCTTTGGCATCAATGGCGAGCTTTATCTGGGAGAAGCAATCTATCCGTTCTCCCCCTCGACCGCCATGGACTGCGATGAAATGCGCATGATCGGCAAATCGACCGCGTTCCTCGCCTGCGTGGACAACCTGACGCGGGTAGCCGAATCGGAGGCCTCCATCCTGCTCTACGGAGAAAGCGGGGTAGGCAAAGAGTTGGCCGCACAATATGTCCACCGCCGCTCCAGCCGGGAGAGCAAAGCCTTTATCGCCGTGGACTGTGCATCTATCGCCGAGTCCATGTTCGAAAGCGAACTCTTCGGGCATGAGCGCGGAGCGTTCACAGGCTGCGTAGGTCGCAAATTGGGTCTATTCGAACTTGCCGATGGCGGCACGCTGTTTCTGGATGAAATCGGGGAAGTTCCGCTCACGATGCAAGCCAAATTGCTGCGTGTTCTGGAAAGCGGCGAATATCGCCGCGTAGGGGGTACGGAAACGCTGCATGCCGATGTACGTGTGATCAGCGCGACCAACCGGGATTTGCTGGAATTGGCCGAGCAAGGCCAGTTTCGCCTCGATCTTTACTACCGCATTGCAGGCATCGATGTCACCCTGCCCGCTTTACGTGAGCGCCGCAGCGATATTCCGGCCCTCGCCAGGTCGCTGCTTTCACGCATGAATGGGGGACGCAGCTTCGACTTCACCGATGAAGCCATCGCACGCCTGGTGGCATACGATTATCCGGGCAACGTTCGGGAATTACGCAACATCCTGCAAAAAGCCATGGTTTTATGCAACAACAGCATCATCGCCGCCGAGAACATACGCTTCGATAGCAGCAGCCAAGGTAATAGCGGGCAACAGTCCAGCCCCGCTGTCTCGGCCTTTTACACCGCAGGCAGCACAGCGTTCCCAGACGCTTCCATCGCTGAACTGGAAACCACCCACATCGTTCGGCTGCTGGAACAACACCGAGGCCACCGCCGCAAGGTGGCGGAAATCCTGGGTATCAGTGAACGCACCTTATACCGCAAGCTGAACCGCTATGGCCTGCACAATCCCGGAAACAGCTAGACGACGTGCTCGACTTCCGGCTCGAAACTCAGGCTAAGCTTCTCACCATCGATATCCACCGTGACACGACCACCATGGGCGAGGCGGCCGAATAGCAATTCGTCCGCCAAAGCGCGGCGGATGGTGTCCTGAATCAGGCGTGCCATGGGCCTGGCGCCCATTTGCGGATCGAAGCCATGCTTGGCCAAATACGCTTTCAGTGCATCGGTAAAGACGGCTTCCACCTTTTTCTCATGCAGTTGCTCTTCCAATTGCATCAGAAACTTTTCGACCACGCGCAGGATCACTTCCTGATCCAGTGCCTTGAAGGAAATGGTGGCATCCAGCCGATTGCGAAACTCTGGCGTGAACATCCGCTTGATCTCAGCCATTTCGTCCCCGGTTTTTTGCGACTGGGCAAAACCGATACCGCCCTTGGTCAACTGCTCCGCCCCGGCATTGGTGGTCATGATGATGATCACATTACGAAAATCCGCCTTGCGTCCGTTGTTGTCGGTGAGCGTGCCATGATCCATCACTTGCAGCAGGATGTTATATATATCCGGATGCGCCTTCTCGATTTCATCCAGCAGTAATACGCAGTAAGGATGCTTGGTAATCTGCTCGGTCAGCAGCCCGCCCTGTTCGAATCCGACATAGCCAGGCGGGGCACCGATCAGGCGAGAAACCGCGTGCCGTTCCAGGTACTCGGACATATCAAAACGAATCAGTTCGACTCCCATGACATAGGCCAATTGGCGCGCCACCTCGGTTTTGCCCACACCAGTAGGTCCGGAAAAGAGGAATGAGCCAATGGGTTTTTGCGGGCTGCCAAGACCGCTACGCGCCATCTTGATCGCAGCCGACAAAGCTTCGATTGCCTGGTCCTGACCGAACACCACCGACCTGAGGTCGCGATCCAGCGTCTTCAGGGCAGAACGGTCATCGCTGGAGACATTCTTGGATGGAATGCGCGCGATCTTGGCGATGATCTCCTCGATCTCCTTGATCGATATTGTTTTTTTCTGCCGCGACTTGGGGAGTATCCGCTGTGCAGCACCCGCCTCATCGATCACGTCTATGGCCTTGTCAGGCAGATGGCGATCGTTGATGTAGCGCGCGGACAACTCCGCTGCGGTGGTCAGCGCGGCTGCCGTGTATTTCACGCCATGATGGGCTTCGAAGCGCGACTTTAGTCCGCGCAAAATCTCCACGGTTTCCTCCACCGACGGTTCGGGGACGTCAATCTTCTGGAAGCGCCGCGACAAGGCATGATCTTTCTCGAAGATTCCGCGGTATTCGTTGTAAGTGGTGGCACCAATACACTTGAGTTGTCCTGAGCTCAAGGCGGGTTTTAACAAATTGGATGCGTCCAGCGTACCGCCCGAAGCAGCCCCTGCACCAATCAGGGTATGGATTTCGTCGATAAACAGGATCGCATGCGGATCATCGGTCAATTGTTTCAGCACCGCTTTCAGGCGTTGCTCGAAATCGCCGCGGTACTTGGTCCCCGCCAGCAAGGCGCCCATATCCAGCGAGTACACCGTGCTCTTGGCCAGCACTTCGGGGATTTCACCCTCGACAACGCGGCGCGCCAAGCCCTCTGCGATAGCAGTCTTGCCCACACCCGCCTCACCCACCAAGAGCGGATTGTTCTTGCGCCGCCGGCACAGGGTCTGAATCACCCGCTCCAGTTCAAGGCTACGCCCGATAAGCGGGTCGATCTTGCCCGCCAGGGCCTGAGCATTGAGATTCAGGGTGTAACTATCAAGCGCCGAAGCCGGGGCCTGTTCCTGTTCGCCTTCCTGTTCCTGCTCCTGACGCTGCGTGCCGGCCTCCTGCACCTTGCTGATGCCATGAGATATGTAGTTGACCACATCGAGACGGTTCACGCCCTGCTGCTGCAGGAAATACACCGCATGCGAATCCTTCTCGCCAAAAATTGCCACCAAAACGTTGGCGCCTGTGACTTCTTTCTTGCCGGAGGATTGAACATGCAGGATAGCGCGCTGGATCACGCGCTGAAAACCGAGCGTGGGCTGCGTATCCACCTCATCCACACCCGCCACGGTAGGCGTGTGTTCAGCCACGAAGTCGGAAAGCAACTTGCGCAATTCGTCCAGATTGGCCGCACAGGCACGCAGCACCTGGGCTGCCGAGGGATTGTCGAGCATTGCCAGCAGCAGGTGTTCCACGGAAATGAACTCATGGCGCTTCTGGCGCGCCTCGATGAACGCCATGTGCAGGGATACTTCCAGTTCTTGCGCGATCATGTTTCCTCCATCACACATTGCAGCGGATGCTGATGCTCATTGGCAAATGCCACAACCTGTTCCACCCTGGTTGCCGCGATATCCCTAGGATAGACACCACACAAACCACGACCCTCATTATGAACTTTGAGCATGATTTGCGTTGCCTGTTCGCGGCTCTTTGAAAAAAAACGCTGAAGCACGATCACCACGAATTCCATCGGAGTGAAATCATCGTTGAGCAGGATCACCTTGTACATGGAAGGCGGTTTCAGCCTGCTCTTTCTCGCTTCCAATACTGTATTTTCCCGATACTTGCCTGGCATGCTCGTCACACTCGTTTGATATCTACAATTGTGACGCTAATGCTGAATATTTCAAGTGCGCTCGGCCATATTTGAATGTATTTCGAAAAAGCTTGACTTGCCGTCATATTGGACGTAAAAAGTCGACTGTGTTTGGCTTCAAGTTTTCTGCAGTACCGGTCTGGCCGTTTGCGGTCTTGAATTTCAAACATATTCATTGGGTTTGAGCCCGTAATTTTTTAAGGAAGCATGCAATGGCAACTGGTACCGTAAAATGGTTTAACGACGCTAAAGGTTTTGGTTTTATCACTCCTGATGACGGCAGCGAAGATCTGTTCGCGCACTTCTCCGCCATCCAGATGGGTGGTTTCAAGACCCTGAAGGAAGGCCAAAAGGTCCAATTCGAAGTGACCCAAGGTCCTAAGGGCAAGCAAGCATCCAACATTCAAGCTGCCTAATACCAGTCTCGGAATGACAAAAGCCCGTGGCTTGCGCCACGGGCTTTTTTTATGCCTATTCAATTACATGGCCCGAATCATCGCCTCGCCAAAAGCGGAACAGGAAACCTGTGTCGCGCCCTCCATCAGACGGGCGAAGTCGTAAGTCACCTTCTTCTCTGCTATCGCCCCATCCATCGCCTTGATGATGAGATCCGCTGCCTCGGTCCATCCCATGTGGCGCAGCATCATTTCCGCTGACAAAATGATCGAACCGGGATTTACGTAATCCTTGCCGGCATACTTCGGCGCCGTGCCATGAGTCGCCTCGAACATCGCGATTGAATCCGACAGATTCGCCCCTGGCGCAATACCGATTCCGCCCACCTCCGCCGCCAGCGCGTCGGAAATATAATCCCCGTTGAGGTTCAGTGTGGCGATAACATCGTACTCCTCGGGGCGCAGCAAAATCTGCTGCAGGAAGGCATCGGCAATCACGTCCTTGATCACGATGCCATTAGGCAGTTTCATCCACGGCCCGCCGTCGAGCAATTCGGCGCCGAATTCGCGTGCGGCCAGTTCGTAGCCCCACTTCTTGAATCCACCTTCGGTGAACTTCATGATATTGCCCTTGTGCACCAGCGTTACCGACTTGCGCTTGTTGTCAATGGCATACTGGATCGCTCTGCGGATCAGGCGTTCGCTGCCCTCGACGGAAACCGGCTTGATGCCGATGGACGAGCTTTCTGGAAAGCGGATTTTCTTCACGCCCATTTCCTGCTGCAGGAACTCGATCACTTTTTTCACTTCGGCCGAACCGGCTTCCCACTCCACCCCCGCGTAGATGTCCTCTGTGTTTTCACGAAAGATCACCATCTCGACGCGCTCCGGGTGCTTCACCGGGCTGGGTACGCCCTGGAAATACCGTACCGGGCGCAGGCAGACATACAGATCCAGCATCTGGCGCAAAGCCACGTTGAGCGAACGAATGCCGCCGGAAACGGGCGTGGTGAGCGGCCCCTTGATCGAGACCACGTACTCGCGCACCGCCGCCACCGTCTCATCCGGCAGCCAGGTATCCGCATCGTAAACCCTGGTTGCCTTCTCGCCGGCAAAGACCTCCATCCAGGCAATCTTGCGCTTTCCGCCATAGGCCTTGTCAACCGCCGCATTCACCACCTTGATCATGACCGGGCTGATATCGATGCCGGTACCGTCGCCTTCAATATAAGGGATGATGGGACAATCCGGAACATTCAGGGAAAAGTCAGCGTTGACCCGGATTTTCTCGCCTGTGGCAGGCACCTTGATGTGCTGGTACATGTATCGCTCCTACAAAAAGAAAAACAGACAGGATTTGCAGGGTGGTGCGGTTACAATCCCCTGACAATCCTGTCCATTCTCGAAAAACATGCTCATCCTCTTCAACAAGCCCTACGGTGTCATCTGCCAGTTCAGCAGCGACGGCATGCACCCCACCCTCAAGGATTATCTGCCGATTCCCGGCATTTACCCTGCCGGCAGACTGGACACGGACAGCGAAGGACTGTTAATTCTAACCGATGATGGTGGCCTGCAACACAAAATCAGCCACCCCCGCCACAAGCAGCCCAAGACCTATTGGGCGCAGGTGGAAGGGATTCCCACTGAGGAAGCACTGGAGAAACTGCGTCACGGCGTCGACCTGGGCGACTTCATCACCCAGCCCGCAACGGCAAGAATCATCCCGGAGCCGCCTGCGCTATGGCCGCGCAATCCGCCCATACGCTTCCGCAAGGAAATTCCCACCGTCTGGATCGAACTTACGATTCGCGAAGGAAAGAACCGGCAGGTGCGCAGGATGACGGCCAAGGTGGGCCATCCCACCCTGCGCCTGATTCGTTATAGCATCGGCGAATGGACCCTCGCTGGACTGGCCTGCGGCGAAAGACGCGCCATTCCAATGTCAAGAAAGTGACTGTTCCTGTCAACCACCGTCAAATTGATCGCGTTAATGACTCAGCACCCGCAAAAAGTGCTGCATAAACCTAAAATCAATTTATAGAGGAACTATCATGAGCAAAATTTTGTCCGCCTTGATCGCTGCTGTTTTCGCTGCTGTTACTTTCTCCGCCGTTGCCGCTGACGTCGCTGCTTCTGCTGCCGCCCCTGCTGCTGCTGCCGCTGCTCCTGCTGCTACCGAAGCCGCCCCTGCCGCCAAGCCGGCCAAAAAAACCAAGAAAGCCAAAAAAGCCAAGAAAGCCGAAGCAGCCCCTGCTGAAGCCGCTGCTGCTCCTGCCGCCGCCGCTCCCGCCGCCAAGTAATCAGCCTCCAGGCACTGAAAAAGGCAGGGGCATGAAGGCCCTGCCTTTTTTATTTGCCCTTCCCCCATGACAGGGGAAAACACTGCACACCCCTCCACTCACGTTTACGCCAGCATATGGCGCAAATACGATAAAATTCGAGCTTTTTCCTTCTTCTTTTTTATCTGTCGAGTCGATTCATGATCTGGAAACCCAATGTAACTGTCGCCGCCGTCATCGAGCAGGATGGCAAGTTTCTCCTGGTGGAAGAAGATACCGACGAGGGCCCGATGTTCAACCAACCGGCCGGCCACTGGGAGCCCGATGAAACCTTGATCGAGGGCGTCGTTCGCGAAGCACAGGAAGAAACCGCTTATACTTTTTCCCCGCAGTCGCTGCTTGGCATCTATAGCTGGCGCCACCCGCGCAAGGACATTACCTACCTGCGTTTCGCCTTCACCGGTCCGGCCATCTCCCATGCCCCCGGACAAGCCCTGGACGCAGGCATCATTCGCTCTGTCTGGCTCTCGCCGGACGAAATCCGCGCCACCCGTGCGCGCCACCGCAGCCCCCTGGTGCTGCAATGTATTGAAGACCACCTCGCCGGCAAGCGCTTTCCGCTCGACATCATCATCCATCGCACATGAGCATGGGGCGTTTTCTGCTCGCACTGGCGCTATGGGGCTTTGCCCTCACGGGGGAAGCGGATGAACTCTCGATCTGTTACAACTACGGCTGCGCCACCCAGGGCACGGTTCACCTGCGCGGTGCGGAGCTGTCACGTGTTCACATGCTGTTCGCCTGGGTCGAAAACGCGGAAGAAGAGCGGAACGCCATTGCCGAAGCGGTCGGCTTGCTGCAAATTTTCGCAGGACAACAAACACCCGTTTTCCGCGACCGGGGACGAAACATAGCCGATGACGGAGTGGATGGGCGCATGGATTGCATCGACCATTCCCGCAACAACACGCTTTACCTGAACCTGATGGAAGAGCGCGGCTGGCTGAAATTCCACACTACACTTGAACCGGTCAGGCGTGCGCCGCTGATCGTCATCGAACACTGGTCCTCACGCATCGCGGAACGGGAAAGCGGACGCGAATTCGTGGTAGATTCCTGGTTCTTCGACAGTGGCCATGCAGCGGTCATTTTCCCCCTGCAGGAATGGATGAATGGAGCAGAACCGGATGAGTAAAGTGGTAGTCGGCATGTCGGGCGGCGTGGATTCGGCCGTAGCAGCCCAGCTCCTGAAACAGCAAGGTTATGAAGTCATCGGCCTGTTCATGAAGAACTGGGAGGACGACGACGGCGATGACGGCTACTGCCCCGCCAAACAGGACTTCATGGATGTGCTGGCGGTGGCCGACAAGATCGGCATCGAGGTGGAAGCGGTCAATTTCGCTCAGGAATACAAGGAACGTGTGTTCGCGCTATTCCTGCAGGAATATCAGGCCGGCCGCACCCCTAACCCCGACGTGCTGTGCAATTCGGAAATCAAATTCAGGGCTTTCCTCGACCATGCGCTGGCCCTCGGTGCGGAAAAAATCGCCACCGGCCACTATGCGCGGGTGCGCGAGCGTTTCGGCAAATTTGAATTATTGAAAGCGGAGGACGGCACCAAGGACCAGAGCTATTTTCTCTACCGCCTCAACCAGGCCCAGCTCTCCAAAACCCTATTCCCGCTGGGCGGCCTGTACAAACGGGAAGTGCGGAAAATGGCCGAAGCAGCAGGGCTTCCGGTGTTCGCCAAGAAAGACAGTACCGGCATCTGCTTCATCGGCGAACGCCCGTTCCGCGAATTTCTGCAACGTTATCTGCCCAAGCAGCCCGGCCCCATGCAAACCCCGGAGGGCAAGCTGATGGGCGAGCATCAGGGCCTGGCTTATTACACCATAGGCCAGCGCCAGGGCCTGGGCATCGGCGGCCAGGGCGAACCGTGGTTCGTGGCCGGGAAGGATATGGCCAGCAATACGCTCATCGTGGTGCAGGGCCATGACCATCCGCTGCTGCTTAAACCCGCCCTCAGCGCAGCGGATTTAAACTGGATCAGCGGCACGGCGCCCCACCCGCAATGGGTCTATGCCGCCAAGACGCGCTATCGCCAGGCAGATGCTGCCTGCGCCCTGAGCAATATCAATGACGACGGATGTGAGGTCGAATTTGCCGCACCACAATGGGCGGTGACACCGGGGCAATCAGTGGTAGTGTATGAAAGCGAGGTCTGTCTCGGAGGGGGAGTCATCCGGGCATAGCGCCTACTTGCAGCCCCGGTCGCCCGGAGCGCAGCGCTGTGATGGATGCGGCGGACGGGGCTTGACGACCTGGGGACGCGCGGGAACGACAATAAGCTTGGGCGTCCTGGCCCCCTCTTCCGCAACACGTGCCTGCTCTTCCGCTGCCCGAGCCTGGCGTTCCAGCGCCTGGACCTTGCGCTCCTCCAGTTCCTGTTGCCGTACCTTGGCCTCGGCTTCCTCATCAGCCTTTTTCTTTGTTTCCAGGCGAACTCGCGTTTTTTCCGTCTCGGCCTTGATTCGCTCGACCTCCTCCGGGGGCGCCCCAGCCGGGGACTCAACCTGCCCACCGTCCTTCAGATGGGTGCTGGCACAAGACTGCGACTGGTAGACGACCCGGCCATTTGCGTCGAAACACTTGTAAACGGTGTCAGCCCACGCACAAGGCACAAACCACAGACCAGCCAGCACAACAAGGAAGTAGCGCATATGACTCACCCCAACAACGAGCAACGATCTGCTTCTAAAGACTTCACCCCAGTGGCACCGTGTCCTTGAATGACTGACGTTGGGCCAGTTTCTCTGCCAGTTTACCCAGGTTCGGGTGCGCCTCGCGCCACTGGATATGAGGAAAACGAAAATCCAGGTAACCCAGCGCGCAGCCCACGGCGATATCCGCCAGTGTGAAAAAATCGCCGGTACACCAGGTTTTTTCCCCCAGTTCCTCCGACATGGCTTCCAGACCGCGAAAAACTTGTCCTTCCTGGCGCACGATCCATTCTGCGTCCTGCTTGATCTCGGGCCGTTTTTTCTCCAGAAAAATGGTGGCGGCCGATTCCGTCACGCCATCCGCCAGCGCTTCCCAGCGCCGCACCGCGATACGCGGACGGTGCTCCTTGGGCAGTAATGGCGAAACCGGAGTGAGATGATCGAGGTATTCCACGATCACGCGCGAATCGAACAAAGTGCTGCCGTCATCCATCGCCAGCACCGGCACCTTGCCGAGCGGGTTGTACTCCGGTACGCGGGTGGTCGGCTCCCAGGGAATATCGACCACCGGCTCGTAGTCGATGCGTTTTTCCGCCAGCACCACGCGCACCTTGCGCGCGAAGGGACTAGTCAGGGACATAATAAGTTTCATCAACCGCTCCCTGTTAAACCTGCGCCAGCGGAATCACCTTGCCCTTGTGGGCATAGCTTTCCATCTGGTTGAAGTTGAGGTAGCGATAAATATTGTCCGCCAGGGGCGCAATTTTGTCCTTCACCATGACCAGATATTCCTCCACGCTGGGGATTTTCCCCATGCGGGCGCACACCGCCGCAAGTTCAGCCGAACCCAGATAGCAGCGGGCATCCTTGCCCATGCGGTTATCAAAGTTGCGGGTGCTGGTGGAAAACACCGTGGCGCGATCCGCTACCCGCGCCTGGTTGCCCATGCACAGGGAACAGCCGGGCATTTCCATGCGCGCGCCGGCGCGGCCGAAAATGCCGTATATGCCCTCTTCGCGCAACTGCGCTTCGTCCATGCGGGTCGGCGGCGCGACCCATAGCTTGGTCGGGATCAGGCCCGCATCCTCCAGCACCTTGGATGCGGCACGGTAATGGCCGATATTGGTCATGCAACTGCCGATGAAGACCTCGTCGATCTTGTCCCCGGCCACGGCGGACAGCGGCTTGATATCGTCCGGATCGTTGGGGCAGGCCACCAGCGGCTCCTTGATCTGGCTGAGATCAATCTCCAGCACGTAAGCGTATTCCGCGTCGGCATCGGGCTGCATCAGCTCGGGCTTGGCCAGCCAGGCCTTCATGGCGTCGATGCGGCGTTGCAGGGTGCGAGCATCCTGGTAGCCGTTTTCGATCATGTTTTCCAGCAACACTATATTGGAGTTGAGATACTCGATCACCGGCGCCTTGTCGAGGCGCACCGTGCAGGCCGCGGCGGAACGTTCGGCGGAAGCGTCGGAGAGCTCGAACGCCTGCTCGACTTTCAGCTGGGGCAAGCCCTCGATTTCGAGGATGCGTCCCGAGAAAACGTTCTTCTTGCCCTGCTTGCCCACCGTCAGATCGCCTTTCTGAATGGCTGCGTAGGGAATGGCATTGACCAGATCGCGCAGCGTGATGCCAGGTTGCATCTCGCCCTTGAAACGCACCAGCACCGACTCAGGCATGTCAAGCGGCATCGCACCCATGGCGGCGGCGAAAGCCACCAGCCCGGAACCGGCGGGGAAAGAAATGCCGATCGGGAAGCGGGTATGGGAATCGCCGCCGGTGCCCACGGTATCAGGCAGCAGCATGCGGTTGAGCCAGGAGTGGATCACCCCGTCGCCCGGTTTGAGGGATACGCCGCCGCGCGAGGACATGAATTCGGGCAGGGTATGCTGCAACTTGATGTCCACCGGCTTGGGGTAAGCTGCCGTATGGCAAAAGCTCTGCATCACCAGATCGGCGGAAAAGCCCAGGCAGGCCAGTTCCTTCAGCTCGTCGCGGGTCATGCCGCCGGTGGTATCCTGCGAGCCGACCGAGGCCATTGCGGGCTCGCAATAGGTGCCCGGACGGACACCGGCCACGCCGCAAGCGCGGCCAACCATCTTCTGCGCCAGGGTGTAACCCTTGCCGCTATCCTTGACCGGCGAAGGCTGAATGAACAGGTCGGAATGCGGCAGACCCAACGCCTCGCGCGCCTTGGCGGTCAGTCCGCGCCCGATGATGAGGGGA
Source organism: Sulfuricellaceae bacterium (assembly GCA_031426915.1). GTDB lineage: Bacteria > Pseudomonadota > Gammaproteobacteria > Burkholderiales > Sulfuricellaceae > Sulfurimicrobium. The sequence goes on along the minus strand of JASJPB010000032.1, from coordinate 118,828 downwards.
ATGCGCCCGCCGGCGCGAGCCTCGTCGGCCAGCGTAACCGGTTCCAGCTTGAAGCTGGCGACGACTTTCCCGGCCGCGTCATGGACTTCGCCCTTATAGGGATAAATGGTGATGACGTCGCCCATCTTCATCGCGGACACGTCGCACTGGATCGGCAACGCGCCCGAATCCTCGGCGGTGTTGAAGAAAATCGGTGCGATCTTGCCGCCCAGCACGATGCCGCCGGTACGCTTGCCGGGAATGTGCGGAATGTCGGCGCCCATGAACCACTGCACCGAATTGATGGCGGACTTGCGCGAGGAACCAGTGCCCACCACATCGCCCACATAGGCCAGGGGCAGTCCCTTTTCCTTCAATTTGGCGATGGTCGCCAGCCCGTCCGGCATCTTGTTGACCAGCATTTCCGTGGCGTGCAGCGGAATGTCGGGGCGCGACCACGCGGCCTGCGCGGGGGAGAGATCGTCGGTATTGGTCTCGCCATCCACCTTGAACACCACGCATTGGATGCTTTGCGCCAGTGCAGGCTTGCTGGTGAACCATTCGGCATCGGCCCACGATTGCATCAGCGCCTTGGCGTGGCTGTTGCCCGCCTTCACCTTCTCCGTCACGTCATGGAAGGCATCGAAAATCAGCGTGGTGCCAGTCAGCGCCTGAACCGCATCCGGTGCCAGCGCGGCATCGTCCAGCAGTGAAATCAGGGTGCCCACGTTGTAGCCGCCGAGCATGGTGCCCAGCAGCTGCACCGCATGCTGCTTGCAGATCAGCGGCGATTCCACCTTGCCTTGGGCGAGATCAGACAGGAACGCCGCCTTGACAAAAGCCGCCTGATCCACGCCGGCCGGAACGTGGTTCTCGAACAAATCGAGCAGGAAATCGCCCTCTCCTGCCGGCGGCGCTTTCAGCAGCTCCACCAGGGCAGCCGTCTGTTCGGGGGAAAGGGGCAAGGGCGGCAAACCTTGCGTTGCGCGCTCGGCGACATGGTCACGATAAGCTTTTAGCATGGTCGGTTACTCTAAAAAATAATGAAAAAATGTATCGCCGTGGGGCGCATGGGGAGCACGGTGTTTATTTCGCTGTCAATGCTTGCCGGTGCTGCCGAAACCGCCCGCGCCGCGCTCGCTGTCCGCGAATTCATCCACCACATTGAACTCGGCCTGCAACACCGGCACCACCACCAGTTGCGCGATACGCTCCAAGGGGTTGATGGTGAAGGCCGTCTGGCCGCGGTTCCAGCAGGAAACGAAAAGCTGGCCCTGATAGTCGGAATCGATCAGCCCCACCAAATTGCCCAGCACGATGCCGTGCTTGTGACCCAGGCCGGAGCGCGGCAGGATCAGTGCGGCGTAGCCGGGATCGGCCAGATGAATGGCGATTCCGGTGGGAATCAGCTCGGTTTGTCCTGGGTTCAAAACCAGCGGCTCTGCCAGGCAGGCGCGCAGATCCAGCCCAGCTGCGCCGGGCGTGGCATAGGCCGGCAACTGCTGGTGCATGCGCGGATCGAGGATTTTTACGTCAATTTTCATGGATGGTTCTTCTGATATAGGGTCGCTATATGCGCGATCAATGCGCGCGCCAGGGTAATTTTGGGTGCGCGCGGCAAGGGGTGGGCGCCATTGTCGTCAAACAGCACCAGTTCGTTTTCATCGCTGCCGATAGCGGTCTGCACCAGGTTGGCGGCCAGCAGCGGCAGGTTCTTGCGGCGCCGTTTCAGCTCGGCATATTCATACAGGTTTTCGCTTTCCGCCGCGAAGCCCACGCAAAATGGCGGGTTGGGCAGATTCACCACATTCGACACGATGTCCGGATTGGGCGCCAGTTCCAGCGTGAGGATATGCGCATCCTTCTTGATTTTTTGTTCGGAGGGATTGAGCACGTAGTAATCGGCCACCGCCGCCACGCCGATGAATATGTCCGCCCAGTTCACCGACTCGTTCACCGCCTTGAGCATCTCCTGCGCGGTGGTGACATTGACCACCCTCGCGCCCGACGGCGGCTTGAGGCAGGTCGGTCCGCTCACCAGGGTCACTTCGGCGCCGGATTCGATGGCCGCACGCGCCACGGCATAGCCCATCTTGCCCGAACTGGAATTGGTGATGCCGCGCACCGCGTCGATGGCCTCGAAGGTCGGTCCGGCGGTAATCAGCAAGTGCCTGCCCTGCAACAGCTTGGGCTGGAAGAAAGCTTCGATGCCGGCCAGCAACTCCTGCGCCTCCAGCATCCGCCCCATGCCCGTTTCACCGCAGGCCTGCGCGCCGCTGCCGGGGCCGAGAACAGTGATGCCGTCCGCGCCAAGCTGCTTGACGTTGCGCTGGGTGGCCGGATTTTCCCACATCTGCCGGTTCATCGCGGGCGCAACCAGCAGCGGGCACATACGCGCCAGGCACAGCGTGGAAAGCAGGTCATTGGCAGTGCCGTGGGCCAGCTTGGAGATGAAATCGGCACTCGCCGGCGCCACCACCACCGCATCCACATCGCGGGTGAAGTCGATGTGCGCCATGCCGTTGTCGATGCGGTTGTCCCACAGGTCGGTGAACACCGGCCGGCCGGAAAGCGCCTGCATGGTCACCGGGGTGATGAACTGGCACGCGGCCTGCGTCATCACCACCTGAACCTCGATATCCTGTTGCACCAATAGCCGCACCAGTTCCGCCGCCTTGTAAGCGGCCACTCCTCCGGTGATGCCCAGCAACAGGCGCTTTTTCGCCAAATCGGTCATAATGGCCTTTATTTTACGTTAAAACGATACCCGATGGCGATTACCGACTGGCCAGAAGATGAACGCCCGCGCGAGCGACTGCTCAAACAGGGCGCCGCCAGCCTGTCGGATGCGGAATTGCTGGCGATTTTCCTGCGCATGGGCGTGGCGGGCAAAAGCGCGGTGGACCTGGCACGCGAAACGGTGGGCCAGTTCGGCAACCTGACCCGCTTGTTCGACGCCAGCCAGCAGGAGTTCTGCGCCATTCCCGGCCTGGGTCCGGCCAAATACGCGCAGTTGCAGGCGGTGCTGGAAATGGCGCGGCGCGCGATGCAGGAAAGAATGCGCGACAGCGACGCGCTGAATTCTCCGGCGGCGGTCAAGGATTACCTGCGTCTCACGCTGGGCAGGAAAGCCTACGAAGTGTTCGCGGTGTTGTTCCTCGACGCCCAGAACCGGCCGATCACCATCGAGGAATTGTTCAGGGGAACCCTCACCCAGACATCGGTTTATCCGCGTGAAGTGGTCAGGCGCGCATTGCATCACAATGCCGCGAGCGTGATCCTGGCCCACAACCATCCATCCGGCACCGCCGAACCCAGCAATGCGGACCAAATTCTCACCCAGGCCTTGAAAAACGCGCTGGCGCTCATAGATACTCGTGTTCTGGATCATTTTGTTGTAGGCGGCGACAGCGTGATGTCGTTCGCGGAACGAGGTTTAATTTGAAAGTTTTGATCGTCATCGCCCACCCCCAGCGGGGCAGTTTCACCCAGGCGCTGGCCGAGCGCTTTGCCGAGGGCGTTGCCGCCGCCGGCCATGAAGCGGAAATTGCCGATCTCTATGGCGAAGGATTCGACCCGCTGGTTTCCGCCCCGGAACTGGACGGCTGGCAGGAAGGAATAATCCTGCCGGAAATCCGCGCCCAACAGGAACGCATCAAGAGCAACGACGGCCTGGTGCTGGCCTACCCGGTATGGTGGAGTACGCCCCCGGCCATCCTCAGCGGCTGGTTGCAGCGCGTTCTCACCCAGGGCTTCGCCTTCCAGCACACGGGCGGACGCACCGAAGGCATGCTCAAGCTGCGAGCGCAAATGCTGGTCAACGTCGGCAGCCGCCAGCGCGACGACGTGGATCTCGCCGCCATGTATCTGGAGCCAATGCTCGGCGTGTTGCGCTATTGCGGCATGGATATCCTGCCCACCCAGGCCAACTGGGGGGTCTATGCCAACGCGGATCCCGCCAGCTTGAGAACCCATCTCGACCTTGCCTTCGAAAACGGAAAACGATTTTTTGCTTGAGTTCCGTAGCAAAAATATGGTATAAATTGCGTTTTTCGAGTTCCACATTTCTTCCAGGAGTCGCCAAAAATGGCACGAGTATGTAAAGTCACCGGCAAACGGCCGATGACGGGAAATAACGTTTCCCATGCAAACAACAGGACCAAGCGTCGTTTTCTCCCCAACCTGCAATATCGCCGGTTCTGGGTTGAGAGCGAAAATCGTTGGGTGCGCCTGCGCCTGAGCTGCGCCGCGCTGCGCACTATTGACAAGAATGGCATTGACGCCGTGCTGGCCGATCTGCGCGCCAGCGGCGAATCGGTTTAAGGGGTAGATCATGGCTAAGGGCGGACGCGAAAAAATCAAGCTGGAATCCACTGCGGGTACCGGGCACTTCTACACCACAACCAAGAACAAGCGCACCATGCCGGAAAAAATGGCGATCATGAAATATGATCCCAAGGTGCGCAAGCATGTGGAATACAAGGAAATCAAACTCAAGTAATGCCTGCCGCGCCGGTAATCATGCTGGCCGCACGCAAAACCCCGACGCCACACGGCGTGCGGGGTTTTTTATTGCCCTGGGAATCATGAAAAAAATACTGTTTGTACTTTGCCTGCTCCCACTCGCGGCTTCCGCTATCGAGATCGAAAAGACCAACTGGGGAAAATTCGAATACGACTTCGAGGAAAAACCCTGGGTGGAACTGGAAGCCCAACTGCCGCCCGCCCCCAAGCCGGAAAACCTGCTGCCCTTCTTCGTCAGCTCCGCCACCGACAACCGCTTCTTTGTCGACAGCGCATCCATCGCCCGGGGCGAGGACGAAGTGATGCGTTATACCCTGGTGGTCAAATCCTCCGCGGGGGCCGTAAATGTTTCCTACGAGGGCATGCGTTGCAGCACCGGCGATCTGAAACGCTATGCATTCGGCCGCAATGACGGTAGCTGGGGCAAGGCGCGCAATGCGAAGTGGGAGCCAATCGGCTACAAGGATGCCAACCGGCAACATCACATGCTCTACGACGACTTCTTCTGCCCGCGCGGCATCGCCGTCAAGACCAGGGAAGAAGCCGTCAACGCTCTCAAACGGGGGGAACACCCGGAAGCCAAAGGCATCGCCTGGTAAGGTTAGTGGGATCGTGGAGGGATAGCATCCCGCCGTTGATTCCCTTGTGCAGCAGTGCCATCACCGCGCAAGGCCAGCAGATTTCTCGCCGCCTTGATGTAACCGGGCTGTAGCGCCAACGCCCGCCGGTATGCCATTTCCGCCTCGGCATCTCGGCCCGCGAGCTGGTAGGCGTAGCCGAGATTGTTGTAGGCGCGGGCCTTTTGCGGGGACTTCACCACCGTATCCTGCCACAACGCGATTTCACTACGGTAAACCCGGTTGCGCTCCACGGTAAGAAAAGCCAGCGCAGCCACGACTGCCAGGATCACCGCCCACGCCTGCCGCCGCGCCAGCCAATGATCGAGTTCCACCGCGAGCATCAGGAACAGGGCCCAGTCGGCCCAATACAGTTGGCGTTCGTTGGCGATATCAACCCGTGCAAATACAGCATTCGGCAACATCAGATGCAGCATGGCCCAAGCCAGGCCGAGACTGATCCACGGGCGTGAAATGCGCAAGCGCCAAGCCGCAGCGAACAGCAGCAGGAAGCACGCCAGTTGCGGCAAAACGGCGCCCGCCTCGTGGACAGGTGTGAGATCCGGGTCGATATTCAGTGCAACGGGCCAGAGCAGGTGGCCGAGCAGGACGCCAGCACCGTGCAGTTGGGTCAGGAATCCGTCGTACAGGGTGAGCATTTGCACGCTTTCCCTCATCAGCGTCCCATAGCGCGGATGCAGCAGCAAGACCAGCATGCCCAGCGCGGACAACACCCAGAATGGCCACTGCCGTGTGGCAATGGTGCGCAGGGGGGTGCGGCAGGCCCATTCCCACACCAGCAGCGCAAGCGGGAACATCATGGCGCTCTCCTTGACCAGCAGCGCCAGCGCGAACAGGCCCAGGGAAAGCAGCGTGTAGCCGCCACATCTTTTTGTCGCCGCGCCCCGCGCATAAGCCCACAGCGCGGCGAGGTAAAACAGGGTCATCAGCGAGGAAGAGCGCCCGCTAACATAAGTGACTGCCTCGCTATGGACGGGATGCACGGCGAACAGCAGCGCGGCGGCAAAGGCTGGCCAGCGCCAGTCGCGTTCAGGCGCGACGCGGTCGCCGAACAGGAGCGCCAGTGCGTATACCAGGTACGCATTGGCGACATGTGTCAGCAGGTTGAGCAGGTGAAAACCGAACAGGCCCGTGCCCGCCGTCCAGTTGAGCAGGTAACTCAGCTTGAGCAGCGGCCGCAGGCCGTTATGCAGGCTCCCCAGCCAGCCGTCCCAGGAGTGAACCTGGGCCGAGTCCACGATCACGTTGTAATCGTCGAACTGGAACACACCCTGGAACGAATTGGCATAGGCGACCACGACCACACCCGCCAGCAGGGCGGGCACGGTAACGCTAGGCTGCGCCATGCGCCTCGGCAAATGCCCGGTCGAGGATGTCCACCGCGTCCCACCAGCGGTTCGGCGCGTTCAGGAGCACCAGCAACACTTCCCTGCCATCACGCCGGGCCAGCGCCACCAGGCACTTCCCGGCATGCTGGGTATAGCCGGTTTTCACCCCCTGCGCCCCAGGATAGCGACCGATCAGGGCATTGTGCGTTTCCAGGTAAAAATGCCGCTGTCCGTCTGCGGTAACGATTTCGCTCGCCGCAACGGGAACGAGCCGGGCGAAGACCGGCTGCGCCAGCGCTCGCTCGGCGAGCACGGCAAGATCATGGGCGCTGGAATAATGGCCGGGATGGTCGTGCCCGCAGGCGTTGACGAAGCGCGTATCGCGCAAGCCCCACTCGCCTGCGCGCCGGTTCATCAGCGCGACGAAACGGGCCTCGCTGCCGGCCACATGGTCGGCCAGCGCGTGGCAGGCATCGTTCGCGGATTTGATCAGCGTCGCGGCCAGGAGGTTTTCGACGCTCATCCGGTCGCCTTGTCGCAACCCCAGCCTGGAGCCGCTTTCCGCAGCAGCCTGACGGCCCACCGTGACCACCTGCTGCGGGCGGTAATGCTCCAGCACCAGCAAACCGGTCATGATCTTGGTCAGGCTGGCGGGCGGCAGACGTTTGTCCGCCTGTTTTTCCCATAGCACCTGCCTGTCCGCCTTGACCAGGTAAGCAGCCGCCACCCCGGGGAAGATATCCGGCTGCGCCCGGACCGGGAAGCTCATTGCCCACAGCAGCAAGGCCAACCAGGCAAGCGAACGGACCATGCCTGTTCCTTTACCGATACGGCGTCAAGTCAGCATCAGAACGGCAACAAACCGCGAATCTTGTTCACCTTGTCAAGCACGCCATCTTCCCGGCTCGGACGCTCCACCGGTTGATCGCTGGTATAGGAACGCCCTCCGCTTGTGCCACGGCCAGCATGGGGCCGGCTTTCCTCCTGCCCCAGCGTCACCATGCCAGTCGACTTTACGCGCACCTTGGCGCTCCAGATCGGCTGCCACGGTTGTTTCAGATCGGCCGGGCGAGGCGGATGGACCACGTTGAGCTCGTCGCCATAGGCAATGAACTGCAGCATGGCGCCCTGAGCGTTCTTGAAAATGCCCTGCGGAATGGCGCAAGACGTGGTATCGGACGTCATCACCACTTTCTCCTTGATGAAGCGCCGCACATCGCCGGGCGACAGGTAATCGAGCAGGCCCCATCCCATGTCCGCCACCTCGCTGGAGGACCAGAACACGGTATCGCCGTCTTTGCCGCCGCTGCCCATGGCCAGGGAGAAATAACCGATGGCCGTGGGTATGGAGCGCCACTGGAAGGCAATGCTGTCCGCCAGACCGCCATTTACCGAGGTGAATTCCACCGGATTCATGAAATCCTGCTGCGCCCCGATATTGAAACGGATCTCGGGCGCATAGTTGGCATGGATCAACTGTCCGCCCTGCAACGAGCTGTCCCTGGGCACGGCAAGCTGGTTCTCGCGGTTGGGCCACTCGGAATAGGTCCAGCCGGAACGCGGTGCAGGCGGGGACTGGCGCGTGGGCTGGCGCGAGGACATCATCTTGGCAAAATCCGTCGGACTGGCCTTGGCCATATCCAGAACGCGCGGTTGGCCGGCTCGCACCTTGTCGCCGCAGCCCCAGTAAATCAGCATGCGTCCCTTGGGCTTTTCCATTTCCCCAGGTCGATCTTCCATCTCGCCCCGTTCCATCCGCACCGGCCGGTCGCGTTCCGGCACCAGCAGGGGCAGCATCGGACCCATGTTCTGGCCGGGCGGAATGTCATGCCCCGCCTCCGGCGCCGGCGGCGTGGCTTGCGGCGACACCAGTTGCAGCTGCAGGCCGCGCTGCGGCCCCATGCCCGGCCCACCCCTGCCCATCAGCCCGCCGAGCATGCCCATCTCGGAGGCAGACATGCCGGGTATGGTCATGTTCTGCGTGGAAACGCTCATCCAGTAATGGGAATAGGGCTTGGTGCCTTCCGCCGCCAGCACATCTGCCTGATGAAAACCGACAACGATACCCGCAACAAGCGGCAACAACCGTAATTTATTCATGATGTCTTCTTTCGCTTACACTGAAATTTTTATGGCGGCAATCCCTTTAAGGAGGGGTAAAACCAGGCATCGGCATGTTCGGCGCAGGCATGAACACGCTGCTGATACCGCCGATCACCATCATCACCACAACGGCGACCACCACGACCACCGCCGTGTAGGCAACCGCCTTCTCCTGCGGCGCCTTCATCAGTAGCGGCAAACCCAGATAAAGCAGGTACAGTCCATACAGCGCCGCCAGCAGGCCGATGATCCCCAGCATCGGAATAAGCATCACGATCCCCGCCAACCAGCTCGGCGTGGAGGCATAAGCCGCGACCTTGAGCGCCTGCTCCTGGCTCTTCTCGCCGCCGAAGGAAGGCGCAAGCGCATCGATAATGAGCGCGATGATGAACACCCCCACCAGGGTCAGGACATAGCTGGTCACGGCATGAGCGATGGAACTGGTGATCGGCACCCGGATTGTGCCCATGAACGGCATGCTGATGCCGACCATGGACATGCCGATGATGGACGCGGCCGGCCCGATGGCGGCCAGCGGTACAATATAGTTTTTGTACAAATCGCCTGTCGGCGTGGATTCGGCGGCAATCACGCCCCATTCCGCCTTGGGTTGAAGCAGGATATTCTTGACCCGATCGATCAGATTCATTGCGACACCTCCCCTTTGGTTTTTGTTGCGGTGGCTACGACATCGAAGGTTACAATAATCCTGTTGCAGGACAACTGCAAGCAGATGTCATTAGCGGGAAAAAACATGGCGCAAAAACTCATCCAGCAGGCTATCGGGCAGGCATCCGGGGTCATCCTCGGCAAACAGCGGCAGATTCGTCTTGCCCTGGCCTGCCTGCTCGCGCGCGGTCATTTGCTGATCGAGGACCTGCCCGGCGTGGGCAAAACCACCCTGGCGCACGTGCTGGCGAAAACCCTCGGTCTCGACTACCAGCGCATCCAGTTCACCAGCGACCTGCTGCCGGCGGATATCCTCGGCGTCTCGGTGTACGACCGCGACAGCGCCAGCTTCAAGTTCCATCCCGGCCCGGTGTTCACCCGGCTGATACTTGCCGACGAAATCAACCGCGCCACGCCCAAGGCGCAGAGTGCGCTGCTGGAAGCGATGGAGGAGCACCAGGTAACGGTGGAAGGCGAAACACGGCCCTTGCCGGAACCTTTTTTCGTCATCGCCACGCAGAATCCGACTTACCAGATCGGCACTTTCCCGCTGCCCGAATCCCAGCTCGACCGTTTTCTCATGCGCATCGAACTGGGCTACCCCGACCCCGAGGCGGAGCGCGCCCTGCTGCGGGGCAAGGACCGACGCGAACTGCTGGCCGAGCTGCAACCCTGCCTCGATGCGGCGCAACTCATGGCGCTGCAACAGGCCGCCGCCGGGGTTTTCGTCTCCGATGCGCTGCTCGACTACATCCAGGCGCTGCTGGAATTCACCCGCCGCTCGCCGCATTTTCACAGCGGTCTTTCCCCGCGCGCCGCGCTGGCGCTGCTGCACAGCGCCCAGGCGTGGGCGCTGACCGAGGGACGCGACAGCGTGCTGCCGGAGGACGTGCAGGCCGTGCTGTCCGCCGTGACGGGCCACCGCTTGCGCCCCGGCAGCGAATTCAGCGGCGAAACCGGCGAAGCCCTGGCCGCCTACCTGCTCGCATCGGTCCCGATTCCCTGAGATGACACACTGGCTGGCCCGACTAAACCCGCTGCGCCATCCCACCTTCTTGGAGCGCGTGCTGCGGCCCGGCATCGAGCCCGGACCCATCACGCTGACCCAGCGCCGGCTCTACATCCTGCCCACCCGGCACGGGCTGATTTTTGCGCTGATGTTGCTGGTGATGCTGTTCGGCGCCATCAACTACGCCAACAGCATGGCCTTCGTGCTGACTTTCCTGCTCGGCAGCCTGGGCGTGGTTTCCATCCTTCACACCTACCGCAACCTGGCCCGGCTCCAGGTCGGCGCCGGCAAGAGCGCGCCGGTGTTCGCCGGCCAGCAGGCGCGTTTCCAGGTCTGCCTCGACAACCCCGGCCCGGTTCCCCGCCACGCCATCAGCCTCGCTATCGGTAAAGATACGAGGGGCTGCGTGGACATCGTACCCGGACAGACCGCCTGTCTCGAATTCACGCTGCATGCCAGCCAGCGGGGCCTGCTCCAGGCTGGCCGCTTCACCCTCTTCACCACTTTTCCCCTCGGCCTGTTGCGGGCCTGGACCCATCTCAATCTGGATATGAGCTGTCTGGTCTATCCCCACCCCGCAGCTGAGGATTTGCCGCTGCCCATGGCCCTGGCGGAAACGGGCCAGGGTGCGCTGCAAGGCGATGGACATGATGATTTCAGCGGTCTACGCACCTATCACAACGGCGACTCGCTGCGCCACGTGGCGTGGAAAGCGGTGGCGCGCGAACAAGGCATGCTCACCAAGCAGTTTTCCGGCGATGCACAGCAGGAGTTGTGGCTGGACTGGACTACCCTGCCCGGCATGGACAGCGAAGCCAGGCTGTCGCGCCTGACGCGCTGGGTGCTGGACGCCGACGCCGCGAGCCAGCGCTATGGCCTGCGTCTGCCCGGTCGCACCCTGGCCCCCGCCAGCGGTCCGGAACACCGGCGCCAATGCCTGGAAACGCTGGCGCTGTTTGAATCATCCTAATAAATGCAGTTGAACCGCAAAGGCGCAAAGAACGCAAAGTAAAAACAATGTTCTATCCAAAAATGCCCAGTCACCAGACAGGTGAATGCTCGATGACTTCCATGCCCCTGTTTACTTTGCGCCTTCGCGTCTTTGCGGTAGATGAACTGAGGTTTCTAGGATCATGACCAACCTCGCCTGGCTGCTGACCTCCCTCACGCTGGCCGCCGCGCCCCACCTGGAGCGTTTGCCCCTATGGGTGGGGCCGCTGTGCCTGGCACTTGGGCTGTGGCGCCTGGCCATAGAACGGCGCGCCAGCGCAATGCCGAAAAAATGGCTGCTGATGGTGCTGGCAATGGCGGCGACGGCGGGCATCTTTTCCCATTACCACACCCTGTTCGGACGCGATGCCGGGGTCGCGCTGCTGGTCATCATGATCGCCCTCAAGCTGATGGAAATGAAGACCTTGCGAGATTTCATGGTGGTCATCTTCCTCGGCTATTTCCTGGTCATCACCCATTTTCTCTACTCCCAGTCCATCCCCACTGCGCTCTACCTGCTGCTGGCGGTATTGGTCACCACCGCCACCATGATCGCCTACAGCGACACCAACCATGCGCTCGGCGCCCGTCCCAGGCTGAAGCTGGCCGGCATACTGCTGGTACAGTCCTTGCCGTTGATGCTGGTACTGTTCGTGCTGTTCCCCCGCGTCGGCCCGCTGTGGGGCCTGCCCAAGGACGCTTTTTCCGCCATGACCGGGCTTTCGGACAACATGTCCCCCGGCGCCATCAGCCAGTTGATCCGTTCCAATGCCATTGCCTTCCGGGTCAAATTCGACGGCCCGCCTCCTGACAAAAGCCTGCGCTACTGGCGCGGGCCGGTGTTGTGGGATTACGACGGTCGCACCTGGACCACCCGCAAACAGCCCCCCCCTGGTGCGGCGCTGATGACACCGGGCGGAGCGCCCACCAGCTATACCGTCACGCTGGAGCCCCATAACCAGCGCTGGCTGTTCGCGCTCGAACTGCCTGCCGCGCCGCCGCCCAACAGTTCCATCTCGTCCGACTTCCAGATCCTGGCGCAAGCACCGGTGCGGCAACGCATGCGCTATGCCCTCACTTCCCACACCCGCTACCGGCTTGGCGCCAGCCTCGGCGATGAAGAGTGGGAACGCGCGCTACGTCTGCCCGTAACCAATCCCAAGGCGGAGCAACTGGCCGCTCAATGGCGCGCCTCGACCAACGATCCGCGCGCCATCGCCAACCGGGCCCTGGCATTGTTCCGCGAGGAAAGCTTCTTTTACACCCTCAACCCGCCCTTGTTGGGGCCGCAGGCGGTGGACGACTTCCTCTTCAACACCCGGCGCGGTTTCTGCGAACATTACGCCAGCGCCTTCGTGTTCCTGATGCGCGCAGCCGGAGTCCCGGCGCGAGTGGTGACGGGTTACCAGGGCGGGGAATTTAACCCGATGGGGGATTACATGATCGTGCGCCAGTCCGACGCCCATGCCTGGGCCGAGGTGTGGCTGGAACAGGAAGGCTGGGTGCGGGTGGACCCCACGGCGGCCGTGTCCCCTTCGCGCATCGAATCCGGCATCGCCAGCGCCCTTCCCGCCACCGAGCTGCCGCCGGCCCTGATCCAGCTGGATGCCGACTGGCTGCGGCGCGCGCGTCTGTCGTGGGACGCGTTCAACAACAACTGGAACCAGTGGGTGCTGGGCTACGACCAGGAGCGCCAGATGCGCTTCCTGTCGCATTTCAATTCCGGGCTGGGATCGTGGCAGGGCATGGCCATCGCGCTGGTAAGCAGCATCGCCGCGCTGCTGCTGGGTATCGCGGCCTGGATGCTGTGGCACATCCCGCGCCGGAACATAGACCCGGCGCGGGCTGCCTATGAGAAATTCTGCGCCAAACTGGCGCGGCGCGGCATAATCAGGCTAGCCCACGAGGGACCGGCGGATTTCGCCGCCAGGGCATCCCGGCTGCGCCCCGATCTGGAGCCGCAAATCGGCCTCGTCACCGAGCTCTATATCAAGCTGCGCTACGACCGCCTCCATCACGCGCAGTTGCCGGAATTGCGCCAGGCTGTGCGGCGCTTCAGGTGTTAGCCCGGACATTTCACCGCGCCCCCATCAACTCTCCGACTCGGCTGCTGGCTTGATCGGCAGCCAGACGGTGAAAGTCGTTCCCTTGCCCACCGTGCTCTCAACCTCTATGCGCCCCCTATGCTTCTGCACGATGCCATAAGAAATCGAGAGGCCAAGTCCTGTGCCCTTGCCGACGGGCTTGGTGGTAAAGAAAGGCTCGAAGAGCCGCGGCAGGTTATCGGGCGGGATGCCGGCGCCGGTGTCCGCGATTGCGATGAAGGCTTCTCCGTCCGCCTTCCCGGTCCGAATGGTGATCTCGCCTTTTTCGGGGATCGCCTGCGCCGCGTTGACCAATAAATTCAGGAACACTTGGTTGATCTGCGAGGGATTGCAGTAAACATCGGGGACGTCGCCGTAGTCCTTGTTCAGGGTGCAGTGGTATTTGATTTCGTTCCACACGATATTGAGCGTGGACTCAAGTCCCTTGTGCAGATCGGCCCACTCCCAATCGGTGCTTTCCACGCGGGAGAAATTCTTCAAGTCACTCACGATCTTGCTCACGCGAAGCAGGCCTTGCCGCGATTCCGCGATCAACTGGGCGATATCCTCGCGCAGGAAGCCGATTTCCTTCCGCTGCTTGAGCGCGCGGAGATGCGCAAGCGCGGCCTCATCCGACGCGCATGCGTCCTCAAGGGCTTCATAGGCATCCATCACTTCGAAAACATCCCGTTGGTAGCCGTCCAGGGATGCCAGATTGGAGGTGACGAAGCCTACCGGATTGTTGATCTCATGCGTGATGCCCGCGGCCAGTTGGCCGATGGCCGCCAGCTTCTCGGATTGCAGCAGTTGAATCTGGACCTGTTGATTCTCTTTCAGGCGCCGGGCCAATTCCGCTTCCAGGTATGCATTCTGGTCCAGCAGCCAATCGCGGGCACGCTTGAGTTCAAGCTGGATGCGCACGCGCGCCAGGACGATGGGCGGGCGGTAGGGCTTGGCGATGTAGTCCATCGCCCCGAGTTCGAGGCCGCGTTCCTCGTCCGCAATCGAATCCAGCCCGGTGACGAAGATGACCGGGATGTCGCGGGTGGCGGGATTGTCGCGCAGGCGGGCGAGTACGGCGTAGCCGTCCATCCCCGGCATCAACACGTCGAGCAGGATCAGGTCCGGCCTCCGTTGGCCGGTCGCGATCTGCAAGGCACACTCCCCGGAAGGCGCAGCCAATACCTCGTAATGAGGTTGGAGCAATCTGCCAAGAATCTCCAGATTGCAGGGATCGTCGTCCACCACCAGGATTCTTGGGCGATTCGTCTCCACAGGCTTGTCGGTGTCCATTCGATTCATTCTCCTCGCTGCAAATTCAGTTCCGGGTGTTCCCGCCGCGCCTGCTTCAGTGTATCCAAAGTCTCCGGGTAAAGAAAATGCTCGATGCGCTGTTCCAGTTCCGCGCCCAGGGGACCGAGCGCGGCCTTGAGCAGCGCGCCGTGGGTCTCGACGACCTGATTGGCCCGTATGCTGGAAGCCGCCAGCATAGGCTCTAGTTCGGCCAGCACCTGCCGCACCAGCGTCCAGTCCACTTCGCCCTCGTAAGGGGTCTCAGCCTCCTCCGGCAGGGCCGCGCAGATCGCCGCGGTCAGGCGCTGCAATTCGCTTTCAACAGCGCTGGTCAGCGCATCGATTTCCGATGCGTCGCGCCCCTCCTTGATCGCCGTTTCCAGTTCGGCGGCCAGGCGCTGCACGCCGGTCGCGCCCAGATTGCCCGAGCTGCCCTTCAGGGTATGGGCCAGCCGTCTTGCCTCGTCCCGATCTTCCTGGGACATGCGCTCGCGCAGCCGGGCCATGTCGTCGGCATGATCGACCGCATAGCGGCGCAGCAGGCGCTGGTAGGTGGCCAGATGACCGTTCAGAAACTTGAGACCCCGCTCGGCGTCCAGACCGGGAATAGCAGCCAGTTCGGCGGGAAGCGCCCCCGCTATGGCCGGGGCGGGGGGAACAAGCATCGCTGCGGCCGGCAGCCAGCGCGACAGCGTGCCGAAAAGCTGCTCGGGATCGACCGGCTTGGCGATGAAGTCGTTCATGCCGGCCTCGTAACAGCGCTGGCGATCCTCGTCATAGGCGTTGGCGGTCATCGCCAGGATGGGCAGCGTCGCGCAGCCGGGCAACGCGCGGATGGCGCGCGTCGCCTCTAGGCCATCCATGCCCGGCATCTGTATATCCATGAGGATCAGGTCGTAGCCGCAGCCACGCGCTTTCTCGATCGCCTCAAACCCGTCGTTGGCGACCTCCACCTTCAGCCCGACCCCGGCCAGAAGTTCCACCGCAACTTCCTGGTTGATCCGGTTGTCCTCGGCCAGCAGGATGCGAGCGCCGACAGGCATGGCTTGCAGGCATCGCTCGGCAACAGCTGGCGACTCGGCCAATTCCTCCAGGCCAAGTTTGCTCTTGCCGAGGCGGGCGGTAAACCAGAAAGTGCTGCCTTGGCCGGGCACGCTCTCTGCACCGGTCTCGCCGCCCATGAGGCGCGCCAGCCGCCGGTTGATGGCGAGCCCGAGGCCGGTACCGCCGTAGCGGCGCGAGGTGGTGGCATCGACCTGCTCGAAAGCCGCGAACAAGCCCGCGATCTTATCCGGCGCGATGCCGATGCCGGTGTCCGTCACTTCGAAGCGCACCAGCAGGTCGGTTGAGGTTTCCTCCGCCTTGGAGAGGCGCACGGTGATTTTTCCATGCTCGGTGAATTTGACGGCGTTGGAAAGATAGTTGAGCAGTGCTTGCGCCAGCCGGGTGGAATCGCCCACCAGCACCAGCGGCAGATCATCCCGCTCCACGACTACCTCCAGGCGCTTGTCGCGTACCCTGGGGCCGATCATGGAGACAACGTTGTCGAGCATGCGGTCGAAGGCAAAATCGGCGAGATTCAGGCTCAGCTTGCCCGCCTCGATCTTGGAAAAATCGAGGATGTCGTTGATGACCGAGAGCAGGTGGCGGGAGGCATCGACGATTTTCTCCAGCTTCTCCTTTTGCGCGGGGTCGGCATGGCCGCGCCGCAACAGGTGAGTGAGTCCGACGATGGCGTTCAAGGGGGTGCGTATCTCGTGGCTCATGTTGGCGACGAAGGCGCTCTTGGCCTCGCTCGCCACCTCGGCAGCCAATTTGGCGTCCTCCAGTTCGCGCGTCCGGATTTCGACCAGCTCCTCCAGGTGATGGCGGTGCCGGTCCAGTTCCTCGGCGAGGCGTTTTTTCTCGGTGACATCCTCCTTGACCGCCAAGTAATGGCTGATGCCGCCATCCGCCTGGCGGATCGGCGTGACGCTGGCGACCTCGGTGTATTCGCTGCCGTCCTTGCGCCGGTTGATGAACTCGCCCTGCCACGTCTCGCCGTGGGTAAGTGCTTCCCACAAGGCATCGCAGGTTGCCCGTGGCGTTTTGCCGGATTGCAGGATGCGCGGATTCCTGCCGATCACATCTTCCCGGCCATAGCCGGTGACCCGCAGGAAGGCCTCGTTGACATACTCGATGTTGGCATCCAGATCGGTGATGACGATGCTCTCCGGGCTTTGCTCCACCGCCTGGGAAAGCTTCCTGAGCATGGCATCGGTGCGGCGGCGCTGGACGATGCGCCAAATGCTGTCCGCGATCAGTTGCACCGACTCCACATCCAGATCGGTATAGGGATCGGCCTTGTTGCCGACCCCGGCGAGCATGACCACCTTGCCCGCCTCGATTACCGGTACGCTGATCAGCCGGGCCAGGTCGGCATGTCCTTCGGGCAGGCCGCGCTTGTCCGGATAGGCCGCGTAGTCGTTGAACACCACCGGCGCCCTCCGGCGCAGGGCGTCCGCCCAGATGCCGGCCTGGCTCACCGGATAATGCCTGTCGAACACCGCCTTGCAGTAATGTTCCAGGGTGCGCCGCGACCAGGCGATGAGTTCGATGGTCTCCTCGTCCTCGTTGATGAAGTGAACGAAGGCGATTTCGCTACCGGTCAGTTGTTCCGCCAGCTCCTGCCCGTATTGCATGAATGCGACCTCGTCCAGCCGCTCGGCGGCCTGGGGGAGTTCCAGCAAGGCATGCGCGCGACGCGCCTGGATATGCTGGATCGCCTCGGCCCGCTTGCGTTCGGTGACGTCGCGCGACGAACAGTAGATGTAGTCCCGCCCGTCCAGCGCGATGGCGCGTGTATTGATTTCCACATCGATGATCCGGCCGTCGCAACGGCGATGCCGGGTTTCGATCAGCACTGTGTCGTGGCGCGCTATGAGTTTGCGGAGGTTCTCCACGATGGTCTCCGCGTCCATTTGCGCGTCGATATCGGAGATGTGCAGGCGGCCGATGACGCTCCGGTCATAGCCGAGCATATTCAGGAAGGCATCGTTAGCATCGACCAGCAGGCCATCGGCGTCGATGATGTGGATGCCGTCGCTCGCGGTTTTCAGGATTGCATCGAGACGGCGTCGCTCGCTTTCGACCGCCGCTTCCGCCGCCTTGCGCTCGCTGATGTCGCGCTGATACACGACGAAGAAGCGAATTGCGCCTTGCGCGTCGCGCACTGCGGCGGCCTGGCAGTCCAGCGTTAGGATGGTGCCGCCCCTAGTGACGAACTGCACTTCCTGGCGGTTGCTGCCGCGTTCGCGCAGGATGGGAAACTCCCGGTCGAAAATCTGTTGCGATGCCGGCGTGAAGAATTCGCGCAGGACGTGCCCGACCAGCTCCGAGTCCGCGTAGCCGGAAATATGCCGGGTGGCGGGATTGGTCTGCAGGATGCGCCCCTCCAGATCGATCAGATGGATCAGGTCCGATGCCGACTCGAACAGGCTGCGGAAACGCTGCTCGTTTTCGCGCAGCGCCTCTTCCGCCCGCTTGCGCTCGGTGATGTCGCGATCGATGCCGCGATAACCGCGAACATTTCCATCCCGGTCGAGAATGGGAACGGCGCTGGTTTCAAGGATGACCTCATGGCCATCCTTGTGGAGGTTTGTGTTTTCGAGGTTGACCAGGGGTTCCCGCGCCGCGACGAGGGCGCCGAACAGCTTCTCCACCCGTTGCGCTTCCTCGGCAGGCATCAGCTCGAAAGTCGTTTTGCCGATCACCTCCTCGGGTAAATAGCCGAGGATGTCGCGGATCTTCGGGCTCGCGTAGGTATACACGGCACTCTCGTCGACTTCCCAAATCCAGTCGCTCGTGGTTTCGACCAGATTGCGGAAGCGTGCCTCGCTTTCCCGCAGCGCCGCGGTGCGCTCGCGTACCTGCCCGTCGAGACTCTCATTGAGCAGGTTGAGTTGGGCCTGGATGGCCATCAGCTCGCGGTTCTGGTTGAGGGCGTTCTCGTACAGCGAGAGCAGCAGGTTCAATATCTGCTGGCCGCTGCCGGCGACGGCGAAGCGCTTGCCGCCGTATCCCACCACTTCCTCGCGCCGCTCTTCCGTCCGCCGCCGCACGATCGGCGCGTCCAGCAGGGAACGGATGCGGTCGAGCAGCTTGGTCTCGGCGAAGGGCTTGATGACATAGGCATCGGCGCCGCAATTGATCGCCTCGATGATGTCTTCCGGCTCCGACAGCACCGTGAGCAGGACCAGCGGAATATTCCACAGTTCATCGTCGAACTTGATCGCGCGACACAGTTGGTAGCCGTTCATCACCGGCATGTTGATGTCGCTCATCACCAGATCGGGGCGATTCGCACGCGCGGCCTGCAGCCCCTCCTCGCCGTCCCGTGCCACGCTCACCGCATATCCCGCCCTGGTGAGGGTGCGGCGCAGCAATTCCGCCTCCACCGCGCTGTCCTCGACGATCAGGATATGGGACGGTTCGATTGGTTCAGACATGTCGATTCCTTCCTTCAGGGCGTCGCGCCCACGCTGTTGCGGCTGTTCGCCAGCGCGGCCAGCGCCGGGGCGATCTGTTCCAGGGACAGCACCTGCTGCGCCGCCCCCAGCGCCACCGCCTCCCTGGGCATGCCGTAAACCACGCTGCTCGCCTTGTCCTGGGCGATGGTGACGCCGCCGGCCGCGGCGATGGCCGCCATGCCCTCGGCGCCGTCGCGGCCCATGCCGGTGAGCAGCACACCCACGGCAGCGGAACCAAACTGGCGCGCCACCGCGCGCATGGTGGCGGTAACCGAAGGCCGGTGACCGTCGCAGGGCGGCGCCTGGGTGAGATTCAATCGCCCACCGTTGTCCAGTTCCAGATGGGCGTTATCGGGCGCGAAATACACCACGCCGGCCTGCGGCACCTCGCCCTGGGCCGCCTTGCGCACCGGTAGCGGGCTGGTCTCCGCCAGCCACGCCACCAACTCGGACAGGAAGCCATGGGCGATATGCTGCACGCACAACACCGGCACCGAAAAACCAGCGGGCAGGCCGGAAAGGATCATGCGCAGGGCCTGGGGACCGCCGGTGGAAGCGCCGATCGCCACGATGCGCGCGGCGGCGCGGGGTTGCGGCGGGATCGGCAACTGGGGTGGGGCGGCGCGCAGCGCCGCCCCGTTGCGGCGGAATACATGCACGCCGGCAAGGATGCGGATCTTGCTGGCGAGTTCCCTCGCCAGCTTCTCCTGATCCGCATCGAGGATGGCGCGCGGCTTGGCGTAGACGTCCACCGCCCCGGCCTCGAGCAGCCGGAAAACATTGGGCGAACCCGGCTCCACCGACACGCTCACCACCAGAATCGGGCGGGGATATTTGTCCATCACCTCGCGGGTGAATTCCAGCCCGTCCATCACCGGCATGTGCAAATCAGTGCAGATGACGTCGGGATTAAGGGCCGGCAGCAGATCCAGCGCCTCCCTGCCGTTGGCGGCGGTACCCGCCACCTCGATCTCGGGCGAGTGGGACAGCAGGCATTGCAGGATGTGCAGCGCGATGGGGGAGTCGTCGACCAATAGAACGCGGATCATTTCGTCACCTCGGAATCGGCACGGATGCCCCCACCCCAACCCTCCCTCGATTGCGGGGGAGGGCTGGGGTGGAGGGCGGCGGAGGGGAAAATAATTTCAAAATCATCTCACAATCAATCTCTTCAAAGTATCCAGCAAAACCCGCTGGTCGAACGACGGCTTGGGAATGTAGGCGTTGGCGCCGGCATCGAGGCCGCGCCGCTTGTCCTCGTCCGAGGCAAGGGTGGTCACCAGGATCACCGGCAGATCCTTGTAGCGCGGCTCTGCGCGAATGCGCGCGGTGAGGGCGAGACCATCCATGTTGGGCATCATGATGTCCGACACCACCGCGGCGAAGGGGCGGCTGCCGAGGACATTGAGCGCATCCACGCCGTCCACCGCCGTGACCACCTCATAGCCGCCGTCTGCGAGAATGCGTTTTTCCATGGCGCGAATCAACACCGAGTCCTCCACCAGCAGAACGGCGGCCTTGGCCGCCTCGTGCCGGATTTCGTGTTCCTCGCTGCGCTGGGGGGCGCCCGCTTTGTGTGCCGAGCGCAGCAGGTCGGCGGGGTTCAGCACTGCGCAGATTTCGCCACTGCCCAGCATGGCCAGGGCGGAAACGTTGCGCACGCGCTTGAGCGGCGCGCCAAGCGGCTTTGGCACCACTTCCTCCTCGGCTACCAGATCGTCCGTCAGCAGGCCCAGGCGCTCGTCGCCCACCTGCAGCACGATGCACGCCAACATGCCCCCACCCCAGCCCTCCCCCGCAAGCGGAGGAGGGAGTTGAAGCTCCCTCCCTTGCGCGTAGCGCGGGGGAGGGCTGGGGTGGGGGAAAGTCAGCAAATCAGCGAGGCGGGCGGTAATCACCGGCTTGCCGTCCAGCAGGACGGCGGGGCGGCCTTCCAGGGTGAAAACATCCTGCTCGCGCACGCGCCGAGAGGTAAGGACGAACTCGACCGGCAGCCCGTAGAGTCGTCCGCCCACGCTCGCCAGCAGGATCCGCGAGGTGGAGAGGCTCAACGGCAGGCGCAACTGCACCGTCAGCCCCTGGCCGGTGGAGGATTCCAGGCGGATGCCGCCCTTCATCCGCTCGACATTGACCCGCACCACGTCCAGGCCCACGCCACGTCCGGACAGCTCGGTCACATAGGCGCAGGTGGAAAAGCCGGGCATGAAGACCAACTCCTGCAATTGCGTCGGGCTCATGGCGGCGAGCGTCGCCTCGTCGTGGAGGCCGCGCTTACTCGCCTCCTGCCGGATCGTCGCAAGGTCCAGCCCGCGACCGTCGTCTTGTACCTCCAGCAGCACGCTGGCATTGTCGCGCAGCGCGGAGAGCCGCACCATGCCGCCGCGTGGCTTGCCCAGCCGCTCGCGCTCGGCGGGCGGTTCGATGCCGTGGTCGATGGCGTTGCGGATCAGGTGCATCAGCGGATCCTTCATTTCCTCGAGGATGCGCTTGTCTACGCTGATGTCGCCACCCTCGAGCGCCAGTTCCGCTTCCTTGCCCTGTTCCCTGGCCAGGTCGCGCGCCATGCGCGGAAACAGCGAAAACACGGTGGATAACGGCAGCAGACGGACGCTACGCACCTGATCTTCCAGCAGGTTGACGGTGGACTCCAAGCGCGCGCTGTCGTCGAAGAACGCATCGCGCGCCTGCTTGAGCAGGCCACCGAAGCGCAGCGGCGCCTCGCCCTCCGCTCCATGCCGCGCGGGCGGGCCGGCGCTGAGCTTGCCGCGGCCACGTTCCAGCGCCGTCCACTGCTCCAGCAGCTCCTCCATCAGCGCCAGCCGGTGCTGCGCCCGTCCCTGGATCACCGAGAGCTCGCCCACCTGGGTCAGCAAATCGTCCAGCTTGCGGGTTTCCACGCGCACGGTCTCGATGCGGAAAGGCTCGCTTGCTGCGGGTGCAGGTCTGGCGGGAAGGGGGGCTGGCCCCTTCTCCGGTTCTTCCTGCACCGGCAAAAGCGACCCCCTCTCCAGCTCTCCCCCGCAAGTGGGGGAGAGGGCAATCGCTCCTTCCCCTGCAAGCTCTAAAGGACTCCGATCCACTATGGGCTGAAGCCCATGTGGAATCGTATGCGGGGGAAAGCTGGGATGGGGGCAGACTGAAGAGGGGACTTCAGATGCTTGGAGAGAGGTAGCCGCAGGCTCGCTTACCAACGCTTCCTGCACGTGCCGGCGCAGATCGACCAGTGCGGCGTTCATGTGCTCGATGGTTTCCGGCGTGAGCGGCACCTCGCCCTTGCGCGCCGCGTTGAGGATGGTTTCCAGCCCGTGGGCGGCAGTCTCGATCCCGGCGAGACCCAGCATGCGCGCCGCGCCCTTCAGGCTGTGGGACTCGCGGAACACCTCCTCCAGCAGCGGCTGGTCGGCAGGCGTTTTCTCCAGGCGCAGCAGACCGTCGTCAAGGCGGGCGAGATGCTCCTCGCTTTCCGCCTTGAACAGCCGGTGCAGTTCCGGGTCTTCGATCATGGAGTGCTCCGGATATGTTCGGAGGTCTCTGAATGGAGGGGCGCGATTTCTTCCTGGTCGCCGTTGCCCACACCCTTTAGGTGGGGGCAAGCCTTTCTCTCCAAAGCCCGCAGAATCACCTCCAGCACCGCCTGCGTTTCCTGGAACACCTGATTATCCCAGAACCGCAGGACCCGGAACCCATCCGCCTCGATTTGCCGGTCCCGGCGCGCATCATATTCCGCCTGTTCCTGATGCTGCCCGCCATCCAGTTCGATAACCAGATTCGCCTCCAGGCAGGCAAAATCGGCAATATAGGCACCGATAGGGACTTGGCGCCGGAATCTGTGGCCCCCAAGCTGCCTATTTCGCAGATAGTGCCAAAGGTGACGCTCGGTATCCGTCGCCTGATTTCTTAGCGAGCGCGCCCGGTTTTGGGTTATGGGGTTACGCATGTTTTTCTGTCCTTATCCTTACCCCCTCCCCAGCCCTCCCCCGCACCCGCAAGGAGCATCCCCGCCGGGTTCCCGCTGCTGCGCAGCGACCATGGCGAGACAAGCGGAGGAGGGAGAGATGGGGATGCCCGTGAACGGGGGAAGGAGCTAAATACTCCCTCCCTTGCGCGCAGCGCGGGGGAGGGCTGGGGTGGGGGCATGCATATCCGCATCAGGCGATCGCCTTGAGGTTTTCCGCCGCCTCGTTCAACTGCTGCACGCCCACCTTGGTCTGGCTGATGCCGGCGGCGGTTTCCTTGGCGCCGGAAGCGATACTGTTGGTCGCCTCCACCACCTGGCCGAAGGCGGCGGATTGCTGTTTGGCGTTCAACATCACCTGCTGGGCGTTTTCGTTGACGCTTCCGGCCATGTCGGCCAGGTTATTCAACAGTTCGGCTACCTTCTGCACCGTTTTGGTCACCTCGGTAACGGTGCGGGTGCCTTCTTCCGTCATCATGATGGAGGAATTGGTGGCTTTCTGGATATCGGCCACCAGCACCGCGGTCTGCTCCGCCGACTTCTTGCTCTCGTCGGCGAGCTTGCGGATTTCGCTCGCCACCACAGCGAACCCCTTGCCGTGCTCGCCGGCGCGGGCGGCTTCCACCGCAGCGTTCAGCGCCAGCATGTTGATCTGCCCGGCCAAATCCTTGAGCACGGTGGCGATGCTGCCGATCTGGCCGGTCTGCTCGCCCAGGTGCAGGATATGCTCGGCCATGGCGCCGATCTTGTCCTTGAGGCCGCCCATCGCCACCACTGCCTGACGGGTGGCCTCATCGCCCTGCATGGTGGCGGCGCCGGCCTTTTCCGCTACCGCCGCCGCGTTCGCCGCCTGCTCGGCCGATTGGCGCGAGGAGACGGACAGTTCCTCGATCGTGGCCGAAGTCTCGTTGGCTGCGGCCGCCTGCTGGCTGGCGGTGCGCTCGTGCTGGGCGATGGTGGCGGCGATTTCGCTGGCGGCGGCGGAAAGCTGGGCGGCGTTGGCAGTTATGCTGCGGCTCAACGCCGCCGCGAGCCAGACGGCGATGGCAACCGCCAAGGCGATGGCGCCCAACATGCCATAGATGATCGAATTGGTGACTGCGCGTATGGCTGCCTCATAGGTTTCCTGGCGCTCCTTCACGATCTCGATCTCCCGCTGCTTGAAACGACCCCATAGTGAGTCGATCTCTGCCGATTCCTTAATGCCCTCCCCGGAACGGAACTGCGTCAAAGCTTCCGCCTGCTTGCCTCCGTCCACCAGGATCAGGTACTGGTTGTCCCGTTTGATCAGGTCTTGTCCCAGGTTTAGCATGCTGCGCAGGGTCTCCTGCTGCTGCAGGTCTTTTACCAGGTGGGTGAGCTTTTCGCCGCCGTCCTTGAAGTCCTTTTCGCTGCCCAGAAAAGTCTTGCGCGAGGTCGGATTTTTCATCAGCAGATAACCGCGCGCCGCGCGCTGCATCTTGGTCAGACTGTAGGCGAGGTCCTTGGCTTCGTCCATGGTCAGGTGCGAAGCTTCTACCGCCACCGATGCGCGCGTCGCCTTCTGCAGGTTGAAAAACACCAGGCCCATAGCGCCCAGCAACAGCAGGAGCGGGGCCAGATAACCCAGCAGGATGCGCTGGCGCAGCTTCATTTTCGCGAACATGGCTTTCTCCCTAATTCGGTTCAAAATTCCGTACCATTCTCAGCAGCAGCCCCCACCCCAACCCTCCCCCGCCAGCGGGGGAGGGGGCCGAAAACTCCCTCCCTTGCGCGTAGCGCGGGGGAGGATTGGGGTGGGGGCAAGACCTTTACACGCTTTCGTTGACGATCCATTCTTCCCGCGCCAGCAACGCGGGCAGGTCCAGTACGGTCATCGTCCTGCCGGCATACGGCGCGGTGCCGGAGATTTCCAGCCCACAACGCTCTCGCAACGCTGGCGGCGGCGCCTGCAATTCATCTCCCCGCAGGTAGACGACGTCATGCACTTCATCCACGGCGATCCCCACCGCCTGCTCGCCGAGGCGAGCAACCACGGCCTTGCCGCCCCTGGCCGCAGGCGGCAGGTTGAGCGCGGCGCGCGGGTCGATCAGGGTGAGCAGGTTGCCGCGCAGGTTCATGGCGCCCAGGATGTGCGGCGGGCAGCAGGGAATCGGGCTCAACTGGGCGATGTCGCAAAATTCCTGCACGGACGCAAGCTCGACGCCGAAACATTCGCCGCCCAGTTCCACCACCGCCAGCCCGAGGCGCTCGCCTTCCTCCTCGGCGGCGGCTTCCCGCAGCGCCACGGCCCGTGCGTGGAACAGCGCGTGCTCCTGCGGAGTGGCTTGCGGACAGAAATAGCCGGCACATGCCGACAGTTCCATCACTTCGGCAAATTCAGGCCCCTCGGGCAGGTGAGTTAGTCGGGAAACATCGAGCAGGGTCACGAGTTCGTCGCCCACGCGCGCCTCGCCCGCCACCAGGTGGGCATGGCCGGTGGCAGCGGGTTCGAACTGGGGCGGCGGCTGGATTGCATCACAGGGAAGCTCGATTACTTCTATCACTTCACTGACGATTAACCCCATCGGCTGATGGTCGGCGTCCAGCACCACGACCTGATCGCTGGGACTATAGCGCCGCGCCGGATGGTGAAAGCGCAGATGGAGGTCGACGACGGGCACGATCCGGCCGCGCAGGCTGAAGAGGCCGACGACCCAGGGCGGCGCTTCCTCGGCCGGCGTCAGCTCGGGCAGCCAGACGGATTCGCACACCCGTGTCGCATCCAGGGCAAAGCGTGCGCCATCAAGATCGAAAATCAGCAGGGGCCGCGAATCCATCTCGTCATCCTCGCATATATTTTTTAGCATAGACCCGGCGGAAAAGAAGTCAATGTCATGCTGCCGGCGTAGCTGGCGCGACTTCTCATGGCGCGAGCCATTGCGCCATCTCTGCCGCGGTCGTTTCATACGGCTCGACCACCGCGTCGCCGGGCAGCGCGCGGACGATGTCCAGCGCCGCGCGGCGCAGGGTCTGCGCCCGCGGCAACTTATCGTTGCGCTCGCAAAGCGCCGCCTGTTCCAGGTAGGCGGCCACGCAACGGGGATCGAGGTAGAGGGTCTTGTCCAGCAGTTCCCCGGCCCGCTCGAAATCCCCCCTGAGTTGGGCCAGCTGCGCCAGCAGGAAATGCGCCCCGGCCGCGAGCGGGGCAACCGCCAACGCCTGGCGTCCGGCCTGCTCGGCACTATCGTATTCGCCCCGGTCGGCGTATTCCCGTGCCGTCGCAAGCAGGCCTTCCAGGTTCGGCGCGCCCCCACCCTCCCCCGCCAACCCCCATCCCAACCTTCCCCTGCAAGCGGGGGAAGGGGCGATTGCCTCCCCTCCCGCAAGCGGGAGGGGATTGAGGGGAGGGTTCGGGGAAGGGCTGCACCCTGAAGGGCATAAAGGGTGGGGGGTATAAGGCGCTTGCTCAACCCGTTGATACACCACGCCCTCGGCGAACAGTCTGCTGCGCAGATTCCGCACGCGATGGCCGATCAGCTCGGTGTGGCCGGTCATGAGGTAGCCGCCCATGTTCAGGGCGGCAGCCAGTTTGTCCGCGACGGCGGTCACGGCGCCGGCACCGAAGTAAATGAACACATTGCGGCACAGGATCAGATCCATGTCCCGCAATTCCCCGCCGGGGAACGGCTCGCAGATCAGGTCGACGGCACGAAAGGTCACCATGCGGCGGATGCGCTCGTCCAGCGCCCATTCGTCACCCTTGCAGCGGAAATAGCGCTGTTGCAACGCGGGCGGCACCATGCGGAACGACCATTGCCCATAGTGTGCGCGCCGCGCCTTTCCCAGCGCGGTCTGCTCGATGTCGCTGCCGAGGATGAGGATGTCCCAGCCGTCGCGCGCCGGCAGCAGCATGTCCACCAGCATGGCGAGGGAATAGGCCTCCTCGCCGCTGGCGCAACCGGCACTCCACAGGCGCAGGGTTTTGGCCTCGCGGCGGCGCTTGATCAGCTCCGGCACAAGGCGCAGGCGCAACAGGTCGAACTGGCCGTGGTCGCGGAAGAAATAGGTCTCGCCGTTGGCGCGCACCACCATGTCAGTTGCAGGCACCGTCATCCTCCTCATATTGCCGGGCGACGAGTACGAATTCGTCGAAATCGGCGAGAAAAACATCGACAAGATCGGGGTCGAAGTGGCGTCCGCGCTCGCTGACGATGACCTCCCGCGCCTGCTCCACCAGCATCGGCGGCTTGTAGACGCGATGCGAGATTAGTGCGTCGAACACGTCGGCCAGGGCCATCAGTCGGGCGGGGATGGGGATGTCATCCGATTTCAGTCCCTCCGGGTAGCCGCTGCCATCCCATTTTTCGTGGTGGAAATGGGCGATCTGCATCGCCATGTCGAGAAAGTCGAGGCGGCGGTCTGCATTGCGCACGGCCCGTTCGATAGACATGGCACCCAACAGGCTATGGGTCTTCATGATGACCCATTCCTCGGCAGTCAATTTATCGGGCTTGAGCAGGATATGGTCGGGGATGCCAACCTTGCCGATGTCATGGAGAGGCGCGGACTTGGCCAGTAGTTCGACAACCTTGTCGGTCAGGAAGTCTGAAAACCGGGGATGTGCCTGCAAGCGCAGCGCCAGGATGCGCACGTATTCCTGGGTGCGGCGGATGTGGTTGCCGGTTTCGGGATCGCGCGTTTCGGCGAGCTCTGCGAGCGCATTGATGGTGATGTCCTGAACCAGCAGAATGTCCTGCATGCGCCGTGTCACCTCGGCTTCCAGATAGGCATTCTGGTCGCGCAACCAGTCGCGCGCACGTTTGAGCTCAAGCTGGGTATGCACTCGCGCCAGAACGATGGGCGGGCGGTATGGCTTGGCGATGTAATCCACCGCGCCGAGCTCGAGGCCACGCTCTTCGTCTTCGGTGGAGTCCAGCCCGGTGACGAACATGACCGGAATATCATGCGTGGCAGGGTTATCACGCAGACGAGCAAGCACGGCATAGCCGTCCATGCAGGGCATCATCACATCGAGCAGGATCAGATCCGGCTTTCGCGCACCAGCGGCTATCTCTAACGCTCGCTCCCCGGAGGGGGCTGCCAGAACATCGTAGTATGGATGTAGCAGCCGGCCGAGGGCGCCCAAGTTCCCCGGATCGTCGTCCACAATGAGGACGGTAGCCCGTGGAGCGCTGGCTTGTGTGGAACTATTCGTATCGAGAGCGTGCAAACCCATCTCCCTGAAAAGCAAAGCCTGAGTCGCCACACGTTCGCGCATACTTGGATTACAACGGCACGCACAGGCTTGAACATTTCAGCATTGCAGCATTGCAGCATTGCAGCATACAAGCCTACATTTATCAGACCTTCCACGCCATCGGGGTTTCCATTAGCCTGAAGTCGGGGAATTTTTTCCTGTTCCTACGTGGTTGTTGGTAGTCACCCGTCTTGACGCTGGCGCGAGCCACCGCACGGGCAGATTCATGGCGCCTGGATATACATTGTCCATGTTGGGACGGAATTGAAGCCCGGAGGTATCAGATTGTACTGATCCGCACGTCCACATCGGCATGCGCTACGGCCGCTACTCCGGCTGGCCGCATCACTTCAGGCCGTAGCCTGCCCCTCCTGCCGCAAGGGCAGCCACACCCGCATCGCGGTGCCCTTGCCGACTTCGCTGCTCACCTCGATGCGGCCGCCGTGCTTCTGCACAATGCCGTAGGAAAGCGACAGCCCGAGGCCGGTGCCCTTGCCCACCGGTTTGGTGGTGAAAAAGGGGTCGAAGATACGATTGAGGTGCTCCGGCGCGATACCCTTGCCGGTATCCGCCACTTCCAGCCAGACTTCCACTCCTTCGACGCCGCTACGGATGGTGATCACGCCCCGTTCCTCGATCGCATGGGCGGCGTTGACCAGCAGGTTCATGAACACCTGGTTGATCTGCGACGGCATGCATTCCACCTCGGGCAGTCCTGCGTATTCCTTGACCACCTCGGCCTTGTACTTGATCTCGTTGTTCACAACGTTGAGGGTACTGTCCATGCCCTTCTCGAGGTTGGCATGCTGCCAGGTGGATTCGTCCACGTGGGAGAAGTCCTTGAGATCCTGGATGATCTGTCTGACCCGCGTCAGCCCGTCGCGCGATTCCTTGACCAGGGTGGGGATGTCTTCCATCAGGTAGGGGAGGTCCACCATTTTCCTGACTTGGGCCACCTCGGTGCAAAGCTGCACGCCGACCCTGGCTTCGGCCTGCTCGTAGGCGGCGATGACCTTGAACAGGTCGGCCATGTATTTTTCCAGCGTTCCCAGGTTGGAATTGACGAAACCCACCGGGTTGTTGATCTCGTGCGCCACGCCGGCGGCGAGTTGGCCGATGGAAGCCATCTTCTCGGATTGCAGCAACTGGGTATGCGCGGTTTCCAGTTTCTCGTTGAGCTCCTGCTGTTCCAGGCTGTAGGCGAGAAGCTGTTCGTTGAGCTGCTGGAAATCCTGTGTGCGCTGATTGACGCGCTCTTCCAGGGCATGGCGTTCCGCTTCCAGCTCCTGGTTCTTCTGCATCACCTCCAGCGTCTTGTCGCCGAGCTTGCCGTACATCTCGTTGAGCGCTTCCATCAGCACATTGGCCGACTGCGTCATGTATGCATTCGCCTTGCGCACCGCCTCGTCGGGACTCGCGCCCGCTTCCAGCGCCATGATTTCCTGTGCCATGCGCGTGTCCTGACCGAGGATATGGTGCACCAGCCAGCGCGTCAGATATTCCAGCAGCGGCACCACCAGTTGCTGGGTGACGTCGGTGGCGCGCAGCAGTATCTGTGCCGCCACGCCGACCTGGGCGGTGAAGTGCTGGTGTGCCTTGAGGTGAGCCTCCTGATGTGCGGCGCTGACGTGGCGCTCGCGCATCAGTTGTTCCTCGGTATCGAAATGGTAGACGGTGTAATTGGCCAGTTCGGTCAAAATCCCGCCCAGTTCCTCGGTGCCGGCCTGATGCATGCAGATCGCGCCGAGGCGGTTGATCAGGTCGACCAGTTTGCGGTGCTGGCTGTCCACCGTCTCGATACCGGTCCTGAACTTGTCGTTCCAGGCGAATGTCTCGAATTTTTCAGCGCTTGCCGTCATGTCCATTGCTCGCTCCTTCATCGATTCACTGCGGACCCAGCACCCGCAATATTTCTTCCGCGGTGGTCAAACCCTGGTCCACCTTGTCGCGCGCATCCTCGACCAGGGAAACCAGGCCGCTCTGGCGCGCCGCCTGGTTCACTTCCAGCACGCTGGCGCCGGTTCCGATGAGGTGACACAACTGTTCGTCCAGGGTCAGCACCTCGTATATTCCGAGCCGCCCCTTGTAGCCGCTATCGTGGCACTCCGGGCAACCTTTGCCGCGGAACACATGCAGCCCTGCACGCCGGAACGGCTCGCCCAGGCGGGACAGGAGCCGGGTGTCGGGTGCGACGGGTTCGCGGCAGTGGTCGCAAATCTTGCGCACCAGACGTTGCGCAATGATGCCCTGTAGCGCGGAGGCGATCACGAAGGGCTTGAGGCCCAGGTCGAGCAAACGCGAAATGGTCGCCACGGCGGAATTGGTGTGCAGCGTGGAGAACACCTGGTGGCCGGTGAGCGCGGCGTGGAACGCCACCTCGGCCGTCTCGAAATCGCGGATTTCACCCAGCAGGATCACGTCCGGGTCCTGGCGCAGGATAGAGCGCAGGATGAGCGGGAAAGTAAGGCCGATCTTTTCCTTCACCAACACCTGGCCCGCCATGTCGAGGTAATACTCCACCGGATCCTCGATGGTGACGTAGTTCTTGGACGGCGTGGCATTGTGCTGCAACAGGGAATACAGCGTGGTGGTCTTGCCCGAGCCGGTCGGCCCGGTGGCGAGGATGATGCCCTGCGGCTTGTCCACCATGTCGAGGATCTGGCGCAATGCCTGCGGCCCGAAACCCAGGCCGTCCAGGCTATGTACCGCGGAATTGCGGTCGAGGATGCGCATCACCACTTTTTCGCCGTTGATGGTGGGCAGGGTGGAAAGGCGCAGATCCACCACGCGCAGCGGCGTTTTCACCATCAGACGCCCGTCCTGGGGGCGGCGACGCTCGGAAATGTCCAGTTCGGACATCACCTTGAGGCGCGACACCAGCGACTGGTGCATCTGGTGCGGGATCTGTATCTTGTCCACCAGCACCCCGTCGATCCTGAGCCGCACCACCACGCTCTTGGTGCGCGGCTGGATGTGGATGTCCGAGGCGCCGAGGCGGATCGCCTCCAGGATGATGGCGTTGACCAGGCGAATCGCGGGCGGTTCCTCGGTGCCGCGCAGCAGCTCCTCCAGCGAGGGCGTTTCCTCGTCGTCCTCGATCACCACCTCGATGCCTTCGTAGGGATCCGCGCTGGACACCAGGGTTTCCAGATCCTCGAAATTGGCCTCCGCGCCGTAGACCTCATCGATCTTGGCCTTGATCGCCGCGATGTCGGCCATCACCACCTGGATTTCCAGGCCCGAGGTGAAGCGCAGATCGTCGATCAGACCGGCGTCGAGCGGGTCGGCCAGCGCCAGCATCAGGCGTCGGCCGTCGAGTTTCAAGGGCACCGCCAGCTGGCGCTCGCAGAAACTGTGCGGAATCAGCGCCGCCACCGCCGGGTCGATGCGGAACTCCGCCAGCGCCACTTCCTCGAACAGCAGCTCCTCGCGCAGCAGGTCGCGAACCTGACGTTCATTCACCCAGCCCTTGTCCATCAGCAGCTTGAGCACCGGCTCCTTGTGCTTCTGCTGCGCGCGGTGCAACTCCTGCACCTGGTTGTCGTTGAGCAGGCCGCGTTTGTTGAGCATGATCGCCAGCTGGCTGCGGTTGGTCACGGCAAGCTTGGATAGCGCGCTGATTTCCTTGGATTTATTGGCGTTGTCCTGCTGCAGGGCGTGGTTCTTCAGGATCAGGTCGTGCTGTTCCAGCGCCAGCGCCACGGTGACACGCAAATCGTCGTCGTTCCACGGCTTGAGGATGAACTTGTAAACCGCGCCCTCGTTGACGGCCCCCATCACGGCGCCGGTATCGGCATGACCGGTGAGCATGATGCGGATGGTGTCGGGATAGAGCGCCTTGACCTGCTTGAGAAAATCCGCGCCATTGATGCCGGGCATCATGTAATCGCTGATGACCAGCTGGAATGCGCCCTGGCGCATCAGCTGCAAGGCTTCACCCGCGGTGGGCGCGGTGGCGACCAGGTAGTTCTCCTGCCGGAATACCCGCTGCAGGGCCTTCAGCACATTGGGTTCGTCATCCACCAGCAGCAGCCGGTATTGTTGCCGCGGCTGCGGCGAGCTGGATGCCTGGGCGGGGGCGCCGGTAAAAAGGGAAGCGTAGCTGGACATGATCGGCTTAACCCGGATGCCCAATCGCATTTTCATGTTGACGGAACATGTCGGCCAAACGACGATTCTCCAGACGCAAATCGCGGTAGCGAAGCGCGCGCAACGCCACCGCTTTCAATTCATACGCGTTCCAGGGTCGTTTGATCAAATCATCAACTTGCGTCTGATTGATGGCGCTGGTGAGGGTGTCCATATCCACAGCTGCGCCAACCAGGACGCACGCACTTTCCGGGCTGAGCTTGCGCATTTCAGCAAGGAAACTCAGCTGGCCCCCGTCCAGCATCTGCAAATCAATGATAAGCAAATCGTAAACCTGCTTCTCCAACTGTCCCAGCACCTGTTGCTGCGTTGTAAAACAATCCACTTCGGACTGGAAATCCTCGCCGCTGTAGAAGGTGCTGCGGGGCTTTCCATAGGGCGCTACGCCATGCATCACTTCTCGAGAGGACGAAAAAGTTAATTCGTGCGTCATCAACGCCGCATCCTTGGCTTCGCCGGTCGCCAGCAATATGCGGTAGGTTTTGCGTGTTTGCGCTGCTGGCGTAGCGCCATAGCGTTGCCGGTAGGCCGCTGCAAGGCGCCGATTTTCCAGCATCGCTTCCCGGTAGTTGAGCGCTTGCGCGATACTGGCTTTCAGGTCGAATTTATCCCATGGTTTTGACAAGAAGCGGTAAGCATGGGAAATATTTATCGCCTTGGTCAGCGCATCGAGATCAGCCTGGCCGCTCAGAATCAGACGCATGGCGTCAGGCTGGCTTTGGGCAAATGTTTCAAGAAAGGAAACCCCATCCATATCAGGCATGCGGTAATCCGTCACCACGAGATCAAATTCCGTAGCCATGGCGCGTTGCAGCGCTTCCCGAGGAGAGGTGAAAGTTTCCACCTCATGGTCCCCTGATAACTCGCGCCGCAAAGCATTCAAGACATTTTGTTCATCATCCACCAGCAGTATGTGCGCCATAGCATTCACCTCATTGGGGCTGTTTTTTGCGATTCGACGGGTACGCCCATCCGGACACGACCACCCTTAAACCGGCAAATAAATCTTCATGGTGGTACCGACCCCTTCCCGGCTTTCGGCCTCGATTCGTCCGCCGTGGACCTGGACAATATCCCGCACCACGGGCAGGCCGAGGCCGGTTCCCTGTCCCACATCGCGGGTGGTAAAAAAAGGCTCGAAAATGCGCGGCAGCACGTCCGCCGGAATACCAGGGCCGTTGTCGCTGACGCTGATGCGAATCTCGTCGCCGACCTGTTCCGAGCGGACTTTCACCTCGCCGCCGCGTGCCACCGCCTGCACCGCGTTCTCCAGCAGATTGAGAAAAGCCTGGTTGAGATAGCCGGGCAGGCACAGGAGGCGCGGAATCTCGCCGAGCTCCCGCACCAGTGTCACGCCCCGGGGCAATTGACCCTCGATCACGCTGCACGCCTGGCGCAGGCTGTCGTTGAGGTCGGCCATTTCCTCCTCGCCGCGGTCCACATTGGAGAAGCCCTTGAGGTCGGCAATGATGTGCGCCACGCGGTCGATGCCGGCAACGCTTTCCTGGAGCAACTCGGCAAAGTCTTCGAGCACGAAATCCAGGTCAAGTTCATTCCAGCGCGGCTCCACCGCCAGACCCGACTTGAGCGCCGCGCCCAGTGCGGCGAACTTGGCGACGTAGGACAAGGAAGTGGAAAGATTGCTGCGCACGAAACCGATGGGATTATTGATCTCGTGCGCCACGCCGGCGGCAAGCCGCCCCACCGAGGCCAGTTTCTCGGCCTGGTAGAGCTGGCGGCTGGTGTCCTCGATCACCTCGACCTGTTCCCGCACCCGTTGTTCCAGCTGTTCGGAAAGCGCCTTGTAGCGCGCTTCCGACTCCTCCAACGCGGCATGCTTGCGGCTGAGGGTTTCATAATCCGCCTGCACCGCTTCCAGGTGCAGACCGGAGGCCATCTTGTAGCGCGCCACGCCGCGCAGCAGCAGTTCCAGCATCAAAATAGCACTTTTCAGGCGCGCTTCGTCGGCGCAGGCGCATTCGAGATAACCGATGGGTTCCAGTTCAAGCGCCAGCGGGGCACGCCTGGCACCAGGCGCGGCTTCGGCAGCACCCATCAGCACCGCGCCGTTGGCATCCAGCAAGCGTAGCGCCCCGCCCAGCAACAGCACCAGCGCCTTTTGCAGCTTCTCGCGCGGGATGCCGGCAAGCAGCTCGGCCAGGCCGAACTCGCGGTCGAAGGCGGCAAGCGCGCTGGGCTCCATGTTGTTCACCCCAGCGCCCCGTTCACGAAGCCTTCCTCGTCCAGGCCATGCTGTTCCTGCAAGTGGTATTCCGGGTCCAGCGCGCGATACACCTGGCGCAGCAGCGCGGCGAAGGTTTCGCGCACGCCGCTCCCCTCCTGGGCGGAGGAAAACAACAGCGGCCAGGGAGCGGACTGCCAGCGCGCCTTGACGTCCTCCTCGCTCAGGATGTGGGGCAAATCGCGCTTGTTGAACTGCACCACCAGCGGCAGCTGGTCGAAATCGAGCCCTACCCGCGCCGCATTCTCCGCCAGGTTCTGGAACGCCTCGCCGTTGTTCACGCTCTGGTTCTGCTGCGAATCGGCCACGAACACCACGCCGTCGGCGCGCGACAGCACCGCCTTGCGCGTGCCGTCGTGGGCCACCTGGCCCGGCACGGTAAAAAGGCGGAACTTCACCAACAAGCCGGAAGGCGCGCGGAATCCCAACGGCAGCAGATCGAAGAACAGGGTGCGGTCGTTCTGGGTTTCCAGCGTCATGATTTCGCCTTTCATGTCCGGCGCCACCAGATCGTGCAGCTTCATCAGATTGGTGGTCTTGCCGCTTTGCGCCGGACCATAGTAGACCAGCTTGATGGTCAGCTTGTTGGATTGGGGATCGAATTCAGACATGGTTTTCAGAGTCGCATGTTGGGCACGTTACGCTTTGCCAGCCTACATTCCGCCTGACTCGCCAGCATCGTCCAGGATCACCGAGCCATCCGGCCCCCAGTTGACGCTGGTGAGGCCCGGCTCTTGTTCTTCCAGACGGCGCCGCTCCAGCTCCTGGGGCGTCATGGCACCGGCTTCGACACGTACCTGGTCAGCCAGTTGCTGGTTCTCCATCATCAGGTCGCGATAAGCCAGCGCCTGGGCAATGCTCGACACCAGTTCGTAGTCGTTCCACGGCTTGTTGAGAAAACGGTAGATTTGCGCCTCGTTGATGGCACCCATCAGAGCATTGAGGTCAGCGTAACCGGACAGTATCAGGCGCGCCGCATGGGGCTGGATTTCCTTGAACGCCTTGAGAAAGCTCACGCCATCCATGCCCGGCATTCGATAATCCGAGAGCACCAGATCCACTGCGGTGTGGCGGGCGTGTTCCAGCGCCTCGGCGGGAGAGGTGAAGATATCCACCTTGAGCTTGTATTCCAGCCCATCGTAGATGCAAGGCGTAATTGTAAGCAAACGGCGCAGCGCCTTGAGAATGTTTTCCTCGTCGTCTACCAGCATGATGCGATACATAAAGGCGCTCCTTATTTCTTGGCTCGTACATGGATAGTCAAAGCGCGTCCGGACGAGCGTTCGAAGTTGCGAATCTGCTCAATGATGTCTTCGGTCAGTACGTGATCCCTGGACAGCAGCATGATCCCCTCCGGACTGACCAGATCGCGCGACAGGATCATCCTGGGCTGAAGCTGCGGGGTCTTGAACGCCACCTCCTGCGGCTCGGTGCTGCCCTGTCCGCCCATGATGGCGGAAAAGGCGTCGACCACCTGGGGGTCGTAACGCTTGCCGCGACCCTCGACGATATAAGCCACAGCCTCGGTCTGGTTCAAGCGCTTGCTCAGTTGGGTGCCAATCTGGACCGCATCGTAATCGTTGGCCAGCACCAGGATGCGCGCGCCGATGGGAATCGACAGGCCCGACAGCCCGTCGGGGAAGCCCATCCCGTCCCAGCGCTCGTGGTGGCTGCGTATCAGTTTGGCCGCGCCATGGATCTGCTCCAGCCCCATCAGCGCCGCCTGTCCGGTGGCGGGATGGCGCAGCACCAGCTCCCGCTCCTCTCCGGCCAGCAAAACGAAAGGCTTGCTCAACAGCCTGTCGGGCAGGCCGATCTTGCCGATGTCGTGCAGCAGGGCAGCGACGAAAATATCGTTCACCTCGCTGTCGGTAAGCTTCATGTGCTTGGCCAGGGTACGCGCCAGATCGGCCACGCGGCGCGAATGGCCGGCGAGGCTGCGCTCCCTGAGTTCGATCAGATTGGAAAAAATCTTGATCGAGGTGATGAAACTTTCCTTCAGCTTCCTGTTGGCCAGTTCCAGGAAACCCATGGTCTGACGAACTTCCTGGGTACGATCCAACACCTTGGTTTCGAGGCTGGCGTTCAATTCCTTGAGTTCATCGTTCTGGCGCAGCGTCAGTTCTTCCAGACGGCGCTTCTCCTGCTCCAGGTTCTTGAGGTCCAGCGCCTGCTTCACCAGCAGCACGATATCGTTGTCATCCCAGGGCTTGGCGACGTAGCGGAAGATTTCGCCCTTGTTGATGGCGGCGATGGTGGAGCTCACGTCGGCATAGCCGGTGAGCAGAATGCGCATGGTGTCGGGCCATTTGTGCCGCACCTGCTCGAGGAACTGCGCGCCATCCATGTTCGGCATGCGCATGTCGGAGATCACCAAATCCACCGCCTCCTGCTCCAGCAGCGCCAAGCCTTCCGCGCCGCCGCCAGCGGTAAATATCCGGTAGCCGATGGGACGAAACAGGCGCTTCAGCGCGCTCAGGATATTCGGTTCGTCATCCACGAACAGCAAGGTGGCGGGAGCGGCGACAGATTGAGGGTCATTATCGTTTGGCATACCGTTCATCATATCCGATCTGACTGTTTTACCGGTAGCCACACGCGGAAAGTGGTTCCCTTGCCGACCTCGCTCTCGACCTCGATCCGGCCGTGGTGCTTTTTGACAATCCCGTATGAAAGCGACAACCCCAGCCCGGTCCCCTTGCCCACCGGCTTGGTGGTAAAGAACGGCTCGAAAATCCGTTCGAGATGTTCCGGAGCAATGCCGTTGCCGCTATCGGCAACCTCCACCCAAACCTGGTCATCCAGGGTACCGGTACGGATGGTGATGGTGCCGCTGCTTTCGATGGCATGGCTCGCATTGACCAGCAGGTTCATGAACACCTGGTTGAGCTGGGAGGGAATGCACTCGATTTCGGGCAGGCTGCCGTATTCCTTGGCCACCGTGGCCTTGTATTTGAGCTCGTTCCAAACCACATTGAGGGTGCTGTCCAGGCCATGGTGCAAATCGGCCATCTGCCATTCGGCTTCGTCCACATGGGAAAAATCCTTGAGGTCCTGGACGATCTTCCGCACGCGCGTGATGCCTTCCTTCGATTCGGCCATCAGGCTGGGAATATCCTCCCTGAGAAAATTCAGGTCGAAACGCGCCTTCAGCGCCTGTATTCTGCCCTGGGCTTCGCTGCCGGCGGGAAGGTCGTGTTCCGCCGCCTCAAAGGCGTCCAGGATCGTCATGAGGTCCTCGATGTATTTTTCCAGGCTGCCCAGGTTGGAATGCACGTAGCCGATCGGATTGTTGATTTCATGCGCCACACCGGCCGCCAGTTGGCCGATGGAGGCCATTTTCTCCGATTGCAGCAACTGGCCGTGTGCATTGTGCAGTTCCGCGATCAGCTTGCGCTGTTCTTCCTGTTCGTGTTGCAGCTTGGCCTCGACCTTGCGCCGCGCATCGATATCAGCTTCCAGGGCATTCTTGGCCTGCTCCAGTTCGGCGGTGCGTTCCGCCACCCGTTGCTCCAGCCGTTCATTGGCCGCCTTCAAATTATCTTCGTAGAGTTTGAGCGCGGTCACATCGGTGCGCACGGAAACATAATGGTAACCGCTGCCGCCGGGTACGGGGGTAGGCACGATGGTATTCTCTACCCAATAGTAATTGCCGCTTTTATTACGGTTACGGATCGTCCCGCGCCAAACCTCGCCTCTGGAAATGGTGTTCCACAGGTCGGCGAAGAAGGCCCGGGAATGATAACCAGAATTGACAATGCGATGATTCTGCCCCAGCAGTTCATCGAGCGTGTACTGGGATGTCTCGCAAAACTTTTCGTTGGCGTACAGGATGGCACCATGCTGGTCAGCAATGCTGATGATGGCGTGCTGATCCACCGCGAAAACCTGCTGCATCAGTCGCGAGACGGTTATGCTGGAAAGCTCCAGTTCCTTCGCCTGTTCATCCAGCGCACGGCACAGCCCCTCGCGCAGCCGCGCCTCGTCTTGCCCCGGGCGGGGTCCCTGGCGGCATTGTTCCCTAAGTGCTTGCCAGGGATAGGCGTCAGCCTGGATTAATACATTTTGATTCATTCCGCTGCTCCTACAGAATCGGGTCCAACTATTCAGATTTGGAAATGGCATCCTGCCGCAACGGCAGCCAGACGCGAAAAGTCGTGCCCTGACCGGGCGTACTTTCCACATCGATTTGTCCGTGGTGCTTTTTCACAATACCGTAGGAAAGCGACAGGCCGAGGCCGGTCCCCTTGCCCACCGGCTTGGTGGTGAAGAAGGGATCGAACACGCGACCGATGTTTTCGGGCGCGATGCCCTTGCCGGTGTCGGACACTTCCACCCACACCCTGTCCCCTTCCAGGCCGGTGCGTATGGTAATGGTGCCGTGGCTCTCGATGGCATGCGCGGCGTTGACCAGCAGGTTCATGAACACCTGGTTGAGCTGGGAGGGAACGCACTCGATTTCCGGTAGCACGCCATATTCCTTGACCACTTCAGCCTTGTACTTGAGTTCGTTCCACACGATGTTGAGCGTACTTTCCAGCCCGACGTGCAGGTCGGCCTCCTTCCATTCCGCCTCGTCCACGTGGGAGAAGGTTTTCAGGTCGAGCACGATTTTCTTCACGCGCTCCAGACCCTCCTTCGATTCCGCCAGGATGTCGCGCAGATCCTCGCGCAGATAACCGAGATTCACCTTCTCCTTCAAGGCCCGCAGTGCCAGCAGCTCCGGGGAATCGCCGGAGATGCTGCCTTCCAGCCGTTCGCTGGCATCGAGCACGGCCAGCAGGTCGTTCAGGCTACGCCCCAGGGCGCTGAGATTGGAGGCGACATAGCCCACCGGATTGTTGATCTCGTGCGCCACCCCGGCAGCAAGCTGGCCGATGGAGGCCATTTTCTCCGCCTGCATCAGCTGGTCCTGGGCATCGGCGAGTTTCTGGTTGGTCACCTGCAATTCCGCGATGCGGTGCTGCTGTTCCAGGCGCAGATGGATGTTCTCCAGCGCCAGGCTGGCGAGGTTGAGCAGGGCGGTGCCCTGTTCGCGGTCGTTTTCGTCGAAGGCAGGCTTTTCCGCAGGACGGTTGACGCTCAAGGCGCCGATCACCCGTTCCTGCAGCTTGAGCGGCCAGCACAGCGCCGAACTGGGCGCCGCCTGCTCGCGCCGGCGCTGGATGCCGGGGAACTTGCTGGCGTCGAAATCACCGTTGATCAGGAGCGGCTGGCCGTTTTGCGCCACCCAGCCCAGCACGCCGCTACCGAGCGGAACAGTGCTGCCGATCACCCCCGCCGGCAAATCGATGCCGGCGACAATAGCCAGGTCCTGGCCGTCCCCCAGCATGGCCAGGGAACCGCTGCGGGCATCGAAACCGGCGACGATATGCAGCAGCAGTTGCTGGTAAATCTTATACGGGTCCTGCAGCAGCAGCGGAGACTGCCCCAGACGATACAGGTCGTAAATCCAGGACAGTTTGGTCATGCGATCAAACGACATTGACTCCCCCTCATGGTGACAGCAGAGCCGCGCAGGCGGCCATGATTTCGTCCATATGCGGCATGCAGCTGCACATTTGTTCCGGACCCAGCCCCAGGGCAGCAAGCAATGGCTGCGGCAAACACCCCTCCATATCCGGTGCCACGCCATCTGCCGCCGCCAGGGAGAGCAGGGAAGCGGCATGCGTCACCAGGAACAGCGGCTCGCCCTCCCCGGCAGCAGCATCGTGATGATGGCGAATCGCATGTTCGATGGCGGGAGGAAAACACCACAGCCTGGCCACTTCACCGCCCAGCACAGCATGGTCGAACCCCAGCAGCGCCCTCTCGGCGGCGAGCAAATCGCCGGTTCCGGCGGCAGCCTGCGCTGCCGCCAGTTGTTGCGGAGCGCCGAAAGCCAGCGCCGCCAAACCGATGTCGTGAAACAGGCCGGCGGTGAATGCGATTTCCGGATTCAGCTTGAGACATTTCGCCAGAGCGCGGGCATACACAGCCGCTGCCATGCTTCTTCTCCAATAACCGGGCCAGGAAAAGGTCGCGCTGCTGGCGGGAAACACGCCCGCGATACCGGCAGCCAGCGCAAGACTGCGCACGGTACTGAAACCAAGCACCACCACCGCATTGGAGATCGACCCCACCTGGCGCGGCAAACCGTAAAAGGTCGAATTCGCCACACGCAGAATTTTTGCGCTTAACCCCTGGTCCTGGCTGATTTTTTCGGCCAGCGCCTGGACTTCGATATCGGCATTGTCAAAACTTGCGATGACGTCCTGTACCGCGGCCGGCAGGGTTGGAATCTTGTTCAGGGTTGTGCGTAGCGTATCCATGCCTACGACGACTGCTGCTCGGGTAGCAGCACCAGTACCGACCCTTGCGAGTCGGAGCTGCGTCCCATGGTGTCGCGCCAGCAGCGAAAGCGCAGCGGGTTTGAAGCCCCGTGCGGCAGCAGCGTGACGGATTCGCTTGTCAACAGCTCGGGCGCCAGCACTTCGCTGGCATCCTCGCCCAACAACGGCCTGCCTCTCTCCAGCAAGTCACAGGCAAGGCGGTTGGCAAGCGCGACGATGCCATCCGCGCCGATGCCGATCACCGCCACCGGCAGGCGTTCCAGCACTTCCCGGGAGATCTCGAGCATTTTCAGGTTGTATGTCACTTCGCGCGTTTTTTCCAGCACGCGCTCTTCGAGTGCTTCGTTGGCAGCCCTGAGCTCGTCGGCGAGACGCGCGTTTTCGCGCTTCATTTCATGGCGCAAAAAAGCCTCTTCGATATTGGCGCGCAGCAGCCCGTCATCCCAGGGCTTGGTGAGGAATTTATAAATGGCGCCATGGTTGATGGCATCGGTGACGGAGTTGAGATCGGTGTAGCCGGACAGCACGATGCGTATGGTGTCAGGGTACAGCTCGTGCGCCTTGCGCAGGAATTCCACCCCGGTCATTTCCGGCATGCGCTGATCGGAAACGATCACCCCGACTTCGTTCTGTGCCAGCAGTTCCAGCCCTTCCCTGCCGCTCCCGGCGCGCAGGATGCGGTAGCCCGCCGGACGCAGCAGGCGCGTCAGGGCGGAAAGGATATTGGCCTCGTCGTCGACCAGCAGAATCGTGCGTTCCATGCCTGTTTCCTCCTATGCCACCCTACAAGGAAATTGTATAGGTGGAGCGTGCCGAACGGTCCAGAAGTTCTTCAAGGTAAGCATCAGGATCGAGCTCGACAATGCCATAGTGGATGTTCAGCGAGGCAGAAGCTTCCCCGGTAACCTCGGTCAGCGCATTACCAATCTTTTTCATCAGTTCCTCCCGGGTGACTTCGGCGTCACTCACGCCCTTGCCCGGCAGGCAGATGACGAACTCCGCACCACCGTAACGATAAATCTTGTCGCTGGAACTGAGGGTATCCCTGATACTGAGAATACTTGTCTGCAACACTTTATCGCCAAGCTTGCGTCCATGGCTCTTGTTGATTTCTTTCAGATCGATATCCATCAGCAGGAGGCTGTAGGATTTGCCGCTCTCCTTGAGCTTCTGTTGCTCGGCCTTCAAGTCGGGGAGCAATCTCGAATGATTGTATGCGCCGGTCAGCGAATCGATGTTTTGCAGGGTAAACGATACCTTGTGCTGCATGCCGGCAAGCTCACCGCGAAACCTGGCGATTTGTTCGATAAGCGCGTCGTAGTCCCTCGCCGCCACCATGCCTGTCGCCACCAGCCGTTTACAGGTGTCACGGGCGCTGCCATGCATTTCCTGGTGCAATTCACCGATTTTCTTGAATACCGGCAGACTGCGAAGATGTGCGTTGCCGGCACTATAAAACCAATGACCGAAGGCGCACTTCTGATGCGCATCTTCCGCCAGGTCGGCAGCGTCGGGTGGCAGCTTGCATGAAAAGGTGCGATGCAAACGATCCCGCCATTTTTCGTGTAACACCAAGGCTTCTTCAATGGTCGTTAAAATGCGATCCAGTTCTTCGGAAGTTACATTGATCATTTTCGTCGCCCCCTTTATTCGGTGCATTGCCGCCTCACCGGGCAGCAGGGCGTGCAATGGGTCCAATAGTCGGAAACAGTGTATGGAATTACCAAAAAGGGGGCAAGAACATAATACTCATCCTGAAAACAGCAGGCAGCCACATAGAACATAGATAAAAATCAGTTTGTTATCTGATGATTTCAGTTCCTTCGTCGGGTGATTTCGGCAAGCGTGGACAAGACCATGATTTCTCTGTGTTCTCTGTGGCTGCCGGCTTTTTCCAGCTTCATGCATCTTGCTATAATCCGGACACCATATTTCAGGGCAGCAACATGAACTACTGCAGCCACTGCGGCGCCAGAGTCAGCCTGCGTATTCCGGACGGCGACAGCCTGCCGCGTTATGTTTGCGACAACTGCCACACCATTCATTACCAGAATCCAAAACTGGTGATCGGCAGCATTCCCGAATGGGAAGACAGCATTCTGCTGTGCCGCCGCGCCATCGAACCGCGCCATGGTTTCTGGACCTTGCCGGCGGGCTTCATGGAAAACTGCGAGACCACGGCCCAGGCGGCCGCGCGGGAAACCAGCGAGGAAGCGCTGGCAGAGGTGGAAATAGGGGATTTGTTCACGCTCTTCAACGTGCCCCACATCAACCAGGTGCACCTGTTTTTCCGCGCCCGCCTGCTGGAACCGGTGTTCGGCGCCGGGGTGGAAAGTCTGGAAGTCAAACTATTCCGGGAAGACGAAATCGACTGGGAAGAAGTGGCCTTTGCCAGCGTGCGATGCACCCTGCAACATTTCTTCGCCGACCGCAAGAAAGGCCAATTCGACTTTCATATCGGCGACATCCACCCCGCACCCGACCAGCACCAGCTGTACCGCATGGAAAAGCCGCCTGATTTCGTGCCATGACGTTGTAGGAGCGAGCTTGCTCGCGAATGGTGTTAATCGCGAGCAAGCTCGCTCCTACAGCCATATCGCATCCCAATGAGGATAATCCCCCAGGCTTTTCACTAGTCCCGCCCGCAGTGGGTTCGCAGCAATATAGCGCGCCACTTTGTGAATATTTTCATCATGCCGTAGCGCGTGGTCGTAATAACCCCTCTGCCAAACCTGACCACTAATCCGGCACAGCCGGTTTATGCCGATGGCGCTGCGAGATTTGAGCCGTTGCAGCGTTCGCGGCAAATCACGGGAGCCCTGCTCGATCAGCCAGTGAAAGTGGTCGGGCATAATGACCCAAGCCAAGGTATTTACCCATCCATCCTCCTGCACCGCACGCATCTCGGCAACCAGGCATCGTGCTGCACGGAAATTGTCAAAAATAGGCAACCGCTGGAAAGTGGCGGACGTGACATGATAAATGCGCCCGGTTTCGGAAAAACGGCCTTTGCGCAAAGCTTGCTGTCCGGGCGTAAAAATGGATTGGGTCATGATGTTTTTCGTGTAGGAGCGAGCTTGCTCGCGATTGCCGCCATTCGCGAGCAAGCTCGCTCCTACACGCTCCTCGGTTTGATCACCGCCTCGTGATAGCGGAAGGCATCACGCATGTTCTCGCGCAACTGTTCGTCATCCCAGGGCTTGGTGAGAAATTTGTACACGGCGCCGGCGTTGATCATGTGGGTGATCGACTCCAGGTCGGTATAGCCCGAGAGCACGATGCGTACCGTATCAGGGTAAAGTTCCTTGACCCTGCCGATAAACTCCGTCCCGCTCATTTCCGGCATGCGCTGGTCGGTGACGACCACCTGCACCGGGTTGGTGGCCAGTAGATCCAACCCTTCCCGCCCGCTGCCGGCGGTCAGGATACGGTACCCGTCACGGCGCAGCAAACGTTTCAGCGACGCCAGGACATTGGCTTCATCATCGACGAACAGGATGGTCCGCTCACCGGACGGCTCGCTGGATACGGGGAGGGATTTCCCGGCCCGCACCAGCGCCGCGTACTCGTGCGCCGGTATCGGCC
Source organism: Sulfuricellaceae bacterium (assembly GCA_031426915.1). Taxonomy (GTDB): domain Bacteria; phylum Pseudomonadota; class Gammaproteobacteria; order Burkholderiales; family Sulfuricellaceae; genus Sulfurimicrobium. Next base: position 74,222 of record JASJPB010000032.1, on the reverse strand, counting down.
GGCTGAAAAAATAGCCCTGCATTTCATCGCAATGATTCATGCTCAGGTAGCCCAGCTGGGTTTCGGTTTCCACGCCCTCGGCCACCACCCTGAGCTGCATGCGGTGAGCCAGGGCAATGATGGAAACGGCGATGGTGGCGGCGGTGTGCTCGGTCACGATGTCGCGCACGAAGGATTGGTCGATCTTCAGGGTGTCGATGGGGAAGCGGCTCAGGTAGGCGAGGCTGGAGTAGCCGGTGCCGAAATCGTCGAGGGACAGCGTCACCCCGATGGCCTTCAGCTTCTGCAGTTGCAACACGGTTTCCTCGGGACGTTCCATGAGCATACTCTCGGTCAATTCCAGATCCAGGCAACATGCCTCGACGCCATATTTTTCCAGCGCCCGCGCCACGATGCTTTCCAGGTTCCCCGCGAAGAACTGGCGTGCTGAAACGTTGACCGAGATCGGGGTACAGACCAGTCCTTCGTCCATCCAGGCGCGAATCTGGCGGCAAGCATCGTCGATGACCCAGGCACCGATAGCAATGATGAGGCCCGTTCTCTCCGCCGCCGGAATAAAATTGAGCGGAGAAACAAGACCAAAGCCCTCGCGCCGCCAGCGCAGCAAGGCTTCTGCCCCGCACACCTGGCCGGTGCGCAAGTCGACCTTGGGCTGGAAATGGAGCACCAGCTCTCCCCGCTCCTCGGCGCTTCTCAACGCGCTTTCCAGCTCTAGCCGGGCAAGGGTATCCACGTTCATGTTGCCGGTATAGAAGCAGAACTGGTTGCGCCCGTTTTCCTTGGCCTGATACAGCGCCGTGTCGGCATTGCGCAGCAAGTCGGTAGCGTTTGTCCCGTCATCGGGAAACAGGCTGATGCCGATGCTGCCGCCGAGGTAGACCTCGCGCCCGGCGTCCAGCCTGAACGGCATTGCCAACAGGGCCACCACGTCCTGAGCCAGAACCGCCGCGTCCTGGGTATCGGCGAGGTGTTCCAGCAGCAGCGCGAACTCGTCCCCGCCCAGGCGCGCCATGGTCTCGTCCTCGCGTAGATGTTGCCGCACCCGCGCGCTCACTTTCTGCAACAGTTCGTCGCCAGCCGGGTGACCCAGGCTGTCGTTGACGTCCTTGAAACGATCGAGATCGAGCAACAACACCGCGACCCGCCGTCCGTACTGGGGCGCGCCTTCCAGTGCGTGTTCCAGACGCGACTGGAACAGCAGGCGATTGGGTAGGTCGGTAAGGGGATCGTAGTGGGCCAGGTGCGCCAGAGTCTCCTCGGTGCGCTTGAGCCGGCTGATGTCGGTGGAAACGCCGACGTAGTGGGTGAGCACGCCCTTGTCGTCGCGCACGGCGCTGATGGTGATCCATTCCGGGTAAATCTCGCCATTCTTGCGCCGGTTCCAGATTTCCCCCTGCCAGTAGCCGCCTGCCTCCAGGTTGGCCCAGATGGCCTGGTAGAAGGCGCGGTCGTGGCGGCCGGAGCGCAGCATGTTGGGCTTCTTGCCCAACACCTCTTCCTCGCTGTAGCCGGTAATCTCGCGATAGGCCCGGTTGACCGCGAGGATATTGGATTCGGGATCGGTGATGACCACGCCGTCGCGGGTGCTCTCGAACACCATGGCGGACTGGCGCAGCTTGTCCTCGACGTGCTTGCGCTCGCTGATGTCCTGCTTGATGGCGATGAAATGGCGGATCACGCCCGCCTCGTCCGGCACCGGGGTGATGGTCATCTCCTCCTGGTACAGGCTGCCGTCCTTGCGCCGGTTGACCAGTTCGCCGTGCCAGACCTTGCCGGCAAGGATGGTCTGCCACAGAACCCGGTAAAACTCCCGGCTTTGCCGTCCCGATTTGACCAGGTCCTTGGGGTTCCTGCCGACGATTTCTTCCTGGCTGTAGCCGGTCAGGGCCATGAAAGCCGGATTGCCCCACTGCACCACGCCGCTGGCATCGGCGATCATGATGGCGTTGGCGGCGGCTTCCAGCGCCGCGCTCTGCAAGTGCAGTTGCGCCTCGGCCTGACGCCGTTCGGTAATATCCATGACCACGCCGTCCTTGACGACGTCGCCGTTATTCAAAAGCGTGGGCACGGATTCGACCCACAGCCAGCGGGTCAGGCCATCAACAACGAAGCGCGACTCGGAAACGAAATGTTCCGGGGTGGCGCGTCCCTGCTCGCTGCTGCGATTGAACTCAACCGCATCGTCGGGATGCACCCGGGCAAAAAACAGTTCGGCGTCGCCCAGCAAATCTTTCTCGTCCAGGCCCAGCATCTGGCACAAGCGCGGGCTAACGTAGTCGAAGTGCCTGCCGCCCGAATTGACCAGGCACAGGCGATAGACGCCGGCCGGGATGCGGGCGACCAACTCGTCGTAACGGCGCTTGCTTTCCTGCAGCGCAACCCGCTCGCGCGCCAGTTCGACCTGGTGGTGCGCCTTTTCCAGCGTGGCGGGCAGCTCGAACAGGTAGTTGGCATGCTTGGTCAGATAATCCGTCACCCCCAGGTGCAGCGCCTGGGCCGCCACCTCCTCGCTGCCCTGTCCGGTGACCAGCACGATGGCCAGATCCAGTCCGCGTCGCTGGCGCAGGATCTTGGTCAGCTCCAGCGCATCCAGTTCGGGCAGGCGGTAATCGAGCAACAGCACATCGTAGGCCGAGGTTTCGGCGGCGCTATTGGGCAGTCGCGCCAGCGCCTCGGCGCCATGCCCCGCCACGTCCAGATGGAAATGCGGCGCATACTGGGCGAAATGGCGCCGCGTCAGGTCGATGTCGAAAGCATTGTGCTCGACGTACAGCACCCGCAGCGGGCGGGCCCTGCGCGCGGCGGCGGCACGGAAACGCACCAGCGCCGAAGCCATGGTCTGCGGCAGGCGTTCCAGGTAATCGCCATGCTTGATCAGGTAATCGTCCGCCCCGGCCTTGAGCGCGGAAATCGCCGCCTCCTGGTCGCCGGAACCGGTCAGGATCACCACCGCCAGGGGCAAAGCGCGCGCGCGGATTTCGTCCAGCAGTTCCAGCCCGTTGCCGTCCGGCAGGCTAAGGTCGGCCAGCACCAGGTCGAGATCGTCCGGCCGTTTCAGGCGTTCGCGTGCCACCGCCAGGGTGGGAACGATTTCCACGCTATCCCCGGGAGAACTGAGCCCCAGCGCGCGCAGCGCCAGGTCCGCATCGGCAAGGCTGTCCTCGAGGTAAAGAATTCTCATGATCTGGTTTCCAGCTACTAAATGAACCTATAAACCGCATTTCACCGCAAAGGGTGCAATCGTTCGCAAGGTAAAACAAAGGGTTAACAATGGTAACGCAGCGCCCTCTGGTTGGCAGACAAAGTTGTCAACCTATAAACCTCATTTCAAGCCACAGAGATCACAGAAAAGACTGTGGCTAACCGAGCTTTTTAACGTGAAACAAACACCATCCCGTAGGAGCGAGCTTGCTCGCGATTGCAAGTCCGTGATCGCGAGCAAGCTCGCTCCTACAACGGGTTTCATTAGCGTGGGGTGGCCCTCCGGCCATGCCCGTTAGGTTCAAGCCCTTTATTTCCTTCGCGAACCTTCGCGTCCTTTGCGCTTAAAATGTTTTTTGATGAAACGGCGGCTCGTTGAACGCGCCCCAATAAAGCTCGACCTGGGCCGCCAGCTCGACGAATTTGTCGAAATCCACCGGCTTGACGATATAGGAATTGGCGCCGAGCTGGTAGGCGGATTTCACGTCCCGCTCTTCCCTGGACGAGGTCAGCACCACCACCGGGATGGCTTGCAGGTCGGGGTGCGCCTTGAACCGGCGCAAGACTTCCAGGCCATCCACGCGCGGCAGCTTGAGATCGAGCAGGATCACCGCCGGCCAGGGTTCGCCGGCTTCCCAGCGGGGAATCCAGGCCAGCGCTTCCTCCCCGTCGCGCGCCACGTTGACTGGATTGGCCAGCTTGCGCATGGCGAAGGCGCGCAGCGCCAGGTCCAGGTCAATCGGGTTGTCCTCCACCAGCAGGATGGGCTGATTGCAGGCATCGAGGCTCATGGCTTAGGGCTCGTTAATGAATAAATTGGGCATACGCTGGGGCCGGTTGGGGTGCAGTCCTAGGCGCGAGTCGCGCGGTTGTGTCATTCACAACAAGCGGCTCGTAACACCGGAATGCACCCCAACCGGCCCCAGCCCGAAGGGTTGCCGCGTATTCGGGCGTCTGCGGCGTTGCAAGGCTTGCGAATGGAACGGCCATTCGCCGCGCCTCGCGTCTTGCATCCATCCCGAATATGCGGCAACGTATGCCCAATTTATTCATTAACGAGCCCTAACTCCAGATAGAAAACCGCTCCCTGACCGGGTTCGCTCTCGGCCCACACCCGCCCCCCCATGCGCTGCATCGCCTTGCGCACGATGGCCAGGCCGATGCCGGTTCCGGGGTAATCCTCGACGCGTTGCAGGCGCTGGAAGATTTCGAAAATGCGGTCATGGAATTTCATGTCGAAACCGATGCCGTTGTCCTTGACCCACAGAATACACCGCCCGGCTTCCATGCGTCCGCCGATCTCGATGCTGGGCTGTACCGCGGCTGGCGTGAATTTGAGCGCATTTTCGAGCAGGTTGCGCAGCACCATGAGCAGGCCGTCCCGGTCGGCACTGATCTCCATGTCGGGTATATCCATCGTGACCGTCGCCCCGCGCTCGCGGATTTCCTCCGCCCGTTCCGCAATCACCGCCCGCGCCACTTCGCCAGGGCTAACCGTGACACTGGCCATGGCGCGGCGTTCGAGCCGGGAGTAGGCCAGCAGGTCGTCGATCAGTTCGCTCATCTGCTGCGCGCCATGGCGCACATTGGCCAGAAACTGCCTCCCTTCCTCGTTCAGCTGCGCCGCATGATCGCGCAGCAGCAAGCGGCTGTAACCATCGATGCCGCGCAGCGGGGCCTTGAGGTCATGGGACACGGAATAGGTGAAGGATTCCAGTTCCTTGTTGAGCGCCTCCAGTTGCGCGGTGCGGTCCACCACTCTTTGCTCCAGTTCGGCATTGAGCAGGCGGATCTTTTCCTCCGCAAGCTTGCGCGCGGTGATGATGTCGAACACGGCGACGAAATACTCCCTGGCCGGACTGTAGACGGAGATGGAAAACCAGATATCCAGGGGCTTCACATAGGTTTCGAATTTTTCCGGCTGGCCGCTCAGAGCAACCCGGCCATAAATCTCGAACAGTTCCGGATTGGACTCGCGGATGCCCGGGATGGCCTCGCTGACACGCTTCCCGGCCACATCCATCAGCCCCGTCAGTGCTCCGAAGGCATGGTTGACCTCGAGATATACCCAGTCCTGGGGAATTCCCTGCCGGAAAATCATGCGGCAGTAGGCGAATCCCTCGCTCATGTTGTCGAACAGCGAGCGATAGCGCCCCTCGCTCGCTCGCAAGGCCGCCTCTGTTAATTTGCGCGCGGTGATGTCCTGTACCGTGGCGACGACGAGTTCCGGTTCGCCATCCTCGCGGCGCACGCAGCGCGCATCCAGGCTGGCATCGATGACGCCGCCATCCTTGCGGACAAAGCGCTTTTCCAGCTGGAATCCGTCGCATTTGCCATCCAGCACGCGCTGGAATTGGGCCAGGTTGGAAGCCAGATCGTCCGGATGGGTGAGATCGGCCCAGGTCAGGCCCAGCAATTCATCGCGCGCATAGCCCAGCATCTCGCACAGTTGGTCGTTGACATGCAGAAAACGCTTGCTGGACGGCGAGGAGATGGCCATGCCGATGAACGGCAGGTCGTAAAACAGCTTGAGCAGCTTGTCCTTTTCAGCCGCCTGCGCAGCCAGTTCGAGCAGGTGCGTACGCTGCTGCTGGCGCCACAGCATCATCACCGCCGCCGCCACGGCGCCCACGGCGACCAGCGCCACCAGGCCGATGGCGATCACCAGATTGTTGAACGGGGCCAGCACCTCGTCGCGGTCCACCTTCGTTACCAGGAACCAGGAGGTGCCTTGTACCGGACGCGCTGCGGCCAGCACGGGGATACCGCGATAATCCACGCCTTCCAGGGCTTGCGCCTTGCCGGCGCGAATGGCGATGGCCGCCGGAAACCCGGAGGTATCGAGCGGGCGGCGGAAGGAGAGCGCCGTGTTCTTGCGGTGGCGCAGTTCGTTGAGAAACAGGACATCATCGCCGTCCCGGCGTACCAGCAGGGTTTCCGCGCTGGGGCTGGGGGTGGGCCAGCGCTGGATGAGGGGAAACAGGAAACTCTCCGCCGGCGCGCCCAGCAATACCGCCCCCACAGCCTTGTGCGCCCGGTCGAACAAGGGCACGAGAAAATCCAGCTGGACTTTGCCGCTGCCGTCGTGATGCAGTTCGCTGACCTGGATCTGCCCCGTGTTCAGGGCCACCGGCAACATTGCCTGAATATCTGCGTGCGGGAGGTGGGGGCGACCGTCCAGCGACAGGACATGCTGCCCACTGCCATCCAGCAGGTCCACATCGTAGTGATAGACGTGTTTGAAGGCCTCCATGCGCTTGACGACATGCTGCCGCGCCGTGGCATCCCCGCTGCGCAGCCACAGTTCCACATCGTCGATGAAGCTGGAACTGGCCGCGAGCATCTCCGCGTTTCCACGCCGCTCGCCCAGCCAGGATTCGATCTGTCCCGCCTTCAGCTCGGCGATTGCGGCCAGATCCAGCAAGGCGGCCTTTTGTATGCGCGGCCCTTGCATCCGGACGATACCGGCGCCGACCAGGAGCACCACCAGCGCTAGGCCAAGGAACACGCTCAGCAATTTGCCCGCCTTCGGCGTGGATGGCACCGCTTCTGCCCCGGCGGCGTTCCCGCCCCGCAGCAACAGGTAGAGCAGCAAGGCGGTCACGGTAACGAACAACAGGCCCTTGGCCATGCCGATCCGGCCCATCAGCACAACATCACTCGGGGAATGGCTCAGCAGAAAGTCGGATGCAAATATCCACAGCACGGCAATAACGAAGTACAGCAGCGCGATGCGGGCTGCCTTGGTAGGCAAATATCTTGAAATGGCAGAAAACATGACACTCCACGGACAATGGAACGTTCACCACATCATGAGGACGCCAACCATTCTATGCCTGAACGCGCAGGATAAGGAGAAGGGGGAGTACCTGCCTGAGTAATTAGGGCTCGTTAATGAATAACTGTGGCATACGTTGCAGCGTATTCGGGATGGATGCAAGGCGCGAGGCGCGGCGAATGGTCATCCCCTTCGCAAGCCTCGCAACGACGCAGACGCCCGAATACGCTGCAACCCTTCGGGCTGGGGCTGCTTGGGGCACATTCCGGCGTTGCAAGCCGCTAGTTGTGAATGACACAACCGCACGTCTTGCGCCTTGGCCTGCGCCCCAAGCAGCCCCAGCGTATGCCACAGTTATTCATTAACGAGCCCTTACTACTCGTAAACATCCCGCCTATGCCCGATGGTGACGGCGGCAATTACCAATTCCCGATCCCGGATTTCACATAAAATCCGATAGTCTCCAACCCGATAGCGCCACAGGCCACGCTTGTCGCCAACCAGGCCTTTACCCCGACTGCGCGGATTCTCCAGCGGGGCAATCTCGTCTTCAAGGTAATCAAGGATTGCACCCTGCCAACGCTTGTCAAGCTTGTATAGCTGCCGTTTGGCGCTATCGAGAAATTCAACGTTCCAGGCCAAGTTCTTTTCTCACCTCGGCAAGGCTGGTGCGTGGTTCCTCGCGCTCCAATGCGGCAAGCGCAAGCAGATAATCCGCCCGGTCCTGCAGGTATGAGGCCAACGCCTCCTTGACGTAGTAGCTTTTACTGCGTCCGGTTTCGGTGGACAGCTTGGCAAGCGCAGCTTCCATTTGTGGTTCGAGTCTCACGGCAAGCATGATTTAAGTCTCCTTCTCCTGAAGTATGACGAGTATAACATTTCAGATGATCGATGATCGTCGCCCCGTGTTCAACACAGAAAAAGGGCGCCGCGGCGCCCTTTTTCTTCATCGACAAGCCAAGCTTACATCGTCAGCCACAACTCGTTCAAGCGCCGCACAAAAGAAGCCGGGTCTTCCAGGCGCCCGCCCTCCGCCAGCAGCGCCTGATCGAACAGGATGTGGCTCCAGTCGCCGAATTTCTCGCTGTCGGCCTGGCTTTTGAGGCGCTGCACCAGCGCGTGCTTGGGATTGATTTCCAGGATCGGCTGGGTGCTCGGCACATTCTGGCCCGCCGCCTTGAGCAGGCGTTCCAGGTTGCCGCTCATGTCGTGCTCGCCCGCCACCAGGCAGGCCGGGGATGAGGTCAGGCGGTGCGTGATGCGCACTTCCTTGACCTGCTCGCCCAGCGCATCCTTGATCTTGGTGGTCAGTTCCTTGAAGTCGCCGGCCTCCTGCTCCTGTTCCTTTTTCTCTTCCTCGTCCGCCATCTTGCCCAGGTCGAGATCGCCCTTGGCCACGGATTGCAGTTTCTTGCCCTCGAATTCGGTCAGGTTGGAAGCCAGCCACTCGTCCACGCGTTCGGCCAGCAACAGCACTTCCACGCCCTTGGCGCGGAAGATTTCCAGGTGCGGGCTGCTCCTGGCGGCGGCGAAAGTGTCGGCGGTGACGTAGTAGATCTTGTCCTGGCCTTCCTGCATGCGGCCGATGTAGTCGGCCAGCGACACGGTCTGTTCCTCGCTGTCGGTCTGGGTGGAGGAAAAACGGATCAGCTTGGCGATGCGTTCCTTGTTGGCGAAATCCTCGCCCACGCCTTCCTTGAGCGCCTTGCCGAATTCCTTCCAGAAAGTGGCGTATTTTTCCGCCTGGTTCTCGGCCAGGTCTTCCAGCATGCCCAGCACCTTCTTCACCGAACCGCCGCGTATGGCCTCGATGTCCTTGCTTTCCTGCAGGATTTCGCGCGACACGTTGAGCGGCAGGTCGTTGGAGTCGATCACCCCGCGCACGAAACGCAGGTAGTAGGGCATCAGCTGCTTGGCGTCGTCCATGATGAACACACGCCGCACGTAGAGCTTGATGCCGTGGCGTTGCTCGCGGTCCCACAGGTCGAACGGCGCGCGCGCCGGGATGTAGAGCAATTGGGTGTATTCCTGCTTGCCTTCCACCTTGGCGTGAACATGGGCCAGCGGGGCTTCGAAATCGTGCGCCACGTGCTTGTAGAATTCGTCGTACTGCTCCGGCGTGATCTCGCTCTTGGGACGCGCCCACAGCGCGGAAGCCTGGTTGACGGCTTCGTCTTCGTCCCTGACCACGTTTTCTTTCTTCTCCGCATCCCACTCTTCCCTGTTCATCACGATAGGCAGCGTGATGTGGTCGGAGTATTTGCGGATGATGGATTTCAGTTGCCAGCTCGACAGCAGCTCGTCCTCGCCTTCGCGCAGATGCAGGATTACCTGGGTGCCGCGAGGTGCTTTCTCCACGGTTTCCAGGCTGTAGTCGCCCTCGCCCGCCGATTCCCATTTCACCCCATGCTCTGCGGTCAGGCCGGCGCGGCGAGTAATCAGGGTCACCTTGTCGGCGACGATGAAGGCGGAGTAGAAACCCACGCCGAACTGGCCGATCAGGTTGGCATCCTTGGCCTGGTCGCCGCTCAGCGCCTCGAAGAACTGGCGCGTGCCGGACTTGGCGATGGTGCCGATATGCTCGATCACTTCCTGGCGGCTCATGCCGATGCCGTTGTCGGAGATGGTCACGGTGCGCGCGTCCTTGTCGAAGGCGACGCGGATTTTCAGTTCGGCATCGTTTTCCCACAGCGCGTCGTCGGACAAGGCCTCGAAGCGCAGCTTGTCGGCCGCGTCGGAGGCGTTGGAAATCAGTTCGCGCAGGAAAATCTCCTTGTTGCTGTACAAGGAGTGGATCATCAGTTTCAGCAGCTGGTTGACTTCGGCCTGAAAGCCCAGCGTTTCTTTGTGTGCTTCTACGGTCATGGTGCTCGTTCTCCGGTTTGGGATAAAAACTGGGAATTTAGATGGGCACGGATTGACCCTATTTCAAGAGGGGGGATGCGCGCTGTTTTTGGGTTATAGTCTCGTCTTGTTTAGAGCCGCAAAGTGATGGGAACACTGTTGCGGAGATTGCCCACACAACGGAAACCCGCTTGAAAACAGATCCCATATTCCTGCTTCAGCGCCTTAAAATATGGCGTCTGTGGCTCTTGTCAGTAGTCCTGTCGGTCACCCTGACCGAGGCCATCGTTTCAGTCATGGGACTGTTGCTCAAGGGGGAGATCACCGCCGACTACCTGCTCACCGGACTGGTCGCCTCCCTGCTTGTGGCTTCCCTGGTGGTGGCACTGGTACTTTATTTCCTTGGCCAGTTCAAAGGATCTGGAGAGCATCTTCCTCCCGAAGCACGAAAGCCTTACCCAGCGACCCGGAACCGGCGGCTTCTTGCGCTCCTGGGCTTGCTGCTCATGGCGTGGCTCCTGGTTTCATGGCTTGCAGCCGACTACATCCTGACGGCGCGGACCCGCGCCCTGATTCAGACTGAAACGGCCGACCTCGACTTGCAGGCCGACAACATGGCCAAGAATATCGGCCGCAACCTCGAATATCTGCACGGGATTCCGTCAGTTGTGGCGAGAGACGAGAGCATTCTGAGGGGACTGTCCCGTTTTGGCGCCACGGCTTCATCGTCCCTCGCCGCCGATCAAAAAAATAAAATCTGGACCCAGGATTCCCTGCTGCAAAGCGTGAATATGCAGCTCGGGTTGCTGGCCGCTTCCCTGGGCACTGACGTGTTATTCGTCATGAACGCGGCGGGCGACTGCATCGCGTCCAGCAATGCGAACCGTCCGGAAAGTTTGGTCGGCACCAATTACAGCGACCGGGAATATTTCCGCATGGCGCGTGAGGGAAAGCCCGGATACCAGTACGCCATGGGAAGAAAGACCAACATCCCCGGCCTGTTTTTCAGCGCCCCCATCATGCTGGATGGCCGCTTCGCCGGGGTGGCGGTCGCCAAGATCAATCTGCCCAACCTGTCTCACTGGGTCAATCAGGCCGATGCTTTCATCTCCGACGAAAATGGGGTCATCATTCTCGCGTGGGATACGAATCTGGAGATGCGCGCGCTGCCCGGCTCGGCCATTGCCACTCTTTCCGACACCGAGCGGCTGGGCCGCTACAAGCGCCAGGCTTTTCCGCTTCAGGCCATATTTTCCTGGGGAAATCCTCGCTTTCCCGCGCTGCTCAGCTTCGGACAAGACAGCCAGCCGCTTTTGATGACCAGCCGGGCTCTGTTGAAAAACGGCATCAATATTCATGTCCTGAAACGCCTCCCGGAAGTTGCACGTCTCGATACGGAACGCTCGTACCTGTTCCTGCTGCTGGCTTCGGCCGGCGCCTTGTTTCTGCTGGCCCTGGGTGGCCTGATATTCTTTGTCCGAATCCGCAGACAGACGGAATTGCAGACCGCGCAGTCCCTGTCGCTGTTACGCGCCACCATCGAATCCACTGCCGACGGCATCCTGGTGGTCGACAGTAAAAAACGCATCACCACCTATAACCAGCGCTTCGCCGATTTGTGGCACATTCCGCCCGAACTGCTGGCCAGCGGCGACGATACAGCGCTGTTGAGCTTTGTTCTCGACCAACCGGAAGACCCGCAGCAGTTTCTGGACAGGGTGCGGGAGCTCTATGCCCAGCCCGAAGTCTCCTCTTTCGACACCATAAACCTCAAGGACGGACGCGTCCTGGAACGCCATTCATCGCCACAGCGGCTGGACGGGCAGGTGACGGGCCGGGTATGGAGCTTCCGCGACGTCACCGAACGCAAGCAGGCGGAGCAAAAGCTCGCCGAGAGCGAACTGCGCCTGCACACCATCATCGAGACCGAGCCGGAATGCGTCAAATTGCTCGCCGCCGACGGCACCCTGTTGCAGATGAACCGTGCCGGGCTGGATATGATCGATGCGGATTCCCCCGAGCAGGTGATTGGCACGCAGGTGCAGGGGGTCGTGGCGCCGGCTCACCGCGCGGCTTTCATGGCGCTGACGCGGCGCGTGTTCAAGGGTGAGTCCGGCAACCTGGAATTCGAGGTATTCGGCCTCAAGGGCACGCATCGCTGGCTGGACACGCATGCCGTCCCGCTGCGCGACGCGCAAGGAAATATCACCGCATTGCTAGGCCTGACCCGCGACATCACCGAACATAAACGGACCCAGCAGGAACTGCGCATCGCCGCTACCGCCTTCGAGTCGCAGGAGGGCATGATGGTTACCGGCAGGGACAACCTCATCCTGCGGGTCAATACGGCTTTTACCGAAATTACCGGTTACAGCGCCGAGGAAGTCGTGGGACGCACACCGTCCCTGCTCAAGTCGGGGCATCACAATGCGGCGTTTTACCAAAACATGTGGGCCAGCCTGGCCAAGTCCGGCATCTGGCAAGGTGAAATCTGGAATCGGCGCAAAAACGGCGATATCTATCCGTCATGGCTGGTCATTACCGCCGTGACCAACGCTGAGGGAAACGTCACGCACTATGTCGCCGCCTTCTCCGACATCACCCAGCGCAAGGAAACAGAGAATCAGATCCGCAACCTGGCCTTCTACGATCCGCTGACGCAATTGCCCAACCGCCGTTTGCTGCTCGACCGTCTCGGCCATGCCCAGGTCGGCAGCGCCCGCAACCGCCACCATGGCGCGCTGATGTTCCTCGACCTGGATCACTTCAAGACCCTCAACGACACCCGGGGCCACGACGTCGGCGATCTGCTGCTGGTGGAAGTGGCGCAACGCCTCCAGACCTGCGTGCGCGAAGGCGATACCGTGGCAAGACTGGGCGGCGACGAGTTCGTCATCATGCTGGAAGATCTGAATGAGGAAGTAACCCTGGCCGCCACCGAGGCCGAGGTGGTAGCCGAAAAAATCCGCGACACGCTCAACCTGCCCTATTCGCTCAGGCCGTGCGACGGGGAGACAGGGGATAGCACCGGCAATTACCTGTGCACCGCCAGCATCGGCATCAGCCTGTTTTTTGGGCACGCGGAGAAATACGACGAATTGCTCAAGCGCGCCGACGTGGCCATGTATGAAGCCAAAGGGGCCGGACGCAACACCATCCGCTTCTTCGATCCCGACATGCAGGCGGCGCTGGAGGTTCGCACCGCGCTGGAATCCGAATTGCGCGTCGCTGTTGCCCACCGCGAACTGGAACTTTATTACCAGGTGCAAGTGGATGGCGAGCGGCACATTTTCGCCGCCGAGGCCCTGCTGAGATGGAATCACCCCCGCTGCGGCATGGTTTCGCCCGCTGAATTCATTCCCTTGGCCGAGGAAACCGGACTGATCGTGCCGATCGGGCAGTGGGTTCTGGAAACGGCCTGCAAGCAGCTCAAGGCGTGGTCCGAGCATTCCGATCGCCGCCGGCTGCAACTGGCGGTGAACATCAGCCCGCGTCAGTTCCGCCAGGCGGATTTCGTCGCACTGTTGCGAGAGCTGCTGACACGAACCGGGATCGATCCGACCCGCCTGAAACTGGAACTCACCGAAAGCCTGGTGCTCGACAACGTCGCGGACACCATCGAAAAAATGCATGCCATCAAAGCCATGGGCGTGAGCTTCTCCATGGACGATTTCGGCACCGGCTATTCGTCCCTTTCCTACCTCAAGCAGCTACCGCTGGATCAGCTGAAAATTGACCAGTCATTCGTGCGCGACATCGGCAGCGACGCCAACGACACGGCAATCGTCCGGACCATCATCACCATGGGGCGCTCCCTCGGACTGAACGTGATTGCCGAAGGGGTGGAAACAGAGAGACAGCACGAATTCCTCCGCCTTAACGGCTGCCACGCCTTTCAGGGCTACCTGTTCAGCCGACCGGTGCCGCTGGATGACTTCGAGCACCTGGTCCGGAAATTGAACGGCTGATCTGCGGGCAGCGGGGAATCAGGCGCCCCAAAAATCCAGCCCGGCCTTTTCCAGCACCCGCACGCAGCTATCCACCACCGCCGGGTCGTACAACTTGCCGCGTTTGGACTTGATCTCCGCAAGCGCGCTGTCGATTCCGCAGGCGGGGCGATGCGGACGGGCTGCGGTCATCGCCTCCACCACGTCAGCCACGCCGACGATCCGCGCCTCCAGCAGGATTTCCTCGCCCTTGAGTCCCTTGGGATAGCCCGAGCCGTCCATACGCTCGTGATGCTGAACGATGATCTGGGCGATCGGCCAGGGAAATTCTATCTCGCCCAGAATTTCGTAACCGGACTGAGGGTGGCGTCTGACGGATTCGAGTTCCTGTACGGTCAGCTTGTGGGGAGCGCGCAGGATATCCTCCAGCACCTCGAGATTGCCGATATCGTGGATCTCCGCACCCAGCTCGATGCCGGCGATTTGCTCCCGGGACAGGCCAAGATCCTCGGCAATCGCCACCGCCAGTTTGGCGACGCGGGCTTCATGCGCTTCGGTGTAAGGATTGCGCTTCATGATCGCATGCCCCAGTGCGATCAGGGCGCCGCGAGTGGCCTCGAAGCCGAACTGGCGCTTGCGCTCAAATTCGCGCTGACGGAAGTGGATAATGGTGCTTTTGTAGATTGCCAGCAGCAATTCGTCCGGGTTGATCGGTTTCTTGACATAGCGGTTCACCCCCACCTCGATGGCGCGCAGGAAGTAATCGACCTCGTTATAGGCGGTGACGATGATGACCGGCACCTCCTCGTGGATGGCCTTGATGCTCCTGGCCATTTCCAGCCCGTCCATGACGGGCATCTTGACGTCGGTCACCACCACGTCGTAGTGCCTGGTCTGGAACATTTCCAGCCCTTCCCTGCCGTTTCGCGCCATGTCCAGCCTGGGAAAGCGCCGGCGCAGGAAGCGCGCCAGCGCCTCGCGCACCTCGTCCTCGTCCTCGACGTAAAGCACGCTGAGGGTGGCAAGAAAATCCAGGTCTACTGCCGCTTCGCTCATGACAGGTTCTCCTCCATGGCCCGGGATGCCACGCCCAGGAGAGGGATGCTAATGGTGATGCGGGCGCCTGCCACCGAGTTGGCCGCCTCGATTTTCCCCTTGAAATTGCGCTCGACGATCATCTTGGACATGTATAGCCCGATCCCGCTGCCTTGTTCCTTGGTCGTGAAATAGGGGTCGAATATCCTGGGTAGAATCTCCCGCGGAATACCGCCCGCGTTGTCCTCTATGCTAAGCACACCGTTGCCCGCCGCTTGCCCAAGGGTAATTCCAATCCGGCCAGCGGGCACATGGCCTAATTGAATCGCCTCCTTGGCATTGGCGAGAATATTCAGCACCACCTGGGCAAACTGGTTGGAAAAACCGTTGACCAGGACTCCCTGGCGCAAGTCCTTGACGATTTCGATGTTGCTGTTCTTGAGCGAGGCCGCCATCACAAACAGCGCGTCCTCCACCGCCCGGCCCATTTCGAAGTCGCCCGGCTCGCGGTCGGGACGGAAGAAGTCGCGGAAATCGTCGATGGTGGTGGACATGCTCTGCAACAGGGTGCGCGCCGTCGCGACATCACGCTCCAGGGTTTCCGGGGTGATTTCATGGTAATCGAAATCGTCCTTGATGTTGGAGAGGATCAGGGAAAGGGCGTTGAGCGGCTGGCGCCACTGGTGCGCGATGTTGTGCACCATCTCGCCCATCGCTGCCAGGCGCGACTGCTGGATCAGGATATGGTCCTTCTCGCGATTCTTGGCGACCTCCTCCTCCACGCGCCGTTCCAGATTCTCGTTGAGCAGATGCAGTTCTGTTTCCAGGCGCTTGCGTTCGGTCACGTCGCGCACCATGGCGATCACCAGTTTCTCCGCAGCATGGGAAAAAAGATTGAAGCGCAGGGCGGCCGGATACTCGCTGCCATCCTTGCGGCGCAGGGTGGTGTCGAGATCGAGGATAGAACTTTCCCCGCGCATCAGGGCGCCGAACAATTGCTCCAGCTGATCGCGCGGATAGGCCGGCAGCAGGTCCTGCAGCCCCAGGCTGAGCAGTTCGGCGCGCGCGTAGCCGCTCGATGTTTCGGCACTTAAATTGAAGTCGACGAAACGCATCAGGAACGGGTCGATCAGGAACACGCTGTCGGCGCTGGCGTCCAGCGCCGCGTGAAAGCGCTTGAGCCCGCTCTGGGCACGGTCGCGGTCGGAAATGATGGACTGGGTGTAGGCTTCGTTGCGACGGCACAGCAGGATGGCCTTGGCCAGGTTCGCCATCACCGGCTGGAACACCTGGGTCAGCGGCAGGTCGGAAACCGGCATGGCGGGAGACAACAGGATCACCACGCCGCAACCGTCGATGGGCAATCGCAACAGCACCGAATAGGCACCCTTGTGGCAAGGAAGCATGTCGATCCGGCCGCGCTCCTGTTCCAGCGCCATCCCGCCGGCCAGCAGTGCGGCAGGCAGCAGCAGGGTTTCTCCGGCATGCCCGGCCAGTTCATAATCCCCAATCGCCAGCTCGACGGACGCCGCAATGTTTCCGTTCGCATCTTGCGGGGAAACATCCAGAAACACCGCGCCCGCCGGAAACGACGTGTGATACAGGAGTCTTTGCAGGGTCTTGGTGAGCAGCGGATGCAGGTTGACTTCCCCGCCGATCACCATGGCCAGGTCATAGAGGACGGCGAGTATGCGTTCGCGGTTCATTCAAGAGGACCAGCAGCAACCCACCAGGGTGGCATTGTGAAACAGCGGATAGCCCCCGCTCAGCGAGCTGCCGATTTCGCCCAGCGACAAGGCTCCGGCGACTTCCCCCGCAGCGGTGCGGCGCGCCACTGCCAACAATTCCTCGCGCGCCTGCTCGCCCAGGCAAAGACGCCGCCCGGCACAATAGAACAGCAGCAGGTCGCGTCCCGGCAAGGGTCCGTTGAGCTGGTTCAGGCCCTTCACCAGCGCCTCGACGGTAGCGCCGGAATCGACTTCCGGCGCCCGCAGCAAGGTCAGCATGGCATTGGCGGGCACTTCCCCGACACAGAACACCGAGCCATCCTGTTCCACCGCTACCGGGATGCGCACCACCACTTCGTTGTCGGCGCGCACGATGCCGAAAGGGAAATGGCTGGCGTACTGGTAAAAGTTCTCCGGCGTGACCGCCACCCCGAACTGCTCCCGGATCACCTCCTGGTAGACCTCGAATGCCGGCCGCCAGTCGATGCTGATGATACGGTTGCCCGCGGTGGAGGTGGCGGTGATGAGCTGCTCCGGCGCCTTGTAGCCGTGTTCCAGGATCGCCCCGCCGTGGTGTTCCAGCACCAGCAGCAACACCCCGTCGCCGATGATGTGGCTGCCGTCGAACAGGCAGGGCATGGGCTGGAAGGTCTCGCTGCCCGCATTCACGCCCGCGTAACGCACCCGATCCGCGAGCGACAGGTAGAGCCCGTCCAGGATGGTGGAAATATTGGGAATCATGGCGTCGAATATCATGAACAGCAAGGTGTCGCGCCCCGTCCCCAAGAGGGGAGTGACCGCTGCGGCGATATTTGCGGCGGCATCGACGCCCGGATCTTTCAAGCCGCCGAGCAGCGCGAAGCGGGGCATTTCATCGAAGCGCAACAGCCACAAGCCGCGCGTCTGAAAATCACCATTCTGCACCAGGGCGGGGAAAATCGCGCCCACCAAGGAAACGCCTTCTTGCGTGCAGAGATTCTGAAGCAGGGCAAGCTGTGCGCGCTCGGCTTCCGGCAACATCGCGAACACGCCCATTTTCGGATTTGTCTCGCGCCAGGCATGCACAAGCTCGCGCAGGGCGTTTTCGGTTATATTTTCAAGATAATGCATGCGACCGGCCGGCATGATGATCTCCTTACTATTTGCTGCAGCCCAAGAGGGAAGCCACTCCCGACAGCATAATCCTATGCCGGTCACAAAAGATACTCAAAACATTTCTTTAGTTGCCGCCTCCCAGTAGGCGCAATGGCGCGCCACGCTACTGACGCGATCGATGCTCACCTCGACCAGGTGCGACCCGCCCCTGAGGGCCGCGCGTAGCGCTGCGGAGAAAGCCTCGCCATTGTCGACCCTGACATGACTCAGGCCGTACAGCGCCGCCGCATGGGAAAAATCCAGATCGAGTGGCGTCAGCCAGCCACGTTCGAATTCCTCCAGCCCCGCCTGGGGCAGATATTCGAAAATGCCGCCGCCACCGTTGTTGAGTACCACGAAGACCACATCCACTCCACGCGCGGCCGCCAGGCCGTTCATGTCGTGGTAAAAAGCCAGGTCGCCCAGCAGTGCCACCAGCGAAACGGCGCCAGCGGCGGCCAGGCCGAGGGCGGTGGAAACATTGCCGTCGATGCCGCTGACGCCGCGATTGCCGACCATATACAGCGTCTTGGCGCCGCAGCCGGAATAGGCATCGAGATCGCGCACCGCCATGGAATTGCCGCTGAACAGGATGCCGCCGGGCGGCATCTGGTCGATGACAGCCCGCACCACCTCGGCTTCCAGCGGCGGGGCCAGGGTGGCCAGTTGCGCCGCCCTTTGCTCGGCAGCGGCAAAGGCGGCAAACCAGGAGGGCGGCGCCCCTTGTTCAACCCGGGCGGACAATTGCCGGCACAGCGCGGCGGGATCGGCTCTGAGCACATGGCTGGCGCGGTGCAAGGGATCGGGCCAGCGCCCGCCTGCATCGACCACCCATTGCGGTACGCCTTGCAGCGCATCGAGATGGCGTTGCAGGCTTTTCGATAGCGGCATGGCGCCGAAGCGCAGCACCCAGTCCGGGCGCGGGCAATCACCACCACGCAGAAATGCGTCGTAACGCGACAGTACCGCGCTCGGGTCGTGGCTACCGAAACGCAGGTTCGACAAGGGGTCGGCCAGCACCGGGCAAGCCAGTTTGGACGCCAGTTCCGCCAGGATATGCGGAAAATCAGCGCCGTAATTTCCGTCGCCGCAAACGATCAGGCCGCGCTCGCCTTGCAGCTCGCGCGCCAGGCTTTCGAGCTCGCATTCGGCCAGCGCCATGATGGGGTAGGAAACGGCAACGGCCGGCATCGTCGGCAATTCGGGCCAGGGCCGAGCGGGCACCAGCGGCTCGCGCAGCGGCACGTTGACGTGCACCGGCCCCGCCAGCGGCCAGCGGCTCTGGTCGACTACCCGCGCCGCCAGCGCGCGCAGCCAGTGCAGTCGCTCCGGAGCAGTGTCCGCGCAGGGCAGTTCGTGAAAAGCCCGGACATGGCTGCCGAACAGGCCGATCTGGTCGCTGGCCTGATTGGCGCCGCAGCCGCGCAGCTCAGGCGGACGGTCGGCAGTAAGCAGAAGCAGCGGCGTGCCGCCCATGTCCGCCTCTATCACCGCCGGGAACCAGTGCGCCGGCGCCGAGCCGGAAGTGCAGATCAACGCCACCGGCCGCTTGCTTGCCTTGGCCAGGCCAAGCGCGAAAAACGCTGCGCAGCGTTCGTCCACCAGCACCCGCGTGTCAATGCGCGGATGGCGCAGGCAGGCGAGGGTCAGCGGCGTGGAACGGGAGCCGGGGGAGACCACGGCGTATTTCACGCCGCTGGCCGCGAGGCTGTCGATCAGGGTCCAGGCCCAGCGGAGATTGTCTCCGGCGATATCAGTCATGTCGGCTCCAGCCATGCCCTGCACCGCAGCTCAGCGCATGCAGCATCGGCGCGAGCTTGGCCTCGGTCTCCGCCAGTTCCCGGCCAGGGTCGGAACCGGCCACGATACCCGCCCCGGCATAAAGTTCGGCCTCATTGCCAAGAATGCGGGCGCAGCGGAGCGCCACGGCGAATTCGCCCTCCCCCGCCGCATCCATCCAGCCCACGGCGCCGGTGTACCATTCGTCGCGCGCCTCGCCATGCCGTGCCAGCCAGTCCAGCGCCGCCTGGCGCGGATAGCCACCGACGGCGGGGGTGGGATGGAGACGTTCGAGCAGGTCGAGCAGGCCGACCCCGGCTTTCACCTTGCCCCGCAAGGTGCTGCGCAAATGCTGCAAGGATCCGAGCTGGAGCGCCACCGGCGCGGCCGGCACTTCCAGCCGGGCGCACATGGGACGCAGCGCTTCCGCCACCGCCTGCACCACCAGGCGGTGCTCGCGCCCGTTCTTGACGTCGCCGAGCAAGGCCTCGCCCCGGTCCTGACTGCCCTCGCCCCACGCCGTTCCCGCCAGTGCATCGCAACAGACCTCGCCGTTATGCAGCCCGGCCAGCAGTTCCGGACTGGCGCCGAGAAACGTGCCGGCAGCGCCGTTTTCCAGCCCGAACAGGGTACAGCGCGGATTGCGCCGCGCCAGCTCCGCCATGATACTGGCTGGATCGAACGCCTGCGCGGCGCTGACCGTGACACGCCGGCTCAGCACCACCTTGTCCAGCTGGCCGGACTGGATATCCGCCACCGCCTCGCCTACCCGGGCCAGCCAGACCGGGTCTTCCGGCGCGCAGGCATGGCGCGTCAGGTGCTGCGCCTCGACCGCGGAAGACGGGTGTCTCGCCAGCGCCGACGCGAGCAGGCGCAAATATTTGCGGGCACTTTCCGGCCTGGCTGAGGAAGCGGAGAAAGTGAAGGTCAGGGCGGTGATATCGCCGGCCCGCCGCAGCAGCAAGGCCGGAATCGCAAGCCGCGCCGCAGGCAAGGCAGAAATCGCAAACCGCGCCGCAGGCAAGGCCGTGGTGAGATCACGGGGTGCAAAGGAAAAGCCGCCCAATGCCAGCGGGCGCAGGCCGGTAGCATCGCCGTCCTCATGCTGCCAATGCCGGCGCCATGCGTCGAAACCATCCCGCAAACTGCGCCAGCGTTCCGCACCGGAAGCCTCGATCACCGCCGCCGCGCCCAGGCCGAGCAGGTTATGCCGTGCGGCCGGGCGACACCAGTAGAACATGTTGTCCAAAGAGGCGGGCAAATGCTCGAAAGGGATCTCCGGCGCCGCCAGGGTGATGCTCAGGAGGCCTGGTTCCGAGCTGCCGGCGCGGCGCAACGCGGCGGCAAGGCGGGTTTCCAGTTGGCCGAGAAAGGCCGGGTCATCGGGGCGAAAGCGCAGCAGCATATTTTTCCCTAATCCTCCATATCAATTGTAGCGCGAACCAGCAGCGGCAAACGCCCCCGCTCCAGCTTGCCCAGAACGTTGCGCGGCAGCCGGGGAACCGCCACCACCCGGCGCGGGCGCAGATATGCCGGCAGGGTGGCGCGGCACCACTCGAACACAGCATCCTCGCCTGCGTCGCCCACCACCACTGCAACCAGCCGGTCACCCCACACTTCGTCCGGGAGCGCCGTCAGTGCGGCGTCGCGCACGCCCGGGCAGGTGAGCAGCAGCGCTTCCGCCTCCGCCGGATGGACATTGACGCCGCCGCTCACCAGCATATCGTCGGCGCGCCCCTGCAGCACCAGATTGCCCGCGCCATCGAAATAGCCCAAGTCGCCGCTGACAAACCAGCCGTCCTGCAATCCCAGGCCGGGTTCTCGCCCGGGACGGACATAGCCCGCCATCACCATGGGGCCACGCATGCGAATGCGGCCGGGACCGACGCAGCGGCTGCCGTTCTCATCCACGATGGTCACTTCCATTCCAGGCAAGGGCGGCCCCGCCAAGCCTTCCATCCATTGCTCCGCTAGCGGGCAGCACAGGGTCGTCACCTGGGAGGCGGCCTCGCTCATGCCGTAGCTGGGACATAGCGGCCAGCCCGCATCAATTGTCCGCCGCGCCAGCGCGGCGGACAGCGGTCCGCCACCGATCAGCGCATATTTCAGGTTCTGGGGGGGCGGCCCGAGTTCCGCCAGGCGCGCCAGCATGGCGGGCACCAGGGAAATATGCGTGACGCCGTGTCGTGCCATGGCGTCGCGCACCCGGCCCGGCTCGAATCCCTCCTGCAGCAGCACCGCTGCACCTGCCTGGGCACAGCGGTAAAGAATGGAAAGACCGCCGATGTGATACAAGGGCAGACAGTCCAGCCAGACATTGCCGGCAGCCAGCGGAATGCGGCTGCGAGCGGCCAGCGCGGCCGCTTCCAGGTTGGCGTTGCTGAGCATGACGCCCTTGGGTTCGCCTGTACTGCCGCTGGTGGCAATCACCAGCGCAATGTTCCGCCGCTCCGCCGCGAGCACTGGCAAGGGGGCATCTCCTCCCTCCGCGCCTGATAGCTTGAACTGGCGCAAGTGCATTGCTGGCGCGGCATTTTCGTCCATTGCCACACCATCCGCCCCGGCCTGCTCCAGCAGGGCATTGATGCGTGTACCGGGCCAGGCCGGGTTGAGGGGCAACAGCGTGCCGCCCAGGCGGGATACGCTCCAGGCCAGACGCGCGAGCTGAAAAGGTGAACGGCACAACGCCGCCAGCGTGGCGCCGGGAGCAAGCCCCTGTGCCCTCAAGATTCGGGCTTGAGACTCGAGCGCGTGCGCAAGTTCGGAATAGCGAACAAACGTGCCGTCGGCGATCAGCGCCGGGGCGTCGGGATGGTTGGCGGCGGAGGCTTCGATCCAGGTGGCGAGCATGGGTCGAAAAAGGCTTAAACCGGCTTCGCGCCGACGTGAAGGCAGGCAATGCCGAATGACAGGTTGCGATAACCCACCTGTGCGAACCCCGCCTGCTCCATATTGCGCTTCATTTCCTCCTGGTCCGGGAAGCGCCGGATGGATTCGACCAGGTAAGTATAGGCTTCCGGATCGCGTGCGATCCAGGCACCGAGGCGGGGAATCACGGTGAAGGAAAACAGGTCGTAAAACGGCTTGATGAGCTGCCAGGGCCGGGAAAATTCCAGACACAGGAAACGCCCGCCTGGCTTCAGCACCCGCAGCACTTCGCGCAGAGCATGTTCCAGGCTGGTGACATTGCGGATGCCGAAGGCGATGGTCACGGTATCGACCGAAGCGTCCGCAAGCGGAATGCGTTCCCCGGTACCTGCCAGCCAGGCGATCCCGGCATCGGCGTCCGGTCGGCCGACGTTCATCATGGCCAGGCTGGGGTCGCACACCATTACCCGCGCGCCCTTCCCTGCCATCAGGCCGGCCACGTCGCCAGTGCCGCCGGCCAGGTCCACCACCACCTGCCCCGCCCGCACTGCGGCTTCGCGCGCCAGACGCCGCTTCCACAGGCGATGGATGCCGAAGCTCATGAGGTCGTTCATCAGGTCGTAGCGCGGCGCCACGCTTGCGAACACGCGCCGGATGCGGCGCGTGCGTTCGTCTTCGGCCACGCTCTGGTAGCCGAAAGTGCGGGAAAGCTTGGACATTTGATTTAAGGCAAATCGCCGCGGCGGAACATGAAATAACCCGCGGTCGCGCTCAGGGTGCCGATTACCAGCGGGTAAACCACGCCATAAATCATGAAGCCGGTCGCACCCATGGTGTCGAAAATCACGTAGGCGGCGGGCCCCAGCACGATCAACTGGGGATCGAACAGCATCAGCGCGGCAGTGCGGAACACCTGGAGCGGATTGATGAGGGCAATACCCACCGCCACTTCGGGCGAGGTGTGACCCTGGATCATCACGCCGAGCAGAATCAGATCGAGGAACAACAGCATGGTGAGCCACACCACGAAGGCAGCGCCCTGGGCCACGTCGGTGGAGCGCGCCAGCGTGGAGAGCAGCATGGCGATTCCCAGGAAGCACCAGGCGACCGAAGCCAGCAGCGCGGTGTAGTAGAGGAACATGGTCCAGGGCACTTCGACCTGCCGTGCCAAGGCCCACAGCGCCGCGCCCAGCATGGCCAGGAAGACCGGCAAAAACACCACGATGTAGCGCCCCAGCAGCTTGCCCCAGAACCAGGCGGACAGCGATACCGGCAGCGACAGCAGGTATTCGAACACACCGGCTTCGCGGTCCCCGGCCACCGAGCGCACCGTGGTAATGAGCACGAATATAGGCAGGATCGCCATGCACAGCTGGATGTAGGTCACCAGCAGCCGCGACAGGCCGATGAAGCCCAAAACCCGCGACTCGGTAAGACCGAAAGCGAACAGCATGGCGACGATACCGCCGAACACCAGGGTATAAATCATGAACCAGCGCGCGCGCAGGGATTCCACGACATCCAGCTTGGCGGTGAGCCATAAATTTTTCATTCAGTATCCTCAGAAACAATCATTACCCTAACCCCTCCCGTCCTCCCACCACCCCCAACCCCCCTTGTCAGGGGGGTGTGAACAGGGGAGGGGCGCTCCGGAAGCCCTCCTGACAAGGGGGATTGGGGGGGCTATTTTCCTCTGGCCAGAACCTGTTTCCTGGCCGCCTCGAAATTCACGCTGCCCGGCTCCGGCAACGCCACCGCGCCGAAGCCGTAGGCCATTGGCGTCATCTTGCCCGGCACATAGTAGGCCTTGCGCGCGTCGATCCACTGGTTGGAGCGGATATCCATGACCCAGATTTCCGTCGCGGAATTTTCCGCCCAGGGCTTGTCCTTGAGCCAGAAAAAAACACAGCCGATATCGTCGAACTTGAACGCCTGATGTTTCGGCCCGCCGCGCACCTGGGCGGCATAGCGTTTGTCGCTCAGCGCCATGTTGCAGCGCACGCAGGTGTCCCGGTCCCATTTGACTTCCACCGGGCCGGTTTTCGGTTCGCCGGAACAGGCGGCCAGCACACTCGCAAACGCGAGCGCGGCGGCCAGCCTGAAGAAGTTTTTCATGGCTTGCCGTCCCCGCTCTCATCCAGCCGGATGCTGGTGAGGATGCCCACGTAGCGCGACAGCATGCCGAGGAAACGCAGCCGGTCCGGACCCGCGACGGCGCCCTGCCATTCCAGCCCGCCGCCAGTGTCCTGGAACTTCCAGCCTGACAGCGCCTTGGCGATGGACTCCTCGGGACGGCGCAAAACCAGGCGGCAAGCCAGCATGCCGGTGAGGGAAACGTCGTCCGCCACCCGGTCGTCCAGCACCACCTTGCCGCGGTCGAGCTCGATCACGCGGTTCACCAACGCCGACACTTCGTCCAGACGATGGCTGGAAATCAGCATGGTGGTGTTTTCCAGGCGTTCGGCGAGCAGGCCGAAAAAAATCTGGCGCGCTTCAGGGTCGAGGTTGGCGGCCGGTTCATCCATGACCAGCACGTTGCTGTCACGCCCCAGGGCGATGGAAATCAGCAGCTTCTGTTTCTGTCCGCCGGAAAGCTTGACGAAGGGTTGACTCGCCATCCTGGCCACGTCCAGGCCGAGCCGCCGGGCGATTTCCTCCATGCGGCTCTTTTCGCTATTGCAAACCGATGCGGAAAATTCGAGCAACTGCCCTACCGGCATTTTCAGGGGCGGCGGCAACTGGGGCACGAAGCCGATCTTTTCCAGTACTTCCTGCCGGTTCTGGCGCGGTGCCAGACCGTTGACGGTAACCGAGCCGTCATAGGTGTACTCGCCCAGCAGACAGCGGATCAGCGTGGTTTTTCCGGCGCCGTTGGAGCCCACCAGTGCGATGCGCTCGCCCGGGGTGATGGTGAGATCGAGCTCATTCAGGACCCGGTTGCGTTTGAAGGTTTTTGAGACGTGATTGAAATTGATCATTTTTGTATTCTGCATCACATTATCTTTCTCAAGCCCTTGATCTCGAATGACAAGGCGCCGCTCGGGCAGACATCGACACACATGCCGCAGCGGGTGCAGTCGGCGCCGATGTCCAGCTGGGCGGCCGGCGCGCGTCCCTTGATGATGCAGTCCAGTACGTGCGGCACCTCGCACACCTTGCGGCATTCGCCTTCATGGTGACAGTTGGCCAGCTTGTAGGTCACGTGCAGGGGCGAAAACACGCCGACGATGCCATAAGTCAGACCAATCGGGCACACGTAGCGACACCAGGCGCGCCGCGAATAGAACACCTCAAACAGTAGCAGCAACAACACCCATCCCAGCGCCAACCCCGGCCCGTAGATCAGTGCCCGGCTGACGATACCGGTGGGCGAGATGGTTTCGAATACGGTATAGCCGGTAATGACCGCCATCAGGGCAAACAATACCCAGAACACCGTGCGCACGCCGCGATGGAAGGCATGGTCGGTAATCTTTTTCTTTTCCACCAGGTATACGTGCAGCCGCTCCGCATTTTCCGCCAGAAAGTGGTAAGGACAGACCCAGGAGCAGAAAGTGCGTCCGCCCAGCAGCAGCCACAGGACGAAAACCGTACCGGTGCCGATGAACAGGTTGACGATGATGTGCTTGTGCGCCAGCATCACCTGCAGCGCGGAATTCAGGTCGATCAGGTGGAAGCCCAGCATGCGCGACGCGGTCAGCGCGCCTTCCAGGATCTGGATATCGAACCAGAAGGACACCGTGAACAGCAGGTTGATCGAGAGCAGCGTGATCCAGCGCCGCTTGAGCCAGTATGCCCTTTTCTGATGCGCACG
>JASJPB010000032.1:0-48085 GCA_031426915.1 Sulfuricellaceae bacterium | reverse complement strand
TCGACGGGCCCCGGCTTGCGCGGCTCGCCGCCCAGCATCACCCGCACCGATTCCAGATATTTGTTCATCAGGCGCTCCACCCTTTGCGCGCTTCCACCACGATTGCCGCCAGATCGGGCGGGCACACCATTTCGCACACGCCGCAACCGACACACGGCTCATGCACCACCGGTGTTTTGATCTTGACACCGTTTTCCACCACGGTTTCCAGGGAAATCGCCCCCTTGATGGGGCAGGTGCGCACGCACAGGTCGCACAGTTCCAGATCATATGGATGATCGCGTAGCGGGATGGGCTTCCAGCGGTCCACTTCCATGAAACGCATCGTGCCCTCGAACGCCGGCCCACGCGCCGCCCCCTTGATACCCTTGCCCTGGCGCGCGAGGCATTTCTCGGGACGCGCCAGGACAGCCAGCCCGCTACGTTCCTTCAGGTTGAGCGTGGGCTCGGGGCTTTTTTCCTTGGCGAGCAGAATGGGCGGATTCGCCACTCTCATCTCGTTGCGTGTCGGCATGAAGCCGGGTTTGTCGTAAACCAGCGAGCCGGTGGGACAGGCCAGAATGCACTGCACGGCATCACAGGAGAAATCGCATGCCTGGCTGCGTGAATCGATATAGGGCACACCTACGCCGAAGCCCTGATCGAGGTCGTCGAGCTTGATGGCCGCAACCGGGCATACCTGCACGCACTGGCCGCACTTGATGCAGGAAGAAAGGAAATTCTGCTCTTCCAGCGCCCCTGGCGGCCGCATGCGCACGCGCCACGCCCTGGCCACCGGGATGTAGCCCACGGAGGAAATCCCCAGCACCGCCGCACCCAAAACGATGGAACGTAAAAATTTCCGACGCGCTTCCCGCTTGCGCTTGTTAATCAGGGGATTGCTTGGCTGTGGCTTCTCTTCGCTCATGGCTCTACATTCACTTTTTGGCCCCTTTCCAGGGGTTGTTGAACAAGGGTTTCTCATCGCGCAACAGCAGGGTGGGACTGGAAAAAGGGGCCAGGCGTTCGAGGAAATCGAGCACTTCCAGCGCCGGGGCGGATTTGAAGAAGCGCGCCTGGGGGATTTCCATCCACACCCGGTCCGCATAGGCATACAAATCGTATGAGGTGTCGCCGATACCGTCCTTGTTGCGGTCGAAGCCTTCGTAATCGTCCCAGAAATTTCCGCGCCAGATATTGCGCTGGCCCGAGCCTGCCCCACCCACGGAAAGATTGGAAATATTACCCTCGAAGGAATTTCCATTGACCACATAGCCCTCCAGATCGCTGTTGAACGCGATGGCGACACCGTTGTAGGCGATGCGGTTGTTCTTCAGGATGATTTTGCTGTCGGGCTGGAACGGCGACAGATCCGCCGATAGCCCCAGCGCGCAATAGATGATCTCGTTGCCCTCGATCAGCGCACCGCTCGCCTCCTTGAAGCCGAGCCCCATGCCGGTGGCGCCGGTGGCGTGTGAAATCACGTTGTTGCGCACCACCGTATTCTCGGTATACATCAGGTACACGCCCACTGCGTTGTCATAAAAGCGGTTGCTGTCCACCACGTTGTTGTTGGCGAACATGAGATGTATAGAGTAACGGCTGCGGGTGCCATAGTTGCGGTAGAACACGTTGCCGTTCGAATACCACACCACCATGTCGCGCGAATCCACTACCTGGTTGCTCTCGATGCGATTCTCCATGCTGTACCAGAGACGCAGTCCATCGCCGCGCACGCCGAGATCCGCCGGTTTGGAGCGAATGCGGTTGCCGCGCAAGATATTGCGGTTGGACTGCTTGAGGTCGATACCGAACAGGCAGTTATCGATGACATTGTTCTCGATCAGGTTGTTGTGACCGCGCACGTTGAGACAGGCATCGTCGCTATCGTGCGAGCCGCCCGAACCCGTTAGATGCAGGCCACTCACCGTGGCACCGTTAGTCTCGATCACGAACACCGTGCTTTTGTCGCCGCCGTCAATGGTGACTTTGCCGCCGCCATCGATAATCAAGGGTTTGGTAAGATGCACCGGACCGGCATAGGAACCGGGCTTGGGACGCAAGGTGGAGCCTGCCGGCGCCGCGTCCACCAGCGACTGGAACGGGGTCAGGCCATGTATGCGCTTGTCGCGCATATAGAGCGGCACCAGCTCCACGGGTTTGTCGACATCGACGCGCGGCGCATTGCTCATGTCCGCGCTCTGCCCAGGTTTCGGCCCGGCCTCTTCGCTCACGATGCCTGTCGCATTCACCACCGTAACGGTGACGCCTGCCGCCAGCAGAAGCATAAAAAGTTGCCGCAATTTCATCGCTCAAGAGCCTTCAAGTCGTGACGTTTCTGTGACAGTCAACGGCCAATTCCGTTCTTAAAACAAATCGGGTGATCCAGCTTTGTACCTGGCGGGCATGCCCGCCAGGTGCGGTGCGCAATGGCTAGTTGATGTCTTGCTGTTCGCGCATCAGCTTGCGTCGAATCAGCAGAGCCAACAAGGCGGTGACACTGGTACCCAGCAGCATCGCGTAGCCGTAATAGGGATAGGAATAGGTGCTGAACTGTGCCACCTTGCCCTCTCCGAATACGGTCGGCATGAAGGGCTTGACGGTAAAGGCGCCCCAGGGATGGAGATTATGGCCAAAGAACCACAGCCAGCCGGCATAATCGAGTACGAAGAAAACCGGCAGCAGCGCGGGAACCAGAACCAGCAGCAAGGAAAACTGACGCACTTTCCACACCCCCAGCATGACGATGATCATGGCCGCAATCAGCCCGCCAATTGCGGCCTTGGTGGCAAATTTCAGGTTGGCCACCCATCTGTCCAGCACTTCCGGCTGGTTGAAGAACTTGCTTGCCTCGTCATGATAATGGGCGGCGAACACGTCCATCTGCCCCATCACGATCTGGTCCGTCACCATCCATGCGCCAACCGCGGCAAAGCCCGCGCCCAGGATCAGGAGTTGCTGCTTGCGTTGCGTCACCATGAATCCCAGCATCATGACGGCCATGAATCCGAAGATGAACTTCGACAGGCGCAACTCCACCGGAGAGCCGGTATCGATTGGATACATCCCCACATAGTGGTTGATGGTATTCATCTCGTCCACGCAATTCAGCCCCAACTCTTGTTTCTTCAGGTCCAGGGCGGGATTCTCGCGCGCCGCCAGGTCGTCGCCCAGGTCGGACTGCATCAGTTCAGCCTGTCGCCCTGTCTTTACAATTTCCGTCTTGCAACCGTTAAACACGCCATTGAAGTGGAAATGGATGCGTATCCCATCCGGAAACGCATCCTTGGGATAGTTGGGCGCGGTCAGGGAGACCCACCAGATCGGGCTGAAATAGGCAGCCACCATCAGTACCAGCGCGATAAAGGTCAACACCCTTATCTTCATTATTTGTTTTTGCGGACTATTCATTTTTACTCTCTCGTCAGGCATTTAACGTTATACACGTCCCCACGCCTCCGCGGAAGTGAATTGGCGGGAAGCAACTCCCCCGCCATTCCTTCTCTGTTTTTACTTCGACTGCATAAAGGCAGCCACGGAGAAATATCGTTCCCCCGTGGCTGAATTGACATTACTTCTTCTTGGCTGCTGCCTTGCACATCGCGCCCGGCATGGTCATGCTCGACTGGTAAGCCGAAATCGCCACCAGTTGTTCATTGGTGTAGGGCTTGATGATCTTCACCATGTCGGGGTTGGCATTGCGGCGCTTGCCGTCACGGATTTCGGTCATCTGGCGCAGCAGGTACTTGTAATGCTGGCCGGCGATCACGGGGAAGAATTTTTCCTTGTTACCTTCACCGTTCTTGCCATGGCATTCCAGGCATTGCTTCTCGTACAGTTCCTTGCCCTTGGAAATCTGCATCGCGGCATCGGCACCGTCATACTTGCCGTGCTCGAGCGGAATACACAGACCCTGGATGTAAGCCGAAACGTCCGCCAGTTCCTGCGCATCGGTCAGAGTCTGCGCAAAGGGGTACATGGTGGGGTTGTCGCGCAGACCGGCACGAATGTCGGCCATTTGCTTGATGATTACCGTGGAGTGTTGCCCGGCCAGTTGCGGGAAAGTGCCATCTGGACGTCCCGCGCCGGAGGGCAGGTGGCAGGCGCCGCACACTTCATACGCTTCCTTGCCAGCCTTGGGGTCACCCTTCTTGTGCAGGGCTTCGATTTTCTCGCCTTCCTGTGCGTTCCATACGTAGCCCTTGCCTTCGATACCTTCCTTCTTCGGCGCGGGTACGCCCGCGAAAGCCACTGCAGGTGCAAGCATCAGGGCCAATACTATTGCTATACGTTTGTTCATTTGCTTTCCTTTCGTTATCCAACTGACACGACCATTCTAGCGATCACATCAGTCATTTACCTTGACACAAGTCAACCAGATTCAAATCAGGGTTTGAGCTTGGACACATAAGCCGCGATGTCCTTGATGTCCTGTTCGCTCACCAGAACCATCACGCCCTTCATGGCCGCGCTGTTGCCGTTGGCGCGTGCGCCGCTCTTGATGTCGGTCATTTGCTTCACGATGTAGGCCTGGTTCTGACCCGCGATCTTGGGATAGTCCGGCATCAATGCCTTGTTGCCTTCCTTGCCGTGGCAGGCCGAGCAGGTTTTGTCCGCATATAGCGCCTTGCCATCGCCAGCCTGGGCCTGGCCACTTACCATCGCAGCCGACAGGGCTGCAGCAAGCATTATTGGTGTTAATT
This sequence comes from Sulfuricellaceae bacterium, assembly GCA_031426915.1. Taxonomy (GTDB): domain Bacteria; phylum Pseudomonadota; class Gammaproteobacteria; order Burkholderiales; family Sulfuricellaceae; genus Sulfurimicrobium. Next base: position 43,403 of record JASJPB010000032.1, on the reverse strand, counting down.
TCATTCTTGAACTCCTAACAAAGAAAATTTTATGCAGCGACAGGATTCTAATCCATACATTGACATGGATCAAGGAAAATCAAAGACACTCATGTCCTTTTATCAATATCCACTCGTACAGCACGGTTATTGCAGGCAGAAAAAATGCGGGGAGGCATTATGCCTCCCCGCATCCGGTGTTACAGCCTGATCAGGACGGCTTACTTGCCAACCTTCTTGGCGCCATGCTCTTCCAGGTAGGTCTTGGCACGCAGACCGATGTCCGCAGCTTTAACCTGGAACTGCCACCATTGGCCGGCCCAGAGGGTTGCATTCTGCCAGTCGCTCTTCTTGGCAGCTTCTTCCATCTTGGCTTTGGCTTCCTTGGCGCGGCCGAGCTGGTCGGTTGCATCTTCAACCAGTGCTACTACAGGCGGGAAGTCCTTGTAGTTGACGCTGGTGATGTAACCTACCACGCTGTCGATCACGGCCTGGGTATCCACGTTGGTCTTGACCTGCTTGTCGTAGTCAGCCTTGGTGTAAACGGCTTTCTCGGCACCAGCCTTGACTTCCTTGTAGCCCTTCGGCTTGACCAGCAGGTAGCCCTGCATTTCCAGGTGCAGCGCGGAGCAGAACTCGGTGCAGTAGTACGGATACACGCCTTCCTTGTCAGCCTTGAACTTTACCGAAACGGTCTTGCCCGGTTCAATCGAGGCATGAACGTTGTAGGTGCTGACAGTGAAGCCGTGGGTTTCGTCTTCAGCACGTTCCAGGTTGGTCAGGTTGACCGTCACTTCATCACCCACTTCGACTTCGATGGTTTCAGGCGTGATGTGGGAGCGGATCAGGGTACCGAACACTTCGACCTTGTTGCCCTTCTTCACAGTCTTCTCTTCACCTGCTCTTACAGCGCCCGGATGCGGCTTGTCGGTGCGGCTGTCAGTACCCACTTTGTAGCGGATGCCAGGCTTCAGCTTGGTAGCGTCGATCGCGACAACATAGTGCGGCTCGCCCAGCGGCAACGGCATGTCATACAGCAACTGCATCTTGTCGTTGGCGATGTCGATCAGCTGATGGTTCTGAGGATGCAGCGGACCCACCGGATTGAAACGGTCGATTGCCAGCTTGTTCAGCGCCACCAGGTAACGACCCTTGGGGTGCATGCTGTCGCCTTCCATTGTCATCAGGTGACCGATGTTGTAATGGATGGAGATCTTGTCCAGCACTTTGCCTTCGCAGTAGTTCCACTTGGCAACCTGGGAATCCACATAGAGGGAAGTGTAGGCTACGCAACTCTTGGAATCATACTGGGTATGCAAAGGACCCAAACCCAGTTGAACCTGCGTGTGCAAGGCGTCGTTCATGGCGATCACAGGAATACCGTAGGGATCCTTGCTCTCGAATTTTCCGGCCTTGATCGCAGCCTGGATTTTCTCGAAGCTGTACACCGAAACGTGGGTATCCAGCTTGCCGGAAACGGTGATCAGTTTGCCGTCAGGAGTCACGTCCACGCCGTGGGGGCTCTTCGGTTCCGGAATCAGGAACAGGATGCCTTCCTTGATCGCGGTTTCCATCATCAGCACATCATGACCGTTGATCTTCTTGGCTTTGCCGGCCTTGACCAGTTCGGCGGCCTTCTTCCAGTTGATCACGTGCATGTAGTCGGTGTCCTTGGCGGAGCAACCGGCTTCATATGGAGGACGACCTTTTTCGATACCGCCAACATAACGCTCGGTACAGAAAGAGTTGGTGAAAGACCATCCGTCAGACGGGCCTTTACCAGCATCGGACAAGTCCTGGCTATACGGGGGCAGTTCCAGCGAGAACGACTGCTTGGGATCGATCTTGCCTTCCTTGCGGTCGAATTTCCAGTAAGTCACGCCACCGCGGTATTCCTCGTTGAAGCGCTCCAGCGGAACAAATTTCTTGTTTGCCAGCGGAGTAGCGTACTGGGCAGCCTCGATCACGTATTCGGTGTTCGGGGTCACGAAAGCACCGCCGTGTTCCGACTTGTAAATCGGGTTGACCACGATCTGCTTGGTTTCGAAATCGCGCAGGTCGATCACCGCCAGACGGGGGTTGGCCTTGTCGTTGATGAACAGGAACTGGCCGTCATAATCGCCGTTGGTTTCGGAAATTGCCGGGTGGTGGGTATCGCCCCAGTTGATTTCCTTGCCGTCGATATTGCCCTGGCGCAGCACTTTCTTCGACTCTTCATCGAAGCCGTAGCCCTGCCATGGTTCGGGAGTAAACACGCCGATGTATTTGAGAATGCGCATGGACGGGATGCCATACACGATAACCTGACCGCTCTGTCCACCGGAACTGAAGGCAATGAAGTCGTCGCGCTTGCCGGTAGGCACGTAGGTCTTGGATGCTGCCAGCAGATCCTGCTGCGACAGACCCCGGCGCTTCATCACGTCCTGCAGTGATTCAGCGGCCCAGGCGCTGCTAACCGCACCCAGCCCCAGCCCAGCTGCTACCAGCAGCGAGGTTGTTCGCTTACTGAATGGTTTCATAACAAACTCCCTTCTCTTAGTTGAACTACAATTACATCAGTCGCCATAAACGCCTGCGACAATTTGCCACATCATTATGAAGCGGAAAATTACGCCCATCCTTGACGCAGGTCAAGAAAAAAATGTGAGCAGCCGATTAGCGCGCAGCGCAGGAGGGTTATGGCAGGAACTGCCGCCGGATTGTGTCCGGCAAAGTTGCCGGAAGTCCGCTTTGGACATCGATAAAGACATGGACGGTTTGCAGCCGGGCGCGCAATTCGTCGCCACAGCAAAACTTGTAATTCAACGTAAAGGAAGTCTGTCCCGGCGGCCCGATTTCCAGAGCCACTTCAATAGTCTCGTCATGACGCAGCGGCAGCAGATAATCGGCGCTGGCATGGACAATGGGCAAGCGCACGCCTTGCGCGATCAGGTCCCCGATAGCCATCCCCTTGCCGGCCATGAAATCTTCATAGGCATCGTGAGCATGGACGAAAAGGCGAGCAAAAAACATTACTCCGGCGTGGTCCACATCATGCAGGCGCACTTTGAAGCGGTAAGCGTATTTCATGCCTGCGATAATACAGGAGCCAGCTCGCTCCAGTCCGGGGAAAAACCCAAACCGGGCCGGTTGTCGAGAGACATCATGCCGCCCTCGACCCGTGGCGCAGCGCCCACGTCCCGCTCCAGCCAGGCGGAAGTAGCCAGCCCATGATGCAATCCATTGTCGAGCGCCGCGGCAAGGTGCGCGGCTGCCAGGGTCCCCACCGCACTGTCCAGCGTGGTCGTAACCACACTCTCCATTCCCTGCGCCCGGGCCTGCAAAGCCCACTCCCGGCAGGCATGCAAACCACCCAACAACATCGGCTTCAGGACCAGACGCCGCGTGGTCCTGGCTTCCATTACCCGCGCCATGCCCAGTTGCGGCAAGGATTCGTCCAGCGCCAACGCGATTTCGGTTCGCTGTTGCAGAGCGCCGAGCCGGGCCAGATCCATCCGCGCCAGAGGCTCTTCCAGCATTTCAAGCGGCAGGCCTTCTACCCCATCGAGAAAAAGCCGTGCCGTTTTCTCATCCCATGCCCGGTTGGCGTCGAGCCGGAGCAGAATGCCCTGCGGCAAGGCAGCCGCCACTTGGCGCAGCCATGCCAGTTCCTGTTCCATCTCCGCCACGCCCACTTTCAACTTGAGCACCGTGAAGCCGGCTTCCACTGCGCTCAAGGCACGCTCCTGCGCCATATCGTCCAGCGCGCCCAGGGCGGCATTGCAGGCCACTGCCAATTTTGCGCCGGGATTCAACCAGCGCGCCAGGGGCAAGCCTGCCTGTTGCGCCGCCAGATCGCAGAACGCGGTGTCCACCGCGCAACGCGCGGCGGGCGTCAAGCCGGACTGGTTCAGCTTGTGACGCGACTGCGCCAGATCCAGCCCGGGCAAGTTATGGTGCCAGTGCACCAGGTCATGAGACGACTCCACGTCCGGTAACGGCGCACAATCCCCCCATCCCAGCAGGCCATCCTCAGTTTCCAGACACAGCAAGCAGCCGGAACGCTCGGCAAAATTACCGCTCGCGCTACGCCATCCGGCTTTGAGCGGCAGGATATAAGAAAAAACCCGGCTGTTCCGAATTCGCATGGGTCAGGGCGTGTCGGTAGCAGCCAAAGCCGCCTGAAGCGCCTTCTCAAGCCTGGAGGCTTTCATCTGCCCGCGCTTGGAGTCCACGACATTGCCTCTGGCGTCCAGCACCAGGGTATAGGGCAGGCCTGCCGCGTTATTCCCCAGCGCCTGCATCAGTTCGATGCCCTTGCCTTTTCCTGTCACGAGCGGATAGGTGATTTCATAACTCCGGGCGAATTCCTTCACCAGCTCGGCGCTATCCTCAACCGCGATACCGAGGATTTCGATTCCGCTCTCCTTATACTTGCCATGGGCCTCAACCAGATCGGGAATCTCCTTGCGGCAAGGGGGGCACCAGGTCGCCCAGAAATTGACCACCGCGACCTTGCCCCGCAGCCTGGACAATGCCGTGGGCCGGCCATCCAGGTCATTGAATACGGCGGCATAGACCGGATCGGACAAGGGCGCGGTTTCCGCTACAGCGAAAAGGGGCAACATCAGGAGAATCAGAACAAGAAACGGTTTTTTCACAGAATAATTCCCAAGGCTAGCAATACCCCAAACGCAAGTTGCAACTGCGCGGTCTGGGCGAGAAGTCGGTTGAACCCCGGGCCAACGGGGTCGAGTGCAACATGCCGTACCAGGAGCATGGCCCAGGGCAGAGAGAGGAAAGGCAAGGCCGCGCCCCACTGCATTCCGGTCAGATTGGCCAGCAAGGGCAACAGCAGGTAGGGCAGAAACAGCAGCAACCCGTACTCCACCTGGCTGCCCTCGCGTCCCAGGCGCACCGCCAGGGTATTTTTTCCAATCCTGCGGTCGCTGTCGAGATCGCGGTAGTTGTTGACCACGATCACCGCCGCCGCCTGCATGCCTACCATGCTTGCCACAACAAAAGCGTCCCAGCCGAGGCGGAAGGTTTGCAAATAGAAACTCCCCATCACCGCACCGAGTCCGAAAAACAGCCACACGAACAGTTCCCCCAGGCCGGTGTAGGCCAGCGGGCGCGGCCCGCCGGTATACAGCCAGCCGGAAAGCAGCGAAGACAATCCCAGCGCCACGATGGGCCAGCCGCCATGCCACACCAGGTAAACCCCGCACCCCGTGGCCAGCGCGTAGCAGAACAGCGCAGCCACTTCCACCTGGCGCGCCGGCAACCAGCCGGATGCCACGGCCCGGGCCGGCCCGAGACGCTCCGGGGTATCCGCACCGCGCGCGAAATCTGCCGCATCGTTGTGCAGGTTGGTGCCAATCTGGATCAGGATCGCGCCCAGCAGCGCCGCCAGCGCCGGCAACCACAGCAGCGCCCCGGTTTGCGCGTAAGCCAGCGCAGAACCGACCAGCACCGGGGTGAAGGAAACGGTCAGGGTCTTGGGGCGGGCAGCCAGCAGCCAGATTCGGAATACTGAGTGCTGCTGGTTCATGGACGGCGCGGGAATTTGCTGAAGTCCGGGTCGCGCTTTTCCAGCCAGGCGTTCCTGCCTTCCTGACCCTCCGCCGTCATGTAAAACAGCGCGGTGGCATTGCCCGCCAGCTCCTGTATCCCCGCCAGACCGTCGCTGTCGGCGTTGAAAGCCGACTTCAGCACACGCAACGCGGTGGGCGAGTGTTGCAGCATTTCCCGGCACCATTTAACGGTTTCCTGCTCCAGTTGCGCCAGCGGCACCACGCTATTGACCAGCCCCATTTCCAGCGCTTCATCAGCGCTGTATTGGCGGCACAGGAACCAGATCTCCTTGGCCTTTTTCAGCCCCACCGCGCGTGCCAGCAGGCCTGCGCCCAGGCCGGCATCGAAGCTGCCCACGCGCGGCCCGGTCTGGCCGAAACGGGCATTGTCGGCGGCAATGGAGAGGTCGCACACCAGGTGCAGCACGTGGCCGCCGCCGATGGCATAACCCGCCACCATCGCCACCACCGGCTTGGGGCAGCGGCGAATCTGCATTTGCAGGTCGAGCACATTGAGATGAGGCGTTCCCTGCTGGTCGTGATAGCCGCCATCGTCGCCGCGCACTTTCTGGTCGCCTCCGGAACAGAACGCCTGCTCGCCCGCCCCGGTAAGGATGATGACGCCGACTTCCGGATCGAGATGGGCCAACTGGAAGGCCTGCATCAACTCGTTCACCGTCTGGGGGCGAAAGGCATTGCGCACCTCGGGGCGGTTGATGGTGATTTTGGCGATCCCCTCCGCCCTATGGTAAAGAACGTCCTGAAACGTGGCAGCGGCTTTCCAATCCATGGCTTTATCCGATATTTCCGAAGGGCGAATTATGTCACAAAGCCTCGCGCGCAAGCTTTCCGTGCTGTGATATGCTCTGGCCGTTTTCAGCCTTCCAGGATCCAGCGTGACGTCCCAGAACAAAGCCCTCATCGCCGCCATAGTCGCTCTGGCACTGGCTATCGCCGCCACCGTCGGCGCCAGGCTGTGGCTGGCAGCCGATTCCTCCGCGACCGTGACCGCACCTCTCGACGCCGCTTGCGACCTGCAGGCCGGGCCATGCAGCAGCGCCATTCCCGGCGGCGGGCGCATCAAGCTGAGCATCGCGCCGCACCCCATTCCGCTGCTGCGCCCGATCAAACTCACTGTCACAGTGGAAGGCCTGGATGCGCGGATGGTGGAAGTGGATTTTATCGGCGTGGATATGAACATGGGCTACAACCGGCACCCGCTTAAAGTACAAAACGATGGCCATTACAGCGGCGAGGCCACGCTACCGGTATGCATAACCGGGCGCATGGCGTGGCAGGCCTCCGTGATCGTCACCACCGGCAAAATCAAGGTCATCGCGCCGTTCCGCTTCATCACCAGCCACGACTGACGATAATATGCGGCAATATGCCGCATATCCCAGCCTTGGCAACCCTGCTGCATTAGCCCATCATGATATTCCTTCTGCAAGGACTGTTCGCCCCATGACCAAGAAACTCCTGATTGCTGCAATTCTCCTGCTGGCGGTTGTGCTGGGGTGGGTAGTCTGGTTCTGGCAGCCAGCGAACCGGGAGCATCAAACGCTCTCGCTTGCGGCCGCGCCCACCGGCGGCGACTTTACCCTGCAATCGCCGAATGGCCCGCTTTCGCTGCACGATCTGCGCGGCAAGGTGGTGCTGGTGTATTTCGGTTATACCTTCTGCCCCGATATCTGCCCCACCTCACTCGCCTTCACCGCCCAGGGTCTTAACCTGCTGGACAAAAACGAGCTGGCGCGCACCCAGGTATTGTTCATCTCCGTCGATCCGGAACGCGACACCCTGGAAAAGCTCAAGGATTATGGCGCCTTCTTTCACCCCAGCATTCTCGGCCTGACCGGTACCCCCCAGGAAATCGCTGCCGCCGCCCGGCTCTACGGAGCAAGTTATGCCAGGCAGAACACCGGCTCCGCCGGCGGCTACGTGGTAGACCATTCGGCCTCGACTTATGTCGTCGCTCCCGATGGCATTCTGGCGGCCACGCTTCAGCACGGCACCCCACCGGCGGAAGTGGCGAAGGCCATTCGCACCGCCTTGCAGCGCAAATAATCTTTGTTACAAAACCACCCAAGGAGATCCTCATGAAGTTCGCATTCACCGCCCTTACCCTGGCCGTTCTGGCAAGCAGTTCGGCCTTCGCCGCCGGCAGCGCCGCCGATAATGTCACCGTCAATGACCCCTACGTCCGCCTGGTGCCGCCGGGGCAAAATGTCACCGGCGCCTTCATGGTGTTCAAGAACGCGGACGACAAGGACCACAAGGTGCTGAAGGCCGATAACCCGATCTCCAAGGTGACGGAACTGCACACCCACGTCAACGAAGGCGGCATGATGAAAATGCGCCCGGTGAAGGATATCGAGATCAAGTCCAAGGGTGAAGCGACGCTGAAACCGGGCAGCCTGCACATCATGCTGATCGACCTCAAGCAAACGCTCAAGGAAGGCGATAACGTGCCGATCACCGTCACCTTCGAAGACGGCAGCAGCAAGAAATTCGACGCCCAGGTACGCAAAATCCAGGCCATGGCCCCCGCCCCGATGCCGATGGAGCACGATCACGGCAAAATGAAACACTGAGTCCTGCTGCGCCACAACGGCAGCCCGTTCATGGGCTGCCGCATTCTCCATTGTGCACTTGAACCCGCTGCGCTATAGTCAACCTCATTCCTGGGTTCCCGAACCGTAGCCGCCATGACCGCCCCGCACCCGCTTACCGACCGTTTCCAGCGCAACATCGAGTATCTTCGCCTGTCGGTGACGGATCGCTGCGACCTGCGCTGTGCCTATTGCATGCCGGAAGATTTCAAGGGCTATGAAGAGCCGGACAACTGGCTCAATTTCGACGAAATCGAACGCCTGATCGCCGCCTTTGCCCGCCTGGGCGTGAAACGCCTGCGCCTGACCGGCGGCGAGCCGCTGTTGCGGCGCAACCTGCCCGAGCTGGCGGGACGCCTTTCTGCCCTGCCCGGCATCGAGGATCTGTCGCTCAGCACCAACGCCACCCAGCTTGCCAAATACGCCACCATCCTGAAACAGAACGGCGTGTCGCGCATCAACGCCAGCCTGGACTCGCTGCGCCGCGAACGCATCGAACAGATCACCGGTCGCGACTGCCTGGACCAGATCATGGCCGGTCTGATGGCGGGCAAGGCAGCCGGCTTCGAGCCCATCAAGATCAACATGGTGGCGCTGCAAGGCATCAATGACGACGAAATCGACGACATGGTGGCGTTCTGTATCGAGCAGGGCTTCATCCTGCGCTTCATCGAAAGTATGCCCATGGGCAGCACCGGACAAGACGCGCAATTCCTCGATTTGCAACCGGTCAGGCAGCGCCTGCAGGAGCGTTTCGGCCTGGTGGAGGGCGTGCTGCCCGGCGGAGGACCGGCGCGTTACCTCAAGTCCCGCGACGGCAAATTCAGCATCGGCTTCATCACCCCTATTTCCCAGCATTTCTGCGAAACCTGCAACCGGGTCAGGCTGGGCGTGGACGGCACGCTCTACACCTGTCTCGCGCAGGAAGAGAACTTCCCCTTCCGCCCCCTGCTGCGCGGCGGCGCCAGCGACGAGGAAATCGAACAAGGCATCCGTACCGCAATCGGGCTGAAGCCGGAAAAACACGAGTTCAGGGAAAACCCCTGCAAGATCGTGCGCTTCATGTCCTCGACAGGGGGTTGATGGCGGGTTGGTGCTGAGGCGTAAGCCGAAGCCCAACGCGGGCTATTGCTCCCCTATTCAGTTCTAATGCAAAACAAATCCCGAAAAATGCTGGTGTCGGGAGCAATCAGAGTTTCAAATATAGCCAAGGGAAATTTAATCCACGGACTCAGTTCGCTCCAGTTCATATACAGGAAGGCCACGCCAGCCACCCATAAGAAAAAATAAGTCCATAAAAACAGCAGCCCCCACCCACGGACTACAAGGAAGGGGTCTCGCGTATGAAGGCCTAACAATTTTCCGAGTTTTCGAAACATATCCTCAATCCTTCCGGCGACCCACGTTGGACTGAACCTGTGAAACCCAACGCGACGTAAATTACAACCTGCTCGCCACCCGCGCCGCCCCCAGCAGCCCCACTTTCGGATTCATCACCACCCGCACCGGAATGTTTTGCATCAGCGCGGCAAACCTGCCCTTGGCATTGAAGGCATCCATGAATCCGCCGCTCTTGAGCTTGGCGATGATTTTCGGGGCGATGCCGCCCGCCACGTAGACTCCGCCGGTGGCGAGCAGCGTCAGGGCCAGGTTGCCCGCCTGGGCGCCGTAAATCGCGACGAACATGTCCAGCGCCCGCACCGCGGCAGGGTCGCGGCCATCCATGCCGAATTCGGAGATCACTGCGGCCGGATCGCCTTGCTGCAAAGTGGTACGAAAGAGCGGCGTGGCCGTTTCCAGTCCGGTGTCCACCACGTATTCATAGATTTTTACCAGACCCGAACCGGACAGGATGCGTTCGTAGGACACATGACCATACAGCGGCTGGAGGTAGCGCAACAGGCCGATCTGGTCGGTGTCGAGGGGAGCGAAATCCACATGCCCACCTTCCGATGGCAGCGCCTGATATTGACCGTCGCGCCACAGCAGCATTCCTTCCCCCAGTCCGGTCCCGGCGCCGAGCACGACACATGTGCCTTGCGGTTCCGGCGTACCTGCCTGGAGGGTGGCGATATCGTCCGCCCGGAGGGCTTCGATACCGAAGCCCACGGCGGCGAAATCGTTGATCAGATGCACGCCGGGAATGCCGAATTCGGCTCCGACTGCACCGGCGTCGATGCGCCAGGGCAGGTTGGTGATTTTTGCGTGATGGCCGTGGATCGGCCCGGCCACGCCGAAGCAGGCGGCGGATATGGGTTGGGCTGCGGCGGGAATGAACTCGGCGGCGTACAGGAACTCCTGCACCAGGGCGTTGAAATCTTCGTGGACCGGACTATCGAAACGACGCTCATAGACGGCATGAAAAGTGCCATCCTCTCCCACCTGCACCAGTTGCAGCAGGGTTTTGGTGCCACCGATATCTCCCGCCAGGACAAGTTTGCTCATCGTTTCACCACCATTTCTTCAACTTGAAATAAATTACCATCCCCAGCGCCACCAGCAGCATCAACAGCCAGGCCGCCGGGTAGCCGTAGCGCCACCCCAGCTCGGGCATGTTCCTGAAATTCATGCCGTAAATCCCGGCAATCCAGGTCAGCGGCATGAAAATGGTGGCGATCACGGTCAATACTTTCATCACGGCATTGGTACGATTGCTGATGCTGGACAGGTAAATATCCAGCATGCTCGACAGCATGTCACGAAAAGTTTCGACGGTGTCGATCACCTGGATGGTGTGGTCGTATACATCGCGCAGGTAAATCCCGGTGCCGGGCTTGATCAGCACCGAATCGCCGCGCTGCATGGCGCTCACCACCTCGCGCAGCGGCCACACCGATTTGCGCAGGTAGATCATCTCGCGCTTGAGGTGATGCAAGCTTTGCAAGGTACCCGGCCCGGGATCGCTCATCAGATTTTCTTCCAGCGACTCGATGCGCTCGCCGGTTTTTTCCAGCAGGATGAAATAATTGTCCACCACCGCATCGATCAGGCTGTAGGCAAGGTAATCCGCCCCCTGCTTGCGGATCAGCCCCTTGCTGCTTCTGATACGGTTGCGCAGCGGTTCGAATACGTCACCCTTGGCGCCTTCCTGGATCGAGAGTACGAAGTTTTCTCCCAGAATCAGGCTTACCTGCTCCGAGGCGATTTCCCCGCTCTCGCTGCCGTTGGTCAGCATGCGCAGCACGATGTAGAGGTAATCCCCATAGTCTTCGAGCTTGGGGCGCTGGTCGGTATTGAGGATATCCTCCATCACCAGCGGATGCAGGCCGAAGCAGCGGCCGATCTTCTCCAGTGCCTGGGCATCATGCACACCGTCGATATCCACCCAGGTCACGGATGGCTTGTCGTGCAGCACGACGCATTGGTCCAGATCGGTCAGCTCGCTCTCGGCACAGGATTGTTCATCGTAGTCCAGCACCGAGACCCTGGTCACATCGGTCTTTTTCTCGCCGATATGCACCAGGGTTCCCGGCGCCAGCCCGGCCTTTCTGGAGCGTTTTTTAAGCATATGTCGGCTCATGCGCCAGTCTCCATTCCTTCCATCGGTTCCGGCTTGTGAATAGCGTAACCCTGCGCGTAATCCACCCCCAGCGCCGCCAGTTTCGCCAGTAAATCCGGGGTTTCGACGAATTCCGCCACTGTTTCCAGCCCCATCACATGTGCGATACGGGCAATCGCCTCCACCATGGCATGATTGACGACATTCTCTTCCATGCCGCGCACGAAGGCGCCGTCGATTTTCAAATAATGTACCGGCAAGTCCTTGAGGTAGGCAAAAGACGACATGCCGCTACCGAAATCGTCCAGCGCGAAACGGCAACCCAGTCTCGAGATCTCGTGCATGAACTGGGAAGCCTTGTTGAGGTTGGCAATGGCTGAGGTTTCGGTAATTTCGAAGCACAAGGCCTGGGGTGGCACGCGAAAGCGCTCGATCTGCTCCTTGAGAAACGCCAGGAACAGGTCGTCATTCAGGCTGGTGGCGGAAAGATTGACCGCGCACAGCACCGGAAAGGGCTCGCCACGTTTGCGGCATTGATCCCACAGCTCGCGCCAGTCATGTCCATAGCCATTGAACAGGGTACGGATCACCCACCGATCCAGCGTCGGCATCAGGCCATAGCGTTCCGCGGCCGGGATAAAGGCGCCGGGCGGGATAACTTCCCCCTCCTCGCCCACCATGCGCAGTAGAACTTCGAAGTGCTGCAAATTTTCGCCGGAAGCCGGAACCGCGGCAATCTTCTGGTAATAAAGACGGAAACGTTCCTGCTCGAACGCCTTGCTGATGCGCGTCATCCACTGCATTTCGCCGTGGCGCCGGGCCAGTTCGCTATCGCCTTCAAGGTAGACATGCACACGGTTGCGGCCGCGGTCCTTGGCGGCGTAGCAGGCGGCGTCGGCATTGCTCATCACCGTGGCCAGGTCGCCGCTCTCTGCGCTCAATGCTACCAGACCGATACTGATGCCAATTTCGAACGATTTATCCTGCCACATGAAGCGGAAATCCTGCACCGCCTCGCGGATTTCATTTGCCAGGCGCAAGGCCGGATCCAGCGGACAGCCGACCAGCAGCATGCCGAACTCATCGCCGCCCAGTCGCGCCACCGTGTCGGCATCGCGACCGCGCGCTACCAACACCGTCACCAACTGGCGCAGCAGTTCGTCGCCCGCCATATGACCGCAGGTGTCGTTGACTACCTTGAACTGGTCCAGATCCATGTACAGCACAGCATGGTGTTTCCCGTCCTGCCTGCAACTCTCGATCAGTTCCTGCAGCAGGCGTTCGAACTCGCGCCGGTTGATGAGCCCGGTCAGCGCGTCGTGGATCGCCTGCCAGGAAAGCTGATTCGCCATATGACGCGCCTGACTCACATCGTGGAAAACCACCACGGCGCCGATCACCTCCCCTTTGCGGTTGGAAATCGGCGACAACACGTCTTCAATGGTAAATTCCTGGCCATCGCGCCGCACCAGCATGGACTGGCTCTTGAGCCCCACCACCTCTCCGTCCGGCAGGGCGTGTCCGGCCAGATGCTGCAATGGCTCCCGCGTGGCCTCGTCAAGCACCCGGAACACCTCGCGCAACGGTCGTCCCCGTGCCTCTGCCTGGCTCCAGCCGGTAAGGCGCTCCGCGGCAGTGTTCAAATAATCCACGCCACCCTCGGCATTGGTGGTAATCACCGCATCGCCGATGGAATGCAGCGTGACCTGCGCCAGTTCTTTCTCCTGGAACAGCGCAGCCTCGATCAGGCGGGTACGGCGAATGACCAGGGCCATGATTCCCAGTGCCAGCACCATGGCGCTCACCCCGCTCACCCACATGAACATCGATGCAAAACGGTACTCGGTTTCCGCCTCCCGTATCGCATTATTCGCCTGGGTGCGCTGCAGATCCAGCAACTGGGAATATTGCTTGAATATCCTGTCCTGCAACGGAATGACATTCTGCAACAGGGTACGGTGGGCGGAAGGGATATCGCCTGCAGCCACGAAATCCACCACCTGCTCCTGGTACTGCGCGGCGAGCTGGACCTGGCGTAATGATTCCTTGAGCACCTCGCGTTCGTCCGGAGTCAGGTTCATGGCTTCGAGCCGGGTCCGGGACAGGATGAAATCGCTGGAAAGGTTTTTATAGCGCAAGAAGGCATCGTCCTTTTCGAACGGGTCTTCCAGCATGGTCATCGCGTACAGGGCTATCACCCGTTCCCGCGCCACGGTGCGCATGGTGGACACCAGCTCGGTCTGCACGTTGTGTTCGCGCACGATGGTCTCAAGCATTTCCTTGATGGCGGACATGCGGGAAATACCGATAAAGGTGAGCGCCAGCATCAATGCCACGGCAGAACTAAAACCGATGGCGATGATGAATTTTGAATTTTGCCTGAACATGCCGCCTCCCCAATCAGGTGAGGACTTCAAATAAACCCCATCGCGGCCAGCTCTGTCACCAGCGCGTCGTAATCTTTCGCGCCCTGGCTATGGGGAGCATGGGTGAAAACATCCTTGTTGTAGGCGGGGCTTTCCGCCAGGCTGACATTTTCGGTGATGTGGGTCGTGCACAGCTCGGCACCGAAACGTTCCCGCAACTGGGTCTCGATCTCGCGCGTCATGCGCCGCCGTGCATCGTAGCGGGTCAGTACATAGCGGCGTTCAATGCGTTTCTTCACCACTTGCTCCAACGCCTTGAGAGTGCTTTCGAGCTGAAGCGCGCCTTTTACCGCCAGGAAATCAGCAGAAATCGGCACCAGCAGTTTTCCGGAAGCGAAAATGGCGTTAAGCGACAGCACGTTAAGCATGGGGCAACAGTCGATCACGATCGGCGCCCCCTCCTGCTCCAGCATCTCGCTGTGGATTGCATTCTTGAGGCGCATCACCGACCTCAATCCCTTGCCATGAAGCGCATCGACCTTGGACAACTCCATGTGAGAGGGAATGATATTGCCGCCGATGGAGAATTTGCGCACCAGGTCGGACAGGGCCTTGTCCCCGGCATAGAATCCGAACACGCTGTCCGCCCCGGACTTCACCGGCACGTCGCCGATGGAAGTCAGGTGCGCCTGCGGATCAAGGTCAATCGAAAGCGGATCCAGCCCGCCGCGCGCCAGCGCCGCGACCAGATTGAGGCTGGTGGTGGTCTTGCCGACCCCGCCTTTTTGGTTGAAAACAGCAATGATGGTCATAATTCTGCAATCCTAAAGGATTTTTAAACTGCTCGGCAAGTTTGCCCGCAAGCCCATGACAGGCTCTGGCATAATGCACTTTTTTCAAACCAAAGCGGAGTTTTTCATGGCTGAAATCACCACCGAAAGCGGGCTGATCTACGAAGACCTCACCCTAGGCACAGGCAACGAAGCAATCGCTGGGCAACGTGTTTCCGTGCACTACACGGGCTGGCTCACCGACGGCCAAAAATTCGACTCCAGCAAGGACCGCAACGACCCGTTCGCCTTCCCGCTCGGCGCCGGCCACGTCATCAAGGGCTGGGACGAAGGCGTGCAGGGCATGAAGGAAGGCGGCGTGCGCAAGCTCACGATTCCTCCTCACCTCGGCTACGGTGCCCGTGGCGCGGGCGGGGTGATCCCTCCCAATGCCACGCTGGTATTTGAGGTGGAATTGCTGCAGGCGTCATGACCTCAATATAACGGCGTTCCAGATCCAGCGTCACCACCTCGCGCCCCAGCATCACCACCATGCCTTTGAGCCGGTTATCGCCGGTGTCGGAAAATTCGAAGCGGTAAGTGCGGCGGAGCTTGAGGTGGCTATCTTCATCCCGGCCGAAACCCAGCCCGGCAAACGCCACCGTATCATCC
Source organism: Sulfuricellaceae bacterium (assembly GCA_031426915.1). Lineage (GTDB taxonomy): Bacteria > Pseudomonadota > Gammaproteobacteria > Burkholderiales > Sulfuricellaceae > Sulfurimicrobium. Next base: position 27,953 of record JASJPB010000032.1, on the reverse strand, counting down.
AGGAACTGCACCCCATCCTCGCGGCAAGCGCGCTTGCCCGCCAGCTCGGCCTGCTCCCGTGCCGCCATGCTGTCGAGCCAGAACCAGCCCAGCGCAAGAAAAAGCCCGATCAATCCCAGTTCCATCATTGCTAGTACGCCCCGTGGCGCGACTTGCGCCCTGATTTTGGATGATCCGCCAGATGGCAGATGCGGCGGAAATGCATCAGCGTCTTCTGCGCCTGCCCCAGCACGCTGCCATGGGGATAGACGCCGTTCTCGTCCAGTTCACCGGCGGGCTGCCCCATCAGCAACTCCATTGCGTCGCCTACCTCCTCGATCACATGGAGGTGAAACTGTCCCTGTTCCACGGCCGCTATCACTTCCCGGCTCAACATCAGGTGCGTGCGGTTGCGCGCCGGCACGATCACGCCCTGGCTGCCGTCCAGCCCGACCTCGCGGCAAACGCGGAAGAAGCCCTCTATTTTTTCGTTCAAACCTCCCACCGGTAGCACTTCGCCGAACTGGTTGAGCGCGCCGGTGACGGCAATGCCTTGCCGGATAGGCAGCTCGGAGAGGCCCGACAACAAGGCATAGAACTCGGCGCAGGACGCGGAATCCCCCTCCACGCCGTGATATTCCTGCTCGAACACCAGCGCGCCGTTCACCGAGAGCGGCCCGAGATGGGCGAACAGCGAGGCGAAATAGGTTTGCAGGATGAACACGCCCTTGTCGTGAATCGGGCCCGACATCTGCACCTCGCGCTCGATATTCAGCACGCCTTCCTTGCCGGGAAACACGCGCGACGAGACCACCATCGGCATGCCGAAACGGTGGTCGCCCAGATCGATCTGGGTCAGCGCATTGATCCGCCCTACCCGCTCGCCTTCCACTGCGATGATGATCTCGCCTTCGGCAATGGATTCGTGCAGGCGCTGGTCGGGATAATCGTGGCGCCAGGTCTTGGCGGCCAGCGCCGCCTCGACATCCTCGCGCTGCACCAGGCCACCTTTCGCCAGCGCAGCGCTCTCGGTGAGCAACTGCTCCAGATAGGCGAACACGGCGTACTGGCGCAACTGGTCGTCCGCCTCGCGGTGCATTTCCTCCAGCAGGCGCGCCACGGCGGCGGCGGAAAAATGCGGCAAACCCAGGCGGCGGCAAGCGTGGGCGATGAAAATGGCAGAGGCGCGGTGGGAATCCACACCGGTCTTGAAACTTTCGGCGAAATCCACCTTGATACGGAAATAGCGCCCGAACTCGGGATCCTCCTCCTGCAGCTCGTAATAATGTTCGCGGCTGCCGACCAGGATGATCTTCACCGCCACGTCCACCGCTTCCGGCTCCAGCGACACGGCCGGATTGGGCGCGTAAAGCGTGCCCGGTTCCTCGATCTGCAAACGCCCGCTGCGCATGAAACGGCGCAACTTTTCCCACACCAGCGGATCGCCCAGCAGATCCATCAAATGCAGCAGCAAAAAGCCGCCGTGAGCGCGCAGCAGGCTGCCGGCCCTGATGCGGGAAAAATCCGTCACCAGCACATCGTTTTCCATCTGGTATTCGATATTGCCGAACAGGGAGCGGAACAGCGGATTGTCCTCCACCAGCGCCGGCGCGCCGGACAAACCGCCGTTATCCACCACCAGGTTGACGCGGTAGCGCGCCAGGGCGGCCGCGAGTTCGGCCTGGACTTCCGCGTCCTCACTGCCGAACAGGTCGAGCTGGTCGAGCACATCCCGGGTCACATCCTCGAAGTACCCCCCGAGCTTGAAAGAATCCTTGATCTGCTGCTTCATGGCGGCGCGGATAACGCCGAACTCATGCTCCACCATGGGTTTGACCGTGCGGCGCTTGAGCTGGGCCAGCGCCTCGTTGGCTGCCCGCTCCTTGGGCCGCATCCGCTCCAGAAAGCGCGTGATCTCGCCGCGCAACTCCATCTCGGCGCGATCCACTTCCACCTTGCGCGCCGGCGGCAGGACCAGCATCTCATCCTCCGTCACCGGATGGCCGCCCTCCCCGAGCAGCGTGAAAATCATGCGTTCGTCCTCGCGATGCAAGGTAAAGCGACGCGCAGAGGCAAACGTGGTCAGTTCGGCATAGGCCGCCGCCTCTTCATCCTTGAATCCCTTGTGGATGCGTTCGCTTTCCGCCTTGAATTCCGGCCCGGCGAGACGGCGCGGAATCTCGACATGCAAGGTTTTCGCCAGTTCCGCCATCCTGTCGCGCAGCACCCGCCCCTGCCCCGCCGGCAGGCGCAGCGCGATGGGCCGTTCCGGCGCATCGAAATTGTGCAGATAACACAGATCCGGCGGCGCCGGACGTTGCGCGGCCGCTTCCCGCATCGCGGCTTCCAGCAGCGAGGAACGCCCGCTACCCACCTCGCCCAGCACAAACAGGTTGTACCCCGGCTGATCCAGCGACAAACCGAAGCGAGCGGCCTTCTCGGCCCGCTCCTGGCCGATCCAGGGCAGCGGCTCGGCGGCCAGTTCGGAGGTATCGGAGAAACCCAACCCAGCGGGGTCGAGGGTAAGACGGAGGTTTTCTGGAAGCAGTTTAGCGAGGGACATGTAGGACTCGTGGGTGTATTTCCGGCTATTTTCCCACGAGTGGGGGAAAAAAGCAGATTGCTTCGCTACTTCCGTAATGACATTATCTTCATGTTCAGGCTTTCCCTGAGGAAATTGCATCATGCGTGAAGTACCCTACCCCGCCCCCGGCGAAATTCTGTTGGAGGAATTTCTCAAGCCGATGGGAATTACCCAGCACCGGCTCGCCAAGGAAATTGGCGTGCCCCAGCGGCGTATCGGCGAAATCGTCGCCGGCAAGCGCGCCATCACGGTCGACACGGGATTGCGGCTGTCACGTTTTTTCGGAATGAGCGACAGTTTCTGGATCGGTCTGCAAACCGATCACGACACGGCCCAGGCAAAAGACGCCCTGGCGGATGTGCTGTCGCGGATTCAGCGGTTTGAGCAGGCTCATGCCTAAGCATCCGGCAAACGGCAACGTTTGGCTTAGAATGCTGGAATGTTAGAACTGCCTTAGCATCTGCGATGAACGCAACTTATCCTTGGAAACGCTACTGGGTCGCACGCGATAGCGGCTATACCCCAGATGGTGGCTTTTTGGCCGATCCGGAAAGCGAATATGCCTGGGCCGATGCGAACCCCGCCAAATCTCTTGCCGAGCTGCGGGATTATCCAGCGCTCGTTCTTCTGGGGGAAGCCGGCATGGGAAAAAGCCGGGCACTACACCAGGAATATGAAGCTCTGCGCAAATCGCCGCCAGAGAACACGCACCTCTTCTATCGCAACCTGAATACGTATGGCACAGGGGAACAACGCCGCCTGTCTGAAGAACTCTTCCAAGGAGAGGAATACAAGGCCTATCGCAGAGGAGCCCGGCTGATCATTTTCCTGGACAGCCTGGATGAAGCGATCAACGACATACCAAGGCTGGACAACTGGCTTGCTGATCAACTGTCCAACCAAGTCACATACCCGGAGCGGCTTCAGTTTCGTATCGCCAGCCGAACCGCGAGCTGGTCGGACAGCCTGGAGGCTGCGTTGAACCAGATTTGGACAGTCGAAAAATACGATACGGGTGTAGCTGCTTTCGAAATCTGCCCCCTGCGCCGCGTTGATATCGAAGAAGCGGCCAAGTTCAAGCAATTTGATGCTGTCACCTTCCTTGATGAAATTCGAAACAAGGAAATCGAAGCCCTTGCCAACCGACCCGTCACCCTGGAATTCCTGCTTTCTCAATGGGAAAAGGATCGCTCCTTATCCAAGAGCAAAGCCGAACTCTATGAGACAGGCATCCTGGCCCTTTGCGAGGAGAACAATCCCGAACGACGTTCCCGCAGTCTTCTTGGCGACCCTCAGCAACGCATGGCTATTGCAGGACGCATCGCTTGCGCGCTCATGCTGTGTGGCCACTCGGCCCTGTGGCTAGGGCGCATTCAGGATACGCCACCTGGCGACATCCATTTGTCGGAACTCACGAGTAAGGAGAAGCACCACAGCGGTTTCTTTCAGGTTGACGAAAACATCTTGCGGGAGACCTTGAATATCGCCGGTCTGTTCACCGGGCACGGGCGCGATCGCATGGGCTTTGCCCATCAGTCTTTCGCTGAATTTCTCGCCGCATGGTACCTGCAACGAACAGGGAACGAGCTTGACCAGATATTGCGCCCCTTGCGTCATCAGGAAGGTGACAGGATAGTCCCCAAGTTACAAGAAACAGCCGCGTGGCTCGCCACCCTGAATCGTTCCGCACTGGAACGTTTGATTGACGAGGAACCCTCCCTGCTTTTGCATGTTGACGGTGCCGCGCTGACGGATATAGACAAGGCCCATCTGGTCCAGGCTCTACTGGACAGGATCGCGGCCCAAACGCTGTTTCCCCGCGACATGCCAGAGCGCCCTTTGCGCAAGCTATCCCATCCAGATATTGCGAAACAGTTACGTCCCTGGATCATGGGGCGCGAACACAGTCGAAATATCCGGGACTTTGCCATGGACTTGGCGCGCTGGTGCAAAGTCCAGGCTCTTGCAGTAGATCTTGCCCAGGTTGCGTTAGATCCTAGCGAAGAATACATGCTCCGTATTGCGGCCTGCCACGCGGTCACATGGATCGAGAACGATGCCGCCTTGGCCGCGCTGAAGCCCCTCGCGCTGGGGCAAGCCGGCCCCGACCCTGATCGCCGACTGAAGAACCTCACGCTCAGAGCTCTCTGGCCACGGCATTTGACGGCAGATGAGTTTTTCGACGAGCCCATAGACACCGGCGATCAGCATAGCAGTGGAAGTCTGAATGTCGAAATCCACAGCGGCGCGTTCTTCACTACCCTGCAAAAGCCCCATATGCTCGCGGCCCTAGATTGGGTACGTCGCCATTCGAATCATCACCAATCCTGGTCTTGCCGGAATTTTTCGGCGGGATTGCTGCGCTCGGCGTGGCAATGGGTGGGCCATCCGGAGATACTGGAAGCGTTCGCCCTCGCTGCCCTGAGCTTGTTGGGAGAGTCTGAACATCTGTTTCACGAATACGGGTATGCACTGCCCGATAATCCTCTGGACAATACAGAGAAGAGACGGGCGTTGCTGGCCAAGTTGATGGGTATGCTCGCACCGGACAAGGTCAATACTTTAGTTTACTCGGAGGATCGGATCGCCCGTGCTGACGACCTACCCTGGCTATTTGATTTACTCAGCGCAGGATTGCCAGAAAACCAACACAGGAGTGCAGCCGCACTGATCAACGCATTGCTCCGTTACGATACGCCCACCGCCATCATTAACCTAGTCCTGGATCGTTGCGGAATAGCCGCAAAAAACACCGATCTCTTCCTGCGCAAGGAGCTGGCATGGTTCACTCACCCGATGCGGTTCAAGACGAGCCATGTCCAACAAATTCGCAAATCGTGGCAGGCGAACCTTGAGAGAAAACATAGCAGAGCGCCTGTACTGCTGGACCCGCCACCAAAGGAAAGAGTGCGTATCGTTCTGGAGCGCGTCGAGCAAGGGGACTGGGAGGCATGGCCGGATTTGGCGATGGAGTTAACCCTGGAGCCCACCAGCCGCCAATATGAGGGCTGGCCCCACAACCTACAGAAACAACCTGGCTGGCTTGAGGCATCAGTCGAGATACGCGCACGAATTCAAAGCGTGGCCCTCGATTTCCTGATTAACACGGCACCTGATTCCGAGAAGCTTTTTTCTTCAACCTCGTTTTCGGTGTCGGATATGGCTGGGCTGTTTGCCTTCGAACTGTTGACCCAGACTGCTCCCGCACGGCTTCATGAACTGACAGCCGAGCACTGGGCCACGTGGGCACCCTTACTTGTGGCTGGTTACCACGAAAACCGTGAATGGCAGCAGGCGCTCCGGCATGAGGCCAACGCCCACGCACCTGAAGCGGTTCTGGAAGCCATTCTAAATCGAGTGGACAAGGAAGATCGCAGCGAACACGGCCTGTCATCCCTTCATGACTTCGATGACTTATGGAGTCCGCCCTTGGTTGAAGAGCTTCTGGTCAGATTGGACGATACAAGTTTCAAGACACAATCACGCCGCACGATCCTGGAACACCTGTTACGGCGCGGCGAGCCGGCGGGACGACGGTGCGCACAAGCCATGCTGGCGCAGACGCACGATGCCGATCTCCGCCGCCATGCAGCCGCACTACTCTTAATCTGGGACGCCGCCGCAAGCTGGCCGGTACTGGCTCCTCTGCTGGAACAGGAATCTGAGTTTTCCAAGGCATTCATGGGCGAAGCTGCACACGGCATGCGTTGGACTCAAGATGACTTTCCAAAACAGGGGCTCGATGAGGAACAATCCGCTGATCTGTTCCTTTGGCTGGAAAAGCATTTCCCTGCTTCTGAGTCTGAAAATCGAGCCCACTCTAGGGAAATTGATTACATTCAGGACTATCGGGAGCGCCTAATCAACAGCCTTAAGGCGGCGGGAACCTGGACAGCCGTACATGCGCTGGAACGTATTGCTGCTGCCCTACCGGATCGAGTCTGGTTGAAATGGGTTTGCGTTCACGCCCGCGAACAAGCAATGAACAACCAATGGCAGGCTCCTTCCTGGGAAGAACTATCCGCCCTCCTCGCCGACCCTCGTAGTCGGCTAATCCGCACAGAAGAGGATCTTTTGCGTGTCGTGCTGGAATCCCTTGGCCGTCTGCAAGACAGTCTGCGTGGTGTAACCCCCATGGCACCCTTTCTATGGGATGAGGGTTCTGACAAGAAACCCAAGAACGAAGGTCGGTTGTCCGACTTCGTCAAATTCCATTTGTCCAATGACCTCAATCGCCGGGGCATCCTTATCAACCGTGAGGTGGAAATCAGGAACTTGCCGGGTAAAGGTCGCGGAGAAAGCCTGGATTTGCTGGTCCAGGCAACCAACCACATGGGAATCCCGGTTGCTGTGGTCGTGGAGGCCAAAGGCTGTTGGAACACCGGGCTTGATACGGCCATGGAAACTCAACTCCGTGACCAATATCTGGTTGGCACCTCCCACCGTCACGGTATTTATCTTGTAGGCTGGTACGGACAGCCGATGAAAGAAGCGGGTTGTAAGCGAGAATTGACCGAGTTACGCACCCAACTCGACGAACAGGCCAACGCGCTCAGTTCAGGAGGTTTAGGTTTCCGTGCCATTGTGCTTGACCTGAGTCTATCAAGCCCGCAGTTGGGCTGAACCGGCATAACGGGACAGACATCGATAAAGCCATAGCGATTGGAGCCACGTATTGAAGGTGATCTCCGTTTAAGACCCCCCAGCACACCAGTCTTCCACCCGCAAACCCGGTACCCGGCTGAATTCGCTCACGTTGTGGGTCACCAGGGTTGCATCCAAGGCCAGAGCATGGGCGGCGATAAGGGTATCGAGTGCGCCGATGGGGCGGCCCTGGCGTTCCAGTTCCGCGCGTAGCGGGCCGTAAGCACGGGCGGCGGCTTCGTCGAAGGGGACAATTTCGAGCGCTTCGCCAATCGCGGAAACGGCCTCCAGCGCCTTGACGGGCTGTTGGCTTTTAGCCGCGCCGAATAACAGCTCGGACAGGGAGATTGAGGAGAGGCACAGTTCGCCCGCCTGCCTCTCGGCGAATCGCGCCGCCACCTGCGGGGGGCGGCGCTTGATGGTGTAGATGACGATGTTGGTATCGAGCAGATAGCGCATCAGAGCCCCTCGCGTGTTTCAGCGGGAGCATCGGCGATGTCGTCGGGAAAGTCGTCCGGCAGCTCGATGCGCGCCAGCGCTTCGAAAATCTCGCTGCCGCTCCGGCGCGGTTTGCGCAGCACGACTTCATCGCCACGACGGAAGATTTCCACTTCGGTCACGTCGAAATTGAAATCCTTGGGCAGGCGCACGGCCTGGGAATTCCCGCTTTTGAAAACCTTGGTATGTAACATGGCGCGCCTCCATTGAGTATTTACATGAGTATATACTCGCGAAATGCCGCATGCAAAGATAGATCGCTCATGGAATCGGGCTAATCAGCCAGCACTGGTGAATCTTCTTGTTGCGGAAATCTTCCGGCACGGTCTGGGCGGAGATGTCCTTGACCTGACAGGGCAGGAGTTTGTCCCGCTCCAGCTTGAAGCTGCGCAGGTTGTTGGAAAAGAACAGCTCGCCGCCGGGATTGAGCAGCCTCAGACATTGGCCGATAAGGCGCGAATGGTCGGCCTGGATGTCGAGGACACCGCGCATTTTCTTGGAATTGGAGAAACTGGGCGGGTCCATCACGATCAGGTCGAATTTTTCCCCCGCCGCCAGCGCCTGTTCCAGCCAGGCGAGCACGTCGGCACGCACCAGTTGGTGCTTTGTCAGATCCATGCCGTTGAGTTCGAAGTTGCGCCGCGACCAGTCCTGGTAGGTGTTGCTCATGTCCACCGTGACCGAACTGACCGCGCCGCCACCCGCTGCGTAGACCGTGAAGCTGCCGGTGTAGGCGAAGAGGTTGAGGAAACGCTTGCCGGCGGCTCTTTGCTCCACCATGCGGCGGGTATTGCGGTGGTCGAGGAACAGGCCGGCGTCGAGATATTGCTCCAGGTTGACGATGAAGCGGTGGCCGCCCTCCTCCACCACGAAGTCTTCCCCGCTCGCGCCGGTTTTCTCGTATTGCGATTCGCCGCGCTGGCGCGCGCGCAGCTTGAAGGAAATGGAAGCGCGGGGCAGTTGCAACACTTCCGACACCGCGTTGCTTACCCCCTCCACCCAGGCTGCGTATTCCCGGTCATCCATGTGCCAGCCAGTGTCGAATTCCTGCAAGTGAACCCGGTCCCGGTAAAGATCGACGGCCAGTGGAAACTCCGGCACGTCGCGGTCGTAGATGCGGTAGCAGGAAATACCCTGGCGCCGCGCCCACTTGCCCCAATGGCGCGCATTTTTGCCCAGACGGTTGGCGAAAACGGAGAAATCAGTCATGGGCGCAACACTTCTTGTATTTTTTGCCGCTGCCGCAGGGGCAGGGATCGTTGCGGCCGGTTTTGGCTGGCCGCGCAGCCTTGGGAAACTCGCCGTCGAGGTAGACCCAGTTGCCACCCTGCCTGCCAAAACGGCTGATCTCGTGCAATGATGCAGGACGGCCCTGGTGGCTATAGAGGGCGATGAATTCGACCGTGCCTTGTGTATCGTCCGTAGCGCCGCCATGAGCAGCCAGCACCTCCAGCCCCAGCAATTCGATATCGGTCGTGGGCGGCTCCTTGTCCTGTTTCGCCTGGGTACGGTCGAGATAACCCCAATCCTGTGCGACGAAAGCCGTATAGCGCGAGCGCATCAGCGCTTCGGCCGTGGGCGGCGTGGCCTTCCCGGACAGGTAAGGTCCGCAACAGGTGTCAATGGGACACCCCGAGCCGCAGGGACAGGAAACGCTCATCAGGCCGGGCAGTGCTGTTCGACGAACTCGCGCACCCAGTGCTCGGGCTTGGCGCTGGCGAAGCGCCCCACTTCCTCGCCGTTGACGAACATCAGCACGGTGGGGAAGCCGCGCAGCCCGTAGCGGCCCGCGAGCTTCATGTTGTCGCCTTCGTCCACTTCCACCTTGGCCAGCGTGAACTTTCCTGCATAAGTTTTCACCACCCGATCCAGCACCGGCGACAGCGCCAGGCAGGGCGGGCACCAGTCGGCCCAGAAATCCACCAGCACCGGCAGGGTTTTGGAGGCTTCGATTACACGTTGCTCGAAGTCGTGAAGATCGACATCGATAATCAGGGATTCGTTGTGTTTCATCATTTTAGCTAGGGATACCTTGGTTTGAAGGGTCGAATTCTAGCCGAAATCCGGCGCCATGCCGAATCTCTGGCAGCGCCTTAGAGCCTATTTCAGTAGGTTTCATGCCCCGCGCCATCACGATTTGGGGTGCAGTGCTAGGCGCTCGTCTCGCCGTTTGGTCATTCCAAACAAGTGACGAGCAACGACGCAATGTGCCCCAAATCGTGATGGCCCTCCGGGTTGTGTCCAGAAAGCGCGTCTGCGGCGTTGCAAGGCTTGCCAAGGGAACGACCCTTGGCTGCGCCTTGCGCCTAGCATTCATCGCTTTCTGGATACAACGCGGGGCATGAAACCTACTGAAATAGGCTCTTAATCACTCTCGGCAAAGTGGTTGCAAGCAAACACCCCGAAGAAGATAATCACCACCAACCCGATAGATAGCCAGTGAGCGCTGTGGAAAACTATTTCTTGATCCTCATCGGCACGGTGTTCGTCAACAACATCGTGCTCGCCAAAGTCCTTGGCCTGTGCCCCTTCATGGGGGTTTCCAAGAAACTGGAAGCCGCGACGGGCATGGGAATGGCCACCGCCTTCGTGCTCACGCTGGCATCCGGCCTCAGTTATCTCGTCAATCAGTATCTGCTCGGCCCGGACCTCGCCTACCTGCGCACCCTGTCCTTCATTGTCGTGATCGCCAGCATCGTGCAGTTCACGGAAATGTTCATTCGTAAAACCAGCCCGGTGCTATACCAGGTGCTGGGTATTTATTTGCCGCTCATCACCACCAATTGCGCGGTGCTGGGCATCCCGCTGCTCAATGTGCAGGAAAATCACAATTTTATGGAATCGCTGTTTTTCGGGCTGGGCGGCGCCATCGGTTTCGCCCTGGTGCTGGCCACGTTTGCCGCCATGCGCGAACGACTGGAAGGGGCGGATGTACCCGCGGCATTCAGGGGATCGGCCATTGCCATGGTCACGGCAGGCTTGATGAGTGTCGCCTCGATGGGCTTTTCGGGTTTGGTGAAGTAATGAGTGCCTTACTGGTGATGATTGGCCTGGCCGTGGTGCTCGGCATCGTGCTGGGTTTCGCTTCCATCAAGTTCAAGGTGGAAGGCAATCCGCTGGTGGAAAAAATCGATGCCATTCTGCCGCAAATGCAGTGCGGCCAATGCGGCTATCCCGGCTGCAAACCCTATGCCGAGGCCATCGCCGCCGGCGACACACCGATCAATCTGTGCCCGCCCGGCGGTGAAGCCGGGATGCTGCGCCTGGCCGACTTGCTGGGAATCGAGCCGCAGCCGCTAGATGCGGCAAGCGCCGAACTCAAGCCCAAGCAGGTTGCGTTTATCGACGAACAAACCTGCATCGGCTGTACCCTGTGCTTCCAGGCCTGTCCGGTGGACGCCATCGTGGGCGCCGCCAAGCAGATGCATACCATCGTCGCCGCGGAATGCACCGGCTGCGAACTGTGCCTCCCGCCCTGCCCGGTGGACTGCATCACCATGGTGCCGGCTGCGGTAGGGATTGGCGCCTGGAAATGGCAATACCCGGTCTATCCCATACACACTGATTCAAGGCGTGCCGCATGAGAACCTTGCATCCCTTCAACGGCGGAATTCACCCGGCCGAGCACAAGAGCGAATCGACCCGACAGGGAATTGCCCTTGCCCCCCTGCCCGCGCGCCTGATCGTCCCGCTGCGCCAGCACAACGGCAACCCCGCCAAGCCGGTGGTGGCAGTCGGAGACCAGGTTCTGAAGGGCCAGATGATAGGCCGGGCCGACGGCTTCATTTCGGCGGCCGTGCATGCCCCAAGTTCGGGCCGGGTAGCCGCCATCGAAATGATGCCGGTGGCCCATCCCTCCGGCCTGCCGGATTTGTGCGTGGTGCTGGAAACGGACGGTGAAGAGCGCTGGGTCGAACGCCAGCCCGTGGATTACCGCAGCATCGAGCCCGCCGAGTTGCGCAACAGGCTACGTGACGCGGGCGTGGTGGGCCTGGGCGGCGCGGTCTTCCCCAGCCACGTCAAGCTCAACACCGGCGGGCTTGAAACCCTGGTGATCAATGCTGCGGAATGCGAGCCCTACATCACCTGCGACGACATGCTGATGCGCGAGCGGGCGGCAGAAGTGGTGCAGGGCATCGCGATCGCCCAGTACGCGCTGGGCGCGAAGGAAGTGCTGATCGGCATCGAGGACAACAAGCCGCAAGCCATACAAGCCATGCAGGCCGCCTGCCAGGGCACCGGTTTCGAAGTGGTGACGGTGCCGACGCTATACCCCAGCGGCAGCGCCAAGCAATTGATCAAGCTCCTCACCGGCAAGGAAGTGGAGAGCGGGGGCCTGCCGACCAAAATCGGCGTGCAGTGCTTCAACGTGGCCACCGTTTACACCATGCACCGCTGCATCAATCACGGCGAACCGGTGATTTCCCGCCTCGTCACGCTGACCGGCAACGTAAGCGAGCCGCGCAACTACGAGGTGCTGATCGGCACCCCGGTGAGCGAACTGACCGCGCTGGCGCAACCCGGCCCCGGCACCAGCGGCTACATCATGGGCGGGCCGATGATGGGGCTGCCGCTGCCCGATCTGAACGTGCCGGTGGTCAAGGCGAGCAACTGCATCATCGCCACCTCGCCGGCCCTGTTCCCGCCCAAACCCCTGCCCATGCCGTGCATCCGCTGCACCCGCTGCGCCCAGGCCTGCCCCGCCGATCTCCAGCCCCAGGAGCTGTACTGGTTCGCCAAATCGATGAACTTCGGCAAGGCGCAGGATTACAAGCTGTTCGACTGCATCGAGTGCGGTTGCTGCAGCTACGTGTGCCCCAGCCACATCCCGCTGGTGCAGTTCTACCGTTTCGCCAAGAGCGAAATCTGGGAACGGGAAAAGGAAAAGAAAGCCGCCGATCAGGCCCGCGAGCGCCACGAATTCAGGGAGTACCGCCAGGAGCGGGAAAAGCAGGAAAAAGCCGCCAAACATGCCGCCAAGGCGGCGGAAGCCGCCGCCAAAGCCGGAGCCAGTTCCGATACCGCGACCGCTGTGAGCGAAGAGGGCGATGCCGCAGCGGCAGCCAAGAAGGCCGCGATTCAGGCCGCAGTCGAGCGCGCCAAGGCTAAAAAAGCGGCCGCCGTTCCCAAGAATGTGGACGACCTGACACCGGAAGCACAAGCGAAAATTGATGCCATCGACGAGCTGCGGGCCCAGGCGAAGACAACCGCGGAACACAATCTTGAGGCGCAGAAATCCGGTGAAGGACAGAACACACAGTGAATAATTTGAATTCGCCCCTGGTTGCGGAAAAATCCGGCGTCAGCAGCATCATGCTCAGGGTGCTGGGCGCGCTGCTGCCCGCCATCGCCGCCTACGTGTATTTTTTCGGCCCGGCCATCCTGGTCAGCATCCTGCTTGCCAGCGTGGCGGCGCTTGTCGTCGAAGCCTGGGTGTTGCACCTGCGCAGCCACCCGCTGCGGGTCTATCTCACCGATGGCAGCGCCCTGGTCACCGCCTGGCTGCTGGCGCTATCCATCCCGCCGCTGGCGCCGTGGTGGCTGGTGGTGGTGGGAACCGTGTTCGGCATCCTGGTAGCCAAGCATCTCTACGGCGGACTGGGCAACAACCTGTTCAACCCTGCCATGGTGGGATTCGCGGTACTGATGATTTCCTTTCCCTCGCACATGACCCACTGGCCGGCACCGGACGCGCTGGCGCAAACCCACTGGAGCGTTTCCCAGCAGATGGATTTCATGTTCGGCGGCGCGCTGCCGGCAGGGGAGAAGCTGGATGCGGTGACCATGGCGACCCCGCTCGACACCCTGAAAACCCAGCTCCACCTCGACCACACCGTGGACGAGATCAAATCCGCACCCATTTTCAGCACCCTGAGCGGCAAGGGCAGCGAGATCATCGCGCTGTTGTACCTGCTGGGCGGCCTGTTCCTGTGGCAGCAGCGCATCATCAGCTGGCACATCCCGCTGTCCTTCATCGCCGCCATGTTCGGCACGGCGGGCCTGTTTTACCTCTTCGACTCCAGCCTCTATGCCTCGCCGCTGTTCCACCTCTTCGCCGGCGGCACCATGCTGGGCGCGTTCTTCATCGCCACCGACTACGTCACCAGCCCCACCACGCCGCTGGGCAAGCTGGTCTACGGCGCGGGCATCGGCAGTTGCACCTACGTCATTCGCGTGCTGGGGGGCTATCCGGACGGCGTGGCCTTCGCCGTGCTGTTTCTCAACTCGGCGGTACCGCTGATCGACGCCTACACCCAACCCAGGGTGTTCGGCCATGCGGCAAAATTCTTCAAGCGCGACAAGGACCAGAAATGAGCGCGGATTACTTTCGCCATTCCGGCAAGCTGGCCCTGGTGCTCTCCGCTTTCGCGCTGGTCGGCACCTCGCTGCTGGCGCTGACCAACAACGCCACCAAGGACCTGATCGCTGAAAACGAGAAAAAGGCCAAACTGGCGCTGATTGCCCAGATCCTGCCGCCCGCGCTGTTCGACAACGACATCATCAAGGATGCCGCCCAACTGGCGCCGGAGAAGGAACTCGGCACGGCGGAAGCCACCGTGGTCTACCGCGCACTTAAGGATGGCAAGCCCGCCGCCGCGGTGCTGGAAGCCATCGCCCCCGACGGCTACGCGGGCAAGATCAAGCTCCTCATCGCCATCAAGGCCAGCGGGGAAGTGTCCGGCGTGCGCGTCGTGGTCCACAAGGAAACTCCCGGCCTCGGCGATTACATCGAAATCGCCAAGGACAACTGGATCAAGGGTTTTGACGGCACTTCGCTGGAAAAAAACCCGGCCCGCGACTGGAAGGTAAAAAAGGACGGCGGCCAGTTCGACTACATGGCCGGGGCAACCATCACGCCACGGGCGGTGGTCAAGGCGGTGCACAAGGCATTGCAGTACTTCAGCGGCAACCGCGAGAAGATTTTCTCGCTGCCGCCACAGGAGCAAGCAAAATGAGCGGCGTGAACTACAAGGAAATCATCTGGAACGGCCTGTGGAAAAACAACGCCGGCATCGTCACACTGCTCGGGCTGTGCCCCCTGCTCGCGGTCAGCACAACCCTGGTCAACGGTCTCGGACTCGGCATCGCCACCTCGCTGGTGATGCTGTTCAGCAACGCCTCCATCTCCATGGTGCGCCACTGGGTGCCGGGCGAAATCCGCATCCCGGTCTACATCCTCATCATCGCCGTGCTGGTGACCATCATCGACCTCAGTATGAATGCCTACGTGCAAGCGCTGTACCTGGTGCTGGGCATTTTCGTGCCGCTCATCGTGGTGAACTGCAACGTGCTCGGCCGCGCCGAAGCCTTCGCCTCCAAGAATCCCGTGTTCCCTTCCATGGTGGACGGCTTCATGGTCGGCGCCGGCCTGACGCTGACCCTGGCCGTGCTGGGCGGGATGCGCGAGATTCTCGGCAAAGGAACGCTGCTGTCAGGAATCGATCTGGCCTTGGGCGAATCGGCCAAGGCATGGGTCATCACCGTCATCCCCGATTACCACGGATTTCTGCTGGCCATTTTGCCTCCCGGCGCATTCATCGGGCTCGGGCTGTTGATCGCCGGCAAGAACTGGCTCGACATGCGCAAGGAGAAAAAACGCGCCGCGCCGGTTATCAGTTCGGAGTCCGTGCCCAGCTCGACCTGATCGCGCGAGCAAGTGACCAACATTCATCCTGGAACTGGAATCAGCGGCTTCCGGGTTGAATCAGAAAATTGGTGTAATGCGGCGCGCGCTGAGCGCTTTCACTTGCAAACCGGTCGCTATGCCAATAAATCAACCCCAGAAAAACCAATCTCCGATCATGAAGACAAGCAACCCAGTGAAAATCGTCAGCCGATTGCTCGTCCATGTACTACTGGCAGCACTGCTCACCTCTTGCGGCGAAGCCCCCAAGGATGCCAACTCTCAGTTAAAGACCGGCAAGGCGGCACTGACCGTCACCACGACCGCACCGCAAGTGCTCGACTGGCCGCTAACGCTCAAGGCCAACGGTAACATTGCTGCCTGGCAGGAGGCAGTAATTGGCCCGGAACTCAGCAATTACCGGATCACCGAGGTGCACGCCAATGTTGGTGATGTGGTGAAGAAAGGCCAGATATTGGCGCGCATCGCGGCCGATACAGTCGAAAACGAACTGTCCGAAGCCCTTGCCACGGTGGCTGAAGCCGAGGCAACCCTCGCCGAAGCCCGTGCAAATCACGGGCGCGCGAAGCAACTTCGGGAAAAAGGCTTTTTCAGCGCGCAGCAATCCACACAAACTCAAACAGCCGCCGACACCGCGCTCGCCCGTCTCAACGCTGCCAAGGCACGCCTGCAGACAGCGCAACTGAAACACTCCAAAGCCACCGTGCTGGCGCCGGACGACGGCATCATCTCGGCACGCAGCGCCACGGTCGGAACCCTGACACAACCGGGCCAGGAACTCTTCCGCCTGATTCGCGGCGGTCGACTGGAATGGCGTGCCGAAGTCACGGCCTCCGAACTCTCCCGCCTCAAGCCTGGCCAGATGGCGAGTTTGAGCAGCCCGAATGGCGACGTGGTTGAGGGTGTAGTGCGTGCCGTGGCCCCGACCGTCGACCTGCAAACCCGTAATGCGCTGGTTTATGTCGATCTGCCGGCGAATGTGCCGCGTGTAATCAGTGCCGGCATGTTTGCACGCGGCGAATTCCGCCTCGGCCAGAGTCCGGCTCAAACCCTGCCGCAATCCGCCGTGCTGCTGCGCGAGGGTTTTGCCTATGTTTTCCGGGTCACCGGTGCCAGGGTGACCCAGACCAAGATCGGCATCGGGCGCCGCCATGGCGAACGTATCGAGATCAGCGGCCTCGATGCGCAGGCCCAGGTCGTCGCCAGCGGTGTCGGTTTCCTGGCGGATGGCGATACCGTCCACATCGTTCCGGCCCAAGCCACCACTAGCCCGCAGCCATGAACGTTTCCACCTGGTCCATCCGCAACCCGACCCCGGCGGTGTTGCTCTTCCTGATGCTCACCCTGCTCGGAGTGGCGGCCTTCAAGGGCATGAAAATCCAGCAGTTCCCGGACATCGACCTGCCGATGGTTACGGTCACCGCCACCTTGCCCGGCGCTGCGCCGGCGCAGATGGAAACCGAGGTGGCACGCAAAATCGAAAACTCCGTTGCCACGTTGCAAGGCATCAAACACATCTACACCAAGGTGCAAGACAGCACGGCCATCGTCACCGTCGAATTCCGCCTGGAGAAACCGACGCAGGAGGCGGTCGATGATGTGCGCGATGCCATTTCCCGCATCCGCGCCGACCTGCCGGGCGATCTCAAAGACCCTGTGATTTCCAAGGTCAACCTCGCCGGCGCGCCGATCCTCACTTACACCGTGGCATCCAGCAGCATGGATGACGAGGCGCTCTCATGGCTCGTCGACAACGATGTCACCAAAGCCATCCTCGGCGTCCGTGGTGTTGGCGCCGTCTCCCGCGTCGGAGGCGTCACCCGTGAGATACGCATCGAACTCGACCCTACACGTTTGCTCGCATTACGCGCAACGGCCTCCGATGTTTCACGCCAGCTCCGCCAGATACAGCAGGAAGCTTCTGGAGGGCGTGCCGATGTCGGCGGGATGGAGCAATCCGTAAGAACCATCGCCACCGTGCAATCTGCCGAGGAACTTGGCGCGATGGAAGTCGCGCTTTCCGATGGACGCCGCATTCGCCTCGACGAACTTGCCACGGTCACAGACACGGTAACCGAACAACGCGCTGCCGCGCTGCTCAACGGCAAGCCCGTAGTCGGCTTCGAGATCGTGCGCGCCCGTGGTGCCAGCGAGGTGGAGGTGGCGCACGGCGTGCGCACAGCGCTGAAAAAACTGAAGCTTGCACACCCTGACATCACCGTCACTGAGGCCTTCAATTTCGTCGACCCGGTGGTCGAAAATTTTGATGGCTCGATGACCTTGCTGATTGAAGGCGCCATTCTTGCCGTCATCGTGGTCTGGCTCTTCCTGCGTGACTGGCGGGCCACGATCGTATCGGCCACAGCCCTGCCGCTGTCCATCATTCCCGCCTTTGCGGTGATGTATTTCATGGACTTCACGCTCAACGTCGTGACCTTGCTCTCGATGTCGCTGGTCGTCGGCATCCTGGTCGATGACGCCATCGTCGAAATCGAAAACATCATGCGCCACCTGCGTATGGGCAAGACGCCGTATCAGGCGGCGATGGAAGCGGCCGACGAGATTGGATTGGCCGTGATCGCCACCACCGCCACGCTGATCGCTGTCTTTCTGCCTACCGCCTTCATGAGCGGCGTGCCGGGCAAATTTTTCGTCCAGTTCGGGTGGACCGCAGCAATTGCCGTCTTTTTCTCATTGGTCGTCGCTCGCATGCTTACGCCGATGATGGCTGCCTACATCCTGCGCCCGCCGACAAAGGCCTATCATGAACCGCGCTGGATGGAGATCTACATCGGCTGGGCTGCGTGGTGCCTGAAGCATCGACTGGCGACAACGATTGCTGCCCTGGTTTTCTTCTTCGGCTCCTTCGCGCTAATCCCGCTGCTGGCGACCGGCTTCATTCCGCCTGACGACCTGTCGCAAACCCAGGTTTATCTCTCGCTACAACCAGGCAGCACCTTCAAGGAAACCTTTGCCGCCGCCGAGGAAGCGCGTCGTATCGTCGAAAAAAACCCGAATGTGCGCATGGTCTATACAGCCATCGGCGGTGGGGCAGCGGGCAGCGACCCCTTTGCCCCGCGTGCCGCCGCCGAGGTGCGCAAGGCCACACTGACGATCAACATGACGCCGCGCAGCGAGCGTGGTGGCGTCAAGAAGCAGACCGTCGAACGCCAACTGCGCGAGACACTGGCTGTCTTGCCAGGTGTTCAAGTCAAGGTCGGCTTCGGTGGCTCCAGTGAAAAATACATCATAGTCCTGGCCAGCGAGAACGGTTCCTTGCTCGCCGAGCATGGCCGCACGGTCGAGCGCGAACTGCGCGCGATCCCCGGTATCGGCGCCGTCACCTCAACGGCCAGCCTGGTGCGCCCGGAACTGGTGGTTCGCCCTGACTTTGCGCGCGCTGCCGACCTCGGCGTCACCTCGGCCGCCATTGCCGATGTGCTGCGCATCGCCACCGCCGGCGATTATGATCAGAGCATCGCCAAGCTCAACCTCGCCCAGCGGCAGATCCCCATTATCGTCAAGCTGCCGCCCGAAGCACGCCAGGATTTGAGCCTGCTGGAACGCTTGACCGTAGCAGGCAAAAATGGGCCGGTGATGATCGGCAATGTGGCTACGCTCTCAATTACCAGCGGCCCGGCCGAAATCGACCGTTATGATCGCCTGCGCAATATCAATTTTGAAATCGAACTGAACCAGCAGCCACTCGGCGAGGTGGAAAAACTGGCGCTCGCCCTGCCCAGTCTGAAGAACCTGCCGCCAGGCATCCTGCAAACCACTGTTGGCGATGCGGA
Organism: Sulfuricellaceae bacterium; assembly: GCA_031426915.1. Classification (GTDB taxonomy): domain Bacteria; phylum Pseudomonadota; class Gammaproteobacteria; order Burkholderiales; family Sulfuricellaceae; genus Sulfurimicrobium. The sequence continues at coordinate 8,809 of JASJPB010000032.1, read as the reverse complement.
AGCGATGGGTGAATTGTTTTCCAGTTTCGGCCTTGCCATGCTGACCGGCGTACTCTGCATCTACGTGGTGCTGGTGCTGCTTTTCAAGGATTTCGTGCAGCCGGTGACCATCCTCGCCGCGCTGGTGCTCTCGGTGCCTGGCGCCTTCCTGGCCTTGTTCGTTACGCAAACTGCGCTGTCGATGCCGTCGATGATTGGCCTGATCATGCTGATGGGCATCGCCACCAAGAACTCCATCCTGCTCATCGACTACGTCATCCTCGCCCGTCGTGGTGTTGACGGCAACCCCGGTCTCGATCGCTGGCACGCGCTGCTCGACGCCTGCCGCAAGCGCGCCCGACCGATCGTGATGACCACCGTCGCCATGGGCGTGGGCATGTTGCCGATCGCCATCGGGCTCGGCACCGACCCGAGCTTCCGCGCTCCGATGGCCATCGTCGTTATAGGCGGACTGATCACTTCGACCTTCCTTAGCCTGCTGGTGATTCCAGTGGTATTTACCTACGTCGATGACGCCATTCACTCCATACAGAGACTATTGCGCGGAGGCAGCGCTGGCTAGCGGTCAAGTGAGAGTCGAAAACGAAAGTTCACTTCTTGAGAGCAACCGTCAGATCAAGCCCGTGCAGGGTGAATTCCGGCCACCACCCGCCAATGTTATGATTCGCCCATGAACGACAAAAAGCGCCGCGAGATTTTCACCCGGCTCCAGGCCGGCAACCCCCATCCCACCACCGAACTGGTCTACCGCACGCCTTTCGAACTGCTGGTGGCGGTGGTGCTGTCGGCGCAAGCCACCGACAAGGGCGTGAATCTCGCCACCGCCCGGCTATTTCCCGTAGCCAATACGCCGCAAGCCATGCTCGAACTCGGCCTGGACGGGCTGAAGGAATACATCAGCTCCATCGGCCTCTACAACAGCAAGGCCAAACACCTGATCGAAACCTGCCACATCCTGCTGCAGCAGCACGGCGGCGAAGTGCCGGATCAGCGCGAAGCGCTGGAAAAACTGCCCGGCGTCGGGCGCAAGACCGCCAACGTGATCCTCAATACCGCCTTCGGCCAGCCCACCATCGCAGTAGACACGCACATCTTTCGCGTCGCCAACCGCATCGGCCTGGCCCCCGGCAAGAACGTGCAGGAAGTGGAAAAAATGCTGCTCAAGAGCGTGCCCGCCGAATTCCGCCACGACGCGCACCACTGGCTGATCCTGCATGGCCGCTACGTGTGCAAGGCGCGCAAGCCCCTGTGCGGGCAATGCCTGATCCGCGATCTGTGCGAATACAAGGACAAGAGCCTGCCGTGAACATCGCCACTGGACTCGCCACCAGTTCCACCACCAGCGAGAATCTCGCGTACCAGGCTGTGGCCGGCGCAATGGAAAAAACTGGCATCAGTATCGCCAGTAGCGTACTGCTGTTCCTCACCCCGGAATTTGCTCACGACCCCCAGCCCGCCTTGCGCGCCGCCGCCCGGGCGGCAAGCTGCACCCAGGTCATCGGCTGCAGTGCGGCCGGGATTTTTACCGACCAGGAGTGGGTGCTGGATGCACCGGCCGCTGCCGCCATGGTATTCGGCGGCGGCGCCAGCCTGACGCCGTCCCACGAACCGCGCGCGGATGAAATGCTGCTTACCCTGGCGGCGCCCAATGCACTGCATACCGAGTGGCTGGAAAAACCCGGCCAGCGTTTTGGCGGCGTGTCCGGCGATGCCTCCGGGCAGGGGCCGTTCAAGGTATGGCAGGGCGGCAGGGTGTCGGAAATCGGCCGCTGCGAAACCGCCATCCATGGCGCCATGGGCGTGGTTGGCGTATCCCAGGGCATTCGGCCGTTGAGCCAGCAGCCGATGGAAATCACCCGCGCCAGCGGGTTCGACGTACAAGCCCTGGCGGGACAGGCGGCCCTCAAGGTGCTGGCGCGCGAGATGCCGCTGGAACTGCGCGAGCTCGATCACATTCCGCTCCACCTCTTCATGGCCGGCATCACTTATGGCAACCCGGCCAGCGCGATCGCGGACGGGCATTTCCGCCTGGCGCCCATCATCTCCGCCAATACGGAGGACAGCTCGGTCACGCTTTCCGCCCGCCTCTCACCCGGCGAGCAATTGTTCTGGGCCATGCGCCAGCCCCTGGCCGCCGAGCGCGATATGCGTCTCACAGTGGAACGTCTGCGTCGGGAACTGGGAGCCACGCCCGATTTTGCCCTGTGTTTTCCCTGCATGGGCCGTGGACCTTATTTCTACGGTGGTGTGGACCGCGATCTGGAGATCATCCGCACCAATTTTCCCGGCCTGCCGCTGATCGGGTTTTACGGCAACGGCGAAATCGCCCCGATGAACGGCAGCAACCAGCTGTTTCAGTACGCTTCGGTACTCGGACTGTTTAACCTAAAAACCCCAGTTGACCGCTCAATTGAGTGCGTAATGCAATGAAATCAATAGAATCCTTCATAAATCATGGGTTCACCCCCTTGGTGAGTTCGCTACGGGGTGGATTGCACGGCTTTTGCGGCAGCATTGCTACGTTGCAACTCCTTGGAATGGAACGACCATTCCGCGTCGTTGCGCCTTGCCCTGCACCCCAAAAACCGCACACTCCACCCCGTCCAACCGAGGTTTCTAGGTTCAAGCATGTTTAATCCCAGTCGTGACCAGGCGCGCCAGTTCATGTTCGACACCTGGCGCAAATACGACGCACATCAGCCTCTGTCTGCGCTGGAAAGCATGATGCTGGAAATCATCCTGCGCCATCCGGAATACCATGTCCTGCTGACCAATCAGGAACGCCACATCGAGCGCGAATACCTGCCGGAGCAGGGCGAAACCAATCCCTTCCTGCATCTCAGCCTGCATCTGGCCATTGCGGAACAGCTCTCGATTGACCAGCCGCCCGGCATCGCCGGCCATTACCAGGCCCTGCTGGCCAAAAGCGGCGATCCGCACCAGGCTCAGCATCAGGTGATGGAATGTCTGGGCGAAATGATCTGGCAGGCCCAGCGCAACCGCACTGCTCCGGACGCCGCGCTCTACCTCAACTGCCTGGCTCGCCAACAGCACGGGAAAACTCAGTAATCCACGGTTTCCTTTGTCGTAGAAACGCTTATTGCGTGTCTCGCGTGTTTGTCCTGTGCTACACTATTTCCAATAAATAAAATACGAAGCCGGCCCTTGAATTTGGCGGGCTTCATGGAAAATAAACGCGTATTTGGCAACAATCTGGAGAGCCACGGCTTCTCCCAGGATGCCTGAAAATGAACGCCGACCTCCGTAAAGACTCCTGGCGCATTCCTCCCGACACTCTGTTGCGCGAGGACCCGCTGCTGAATTGCCTGGTGGTTCTCACCAAGCTGTGGAACAAACCATTCTCTCCCGATGCGCTGGTCTCCGGCCTTCCCTTGGTGGGCAACCGCCTTACTCCTGAGTTATTCCTGCGGGCCGCCTGGCGTGGCGGACTTTCGGCCAAGATAGTCAATCGCAAGCTGGAAGCCATACCCGATCTGGTTCTGCCAGTCGTACTCCTGCTCAAGGAGCAGCAGGCCTGTATTTTGGTAAGCAAGAACCAGGATGGAACCATGCAGGTCATTCAACCGGAAACGGGGGTTGGCACCGTCGACATGACCCTGGAGCAACTTGCGCCGCTGTATGCCGGCTTTGCCATCTATGCAAAACCGGCATTTCGCTTCGAAGATCGCATCGTTCTTAACAATGTACTCAGCAACACCAACAAATGGTTCTGGGATGTACTGCTGGAATCGTGGCCGATCTACGCCGATGTGATCGTTGCATCCCTGCTGATCAACGCGCTCACCCTGGCAACTTATTTCTATGCCATTAATGTTTTTGACCGCGTCGTTCCCAATAATGCTTTCGAAACCCTGTGGGTCCTGACAATCGGGGTCATGCTCGTGCTCCTGTTCGACATGGCGCTCAAAATATTGCGCAGCTACTTCACCGACCTTGCCGGCAAGAAAGCGGATGTTGTCCTTTCCGCCAACATATTTGAAAGGATGCTTGGAATAAATCTGGCTGCAAAACCCGTTTCTGTTGGATCGTTCATGGGAAACATGAATGAATTTAACTCGTTGCGGGACTTCATGACATCCACGACGCTGATTGCATTTGTCGATTTACCGTTCATATTCCTTTACATCATCGTAATCTGGTGGATAGGAGGCCCACTTGCCTGGATACCACTAAGCGCGTTACCGATCGGCTTGCTGATTGGTTATCTGTTGCAAGGGCCGCTCTCGAAACTGGTGCGCGAAAGTGTGAGGATGGGCACACAAAAGCAGGCCACGCTGGCTGAAACCCTGATCTGTCTGGAACCCATCAAGGCCTTGGGCGCAGAGGGCCCAATGCAATCCAAGTGGGAGAATCAAGTCGGGGAAGTCGCGAACATGGGCCTCAAAGCCCATCTGTACTCCGCTGTCACGGCGAACCTGTCCTGGTTCGTACAGCAAGTGGCAACCGTGGCGGTTATTGTTTACGGCGTGTACCTGATTGCCGATCGAGAAATCACTTTGGGCGCCTTGGTCATTAGCTGGGTATTGACACGTCGCACGCTCGCCCCTCTCGGACAAATTGCAACCCTGATGACTCGCTACCAATACGCCCGCGATGCACTGCTGTTTTTTGACCGGATGATGGAACTCCCGGTGGAAAGACCCGCTGGAAAACCCTTTGTCAGCAGGGCCAAACTGGGTGGAAAGATCGAATTCCGTAATGTTTCGTTCAACTATCCGGGAAACCCCGAACCCGCGCTTAATAACGTATCCTTCACCATACAGAAGGGCGAGCACGTGGGCATCATCGGTCGCATTGGTTCTGGCAAGACCACGATCGAAAAACTCATATTGGGCCTGTATCAGCCGAGTGCGGGAGCGGTGCTGATCGACGACATCGACATCCATCAGATGGATCCGGCCGACCTTCGTCGCGACATCGGCTACGTTCCACAGGATGTGGTTTTATTTTACGGGACGGTACGCGAGAACATTGTGATTGCCGCACCCTACTCTCGGGATTCCGACATGTTGCGTGCAGCTGAAACTTCGGGTGTATCCGAATTCATCAAACGCAATCCACAGGGGTATGACCTGACGATTGGGGAACGGGGCGAAAGTCTCTCTGGCGGCCAGAAACAGACCATCGCGATTGCACGCGCATTGCTGAGATCGCCTCCCATTCTGCTTTTCGACGAACCCAGCAATTCCATGGACCCTCAGACCGAGCGGACTTTCATGGAAAAACTGTCAGCTACTCTGGAAGACAAAACGCTCGTTCTCGTCACGCACCATCACTCGGTATTGCCGCTGGTAAGCCGCCTGATTGTTCTGGATAGCGGGCAAGTGGTAGCAGACGGACCAAAAGAACAGATACTGGCCGCACTGGCGGAAGGCAAGGTCAATGTCGCTAAACAATCGAAATGAGCAGCAGGATTCCCAACACCCGGAAGGGGTGATGAGAAAGATCTATCTGCGCTTTGTGAAGAATTCCGGGCGCACCAGGAACGTCCAGCTGCATGAAGATATCAACTTCATGACGGAGCAAAATGCGGCTTCACTTATTTGGCCCCATTTTTTTTCCCATGCACTGCTATGGACCGTGTTTGCCATTATCGTCATTGGTTTGATTTGGGCCAGTTTGGCAAAAGTTGATGAAATCACGGTGGGCGAAGGGAAAGTGGTTCCCTCCAGCCAGATCCAGGTCATCCAGAATCTCGAAGGCGGCATTGTTTCAAAAATATTGGTTCAAGTCGGACAGGTGGTAAAAAAAGGACAGCTGCTGATGCAACTGGACGAAACCCGTTTCTCCTCATCCGACGAGGAGAATCAGGGAAAACTGGATAGCCTGCAGGCCAAAATTTCCCGCCTGACCGCAGAAGCTTACAACAGACCCTATGAGCCCCCACCCCAATTGCTCAAGGAAAAACCTGAAATCGTGGAACACGAGCGATCCCTTTTCATGGCGCGACAACAGGAGCTCCAGGCAAACATCTCGGTGTTGCAACAGCAGGCAAGCCAGCGCAGTCAGGAAATCTATGAAAAGAGGGCGCGGGAAGCGCAATTGCAGCAAAGTCTGAAACTAGTCACCCAGGAACTGGTAATAACACGTCCGCTCATGCAGCAGGGTGTTGTTTCCGAGGTGGAGATATTGCGGCTGGAAAGGCAGGTCAATGATTTGAAGGGAGACCTGGAATCGACCCGCATGGCGATCCCGAGGCTGTCCGCAAGCGTGCAGGAAATGCGCAACAGGATCGAAGGCATTAACATGAAATTCCGCAGTGACGCGATGGCTGAACTGAGCCAGGCGCGGGCCGAATTTGCCAGCAGTTCCGCCATTGACGTTGCCATCGGGGATCGCCTCTCCCGAACTTCCGTCCGTTCCCCGGTCAACGGCATCATCAAGCAAATCAAGGTAAATACCGTGGGCGGTGTGACCCAACCCGGCATGGAGTTGATGGAAATCGTGCCTATTGAAGACACCCTGCTGATCGAAGCGCGCGTTCGCCCTGCAGATATTGCTTTTTTACGTCCTGGCCAGGAAGCCATGGTCAAAATCTCGGCTTACGATTTTTCAATCTTCGGCGGCTTTCCGGCAGTTCTGGAACTGATCAGTGCGGACACGATCACGAACGAGAAGGGTGATGCTTTTTATCTGATCACGGTGCGCACCAACGCCAATACCCTGACAAAATCCAAGGAGCAGATGCCCATCATCCCCGGCATGCTTGCCACCGTCGACATCAAGACAGGGAAAAAAACAATTCTGGATTTTATCCTCAAGCCCATCATTAAAACCAAGGAACGGGCCTTGCGGGAGCGCTAGCGAATGAAGCTGAAGGAGATGACTCCTGAGTCCCGCAAGCTCTCTGATTGAAACTTGGACCCATGAACATCAGGAAAATGGCGAATTCTCTTTTTTCCATGTATCCGAAAAGAAATAGAAGGGGAAATATCATGATCATATTGGCAAGTAGCAATCAGGACATCCTTGACATATGGAACGCTGCATTGAGTGGCTCATTTCAGATTTCCATGGCATCGAGTCTTAATGATTTGAATGGCCGGCTGGTAATTTCGAATCCTGTAAACGTGGTATTCGATCGCAAACTCGCCGGCAATGAATTGACTGCGTCGATACAGGAAATTCGCAAAGCAAATTCCCAGGCCAAGATCGTACTGCTGAGCGCCCCCGGGCATCCACCTTCCGACCGGGAAGAATTAACCTTGCTGAAGGCCGGAGTTCGTGGGTTTTGTTCCACAGAGATGGACGCCGAGATGATCCGCAAGGTGCTGGATGCGGTGGAAAAAGGACAATTCTGGGTGAGGCGCAGCTTAATCCCAATCCTGATTGAAGAGCTTTCCAAGCAGGCCAAAGGCGCTATCGATGTTTCTTCACCCCCCCTGCACCCTTAGTTCAAACAAATCATCAGGCCGCGGAAACATACCGTGATCATACTAGCAAGCGACAATATAGACATTCTCAGTACATGGGGCATGGTGCTACGTGGCAAGCATCAAATCTCGGTGGCTGCAAGCATGGGCGAACTGAAGAGCAAACTGTCGGGAGCCTCGCCAGACTGCGTGGCGTTCGATCGCAACCTTGCACCTGACGAGTTGGTAGATGCGATAAAACAAATTCGCAAAGCAAATGCCGAGACCAAGATCGTGTTGCTGACCGATCAGGGATACCAACATTCCGATCAGGAGGATTTAGCTTTGCTTAGGGCCGGAATCCGGGGATTTTGCTCTACCGACATGACCCCAGAAATGATCCACAAGGTCCTGGATGCAGTCGATCAAGGGCAAGTCTGGGTCCGGAGCAGCTTCATCCCCATTCTGATCGAAGAGCTCTCCAAACAGGCAAAACACAACATCAATGTATCTCCAGGCGCGCTTGTAGAAAACGCGCCCGAAATCCCCTCGGCTGTTAACCATGAAGATCCGCTTTCAATGCTAACCCAGAGAGAACGCGAGATCGCCGCTTTGATCGGCCAGGGAGAATGCAACAAACGTATCGCCCAGTGCCTGCAAATTTCCGAACAAACAGTCAAGGCGCATCTGACAGTCATTTTTCGCAAACTCAATGTCACTGATCGTGTCCATCTTGCACTACTAATCACCCAACACTAACCGTGTACAGCGCCCTGAAATCACAATTGGCCTGCAAAGCCCAGGGCGGCGTTGCCCCTACCTTAGTCCATATACTCCAGTCCAATAGACGATTATCTCCATTAGGAATCTAATAACAACAGAGGTTTAAAGTTGTTTTACATGATTCCTAAATTGAGGAGATTATCATGAGCACCGCCAACACACCGTCTGGTACAAGCGGACAATCCATGACGGCAAAATCAATTGGCAAAATCACCGCTGCGGTCGGTGAGGTTACGGTTGTAGGCGCTGATGGCGTCACGCGACAGCTTCAAGTGGGCGATGTTGTTTTCGCCAACGATCAAATTATCACCGGTGCATTGGCAGCTGTTCAGATCGAGTTTCTTGACGGAAGCCGGTTTGACATGGGGCGTAATAGCCAAACCGTGCTGAACGCAGATATCTTTAATCCCGATGCCACCCAAAGTACAGCGGGCGTGGCAGACATTCAAGCCCAGATCGCGGCTGGTGCCGACCCGACACAAGTTACTGAAGCGACTGCCGCAGGCGCAGGTGCCGGTTCCGAGGGCGGTCATACTTTCATTTATGAAGAGCAATCCGGTGCACGTGGAGATGTCACTAGTGGATTCAAAACCAATCCGCTCTCCGTTGAATTGACACCACCACCGGCTGGTCTTGATGCAACGCCGACGACT
>JASJPB010000031.1:0-21086 GCA_031426915.1 Sulfuricellaceae bacterium | reverse complement strand
GTCGAATTCGATGCCCTGGCCGATGCGGTTCGGCCCGCCGCCCAGCACCATGATTTTCTTCTTGTCGCTGGGCGCGGCCTCGCACTCTTCCTCGTAGCTCGAGTACATGTAGGCGGTATGGGTGGCAAATTCGGCGGCGCAGGTATCGACGCGCTTGTACACCGGACGCACGCCCAGTGCCTGACGTGTTTTGCGTACTTGATGCTGAGTCACACCAAGCAGTTTGGCCAGGCGTTGATCGGAAAAACCGCTGCGCTTGAGGCGCCGTATTTCATCGCGCGAGAGGCCGGCCAGCTCACGTCCGGCAAGCGCCTGCTCCTGCCTTACCAGATCTTCCATCTGAGCCAGGAACCACGGGTCGACATGGGTCAGCTGATGAATTTGTTGCTGGCTCATGCCGCAGCGCATGGCGTCGGCGATGTACCAGATGCGTTCCGGGCCTGGTTCGCTCAGCTCGGTTTCCAGTATATCGATATCAGTGGTTTTTTCATCCAGCCCGTCATTGCCGGTTTCCAGCCCGCGCAGCGCTTTCTGCAGCGACTCCTGGAAAGTACGGCCAATCGCCATCACCTCGCCCACCGATTTCATCTGGGTAGTCAGGCGGCTGTTGGCCTGGGGAAATTTTTCGAAGGCGAAACGCGGGATCTTGGTCACCACGTAATCGATACTCGGCTCGAACGATGCCGGTGTCGCGCCGCCGGTAATGTCGTTCTGCAACTCGTCCAGGGTATAGCCGACCGCCAGTTTCGCCGCGATCTTGGCGATCGGAAAGCCGGTGGCCTTGGACGCCAGTGCCGAGGAACGCGACACGCGCGGGTTCATCTCGATCAACACCATGCGCCCGTCCTTGGGGTTGATGCCGAACTGCACGTTGGAGCCGCCGGTTTCCACGCCGATTTCGCGCAGCACCGCCAGCGAGGCATTGCGCATGATCTGATATTCGCGGTCGGTCAGCGTCTGAGCCGGCGCGACGGTGATGGAATCGCCGGTGTGCACGCCCATGGCGTCGAAGTTCTCGATCGAGCAGATGATGATGCAGTTGTCCTTGGTGTCCCGCACCACCTCCATCTCGTATTCTTTCCAGCCGATCAGCGATTCCTCGATCAGCAGTTCGCGCGTCGGCGAAGCCTCCAGGCCGCGCTCGCAGATGGCGACGAACTCTTCCTTGTTGTAGGCGATGCCGCCACCGGAGCCGCCCATGGTGAAGGACGGACGGATGATGGTGGGATAGCCGACCATGGCCTGCACCTGGAAAGCCTCTTCCATGCTGTGCGCAATCGCCGCGCGCGGGCAGGCGAGGCCGATCTTCTCCATCGCCTTCTTGAATTTTTCCCGGTCCTCGGCCTTGTCGATGGCTTCCTTGGTGGCGCCGATCATCTGTACGCCGAATTTTTCCAGCACGCCATGCTTGGACAGGTCGAGCGCGCAGTTAAGCGCGGTCTGCCCGCCCATGGTGGGCAGCAACGCGTCGGGGCGCTCTTTCTCGATGATTTTTTCCACCACTTGCCAGGTAATTGGCTCGATGTAGGTGGCATCCGCCATCTCCGGATCGGTCATGATGGTGGCCGGGTTGGAGTTCACCAGAATCACGCGGTAACCTTCCTCGCGCAAAGCCTTGCAGGCCTGGGCACCCGAATAGTCGAACTCGCAGGCCTGCCCGATGACGATCGGGCCGGCGCCGATGATGAGGATGGATTTTATGTCGGTACGTTTTGGCATAGGTATTTGGCTCGTAGCTTGTGGCGGGTGGCTTGTAGCAAAGCGCGCCTTCAGGCGCGGCAGATGACTACCGGCTACGAGCTACCGGCTGCGCGCTCTTTCATCAATCCGATAAACCGGTCAAACAAATAACTCACATCGTGCGGCCCGGGACTGGCCTCGGGGTGACCCTGAAAACTGAAAGCCGGCACGTCGGTTCGGGCGATGCCCTGGTTGCTGCCGTCGAACAGGGACTGGTGCGTCACGCGCAAGTTGGCCGGCAGCGTGGCCGGATCCACCGCGAAACCGTGGTTCTGGCTGGTAATCATCACCCTGCCGCTATCCAGATCCTGCACCGGGTGGTTGGCGCCGTGATGGCCGAATTTCATTTTCACGGTTTTGGCGCCGGAAGCCAGTGCCAGCAACTGGTGGCCGAGGCAGATACCGTAAATCGGAATCTTTTTTTCCAGGATTTTCCGGATCGCCTCGATGGCGTAATCGCAGGGTTCGGGATCGCCCGGGCCGTTGGACAGGAACACGCCATCGGGATTGAGTTTAAACACCTCTTCCGCCGGCGCCTGGGCCGGCAGCACGGTCACCTTGCAGCCGCGCTCGGACAGCATGCGCAGGATGTTGCGCTTGACGCCGTAATCGTAAGCCACGACATGGAACAGCGGTTTATCCTGGGACTTGAAGCCGCTGCCTAGTTGCCACTCGCCCTCAAGCCAAACTTCCGGCTCGGTGCGCGACACCACCTTGGCCAGATCCATGCCCGCCAGACCGGCAAACCCGCGCGCCAGTTCCAGCGCCCTGGCCTCATCCACCTCGCCCGCCATCAGGCAACCGCTCTGGGCGCCCTTGTCGCGCAGCATGCGCGTCAGCTTGCGGGTATCGATATCGGCAATGGCCACCACATTGTAGCGCTTGAGATATTCCGGCAAGGTTTCGGTCTCGCGCCAGTTGCTGGAAAGCAAGGGCAGATCGCGAATCACCAGTCCGGCGGCGTGAATCCGGTCCGACTCGGCGTCTTCCGGATTGGCGCCGGTGTTGCCGACATGAGGGTAAGTGAGGGTAACGATCTGCCGGCAGTAGGACGGGTCGCTGAGGATTTCCTGATAACCGGTGAGGGCGGTATTGAAAACCACCTCGCCTACAGTGTGGCCCGATGCACCAATGGAAATACCGCGAAACACTGTTCCATCTGCGAGCACGAGTATGGCTGGCTGGTGTTGCGGCACAAGAACTCTCCGAAATTTCAATCGAGGGCGCGAACCGCCCCCGGACATGCGAAGCGGGACAGGTTTGCCACCCGTCCCGCTCCCATTAACTGCGCGAAATTATACTGCAATAACGAACTTCTATCAACGTAGACCGAGCACGTCCTGCATGTCATACAAGCCTGCATCCCGCCCGGCCAGGAAACGCGCGGCACGCAAGGCCCCCAGCGCAAAGGTGGCGCGGCTGCTGGCCTTGTGGGTAATCTCCACGCGTTCGCCGATACCCGCGAACAGCACCGTGTGATCCCCCACGATATCGCCGCCGCGCACCGTGGCAAAGCCGATGGTGGAGGGAGAACGCTCGCCGGTCACGCCCTCGCGGCCATACACCGCGCACTCGGCCAGATCGCGCCCCAGCGCATGCGCCACGACTTCACCCAGGCGCAGCGCGGTACCGGAGGGCGCATCCACCTTGTGGCGGTGATGCGCCTCCATGACCTCGATATCGTAGCCCTCGTTCAGCACGCGGGCGGCCGTATCCAGCAGCTTGAACAGCAGATTGACGCCCACGCTCATGTTGGGAGCGAAAACAATGCCGCAGCCGTGACTGGCGGCAACGATCTGTTCCTTTTCCTCGGGCGTGAAACCGGTGGTGCCGATCACCATTTTCACCCCATGTTCACGGCACAGTTCCATATGCCGCAAAGTCGCATCGGGGCGGGTAAAATCGACCAGCACATCACAGCCTTGCAACGCACCAGCGACATCATCGCGAATGGCCACGCCAACCGGGGAACCGATCAACTCGCCGGCATCCTTGCCCAGATAGGCACTGCCCGCACGCTCCAGGGCGGCATGGAGGCGCATTTCCGGCGCCTGTGTCACGGCCTCCAGCAGGGCGCGCCCCATGCGTCCGGAACACCCAGCAATCGCAATATTCAACATATGTTATTCCGCTTTGAGCAATGGCTTGACTTCAACGGGCGCCGCCTCGGCAGCGGGTTTTTCGCTGGCGGAAGGTGCGCCTTCCCCCTCCACCCGCAACAGCAGTTCGTTCTCGAACACCACCGTCACATGACGCTGTTCCGTCAGCCTGCCCGCCGTCTGGTAACGGTAAGCATAATCCCAGCGGTTGGGGTGGAAAGCATCGGCGATGAGCGGGGTGCCCAAGGCAAAGCGCACCTGGGATTTGGTCATGCCGGGCTTGAGGCGGGACAGCATGTCCTGGGTCACCACGTTACCCTGCTGGATATCGATCTTGTAAACCGACGGAGCCATTGGAATATAGGAGCAGGCAGGCAGCAGAAAAACCAGAGCTAGAATGAAGAGGCGCATGTAAGGGCTTTTGTTGTTCGTTAAGTCTTATATTATGATAGCCCAATTTGCTGCTTCGGGCACATCTGAGGTTCCCAACATGAGCCAACCCCACGATTTAAACAATGTCGGCCTCAAGGCCACCCTGCCGCGCCTGCGGATTCTCAACTTGTTCGAGACCAGCGAAGTGCGCCATCTCACGGCCGAGGATGTGTATCGCATCCTGATCGCCGAAGGAGAGGACGTGGGCCTGGCAACCGTTTACCGGGTGCTGACCCAGTTCGAGGCAGCCGGCCTGCTGATACGCCACCATTTCGAGAGCGGCAAGGCGGTGTTCGAGCTCAATCAGGGCAAGCACCACGACCATCTGGTATGCCTTCAGTGCGGCAAGGTGGAAGAATTCTACGACCCGGAAATCGAACGCCACCAGGAGCAGATCGCCAGGGAGCGCGGCTTTCATATCCAGGAGCACTCACTTTACCTCTATGCCGACTGCGTAAAGCCGGATTGTCCGCACAAGAGTTAAAAACTTTTGTCCACCTGCGCCGGTCTCAAACGTTAAGCATCCTGTAAGTTACCCGAGACCGGAGAAAATCATGAAACGCCAGTTCATTGCCGCCTTGCTCGGCGCCGCCAGCTTCAACGCCTTGGCAACCGACTTTATCGATAACGCGCCGGTGATATCGGTGGTGCCGCTCTACAACCGGGCTTCGGAACTACGCCAGGAGTGCTGGACCGAATATGCGCCGGTTAGCAGCGCCCCCCGCGAGCGCTCCTACGGCGGAGCCATCGTGGGCGGCATTGCGGGAGGGGTGCTCGGCAATCAGATCGGCGGAGGCAGAGGCCGCACCGCGGCCACCGCTGCAGGCGCCGTTGCTGGTGCGCTGGTGGGCGACAACATCGCCAACTCGCGGGGACAGCCCGACTATTACAGCACCCAACCGGTGCAGCGCTGCCGTCAGGTGGATGACGGCTACCGCCAGGAAATCAGCGGCTTCTCCGTCACCTATCGCTACAACGGCCGCAACATCACCACCACCCTGCCCTACGACCCGGGCCCGTCAGTCAGGGTCGGCGTGGGGGTGGTCAGGTAACTCCCAGCATTTCGGCCGCATGCCGCCGCGTGGTGGCGGTGATCTCCACGCCGCCCAGCATGCGGGCGATTTCCTCGATGCGTTGCTGCGGGTCCAGCACCTCGATCCGGCTCAGCACCTGTCCGTCGCGGGCCTGCTTGCTCACTTGCCAGTGGTTCTTGCCCAGGGCCGCCACCTGGGGCAGATGGGTGATGCACAACACCTGGCGCCCGGCGCCCAGGCCTTGCAGCATTTTCCCCACCACTTCCGCCACGCCGCCGCCGATGCCCACGTCCACCTCGTCGAAGATCAGGGTCGGCACCGCCGCCACCTTGCTGGTCATGACCTGAATACCCAGGCTGATACGCGACAGTTCGCCGCCCGAAGCCACTTTTGACAAGGGCTTGGGCGTCAGGCTGGCGTGCGCGCTGACCAGGAACTCCACCTGCTCCAGCCCGTGCGCGTTGCCCTCATCCAGCGCGTGCAGCGCCACTTCGAAATGGCCGTCCGCCATGGCCAGATTGCGCATGGCTTCGCTCACCCCGGCGCTCAAATCCCTGGCCGAATGCTGCCGCCCGGCGCTTAATTTCCCGGCCGTTGCCTGATAGGCTGCCCGCGCCTGGTCTTCCTGCTGCTGCAGTTCCGCGGCTGAACCCATGTGCTGCAATTCGGCCAGGCGCTGCTCGCGTTCCCGCAACAGCGGCGGCAACTGTTCCGGCATTACCCGGTATTTGCGCGCCATGTCGTGCACCTGTTCCAGGCGCTGCTCCGCTTCGCGCATGCGATCGGGGTCCAGGTCCTGGCGCTGGGCGTAGTGGCGCAGCCCGTAGGCCGCTTCCTGCATCTGCGCGGCTGCGGAATCGAGAATGGACAGCGGCTCGCCCAAGGCGGGGTCGAATTCCGCCACCTTGCCGAGACGCCCGATCAGCCCGTTGAGCTGCGGCAACAGCGCCTGATCGCCATCGATCAGCAATTCCGCCCCATACTGGGCATTTTCCAGCAAGCTCGCGGCATGGCTCAGGCGCGCGTGCTCCGCTTGCAGCTCCGGCCACTCCTCGGCGCCGAGCCGGAGGCCCTGCAACTCGCGCACCTGCCATTCCAATTGTTCCAGCTCAGCCACCGCCGCCGCGGAATCTTTCTCCCATGCCAGGCGGCGCTCACGCAAGGACTGCCAGGCACGGTAATGCTGGCCCGTCTCCCGCACCAATTCGCCCAGCCCGGCATAACCATCGAGCAAGTCGCGCTGGGCCGAGGCCTTGAACAGGGACTGATGGGCATGCTGGCCGTGAATGTCCACCAGATACTCGCCCGCCTCGCGCAGTTGCTGCAAGGTGGCGGCGCTGCCGTTGATGAAGGCGCGCGAACGTCCGCCCGCATCGATGGTGCGGCGCATCAGGCACACGCCGGGATCACCCGCCAAGCCGTTTTCCTCCAGCCAGGCTTGCAGCTGCGCAATGTCGCCGATATCGAATTCGGCCGCCAGCTCGGCGCGCTCCGCGCCCGCCCGCACCACGCCGGCATCGCCCCGCTCGCCCAGCACCAGGGCCAGCGCGTCGATCAGGATGGATTTGCCGGCGCCGGTTTCGCCGGTGAGCACGGTAAAACCGGCGCCGAAGTCTAGCTCCAGCCTGTCGACGATGACGAAATCGCGGATACTCAGGGAAAGCAGCATTTAGAGTTTCTCGCCCCAGCGCAGCTTCTGGCGCAGCGTGTCGTAATAACTATGGCCCAGCGGATGGAGCAGGCGGACATTGTTTTCGGAACGGCGCACCACCACCCAGTCATTCTGTTGCAGGTCCATGTGGCTCTGCCCATCGAAGTTGACGCTCACATCCACGGCATGCAGCACCAGTATCTCCATCACGCTATGGCTGTTGACTGCTATCGGACGGTTGCTCAGGGTGTGGGGGCAAATCGGCACCAGCACCATTGCCTCCAGGGTGGGATGCAGGATCGGCCCGCCCGCCGACAAGGCGTAGGCCGTCGACCCGGTGGGCGTGGCCACCACCAGACCATCCGAACGCTGGCTGTAAACGAACTGGCCGTCGATAAACACTTCCAGCTCGATCAAACGGCCCGACACGCCCTTGCTCACCACCACGTCGTTGAAGGCGCAGGCCTGGTAAATGATCTGCCCCTGACGGCGCACCACGGCATTAAGCAGGAAACGATCCTCGGCCGCATATTCCCCGCCGAGGATTTCATCCATGGTTTCCAGCATGCCATCGATGGAGACGTCGGTAAGAAACCCCAGGCGGCCCTGGTTCACGCCCACCAGCGGCACTTCATATTCGATCAGTTCGCGGGCAACGTTCAACATCGTGCCATCGCCGCCCATGACCACCGCCATGTCCGCGCGCGCCCCGATTTCCGCCATGCTCACAGCGGCAAAGGGCGTGGAACCGATGCGATCAGCGGTCTGCTGCGACAGCAGCACCTCAAGACCCCGCTGCTCGAGGAAATGACCCAGCCGCAGCAGGTGTTCGCCCAGCTCGGCGCTATTGTATTTGCCAATCAGGGCAACAGTTTTGAATGGGGTAGTCATGGCGCGAATTATACCTGCAAGTTATTGCCCCCGACTCCTTGTAATCAAGTCATAAGCGACTTGCACTTCCTGTGCCTGCGCGGTAGCCACTTTAATCATGTCTTCCGGAACGCCCTGGCCCATTAGCTTGTCGGGGTGATATTGGCTCATTAACTTGCGATAAGCCCGTTTGACTTCCTGGTCGCTGCTTTCCTTGCTCACGCCTAGCGCTTTATAGGCATCATCCAGGGCTGTTGTGGAGCTGGCTTGCCCGGCGGCAAAGTGCGACTGGTTCAGAACCATGTCCAGCATGCGTTTGAATGCAGCCTGGTCATAACCAAGATGACGGGCGATATCCATCAGCACGCGCTCTTCAGCGGAATCGATGCGCCCATCGGACAAGGCCATGACGATGAGATAGACCAGCAACATTTGCCGCAAGCTATGCGTTTGGCCGCACACGGCCATGAATTGACTTATGGCCGGCTCGAATTCGAAGTTCGGAGCGGCACCGCGCTTGAAGAGCGCGATGGCTTGCTGCCTGTGCTCGGCGGACATGCCCAGGTTTTGAATGAATTGCTCGACATGCGCAACTTCGTCTTGCGATATATGCCCATCCGCCTTGGCAAGCTTCCCCATCAGGACAAAAACGGTTTCAACGAATACCGTTTGCCGATGAGCGCTGCTGAGCGGGTTAACGCCTCCCATGCCGTAAGCACTGTAACGCTCGACAATACCTACCAGGAAATAGCCGGCAATTGCCCCGAAAATTCCGAAGAAGTAATACCCGATCAAGGCTGCAACGATTTTTAACAAGGCCACTCCCAAGTTCGCATGCGAAAAGATGGATTATAGGCGCAATGAACTGCCGCTTCCGAGAAGCGCGTTGCGGCAGCATCTTACGCACCGCACATTTCGAAGCCGACATTTATCGCGGGGATTCTTGCCCCAAAGTCACGCTAGTCAGTAGAATGGCCCGATGTTGAACGAACGCGCCCAACTGCTGCTCAAGACCCTGGTCGAACGCTACATCACCGAAGGCCAGCCGGTCGGCTCGCGCACGCTGTCCAAGTATTCCGGCCTTGATCTGTCCGCCGCCACCATCCGCAACGCCATGGCGGATCTGGAGGAAATGGGTTTCATCATCAGCCCGCACACCTCCGCCGGACGCATCCCCACGCCGCGCGGCTACCGCTTTTTCGTCGACACGCTGCTTACCGTGCAGCCGCTTAACGCGGTACAGGTACACCAACTGGAAAACCAGCTCCATCCGGCCGATCCGCAGCGGCTGATCGCATCCGCCTCCAGGCTGCTGTCGGACCTGACCCTGTTCGCCGGCATCGTGATGACGCCCAAGCGGCGCTCCCCGGCCTTTCGCCACATGGAATTTTTGCCGCTGTCGGAAAAGCGCATCCTGCTCATCATCGTCACCGCCGACGAAAACGTGCAGAACCGCATTCTCCTCACCGACAAGGTTTACACCCCGTCCGAGCTGACCCGCGCCGCCAATTTTTTCAACCAGCACTACGCCGGTTGCACGCTGGAAGAGGCGCGTACCCGCATGCAGGAAGAGTTGAAGCGGCTGCATCAGGACATGACTTCACTGATGTCCGCCGCCCTCGATGCCAGCAGCCAAGCGCTGGAACCGAGCGAGGGTTATGTGCTGTCCGGGGAAAAGAACTTGCTGCACGTGGACGACCTGTCCTCCAACATGTCCAGCCTGCGCAAGCTGTTCGATGCTTTCGAGCAGAAAACCACGCTGATCCAGTTGCTGGACGTCAGCCAGGGTGCACAGGGAGTGCAGATTTTCATCGGCGGCGAATCCGGCCACGCACCGCTTGACGAGTGCAGCGTGGTCACCGCGCCCTACGAAGTGGACGGGCAGGTGGTGGGCACGGTGGGGGTGATCGGCCCCACCCGCATGGCCTACGAGCGCGTGATCCCGATCGTGGACGTGACGGCCAAACTCCTCGGCAGCGCCCTGTCCTACCACTAACTACAAAGCAAGCCATGCCTCCTTTCCTCCCCGAACCTGCCTATCGGCATGGCAGCCCCAGCAAGGTCGGCATCCTGCTGATCAACCTCGGCACCCCGGACGCGCCCACCAAGACAGCGCTACGCCCTTACCTCAAGCAATTCCTCAGCGACCCGCGCGTGGTGGAAATTCCGCGCCTGGCATGGTGGCCGATTTTGAACGGCGTCATCCTCAATACCCGACCTGCCAAGTCGGCGCAAAAATATTCCCAGATCTGGACCACGGAAGGCTCGCCGCTGCTGGTCCACACCCGCAAGCAGGCGAAGATGCTGCAAGGCTATCTCGGCGAACGCACCAAGGCGCCCCTGGCAGTGGAATACGCCATGCGTTACGGCAATCCATCGGTGGACTCCGCCATGGCAAAGCTCAGGGAGCAGGGCTGCGAGCGCATCCTCGCCGTGCCGCTTTATCCCCAATATGCCGCCAGCAGCACCGCTTCCGCGCTGGACGCTGTGTTCCAGACCCTGCTGCAAAGCCGCAACATGGTGGAACTGAGAACGGTCAAGCATTATCACGATCACCCCGGCTATATCGCGGCACTGGCCAGCAGCGTCCTCGACTACTGGATGCAGAACGGACGGCCGGACAAGCTGGTGATGAGTTTTCACGGCGTGCCGAAAAGATCGCTGCTCCAGGGCGACCCCTACCACTGCGAATGCCAGAAAACCGGCCGCCTGCTGGCCGAGGCGCTGGGACTGACGGCGGACAAATACCAGATCACCTTCCAGTCGCGCTTCGGCCGCGCCGAATGGCTCCAGCCTTATACCGCACAAAGCTTGAAAACACTGGGCCAACAGGGCGCGAAGCGGGTGGACGTGATCTGCCCCGGCTTTTCCTCCGATTGTCTGGAAACCCTGGAAGAAATCGCCATCGAGTGCAAGGCGGATTTCCTCAACGCCGGGGGACAGGATTACCACTACATTCCCTGCCTCAACGAGCGCGACGACTGGATTCGCGCGCTCTGCGCCATCGTGCTGGAGCACTTGCAGGGCTGGCTGGATCAAGGCGAAATGGCCGCTGAGAGCCGGACCCGTGCCCTCGCCATGGGAGCCTCCGACTAGGCACTCAAGTTCCCGCCCGGCAGACCGATAATTCACACAAGCACTTCCACTTGTGGTTATCGCTCTTTACGAGGCACCCCATGAAAATCGCCAGCTCAGATGTCCTGCTTTCCAGCCAGCATTCCCTGGTGGAAAAGCACAGCGTGCGTGAGTCCCTGCGCGCCTGGAAAGGTAACCAGCGCCCCGATTTCGAGGGGCGCAACACCAACCCGACGCGCCCGCATGTCGACCATGTCTCCCTCTCCAGCGAAGGCAAGGCGGCACAAAAAGCCGACCCTGCAGGGGATATTCAGGACGCGGTCGACAACGACCCGCGCATGCAACTGCTCATCAGCATGGTGGAAGCCCTGACCGGCAGAAAAATTAGAATCCTCTCCATGAAAGACCTGACAGCTGCCGATGCGCCTGCGCCAACGCAACTTCAGGACCCCAATCAGGCAAGCAGGGAACAATCCGCCCAACCCAGCGCCGGTTTCGGCGTCGAATACGAGCGCCACGAAACGCATTATGAGGCCGAACAAACCAGTTTCTCGGCCCAAGGGGTGGTCAAAACGGCCGATGGCAAGGAAATCGCTTTCGATCTGCAACTGAGCATGAACCGCGAATACGCCCAACAAACCGACGTCAGCGTGCGCTTGGGCGACGCGACGCAGAAGGCCAAAGACCCGCTGGTGATCAACTTCAACGGCAACGCGGCCCTGTTGACGTCCACCAAGTTCAGCTTCGACCTCGACGCCGACGGCAGTGCCGAGAATATTTCCTTTGTTGCTCCCGGCAGCGCCTTCCTCGCCCTCGACAGGAACAAGGACGGCAAAATCAACAACGGCAGCGAACTTTTCGGCCCTGCCAGCGGCAACGGTTTCAACGAACTGGCCGCCTACGATCAGGATGGAAACCGCTGGATAGACGAAAACGATGCCGTGTTCGCCAAACTCAGCGTCTGGAGCAAGGATGCCCAAGGGACGGACCATTTGGCATCCCTGAAAGAGGCCGGGGTGGGCGCGCTCTTCCTCGGCAACGTGTCTAGCGAATTCAGTCTCAAGGATGCCAGCAACAACCTGGACGGACAAATCCGCTCCAGTGGCGTTTATTTGAATGAAAACGGCTCTGCTGGCAGCCTGCAACAGGTGGATCTGGTTGCGTGAAGAACTTGCATCCTTCCCCTAGACCTCCTCGTTCGGTTATAGTAGCTGCCACTAAGTCGAGCGCAGCCGCTGCTCGCTGGATAGGGGCCCGCCTAATATGTCAAACTCTGTTTTTCAAAAAATCCGCGATCTGAAAATATGGGTGCGCCAGGTTGCCGCAATCTGGCTCATGCTGGTCGTTGCCTGGACCGGAATGATTTACTGGGCATCAACGGAACACCACGACACCGCCATTCGACAGGCAGTGGATTTTTCCAACAGTATCCACCAGATGACCATGTCCGGCCTCACCGGCATGATGATCACCGGCACTGTGGCTCAGCGCGCCGTTTATCTCGACCAGATTCGCCAGTCGGACAACGTGCGCGACCTTCAGGTCATCCGTAGCGACGCGCTGAACAAGCAATACGGCAAAGGCATGGCAGGAGAAAGCAGTACCGATGCCGTAGAGCGCGGGGTGATGGAGAGCGGCAAACCGTATTACCAGGTGGTGAAAGACGGGCAAGGCAAAAATGCGGAAAGCATGCGTGCCGTCATTCCGGTCATTGCCTCCAAAAATTATCTCGGCAAAGACTGCCTGATGTGCCATGTCGTACCCGAGGGCACGGTGCTCGGCGCGGTCAGCATGAAAATTTCCCTCGAGCGCGCCAACAAGGCCGTGTGGGATTTCACTTGGAAAATCTTCGCGGTCGCGGTTGTATTCAGTGTTCCTTTGCTGTTATTCATTTATTTGTTCACGGTGCGCGTGGTCACCAAGCCACTCAAGGAAATGAGCGACGGTTTACACGACATCGCACAAGGCGAAGGCGATCTTACGCGCCGCCTGAGTGTGCGCAGCCAGGATGAAATCGGCCAGACGGCCACCCTGTTCAACCAGGTGATGGAAAAGTTCGCCACCCTGGTGCACCAGGTAAGCGATTCCGCCAACCAGGTTTCGGCTGCGGCCAAACAGCTTGCCCAAGGAGCCAAGAAGGTGGCGGAAAGCTCCAGCCAGCAGTGCGACAAGTCGGCGGCCACTGCCGCTGCAGTGGAAGAGATGACGGGCAGCATTGCCGCCGTGGCGGAAAGCACGGAACAAATGCAACGCCTTTCCGAACAGAGCCTGGAACGCTCCCATAAGGGCAACGAAAGCATCTCCACGCTGGTAGGCGAGATCGATCAAGTGGAGTCGGCAGTGCAGGATATCGCCACCGCGGTAAATGAATTCACCCGCAGCACCTCCTCCATCAACACCATGACCAAGCAGGTCAAGGATATCGCCGAACAAACCAACCTGCTCGCCCTGAACGCGGCCATCGAGGCAGCACGAGCCGGTGAGCAGGGACGCGGCTTTGCCGTGGTCGCGGACGAAGTCAGAAAACTCGCCGAAAAATCATCCCAATCTGCGAGCCAGATCGATACCGTCACCCAAGCTCTTGGCCAGCAGTCGGTAGCGGTGGATAAAGCCATCGAAAGAGGCCTGTCCCACCTGCTCTCCAGTCAGGACTCCATGGAAACGGTGGCGATTGTTCTGTCCGAAGCCAATGCATCCGTGAATGAAGTCGGCAGCAAGGTCAGCGATGTAGCCCATATTGCCGAGCGCCAACGCGCCACCAGCACCGAGGTTTCGGCCAATGTCGAAGCCATTGCCGCCATGGCCTCAGAAAACAGCCAGGCCGTGGGCCAGACCGCCAACGCCGCGCTCCATCTGGAACAGTTGGCGGAATCCCTGCAAAACACGGTCAGCCGCTTTAAAGTTTAAAGCATGACCGACCCAGCAGTGCACAACGATGGCGCGCGAATCGAGACCATTGCCGCCAACGTTCCCGCGCTGGTGTTTCAGTTGGAATTGCAAACAGATGGCCAATTAAACTGCCTTTTCACCAGCAAGGCGGTGATGGCTGTATGCGGCGAAGCGGAATCAGGTGACAACCGCCCCTGGATACCCTGCATCAGCAACCTCCATCCCGACGATCGTGAGTCTTTTTTCTCGGCCATGAACCTTTCGGCCCGGGAGTTGACTCACTGGAACTGGGAAGGCCGCATTATCGTCCCGCCCCGCGATGAGAAATGGATCAACCTGCGTGCCGTGCCATGCATCATGCCGGATGGCACCACCGTTTGGGACGGCATCATTCTGAACATCACCCTGTCCAAGAGACGCGAGGACGAGAGCCGGCATGCCCGCAAAGCACTGGAAAAACTCTCCGGCCACATTCAGCGTGCAAGGGAAGAAGAACGGCTGAAAATTTCACGGGAAATCCACGACGAACTGGGAGGCATTCTGACCACCCTGAAAATGGACCTGGGCTGGCTGAGCAAACACCTGGGTGATCCGCTACTGCTGGAGCGCGCTCAAGCCATGACTCAGCTGACAAGACAGGCGCTGCATACCGCCCGACGCATTTCCGCCGATCTGCGACCCAATGCGCTGGACAACCTGGGACTGGTGGCGGCGATGGAGGAATATGCGCAGCAAGTGCTGGGCAGGCTGGGCATCGCTTGCGTCTTCACCCCGCCGGAGCAGGAACCGGAAATGGACGAACAGCGTGCCATCGCGATCTTCCGCATCTTTCAGGAGTCCGTCACCAACATCGTGCGTCACGCAGAAGCCACTTTGGTCGAGATTCAGCTTGTCCCCTCCCCCTCTAACATGCATATCACCATCCGCGACAATGGGATCGGAATGCCTCCGGACTGGCAGCTGCATGCACAGTCCTACGGCATACTCGGCATGCAGGAACGAGTCCGGCAACTGGGTGGAAAGCTCGACATCATTTCAGGCATACCCGGGGGTACGGAAGTATCCCTGCATGTTCCCCTGTTGACGACCGGGAAACAAAACGATGATTAAACTGCTCCTTGCCGATGACCATAATATTTTCCGCGATGGCCTCAAGCGCATCTTCGCCGACACACCGGATATCCAGGTTGCCGCCGAGGCGGGAACCGGGCACGAAGCACTGGAACGGATGCGCAGTGAGGACTGGGATGTGGTGCTGCTGGACATCAATCTTCCGGGCAAATCCGGGTTGGAAGTATTAAAACAAATCAAGTCCGAAAAGCCCAACCAGCAAATCGTCATCCTCAGCATGTACCCGGAAGATCAGTATGCGATCAGGGCCATCAAGCTGGGAGCCGCCGGCTACCTCTCCAAGGATGTCGAAGCCGACGAACTCCTCGCCGCCATCCGCAAGGCGGCCGCAGGCGGCAGGTATGCCAGCCGAACCCTGACGGAGCATCTGCTGCATTCGCTCTACGATAACGAACATCAACCCCACGCCCTGTTGTCCGACCGGGAGCATCTGGTCTTCCGTTACATCGTGGCAGGCAAATCCCTGACCGAAATCGCTCAAATCCTTTCTCTCAGCATCAAGACCATCAGCACCTATCGCTCCCGCCTGCTGGAAAAAATGAGCATGAGCAGCAACGCGGAGTTGATTCGCTACGCGCTCGAATACCAACTCTTCGACTAGAAACCGGCCGCGTAGGGTATTTCCTACACGGCATGTTTGCGCTCCTACATTTTTTTCAGAAAACGCCGGCATTCTTGTTGCGGGGAATCCCCTATCCTTCCGCTCTGGATAAACTTGTCCGATTATTGAAGCGTTTGATGACATCTCACGAAACCGCCACTGCCAGCAGCATCGGTCGGTCCGAGCAGCTGCCAGAGTTGAGCTCCCCGGATGCACCGGCCTTTTACGATACGCTGACGGGGCTGCCCAACTACACGCTGTTCAGGAATCAACTCGAATTGTGTCTGGTGAGAGCGGAGCACAGGTCACAGGGCCTGGCGATCATGGTAGTGGGCCTCGACCGCTTCAAGCAGATCAATGACACCTACGGTTATGCCGTTGGCGATCAGGTGTTGCAGGCAACGACCCAGCGCATGTCGGTATTTCAGGCAAGGAGTTGCGCCATGGCCCGCCTCGGCGGTGACACTTTCGCCCTGGCCCTGGAAAACCCGGGCGACGAACAAGAATTGACCGATCTGGCACAACAGATCAGCCTATGCCTGTCCGCGCCATTTCTGATCGGGGAAGAGGAAGCGTTCATCACCGCCAGCATCGGCATCAGCAGGTACCATGGCCATGGAGAAAAGGTCTGCGCTCTGATCGCCCATGCCAAGACAGCCATGGACCAGATCAAGGACCATGGCCGCAATAGCCATCTGTTTTTCGATCCGGAGCTGCATCAGGGGCGCCGCTCGACACGCCGCGCCCTGCTCGAAAGCGCCCTGCACCGCGCCCTGGATAAAGATCAACTGGTATTGCTCTACCAGCCGCAAATTAATCTGGAAAGCGGAAAAATATCCGGGGTTGAAGCGCTGCTGCGCTGGCAGCATCCGGAACTGGGCACCATCTCCCCCACCGAATTCATACCCCTGGCCGAAGAAACCGGCCTTATTCACGCCATCAGCGACTGGGTACTGCGCACCGCGTGCGCCCAGAACAGCGCATGGCACCGCGAGGGGCACACCCGGCTGCGCATGGCTGTCAACCTGTCGGCGATGCAATTCAGCAAACCCGGATTGGAGCAACTGGTCAGTAACGCGCTAAAAGACACCGGCATGGCGGCGAAATGGCTCGAACTGGAATTGACGGAAACCATCGCCTTGCAGGATATCGACAGTGCCATTGGCACGCTGAGGAAAATCAAGGCCATGGGGGTCAGAATCGCCATCGACGATTTTGGCACCGGCTATTCCTCCCTCAGCTACCTCAAGCATTTCCCCATTCACAGCATCAAGATAGACCGCTCCTTCGTCAGGGGCATTACTTCCGTCAGCAGCGACGCGGCCATTACCCGCGCCGTGATTGCCATGGCACAGAACATGGGAGCACGGGTGGTGGCCGAGGGCGTGGAGACGGAAAAACAGCTGACTTTCCTGCGCACCTATTTGTGCGATGAAGTGCAGGGTTATTACTTCTTCCCGCCGCTGTCGGCGAAAACTGCCGGGCAGTTGCTTAATCGCCAAGCCGAGAAATCTTCCGCGCTGTTCTCAAGCTGGAGCAACCCGGTGCTCATCGACATTGCCGCAGGCAAATCGTAAATGTCAAGACTAATCAATGGCATGACATAATGCCGCTGCTTAGCATCAAGAAAGTTCTGCTACTGCTGTTTCTGTTCGGCAATGGCGCGGGACTGGTGGTCTCAGGCATCGGCTATTGGAGCATGGAGCAGTCGCAGCAGCAGATTGCCTGGATTGAAAATAACAGTCTGGAACAGACCAGCCTGATGTCGAAGATCCATCATGATCTCGACGCGATGAGAAACCTTCAGGAAACAGTTTCCGTGGACCAGATTCACGCCACGCAACTGTCCTATCTGGCGGAAAAGACCCAGGCAAACCTGATCGAACTCAAGCGCAACTGCCAATGCGTCAGGAACCAGGGCATCATGGAAGAGCTGCAGCATACCTATGCCAAGCTACTGGAAAAACTACCCGTCGGCGATAACCGCCGCCAGATCGATTACACTGTTCTAACCCTTCCACTGTACCGCACGCTGGGAGCCTTGCTCGACGACGGCGCGCAAAACCTGATTGGGCGCACCAAGGAAGTACTTGAAGAAAGCTCGGCCAACCATCAACGCAGCAAGCAACTTCTGCTTCTCGCGGTGGTGTTCGCTGGGCTGTTTTTTACCGTGGTCACCACCCTCGCCTGGCGTTTCGTCACCAGCCGCGAAAAGCTCGATGCCGATTTCCTCAGGGAGCAAAAGAAATATCAGGCGCTGTTCGAGTCTTCCAACGACGCCATCCTGGTGATGAACCAGCAGGGCTTCGTCAACTGCAATCAGGCAGCGCTGAATATGTTCCAGCTGCCATCCGCGGACGCCTTCCGCGCGCTGACGCCACAACAGATCAGCGCCGCAAAACAGGCTGGCAACAAGGATGCCGAGGACGAAATCCGGCGCCGCCTGGACCTGACCCGCACGGACAATACTCAACACTTCGAATGGCTGTTCCAGCGCCGCAACGGAGAAATATTTCCCGCAGAAACAGTCATGGGCGTGGTGCAACTGGATGGCGAACACCTGCTGCAGATCACCATTCACGACATCACCCAGCAGAAACGAAACGAACGCTCCCTGCGACTGGCTGCGGCGGTATTCGATAATTCGCTGGATGGCATCATCATTACCGGCAGTGATAGCCTGATCCTCACCGTCAACGGGGTCTTCAGCAAAGTCACCGGCTACAGCCGCGACGAGGTGCTGGGCAAGGATCCCAAGTTCCTCCAGTCAGGGCAGCATGACCGAATTTTTTACCAATCATTCTGGGAGTCCCTGACGCTGACCGGACAATGGCAGGGAGAAATATGGAACAAGCGCAAAAACGGAGAGATTTACGCCGAGTGGATGAACATCTCCAGCGTGAAGGGCGAGGATGGCGAGATCCTGCACTATATCAGCGTATTCAGCGACATCACCGAGCGCAAACGTGCCGAAGACAAGATCATCCATCAGGCCTACCACGACGCGCTCACCAACCTGCCCAACCGGGTGCTGTTCAAGGATCGGCTAGAACAGGCGCTGGCTTTCGCGAACCGCCTCAAGCACCAGAATGTGGCGGTGCTGTTCATGGACCTCGACCGCTTCAAGTTCATTAACGACACCCTCGGCCACGACACCGGCGACAAATTGCTGCAGGAAGTGGCGGTACGCCTGCGCGACTGCATACGTGCATCGGACACGGTTGCCCGCCTGGGTGGCGACGAATTCACCATCCTGCTGCCGGAAGTGGATCACGCCGACCAAGCCCTGCTGGTCGCATCCAAAGTCCTGGACGCGATGAAACAGCCATACCTGCTCGCCGGGCAGGAACTGTTCGTCACCGTCAGCATCGGCATCAGCATGTTTCCCAAGGATGGCGGCGACGTTGACACCCTGATGAAGAATGCCGATGCCGCGATGTACCATGTCAAGGGCAAGGGGCGCGCCGGCTTCCACCTGTATACCGACGATCTCAGCCTGCAGACCATGCGTCGCCTGGAATTGCAGACCCAGCTTTACAGTGCCCTAGAGCGCAACGAATTCATACTCCATTACCAGCCCCAGTTCGACCTGGCCAGCGGCGCGATGTATGGCGTCGAAGCCCTGATCCGTTGGCAACACCCTCTCCTGGGCCTGATTTCCCCGACGGAATTCATCCCTTTGGCGGAAGAAAGCGGTCTGATCCAGCCTATCGGCGCCTGGGTATTGGAAGAGGCCTGCTGCCAGGGTAAAGCCTGGCTGGATATGGGAATCGTGCTGCAAATCGCAGTCAATCTCTCCGCACGCCAGTTCCAGAAAGAAGACCTGGCCGGCTTCGTCACCCGCACGCTGCGCCTGTGCGGCTTGCCGCCGCAACAGCTGGAACTGGAAATCACCGAAAGCGTAGCCATGGACAACGCCGATTTCACAGTACGCACCATGCAATCCCTCGCCGAACTGGGCGTTCAAATCGCCATTGACGATTTCGGCACCGGCTACTCCTCCCTCAGCCACCTCAAGAAAATGCCATTACACACGCTCAAGATTGACCGCAGCTTCATACAGGACATCATCACCGACAGTGACGACTCCGCAATCGTTACCGCCCTCATCACCATGGCCCAGAGCCTCAAACTCAATGTCATAGCAGAAGGCGTGGAAACGGCAGACCAGTTGCAACGCCTGCGTGAATTGGGCTGCGAGCGCACCCAGGGCTTTCTGCAGGGCCGCCCCATGCCGCAGCAGGAAATCACCGCGCTGCTGCTGGCATAGAAAAATTCATTATCCCTACGCTTGAAATGGGCAAAAGCATGCCCATATCGCTCCCAGAACATTGAGGAGAACCGTTGATGCAAGACGAACAGCATAACCCCGCCCTGGAGCAGCAAGCTGACACAGCGC
Organism: Sulfuricellaceae bacterium; assembly: GCA_031426915.1. Lineage (GTDB taxonomy): Bacteria > Pseudomonadota > Gammaproteobacteria > Burkholderiales > Sulfuricellaceae > Sulfurimicrobium. The sequence goes on along the minus strand of JASJPB010000031.1, from coordinate 1,165 downwards.
AAACCCAGCCCCCGGCGGAGCATGAACAAGTGGATACCATGCCCAGCATGGAAGAACTATTGAGACAGGCCGAACTGGCTGCGCAGGAGCATCACGATGCCTGGCTGCGCGCCAAGGCGGATGCCGAGAATATCCGCAAGCGCGCGCAGACCGATGTCGCCAACGCGCATAAGTATGCAGTGGAAAACTTCTCCAGCGAGCTGCTGGCTGTCAAGGACAGCCTCGAAGCTGCGCTGGCTGTGGAAACCGCGACTCTGGAAAATCTCAAGAGCGGTGTCGAACTGACCCTGAAGCAACTAGTGTCGGCATTCGAAAAATCCAGCATCGCCGAACTCAACCCGATGGGTGAAAAGTTCGACCCCCACAAACACCAGGCTATCAGCATGGTGGAGGCCGATGCTGCGCCCAATACCGTGGTCACGGTATTGCAGAAAGGCTACCAGCTGCATGACCGGATATTGCGCCCGGCCCTGGTGATAGTCGCAAAATCCTGAATCCGCTTGAAAGCTTTGCAGTCAACCCCACTTTAGCAACAAGGGTTTTTCAAACCCGCACACAATTGAATTTTCTTGGAGAGATATAGTCATGGGAAGAATTATTGGTATTGACCTGGGAACCACGAACTCCTGCGTGTCGGTGATGGAAAGCGGCCAGCCCAAGGTAATCGAAAACTCCGAAGGCACACGCACCACACCCTCCATCGTTGCCTACGCAGATGATGGCGAGATTCTGTCCGGCGCCCCGGCCAAGCGCCAGGCAGTCACCAATCCGAAGAATACGCTGTACGCGGTAAAACGCCTGATCGGCCGCCGCTTCGAGGAAAAGGAAGTGCAAAAGGATATCGGCCTGATGCCCTACTCCATCGTCAAGGCCGACAACGGCGACGCCTGGGTGGAAGTGCGCGGCAAGAAAATGGCCCCGCCAGAAGTATCCGCGCAAGTGCTGCGCAAGATGAAGAAAACCGCCGAGGACTACCTGGGCGAGGAAGTGACCGAAGCGGTCATCACCGTGCCGGCCTATTTCAACGATAGCCAGCGCCAGGCCACCAAGGACGCCGGCCGCATCGCCGGACTGGACGTCAAGCGCATCATCAACGAGCCGACCGCGGCTGCGCTGGCTTTCGGCATGGACAAGAAGGAAGGCGACCGCAAGATCGCGGTGTATG
>JASJPB010000030.1:4098-27423 GCA_031426915.1 Sulfuricellaceae bacterium | reverse complement strand
CCAAGCCGGAAGTCATGGACAAGCTCGACCGCCGCCTGATCCAGCTCAAGATCGAACGCGAGGCGGTGAAGAAGGAGAAGGACGAGGCTTCGAAAAAACGCCTGGCCCTGCTCGACGAGGAAATCGTCAAGTTGCAGCGCGAATACAACGACCTGGAAGAAGTCTGGAAGGCCGAGAAAGCCCAGGTGCAGGGTAGCCAGCACATCAAGGAGGAGCTGGACCGGCTCAAGGTGGAAATGGAAGCCGCGCACCGTCGCGGCGACTGGCAGAAGGTTTCCGAGCTGCAGTACGGCAAGATCCCGCAACTCGAAGCGCAGTTGAAGCACGCGGACACGGCCGGCGAGGAACAGAGCAAGACCCACTGGCTGCTGCGCACCCAGGTGGGCGCGGAGGAAATTGCCGAAGTGGTGTCGCGCGCCACCGGGATTCCGGTTTCCAAGATGATGGAAGGGGAGCGCGACAAGCTGCTGAAAATGGAAGACAAGCTGCGCGAACGGGTGGTGGGGCAGGACGAGGCGGTGCGCCTGGTGTCCGACGCCATCCGCCGTTCCCGTTCCGGTTTGTCCGACCCCAACCGGCCCTACGGCTCGTTCCTGTTCCTGGGGCCGACCGGGGTGGGCAAGACCGAGCTGTGCAAGGCGCTGGCGGGTTTCATGTTCGATTCCGAGGAACACCTGATCCGCGTCGACATGTCGGAATTCATGGAGAAGCACAGCGTTTCCCGCCTCATCGGCGCGCCGCCCGGTTATGTGGGCTATGAGGAAGGCGGCCACCTCACCGAGGCGGTGCGCCGCAAGCCCTATTCCGTGATTCTGCTGGACGAGGTGGAGAAAGCCCACCCGGACGTGTTCAACGTGCTGCTGCAGGTGCTCGACGACGGCCGCATGACCGACGGCCAGGGCCGCACCGTGATCGTGATGACCTCCAACCTCGGCAGCCAGATGATCCAGCAGATGGCCGGCGACGATTACCAGGTCGTCAAGCTGGCGGTGATGGGCGAGGTGAAAACCTACTTCCGGCCCGAGTTCATCAACCGCATCGACGAAGTGGTGGTGTTCCACGCCCTGGACGAAGCCCACATCAAGTCCATCGCGCGCATCCAGCTACAGTATCTGGAACAGCGCCTGGCCAAGATGGAAATGAAGCTGGAAGTGAGCGATGCCGCGCTAAGCGAACTGGCCGCCGCCGGTTTCGACCCGGTGTTCGGCGCCAGACCGCTGAAACGCGCCATCCAGTCCAACCTGGAAAACGCGCTGGCCAAGGAAATCCTGGGCGGGCATTTCGGGGCCAAGGATACGATCCGGGTGGATTGCCGGGACGGAATTTTTACCTTCGACAAGGCCTAGAATTTCAACGCAAGAAAAAACCGGATGCAAAAACGCATCCGGTTTTTTTATGCCAGTTCACCCTAGCGTTGCATTTTTCCCCGCAGCAGGGACTCCATTTCCGCTGCCGCTAATGGCTTGCTGAAGAGGTAGCCCTGTATCTCGTCGCAGTTTTCCTGGTGCAGGAAATCGGATTGCGCCTGTGTTTCCACCCCTTCGGCGATGACTTTCAGGCGCAGGCTATGGGCCATGGCGATGACGGCGCGGGCGATGGCGGCATCGTCCGGGTCGGTGGTGACGTCGCGTACGAAGGAACGGTCGATTTTCAGCTTGTCGATGGGGAAGCGCTTGAGGTAGCTGAGGGAGGAATAGCCGGTACCGAAATCATCGATGGAAAGCAGCATTCCCATGGTTTTCAGGCGCTGCAGCGTATCGACTGTCGTTTCCGCGCCTTTCATGACCATGCTTTCGGTCAGCTCCAGCTCCAGATAGCGGGCAGGCAGGCCGGATGATTTCAGGATGCGGGCGATGCTTTGTTCCAGGTCTTTTTGCCGGAACTGGAGGGCGGAAAGGTTGACCGCGACCGGGATCGCCGGCAGTCCGGCATCCTGCCATGCACGGTTCTGGCGGCAGGCCTCGCCGATGACCCATTCCCCGATTGCCACGATCAGGCCGCTTTCCTCTGCGATGGGGATGAAGCGATCCGGCGGCACCAGACCGAAATCCTCTTTCTGCCAGCGTATCAGGGCTTCCATGCCAATGATGTCGCCGCTTTCCAGATTGATTTGCGGTTGGTAGTGCAGCAGGAACTCGCCCCGTTCCAGCGCGCGGCGCAGGCTGTTTTCCAGCGACAGGCGCTCGAAGGCCCTGGCATTGAGATCCTGGGTGAAATACTGGTAGTTGTTGCGCCCGTTTTCCTTGGCAAGATACATCGCGGCATCGGCGTTCTTGATCAGGGTCTCCGTGTTCTGGCCGTCTTCGGGATAGATGGCGATGCCGATGCTGGGGGTGACGTGGAGTATCTGGTCGTCGACATCGTATGGCCCGGCTAGCGAGGAAAGCATTTTTCCCGCTACATGGGCGACTTCGGCGGGATTCCTGATATGCGCGAGAATAATCACGAATTCGTCCCCGCCCTGACGGCTGACGGTGTCGCTGGCGCGCACGCATTCCGTCAGACGTACTGCAACCTGTTGCAGCAGTTGATCGCCGACATGGTGGCCGAGTGAGTCGTTGATGGTCTTGAAGTGATCCAGATCGAGAAACAGCACGGCAACCTGATCCTGGCTGCGCTGAGCGCTGGCCATGGCTTGCAGCAGGCGGTCCTGGAGCAGGCTGCGGTTGGGCAGACCGGTGAGCGCATCGTGCTGGGCCAGGAAGCGGATGCGCTCATCGGCGGCCTTGCGGTCGGTGATGTCGTTGAAGATGCCGATGTAATGGCTGGCTTTGCCCCGGTCGTTATTGACGATGCTGATCGAGAGCCATTCGGGGTAGATTTCGCCGTTCTTGCGCCGGTTCCAGATTTCTCCTTGCCAGTGGCCGTCACGCGCAATCGTGTCCCAGATGGCGCGGTAGAAATCCGGGCTGTGTTCGCCTGAACTGAGGAAGGACGGTTTCTGGCCCAGCACTTCCTCGCGGCTATAGCCGGTGATATCGGAGAAAGCGGCGTTCACCGTGAGTATCCGGCTTTCCGCATCGGTGATGAGGATGCCCTCGTGGCTGTTTTCGAACACCCCGGCGGATAGACGCAACTGGCTTTCAGTGCGTAGCCGTCCCGAAATGTCGTTGAAGGCGACCACCGAGCCGATGATTGCGCCCCCCCGGCGTAGCGGATGCGCCCGGTATTCCACCGGGAAGGCGCGACCGTCCTTGCCCCAGAACACCTCATCTTCGATGTGTATGCCCTTGCCCTGTTTGATCGTTTCCATTCCCTTGCACTCATTCGCGGGATAAGGCGTTCCGTCCGGGTGGCGGTGATGGATCAGGTTATGGATTTGCTTGCCCAATATTTCATCGGAGCTGGCAAAGCCGAGCAGTTTGAGTGCGGCCGGGTTGCAGAAGGTACAGTTGCCGTCGGTGTCGGTGCCGAAAATCCCTTCCGCGGTCGAGTCCAGCAGCGAGCGCACGCGCTCCTCGCTTTCCGCCACGGCATCGAGCATGGCGTCAAAACCCCGGCCCAACATGCCGATTTCATTGTTTTGTTGCAGTCGGGCGCGCACGCCGCGTTTGCCGAGTCGGGTTTGTTCCGTCACGTCCAGCAGCCGGTTCAGGCCGCGTGTGACCTGACGTGCCATCCAGGAAGCGAACAGCATGCCGGCCAGAATGGCGGCGAGGGTGTAAAGAATGCCATTACGGCTGATGGCGGAGAGGCCGGTTGCGACGCGCTCCTGCCCCAGCCCGATGCGTGCCCAGCCAATATGGTGATCGCTGGTGATGACGGGTACCGCAACGTCGATCAGGGAAGGTGTTGAAACCAGGATGCGCGATTCGGCGGGCGGCTGAAGCAGCGAGCGGCTGATGTCGTCTTCAATCTGGAGGCCGATCATGGCCATGTCGCTGTGGGCCAGGACACGTCCACTGGGTGACAGCAGCATGGCATAGCGCAAGTCGGGGTATTGGCCCAGGGACTGGACCGTTTCTTCCAGGCCGACCACGTCGTTGGCGAGAATCCAGGAAATACTGTTGGTGGCCAGGGTATTGGCCAGACTTCGGGCCTGTTCCACGCTCTGGCGGTGGAGGAAATCGCGCTGTCTTTCCACCAGGTCGAGCACGAACACGCTCATCAGCACCGCATGCACGGCAACTACGCCCAACATCAGCTGGTGCTGGATGGAGGCATCGGCGATCCATTGCCTTGTCCTGGCCATGAAATTTAGCGACATGGTTAAAGCCCTGTATCGATTGGACGTACTTGCCGCGAAAATTGACGTATGAACTCACGCACCGGGTCGTAGTAGCTGTCATCGGCCATTTCAAAGCTGGACGTGCCGAGGTTTGCCAGGATGGCCCGCCCCTCCTTGCTCTGGTGCAGCGACAGCATGACCGCCTTGACCTGCTGCGTGATCCCGGCCGGAATGTCGTCCCGCACCACCAGCCCGTTGTTGGGTAGCGTGCCGGTCTGCCAGCGGACCTCGAGCTGGCTGGCAATGTCGGGATGATTCCGGACAAATGCCTGCCACATGGGTAGCCACACTGAACCGGCGGCGGCATTGCCGAGGTGGACATTCATGATCGTGGATTCGTGAGAGCCGCTATAAAGCAATTTTATGTCGCGATTGACGTCAATGCCGTGGGTGTGAAGAAAAAGCTGCGGCATCAGCGCGGCCGCAAGTGCGGTGGGGGCCGGGAAGGAAACCGTCTTGCCGGCCAGATCGGGTACGTGCTGGATGTTGCCGTCCCGGCGTACCAGGATCACCCCGCGGAAGGCCTCGTCGTCGCCCATCTTGGCAAAAACGTGATAACCGTGGCCCAGGGCGTTCACGGTTTCGTAGGGGTTGGGGAGGGCGAAGTGGTAGCGGCGCGAATACAGGTTCTTCTCGAAATCCGCGAAGCTGCGTGAAGCCTTGAACTGGAAACGGGCATCCGGGATGCGGCTGTTGAGCTGCTCGATGAGCGGGCCGTAAACTTCGAACAGGCGCTTGGGGTTATGAACCGGCAGCGCGGCAAAAATATATTCCGGCACCGCACTGACGGGGGCCGCCACGAATTTCGGCGCATAGCCCTCGTCCTTGTTCGCGTTGCAGCCTGCCGTGATGAGCGTCACGATGGCCAGCATGATCCAGCGGGCACGAGTCACAGGGGATGTATCTCCATTCAGCAGAAGTTCCTTTGGCCATTAAATTGACTTATGTCTGGAGTGTAGCATGCCGCAGCCATGTGTCAGCAGTGCCGGGCCTGATGCTCACAAGGATATAATGCACGTCATGAGACAATCGCATGGAACGCTGGAACTCGCCAACACGGGGCGCGGCCTGTATGCCTTTACGTCCGAGGTGGAGGTCTGGATTGGCGCATCCGGCATTTCCGATGGACTGCTTACCTTGTTCATCCAGCATACTTCCGCCAGCCTGGTGATTCAGGAAAATTATGACCTTGACGTGCAGTCCGATCTGGAACGCTTCTTTGCCCGCCTGGTAAGGGATGGCGATCCGCTGTTCGTTCATAGCCTGGAAGGGCCGGACGACATGCCGGCGCATGTGCGTGCGGCGCTGACCCAGACCCATCTGTGCATCCCGGTGCGAAACGGCACTTTGACGCTGGGGACCTGGCAGGGAATCTACCTTTACGAACATCGCTTTCAGCCGCAACGGCGCAAAGTCGTGCTGCATCTGATCGGAGAATAAAAGTGCAATCTTTTTCGACACGTTTTTCTGCCATGGTGCCGCTCGTGATGGCGCTCGCGCTCGGCCTTTCCCTTCCTGCCGCTGCCGCAGGGCTGAACGATGGCACGGCGCTGCCGCATCTCGATGCGGCCGGGCGCGAGGGCTACCGGGTGTTTCTGCAACAGCCCAAGCACCGCGCCTTTGCCATTGCGCCGGGCGGGGCATGGTCCTGGACGGCGGAAGAACCGACTCCCGAGGTGGCGGGCGAGGAAGCGTTACGAGCCTGTGCCGGGCATGCCGGGCAGGAATGCGTTTTGTATGCGCTGGACAATCAGGTGGTTTTCGACAGCAAGGCCTGGCCAAAATTGTGGGGGCCGTACAAAACAGCTGCTGAGGCGGCAAAAACGGCCACTGGCAAGCGTCGCGGCGAGCGTTTTTACGATCTTGCCATCAGGAGCCCGGCCGGCAAGCCGCTCAAGCTCTCGGACCTGCGCGGCAAGGTGGTACTGCTGCATTTCTGGGGCACCTGGTGTTCGCCATGTCGTCAGGAAATGCCGGAATTGCAGAAGCTGAGCCGCGAACTGGCCCCCTTCCCCGATATCCAGCTGGTGTTGTTGCAAATGCGCGAAGACATCGACACGGCGCGTTTCTGGGCCGAGAACCAGCAGGTCAACCTGCCGCTTTACGACTCGGGCATCAAGGACGCCGGTTCGGATTCCCTGCCGCTGGCGAATGGCAAGCGCATCCGCGACCGCGAACTGGCGATGGTTTTCCCCACCTCTTATGTGCTGGACAAACATGGGGTGGTGATTTTTTCCCACACCGGCCCGGTCTCCGGCTGGAGCCAATACCTGCCATTCTTGCGCGATGCAGCGGCACGTTCCGGCAAATAAGCCGTTGAACTATAACGGTCATATGTTGCCTTACCTTTTGTCTACAGGGGGATGGTTTTTGCAGTCAACATGAACGCGTCATGATGGTGTGCCGGTGCGCAGCTGTGCTGCTGGCGGACGCGTCACAGATGCAAGGGGGGCGCAGGTGCTATCCATACGTCAGGAATCCACTTCGTTTCTTCATGTCCGCCTCATGCGCAACATGTTGTTGCTGGCAATGACGGTGCTCCTGGTTTTTCCGCTTCATTTCTATCTCTTTGAACTGCCGCAGTATCGCTCCCTGTTGCTTCAGGGTGCCAGCCAGGATTCGATACGTGCGGCGCGCCACATCGCCGCTACGCTGCTCGACCAGGAAGTGCCGATGTCGGCCGCAAGCCTTTCTCACGATTTCACTGAGCGCATGGGGCAGTTGACGCGGGATTTCGATCTGCACAAATTGAAGGTTTTCGGCCCCCAGGGAGATATCGTCTACTCCACCGATCCGGGGGAGATAGGCAAGGTCAATCAGCGCGACTATTTTCAACGCGAAGTGGCGGCGGGCAAAATCCTTACCTTCATGGTGAAGAAAGGCGAAAAGGGCGCGGAAAACCAGATTCTTCCACGCGACGTGGTCGAGACTTACCTGCCGGTCATGGCGCAGGACCGGTTTCTCGGCGCGCTCGAGATCTACTATGACGTGACCTCCCGCCGCTCCGATTTCGATGCGCTGCTTGACCGTTCCCTGCTCATGGCTCTGCTGCTGGGCAGCGGTCTGCTGTTGCTGGCTTCCATCGTGTTGCGGCGGATGGGACGCGACGTCGCGGCGCGCGAAGTCGCGCAGCAGGCGCTGGCCGAGCGCGAAGCCTTGCTCGACAATCTGACCACTGCCGCCAGCGACGCAGTCATCATGCTTGATGGGCAGGGGCGGACGGTGTTCTGGAACCTGGCGGCGGAGCGCATCCTCGGCTATACGGCTGAAGAAGTGGCGGGGCGCGAATTCCACAAGCTGATCATTCCGGAACGTTACCGTCCCGATTATCAGCAAGGCCTGGATGCTTTCAGCGAAACCGGTTACTGGCCGATTATGGGCAAGAACCTGGAGATTTCCGGGATGCACAAGGATGGACACGAGGTGCTGGTGGAAATGTCGCTGGCGGCGGTCAAGCACGCCGGAAGCTGGCATGCCATTGCCATCCTGAGGGACATCGGCGAACGCAAGCGGGTCGAGCGCCAGCTCAAGATGGGCAGCCGGGTGATGAGCCACGCCTATGAAGGCATCATGATCACCGATGCGGACTGCAAGATCGAAATGGTAAACCCGGCGTTTACCGAACTTACCGGCTACAGTGCGGAAGAGGCGGTGGGGCAGACGCCGAACCTGCTCCAGTCCGGCCGTCACGATGCCCAGTTTTTCGAGGCGATGTGGCGCGAGATCAGCGAGAAAAACGTGTGGCAGGGCGAGGTGTGGAACCGGCGCAAGGATGGCGACATTTTTCCCGCCCTGCTTAGCGTGAGTACTGTCCGGGACGGCGATGGCAAGGTGCTGAACTATATCGGGCTTTTTTCGGACATCACGCGCAGCAAGGAGTCGGAGCAGCGCCTGGAGCGGCTCGCCTTTCACGATCCCCTGACCGGTCTGGCCAACCGCTTGCTGTTTATCGACCGCCTGCGCCAGGCCATCCATCAGGCGCGGCGCAGCCGGGAAAAACTGGGGGTGATGTTCCTCGATCTGGACGGTTTCAAGGAAGTCAATGATACCTATGGCCACCGTATCGGCGATGCCCTGCTGCAACAGGTGGCGGGGCGCCTCCAGGTACTGCTGCGCGAACAGGATTCCGTGGCCCGTCTCGGCGGAGACGAGTTCACCATCCTGATCCAGAGCGTGAAACACACCGCCGAGGCGGCAGGCATCGCGGAGAAGGTTCGTGCCGGGCTGGCTCGCCTGTATGAGGTGGAAGGCCAGGTCTGTACGGTGGGCGTGAGTATAGGCATCAGCTGTTACCCTCACGATGGCGACAGCGCCGAATCCCTGCTCGACCAGGCCGATGCCGCGATGTACCAGGCCAAGCAGGGCGGGCGCAACCGATTCAGCTTCGCCAGTCCGGCGGGCTGCGGTGATGAGGCGACATAAAAAAACCGGACGGCATCAGCCGTCCGGTTTCCATGCAAAAGACTGCGTTTCGGCTAGTCCACTTCTTCCCAGCCGGTAATCATGGCCTTGATGTGCGAGGTTGGTGTATGCCCCGCGGTGGTGAGGTAAACGTGGGCGATGAGGAACAGCAGCATCATGAAAGCGCCCGCGGTATGGAAGAAGGCCACCCATTCAAGGGACAGGTACTTGTCCACGCCCCATGCGCTCCAGTCGCCGAAGAACAGATAGAACCAGCCCGAGAACCACAGCAGTGGCCCGATGAACAGCAGCACCCCGAGGTAGGCCAGGCGCTGCAACGGGTTGTGCTTCTTGAGCTGGGTGGCTTTGAACGGATGCGGCGCATTGACGAAGATCCCGACCGAGTAGAACTTGACCATGGCGATCACCTTGTCCAGGGTCGGGATGTACTGCTTCCATTCGCCGGTGGTGAAGTGCCAGAAGATGGCGAACACCCACAGGCCGATCAGGGTCCAGGCGGCAATGGTGTGCAGGTTCACCGCCTGGCCGAAGCCGAACAGCTGGTAAGCGCCGTGCACCTCGAAGCCGGTAATCAGCATGAAGATGATGAGCGAGGCCTGCGACCAGTGCCAGAAACGCTCGAAGCGTTTGAACACATAGATTCTATTGGCAGTCATGATGTTATCCTTTCCTGTAGCTCATGTAGATGCGACCGGCCCCGTGGGCGATCACGCCGAGCAGGGTCAGGAGCGCAAGCGCCCAGCCCCCCATGTCGAGCAGCTTGTTGTTGTCGCCGCGACCGGGCATGTAGATGCCCTTGACGTTCTGCAGGCGGCCATTGTCACCATGGCATGCCGCGCAATCGAGCGCTTTTTCCTTGGGTGCGACCATGTGGGTGATGGGCCAGAACATCTCGGTCTGGATGAAATCGACCTTGCCGGAGAACGGTGCGCCCACGTTCTGCATGCCGTCGGCAATGGCCTTTTCCCAATCGAAATTCTTCCAGTAGCCGATGTTGTCGTTGCCTGCGGTGTGCGGCATGACCAGGGTCTGGTTGACCGGGTCGAAGGGCTGCTTGCCACGCATCACCTTCATCGGCCAGATCATCGACTTGCCATCGGTGGGGCTGCCTTCGATGCGGTTGATCGGGGTCACGCCTTTACCCTTGTCCACCTTGTCGCCGAGCAGGGTGTAGGTCACCTTGCCGTTGAACCAGACGTATGAGGGAATGACGTTCTCGCCCAGCACGAAGTCGCCTTTCCTGGAGTCGTAGGTGACATGCCCCTTGGCGTCCTTCTTGGTCATGGGCTTGCCGTCGGGCCCCATCTTGCCGGCCGTCGACCAGTCCCAGGACAGTTTGGTGGCCACGCCGCCGCGTGCGATGGCGGGAATGTGGCAGGTCTGACAGGCGATCCGGGTGGTGTGCTGATTCAATTTGTTGCCGTGATCATCCAGTTTGGCCAGATTGACCGGATGCGGCTGGTTGCCATGGCAGGCCTGGCAGGTGGCCGGGTTGCTGTTGTCCACCTTGCCGCGCATGTGGGCGCCACCCTTGTCCTGTGCGGTGGGCGTGAAACGGCTGCCCGGCACTTCGTGGCTGGAAGTCTTGTGGCAGGTGCCGCAGGTGAAGTCTGAGCCAGAAGCGTCCATGTGGACATCGAGTTCCTTGTCCGGCGCAGCCAGCGAGCTATCCATGTCGCCGTGTTTCACGCCATCGCCGCCGCCGCCGAAGAAGTGGCAGGCGCCGCAGTTGTCACGGCTGGTCTTGCCGACTTTCTGGGCCGTCATGGTGAGATCCACCGGCTTGACGATCTTGCCCGAGCCGGGAGGAAATTCCATTTCCTTGTAGACCGGGTGTCCGGCCAGGCCGGGCAGTTTCTTGTAATTGCCGGTGGTGTCGTGGCAGACCAGACAGTCGACGTTGTTTTCCGAACTGAAGTCGAAGTTCTTGTCCTTCCAGCCATAACCGGCATGGCACGAGGTGCAGAAAGCATAATTCTGCGAAATGGAAATGCAGAAGTTGTTCATCACATTCTTCTTGCCCAGGCGCTGATTGTTCTCCGGGTTGAGAAATTCCCAGGTCCAGTGCTTGGTCTTGTGCACCTGTTTGGCGGCTTCGGTATGGCAGGAGAGGCAGGCCTTGGTGACCTCGGGTCCGGACTGGAAGCTTTGTTGCAGCTCCTTGTACTTGCTGTGGTCAGCGGTGGAGGTATTGGCGGCGCCAGCCAGGCTGCTCATGGTCAGGGCGCAAAGTGTGGCCAGCCAGCCGGCGAACGCCACGGCGGCGTGCCATTGAGGGTGCCGGGTTTTCATGGTGAATCCTTCCGAAGCATGATGTCAGTGAACGATCTGATCGATGTTGCAACGGCTTCAGGGCGGGTGCTTGACCTCCCGCCCTGAACGACGGGTGTTATTTGCCGCGTTCCTTGATGCTGAACGTGCCGTCGGCGTTGAATTTCATCTCTGCATCAATGAAATATACCTGCAGTTCGCTGCGCAGCAGTTTTGCCGTGTCATAGGCTTCTCCCGAGCGTGCTCCCGTGCCGCACAGAAAGATGATGGGTTTGTCCTTGGGCAGGGTTTCGATCTTTTTCTCCAGCTCGTTGATGGGAATGTGGATCGCTCCCTTGATGGTACCCGCCTTGAATTCCTTGGCATCACGCACATCCACCAGCAGCAGGGAATCCGGGTTTTCCTTCATGATGCGTTCGAAGGACGCAACCGTGATGCTGCCTTTTTCCTTGCCGGCTTCTATGCTGGCCGTAGCCTTGGCTGTTGCACCAGTGCCGGCGGCGGCCGGAGCGGCTGCTTCACCGTACAGCCTGACCCACTCGGGATAGCCTTCAACAAAGGTTTTGACGTCGCTATAACCCAGCTTGCGGGCTTTGTCGGCGGAATTGTTGCTGAGCACACATTCCAGTCCACCGCAGTAGAAAATCAGAGGCGTGGCCTTGTCGGCAGGCAGTTTGTCCACATGCTTGTCAAATTCGCTGTCTGAAATATGCACTGCGCCTGGAATGGCGCCCTTGTCGAACATACGCTTTGGCCGCGCATCTACCAGCAGGAAATTGGCTTTCTCATCCAGCAGTTTCTTGATGTAGGCCGCGGAGACGGCTTGTCCCGTACCCTTGGCCGCCCAGTCGGGTGAACCGTCGGCATAAACGCGGACATTGGTGTAGCCGAGTTTTTCCGCCTTGAAGGCAGAGTTGTGGCTCAGCATGCACTCCACGCCACCGCAGTAGAAAATGAGCAGCGTGCTCTTGTCCTGCGGCAGGCTGCCGGCCATCTGCTCGAACTTGCTGTCCGGGATGCTGACCGCGCCGGGAATGTGGCCGGGGTCGTACTGACGTGCCGCCGGGCGGGAGTCGATCAGCATCACGCCCTTCTTGGGCGGGATGTCGACATTCTGTTTGACGAACTCGATATTCACCAGCTTGCTGTACCAGCCTTCCTTCGCCTTGAGCTGTTCCGCGTGAGCCGGCGCCAGCCAGGCTACGGCCGGCAGCGCGACAGGGAGGGACAAAACCAGGGCCAGTCCCAGATTGTGCAGTCTCTTGTTCATGTTGATCTCTCCTCTTTGATTTTATAGGACAGTAAACTTTTCAGTCGATTCGTTGTAGCGCACCAGCAGATACCACGCCAGCAGAAAGGCGCCGCTAATCAGCAAGGTCCAGCCCCAGCCGCCGACCATGTCCGGGAGATAGGCCTGGAAGCCGACAGCGGTTTTCTCGAAGGTCTCCACGTTGTCTTCATCAATGGACGTGATCTTGAATTTCTTGAGCAGCGCGCTGGCGATGGAACCGGCCCAGGAAAAGAAGAAGATCGCCACCCACAGCTTGAGATGCCCCTCGCCCATGCGCCACAGCGAACCGGAAGCGCAGCCGCCGGCGAAGATCATGCCGATGCCGAAGATCAGGCCGCCGAGCAGCGAACCGATCCAGAAAGCAGGCGGAATGGCGATGTAGGGATCGATGACCTTCTTCTGGAACAACAACGAGGAAATGAGCAGGCCGATGGTCAACGCCAGGATCACGGCCTTGGTCATGTCGCCCTCGGCGGTCATGAAGGGTTCGCGGAAGGCGCGCGCGAAGCACAGGCGCGAACGGTGCATGACGAAGCCGATGGCGAAACCGGCCAGTACGATCACGGCGCGGGCAGCCCATTGCGCATTGCCGGAGCCATACCACTGGGTTGCCCACAACAGCACGCCCATGACCACGGCAAGACCGAGCAAGGGATAGATACGTAAAATGCCTTGCGGGAGCTGGATGGCCGGTGGCGCCACCATGCCCCACTCGATGTTTTCCAGTGTCCACAATAGCAGTTTGAGGCCGATCACGGCTCCCGCCAGCAGCCCCGCCCACATGGCCCAGCCCGCCGGGGAGGCGTGCAGTACCGGGTTGAAGAAACCGCCCGTGGTGCAGCCGCCGGCCAGCGCCGCCCCGGTGCCCATCAGGCAGCCGCCCAGCGCCGCCCAGACGTATTCCAGTTTTGGCGGCCGACGGGGAAGAAACTGGCGCGACAACAGCGCGGCGCAGAATGAGCCCAGCACCAGCATGATGTTCATCAGCGACATGCGGTGCATGAGAAAGCTGTCGAGTTCCTGGGGAACGCCGAGCAGCGGTCCCAGGCCGATCAGGTTGTTGAACCAGTCGCCCCAGAATTTGACGCCGCCGAACACGCCCCAGAACAGGCCGTTGATCATCAGGCCAATGATCACCATGACCAGCAGGATGCTGCCCAGATAGGGTGACCACTCTTCGACAAAGATATTTTCGTAGTCCGCCTTGAAGCCGGCGAGCCAGGAAGGACCATTTTCAGTACTCATTGCAAGCACCCCAGGCACGCGGGAACGCAAGGCGCTCCCGTTTTATTACAACATGATCAGGCCGTTCCGATTAACTGCAACTGGCCGGGCTGTCGCCATCCTTCGCGCCTTTGAGCACAAAGGCCTTGATGTCATCCAGCAGTTCCTGATCGGGCACATCGGCGAATTTTTCGGCAGCCTTGTTGGTGGCCTTGATGCTGGCGCGGTATTGCTGGCTGACGTACTGCTTGACGCTTTCCTTGCCCTTGGCGTGTTTGTCTGCCTGGAGATAGGCAGTCCATTCGGCCTTGGTCTTGGAAGTGGGTGAAATGGCTTTTTCCGTTTTTGCCACATGGCAGCTGGTGCACACCTGGCGGTAGTAGACGCGGCCGCGTTTCCAGTCGCCATCGTATGCCTGTGCAGTGGTGTATGCCGTGGCGCCCAGTACGGCGAGAATGATGGTCATCGAAAGCTTGGTTTTCATGGAAGACTCCCCTCATAATTTTCGTTGAATCAAAGTGTAATCATTCGGCATCTCTGCTGCAAATGGTATAGAAACAGGATAAGGATGTCCAATTAATATGAGGCATGATTTCTACAAATCAGGCTGCCTGAAAATAGATGAGGAACCGGCTTGTCAGCTGCCGGGAGCGTTTTTATGCGGCGTGCAATCAATAAAAAAGCCGGGCAGCTTTGAGGCTGCCCGGCCACCTGCCGGGGTGGAGGGAGGGAGACTCTAGTCCACTTCTTCCCAGCCGGTAATCATGGCCTTGATGTGCGAGGTTGGTGTGTGTCCCGCGGTGGTGAGGTAAACGTGGGCGATGAGGAACAGCAGCATCATGAAGGCGCCCGCGGTATGGAAGAAAGCCACCCATTCAAGGGACAGGTACTTGTCCACGCCCCATGCGCTCCAGTCGCCGAAGAACAGATAGAACCAGCCCGAGAACCACAGCAGTGGCCCGATGAACAGCAGCACCCCGAGGTAGGCCAGGCGCTGCAACGGGTTGTGCTTCTTGAGCTGGGTGGCTTTGAACGGATGCGGCGCATTGACGAAGATCCCGACCGAGTAGAACTTGACCATGGCGATCACCTTGTCCAGGGTCGGGATGTACTGCTTCCATTCGCCGGTGGTGAAGTGCCAGAAGATGGCGAACACCCACAGGCCGATCAGGGTCCAGGCGGCAATGGTGTGCAGGTTCACCGCCTGGCCGAAGCCGAACAGCTGGTAAGCGCCGTGCACCTCGAAGCCGGTAATCAGCATGAAGATGATGAGCGAGGCCTGCGACCAGTGCCAGAAACGCTCGAAGCGTTTGAACACATAGATTCTATTGGCAGTCATGATGTTATCCTTTCCTGTAGCTCATGTAGATGCGACCGGCCCCGTGGGCGATCACGCCGAGCAGGGTCAGGAGCGCAAGCGCCCAGCCCCCCATGTCGAGCAGCTTGTTGTTGTCGCCACGACCGGGCATGTAAATGCCCTTGACGTCTTTAAGGCGTCCGCCAGTCTTGGCATCGTGACACTGGACGCAGGTTAGCGCATCGCCCTTCGGCGCCACCATGTGGGTGATGGGCCAGGACATTTCGGTCTTGACGAAACCATACTGGCCGCTGAAGTTACCGTCCACCGCTTTCATGCCGGCTGCCAGAGATTTGTCCCAGTCGAAGTTCGACCAGAATGAACTGTCGTCTTCAGGCCCGTAGGTGTGCGGGATCAACAGGGTGCTGCTGACCTTGTCATAGGGCTGCTGACCGCGGAACACCTTCATCGGCCAGATCATCGACTTGCCGTCCTTGGGGTTGCCCTCCAGGGTATTGATCTTCACCACCTGGGATGGGTCAAGCTTGTCTTCCCTCAGTGTGTAGTCCACCTTGCCGTTGAACCAGACGTATTCCGGAATGACGTTGGCTTCCCAGGTGAAGTTGCCCTTCTTGCTGTCGTAAGAGTTTTTCCCCGCCGCATCCTTTTCCGTATAAGGCTTGCCGTTCTTCATTTTGCCGGCGGTGGACCAGTCCCAGCTCATCTTGGTGGCCTGGCCGCGCGCAAACTCGGGAATGTGGCAGGTCTGGCAGGCGATCTTGGCGGTGTGCTCGTTCAGCTTGACCATTTTTGCCGGGTGAGGCTTGTTGCCATGGCAGGACTGGCAGGAGGCGGGATTGCTGGTGTCCACCTTGCCGCGCACATGTGCGGCATGCTGGTCCTGTGCCGTAGGCGTGTAGCGGCTGCCGGGAACCTGGTGGGCCGAGGTGGCATGGCAGGTGCCGCAGGTGAAGTTCAGCCCCTTTTTGTCCATGTGCACGTCGAGATACTTGTCCGGATTGGTCAGCGTGCTGTCGATGTCGCCATGCTTCACCGCATCGCCACCGCCGCCGTAGAAGTGGCAGGCGCCGCAGGTCTGACGGCTGGTTTTGCCGACGTGTTGCGCCACATCCTTGAGGTCAACCGCTTTCACGATCTTGCCGGAATGGGGCGGGAACTCCGTGTCCTGGTAAGGCGGGTGACCCGCCAGTCCAGGCAGCTTGCGATATTTGCCGGTGGTGTCGTGGCACACTACGCAGTCCACGCTTTCCTGCTTGCTGAAATCGAACTTTTCATCCTTCCAGCCATAGCCCACGTGACAGGCGGTACAGAATGCCTGGTTCGAGGAGATGGAGGTGCAGAAGTTGTTGATGATGTGCTTCTTGCCCAGTTTCTGGTTGGTTTGCGGGTTGATGAACTCCCAGGTCCAGTGCTTGGTGTGCTGGACCTGTTTGGCTGCCTCGGTGTGGCAGGAGAGACAGGCCTTGGTGACCTCGGGGCCTTCCTTGAAGTCCTTTTGCAGTTCCTTGAACTTGCTGTGATCGGCGGTCGAGGTGCTGACTTTCTTGATTTCTGCTGCAGGTGTGCTTGCCGCGCCGTTTGGTAATGGCGCGTAAGAGTGCGCTCCCGGGCTGAGTACCGGAGTAGCTGGTTTTGCAGCATCCGGTGCGGACGCCGGAGCCGGAGTGGCGAAGCCGGTCAGCGCCGCCAGGGCAGTGACGGTCGCCAGCACCAGGGCCGGTATGAATTTTCTTGTGGACATGATTCCTCCTGTTGCGATCTTGAATGTGTCGTTGGCTGGGGTTCTATCTAGCAACCACCGCCACCGCCAGCAGCTCCGCCAGCTTTGCCGTCGCCACCACCGCCGCCCTTGATCATCTCAGGCGCGGGCTTGCTGGGATCGAATGTGAGAAATTTTGCCTGGTCCGCCGCAACGTGCCCCATGATTTCGCCCACCATCGGGCCGAACATCTTGCCCATCAGACCGGCGTTCATGTTGCCGATATAGGTCTTGCCATCGTTTTTCTTGTAGACGGAAATCTTGCAAGGCATCAGGATGGAGAGGAACCGGACACTGTCGTCCTTGAGGATCGGGCCCGAGTACTTGGTGCTACAGGCTTCGATCATGAGGACCGGCAGCGTGTTGCTGCCATCCTGCTGGACGGCCTTGGCCGGGTTGCGCAGGCCGGAAAGCGACCAGCCGTTACCGGTGTTCTGGATGTTTTGCTGGATACGGGCCACCGTTTCTTCCACGCCGAACGGACTGACGCGTTCCTGAAACATCAGGCCAGGAGCCATGTTATAAGCCATAAAGGCAGTGAATAACAAGCCCAGGAAAAAACCGCTGAGAATTTTTAACATTTTAGAGTCCCCCGACTGTTGATTTAAAGTTCGACGCCCGTATAGAGCTGCTTCCAGGCTAGAGATTACAGGTTTGCTCTTGTCTTATAAAGGGCTATATATCCCGTCATCCTTGAAGATAAGAATATCCGAATATGCTTAATCTACAAGCAAAAAAATTTTATGGAAATTCACCCCCAACCCAGTGCCATGAAACACTTACAATAATCTCTTTCAATATCCCCGGTCTTTTGACCACCCCATCCCCCATATGGATAACAAGAGCGAAATCGCCACCCTTGGCGGGGGGTGCTTCTGGTGCCTGGAAGCCGCATTGGGCGAATTGGCAGGCGTGGAACAGGTCGATCCGGGCTACAGCGGCGGTCATGTTGATCATCCAGGCTATGAGGCGGTATGCGGCGGCGATACCGGTCATGCCGAAGTGGTGCGAGTCAGCTTCGATCCGTCCGTGATTACCTACCGCGAGATACTGGCTGCATTTTTCGCCATCCACGATCCCACCACGCTCAACCGCCAGGGCAATGATGTCGGCACGCAATACCGTTCCGTGATTTTCTACCATACACCGCAGCAGAAGGCGGTGGCGGAAGCGATGATTGCAGAGCTTGCGCGCGAGGGCGTGTGGGAGCGGCCGATTGTGACGGAGATCGTTCCTGCCCCTGTTTTCCATCCTGCCGAGGAATATCATCGGGATTACTTCAAACTCCATCCCCAGCAAGCCTATTGCAGGGTGGTGGTGGCGCCCAAGGTAGCCAAATTACGGGCCGAGTTCGCAGCCCGGCTGAAAGCGCATTAGCTCCTTTCTGCAGGCTGACCCAAAGCGGCAATTAAATCTTCGACCAATCGCAGCGTGCGCCGGTGACGGTCGCGGTGAGGGTTGTATTCCGCCAGTTCCAGCGCAATCAGGCCGGGGTGGCTGGCGATGCCGCGCAGTACCCGGTCCAGTTCCAGGTGATGTAATCCGCCGCGTACCGGCGTGCCCACGCCGGGACTTTCCCCAGGATTGAAGGCGTCAAGATCGATGCTGATGCCGAAGCCGGCGGTGCCGTTGCTGGCAATGGCGAGTGCTTCCGCCATCACGGCATCGATGCCGCGCCGTTTTACCTCTTCCATGAAAAACACCCTTGCGCCCAGGCTGCGCAGTAATTCCGCCTCGCCTTCTTCATAGCTGCGTACGCCAACCAGGCACAGGTGACGCGCTAGCAGCTTGGCTCCGGGTGCGGCGATACCGACCAGTTCCGGCGCGCCATACCCCAGCAACACCGCCAGCGGCATGCCGTGAATCGCCCCGCTGGGCGTGGTCTGCGGTGTGTGGCTGTCCATATGGGCGTCGATCCAGATCAATCCCAGCGGCCCACGCTCCCGAACGGTCACAAAGGCACCGCTCCAGGTGCCGATGGCACAGGAGTGATCGCCGCCGATGACCAGCGGCACAGCACCCGTAACGACGCTGCTGGAGAATTCACGTGCCAGGCGTTCGCTCATGTCGCGGACCTGGTGCAGGGGCACGTCTCCGCTGCCCGGATAAAGGGTGGTGTGCCAGGACAGATCGATGCCTTGTGCCTGTAATCGAGGCACCATGCCGGAGTCCCGCACGTAATCCGGTCCTTCGGCGCACCCAGGATCGCTGGCTCCGGCACCGGAAGCGCAACCGATGATATGAATGGGAGGCATGCTGTGGTCAATCGCCATGAGTTGGAAGCCAACAGCTTAATCGCTTAATGTTGCAAACGGGTGGCACGGAACCGCCCGGTGAAAGTGTCCGGGTGTTCAGACGTCCACTTCGAGCAGGTGAACCGCCGGAAGTTCTTGCTCGGAAAAATATACCGCTGCACCCGGGTGTGCTTCGGCTTGCAGGGCGGTTTCTCTACCGGGTTCTCGGGGCGATGCTTCATCCGGCCCGGTCCGGGAAGCGAGCATCTCGCCCAGGCTTTCCCACGAACATTCCCCCCGCTCCAGCATGCCTAACAGCTCATCCGCTTCATGAACGCTGAAAATCACGGTTTTTCCTGCTTCGGTGAGAAAAATGTCACATCCATGGGGCGATGTTTCATCCGTGCGGTGGAGAATGGCCAGCCGATCCTCGGCGGAGAGGATGGCATTACGCAACCCCAGTCGCGTTGCCGGATGGGTGGAATGGCTGATCCAGGCCGAATCGTCCCACTTGTGGCCGTCGCAAGGGACCGGCGCGGTGGTGACCCAGTAACGCACGATGAATTCCATGGCGGTGTCGGATTAACGCGTCCTTATTGGTCTTCCTGGTCTCTCGGCTTGAACTGCAACTTCAGCTTTTGCTGGATGGGCGCGGTTACCTGGGCATAGTGGCTGAACTCGATGCTGTAGTTGCCGCGTCCGCCGGTGAGCGATTTCAGGCGCGACTGGTAATCCGTCAGCTCGGCCAGCGGCACCTGGCCGGCAATGGATGCGCTGCCATGACCACGCACCATGGTGCCTGTCACCTGCCCGCGGCGGCTGGAAAGATCGCCGGTCAGGTCGCCGATCATGGATTCGTCGGCCACGATGTCGATGTTCACCACCGGTTCCAGCACGATCGGGTCGGCGGCGCGGATCGCCTCGAAGGTGGCCTTGCGGCCGGCGGAAAAGAACGCGATTTCCTTGCCGTCGACGGGATGGGTCTTGCCATCGTAAACGATGACGCGAATGTCCTCCACCGGGAAACCCGCGATGGCGCCGTCCGCCAGTGCCTGGCGCACGCCCTTTTCGACCGCCGTCATGAACACGCCGGGGATGGCGCCGCCCTTGACCACGTCCACGAATTCGAAGCCGCTGCCGCGCTCCAGCGGCTCGATGCGCAGGAACACCTCGCCGAACTGGCCCGCTCCGCCGCTTTGCTTCCTGTGGCGGCAATGCCCTTCGGCATTGCGGGTGATGGTCTCGCAGTAAGGGATGAGCGGCGGGCGGGTGTCGACTTCGAGCTTGTACTGGCTGGCCATCTTGTCCAGCACCGATTTGAGGTGAATTTCGCCCAGGCCACGGATCACGGTTTCGTTGGTGGTGGGGTGGCGCTCCACCTTGAAACAGGGGTCTTCCTGTTCCAGCTTGTGCAACACCTCGAACAAGCGCTGTTCATCGCCCTTGCGCCGGGTTTCCACCGCGAGACCCTGCATCGGCCTGGGAAATTCCAGGGGCTTGAGATGAATGTGGTCCTCGTCGTGGGAGTCGTGCAGCACGCAGTCGAATTCGATCTCCTCCGCCTTGGCGATGGCGCCGATGTCGCCCGGCACCAGATCGTCCACTTCGATGTAGTCCTTGCCCTGCAGCAGATAGAGGTGGTTGACCTTGAAGGGGCGCTTGCCGTCGCCCGCGAAGAGCTGGGTATCCTTGCGCAGCGTGCCCTGATGGACGCGGAAAATGCCGATCTTTCCCATGTAGGGATCGACGACAATTTTGAACACATGGGCCAGCACATGCTTGCTGGCATCGGGTTCGGCGTAAAAGGCTTCAGTCTCGGCGCTACCCGCTGCGCCCCTGAAGAAGGGCGGGTGGTTGCTTTCGCAGGGATTGGGTGCTAGTCGGGCCAGGATGTCGAGCAGTTCGCGTACCCCGGCGCCGCTCTTGGCGGAAACGAAACAGATCGGGACCAGATGTCCTTCGCGCAGTGCCTTTTCGAATGGTGCGTGCAATTCGCTGGAGGGCGGGTCCTGTCCATCCTCCAGGTAGCGCGCGAGCAAGGCCTCGTCCTCCTCGATCACCTGTTCGATCAGCGCCCGGTGAGCAGCCTGGACGGAATCCAGATCGGCCCCTCCCTGGTCGTGTTCGAGCACCTCGACCACCTCATGGCGATCATGGGTGGGCAGATCGAGCAGCAGGCATTCACGTCCGAAGCGTTCGCGGATGTCGGCCACCAGTCCGGCCAGGTCAATATTGTCGGCATCGATCTTGGTGATCACGATCATGCGGCACAACCTGCGATTGGCCGCCCATTTCATCATGCGCTCGGTGGACAGCTCGATCCCCGTTTGCGCATTGACGACTATCACGGCGGTATCCACCGCCGCCAGTACCTCGATGGCCTGGCCGGAAAAATCGGGATAGCCCGGGGTGTCGATGAGGTGCATCCGCACGCCGTCCCAGTCGAGGTTGACGATGGCCGATTGCAGCGAGTGGCCGGCGCTTTTCTCCAGCGGGCCGTAATCGCAGACGGTGCTGCCTTTTTCGACACTCCCCGCTGCCTTGATTGCGCCGGCGGCGTATAACAATGCTTCGACAAGCGAGGTCTTGCCCGCGCCGCCGTGACCCAGCAGAGCGGCGCTTCGGATCGCCTCGGTATGGTATTTCGACATGATGTTTCTCCCTGATCGAACATGGTGAAGGGGTGTGGAACCCCATCAGTGTTGACGCTATTTTTCTGAAATCCGTGGAGCTTCGTAAAATGATAATCCTGTTTGGTCCCGGGAAGAGGAGGGTAGGCGGAATATCTTTATCGGGCTGGTACTGCTTTCCGCGGCAGTTTTTGCCGTTTTTCGGCATGCCGGCAGGGTTAAACAATTTTCTTTTCGCCCCCAACACCAGCACTGCTGGCCTTTGCGAGGATAGGGTCCGATTGTGGCATGATATATGCTAATAAATTAGCAAGTTACGCAAATTCAAGTTCGTGGGCAGGGTGCCGATAAATAAGTCATAGCAAGGCGCCACACTGTGCAAAGGAGATAGTCATGAGAAAAGACGAGATGATCCGGCATCTTCTGAGTCGGCTTGAATCTGATTGTTACAGGATCGCGCGCCCGGAACTGGATCAGGCATTGAAAGCAGAACGGCAGCGCCTCAGCGAACAAACCTACAGCGAAGTTGTCGAGCTGTACTACATGACCGCCTAGGGTTACGCAGAGGCCTTTCTCACCACCAGATTAAGCCGTCAGGCGAGGCGCCGACAAGTCGGCGCTTGCCGTTCATCACATCGCTACCCTTGGAAGACTGAATTCCGGGGGGGAAGCCCAGTATAATTCGCGCATGAAAAATCATACAGACGTTGAAACCATCATCGCCCGTACCCGCTGCTGGATCGAGCGCGTGGTGGTCGAACTGAATATCTGCCCTTTCGCCCGCAAGCCATACGAGGGTGGGCAAGTGCGTTATGTGGTGAGTGCCGCGGATCGGCCGGAAGACCTGCTGGCAGAGTTCCATAGGGAACTGGAACTGTTGCGCGCTACGGATGCCGGGGAAATCGAGACCACGGTACTGATCCATCCTGACGTATTGAACGACTTCCTCGACTACAACGACTTCCTCGGCATCGTCGATGCATTGATCGATGAAGGGGGATACGAGGGCGAATTCCAGGTGGCAAGCCTTCATCCGGATTACCAGTTTGCCGGCACCCAGGCTGACGACGCAGAGAACTATACCAACCGCTCTCCCTACCCGATTCTTCATCTCCTGAGGGAAGAGGGATTGGCGCGCGCCATCGCCGGATATGCCCGTCCGGACAAAATCCCGGAACGGAACATCCGCACCCTGGAGAAAATCGGCGCTGCCCGGATGCGCGAAATACTCGATGAATGCATGCATATCGAGGGCAACGAGGGGTGAAAGCAAGCTTGCTGGGCATTGCCATCAAGCCACAGCGCTTGCAGCCGATGCAATTGCTTGGCGAGGTAAGGTTGAGCGTGCACGCGGGCCTTGTCGGCGACAGCCGGGGCAAGCCCGGTCCACGACAGGTAACGCTTCTGTCTCTGGCCGCATGGCACGCGGCTTGCGACGAAATCGGCATGATTTTGCCCTGGACGGAACGCCGGGCCAATCTTCTGGTCGGTGACCTGCCTCTTTGCCAATCCGCAGGTTCGCGCATTGTGATCGGCGATGCCGTGCTGGAAATTAGCGGCGAGACCGACCCCTGTTCCCGCATGACGGCGGTCCATCCCGGCCTGTTTGACGCATTGAGCCGGAATTGGCGCGGCGGGGTTTGCTGCCGGGTGCTGTGTGGCGGGCTGCTCACGCTGGGGATGGAGGTCGAACTGTCATCCTGGAACGGGGCTGAGCCAGGCTGAGCGAAATTTCAAGATAACAGGGTGGTGTCCCAATGGCACTCCATCCAGCAGGTGGGATGCTAGACTTGTCGCAAGTGACCTAACCTAATCTGATTGTATGAATACTTCGTCCGAACGCCATGCCAGAATTTTCCTGCTGAGCCATATGCGCGCCTTTACCACTCTGGCGGGGCATATTCTCGGCTCGCACCCGCAGATCAATGGCTACTATGAAATGCATATC
>JASJPB010000030.1:0-4004 GCA_031426915.1 Sulfuricellaceae bacterium | reverse complement strand
GCAGCTTGGTCTGGCGAATATAAAGATACTGATCTCGCTGCTGGAACCGGAACAAACGATCAAGAGTATCGTCGATCTGTTTGCACAAAAAGAGATCGAGGATCTTTATGCCTCTCCCGTTGAGGCAGCGAACTACTATATCGCGCGCATCCAGGCAATCGCCGATTTCAGCCGGACTGCCGACCAGCCCTATTACTATTTCGATGCCGAGCTGTTTCAACGCACGCCCGAGACCCTGCTTTCCAGGCTATCGGAGTGGCTGGAGCTGGATTCGCAGTTAAGCGAACGCTATCAAATCTTCAGCCATACCGGGAAGGCCAGAAAAGGCGACTCGTCCGAGCGCATTCATAGCGGAGTAATCGACAGGACACCGGTTGATTACTCCCATATCGCCATTCCGGAGGATGTGCTGCGTACGGCGCGAGAGGTTTACCAGGAATGCCGCCGGCAGATTATCGGGAATGCGGCGGATTCGGTCAGCCTGGATTAGATCAGAGAGTCGTAGAAGTCCAGTTCTGATCTGACCGACCTGTCGAATCATGAACTGCCGTTTTCGACCCAAACCCGTCCACTATCATTTTCATCGACAATGGCTGCTTACAGCCATCAAGTATCATCCCCTCCTGCTGGAAAGGAATTTCGTCAGCCTGCTATTTCTTGACCAGTTCGACCCGGCGATTCTTGGCACGGCCTTCTTCGGTCCGGTTATCGGCCACGGGCTTTTCTTGTCCCCAGCCTTCCGCCGTCATCCTGTCGGCCTTGATGCCCTCCGCTGCTACAGCCGTAATCACGGCCCTGGCGCGATCCAGCGATAGCGTCTTATTCGCGGCTGCGTTCCCCTGATTGTCGGTATGGCCTTCGATGGATACCTTCAGCGCGGGTTGGCTTTTCAGCAGGTCGACGATCTGTTTGACCAAGGGCATCGACTCGGGCTTGATGACAGCCTTGTTGGTATCGAAGTTGATCTGCAACGAGACGAAGCCATCTTTTTTAAGCGTATCCCACATCAGGTTGGCGGTGACCTCCTGGGTCATGGCTTTCACTTCCATGACGTCCAGATAAATGCGGGCAGCACCGCCATTGTATCCTCGCACGACCGCGTATACCGTGCTTCCCTCGCGGTTGAATTTCAATGCCGTATATCCGGGTTTGTCGACAATGACTTCTCCACCTTTTGCCTTGCCGGCATTTTGATAATTGCGTATCACTTGTAGTTCACTAGGCCTTGAGGCAGCTGCACCGGGCACAGTCGAGTCATAGCCATATGAAAGTGAGGTGAGATCCCCTTCAAGCTTCAGGTTCTTATCCGATTTCGAGTCATTATCGAATTTGACGATGAGTTGATCGTATCTGCTCTTGCAGTCGAAGATGGAGTAGTTATTCATGCGCGTAAAGAGCGGATGATCCTTACATCCCTTGGCATCGCTCCCCGCGAAGGAAAGTCCGGACGCGAGTATTGAAAGGACGGCAACAGGTATTGCGATATGCATCTTTTTCATGACGACTCTCCTTATGAAGCACTCTCGAAGAAGGACTCACTCTGGCATTGTTTCTCGAATTTCCCCGCGCATTTGTTAACGCGAAAATTGGGCTTGGAGCAGGCACCCTTTACCCCCGGGGGCAAAATTGAGTCTCAATTCAGACTCTGCTTGCCGCTAATCCTACGCTTACTGCCCAAGCCATTCAATCCAACAAAAGACGTAACGACCCTTGAGCCCAGATCGTCTGGAACTGATCTGGTCCACTGCCATAGCTGCTGAAATTGGGAACAGAATGACAGCTTCTATCCAGAGCAGACATTCAGTTTTTCAGAATTTTCGTGGCATAAATGACTCTTCATGGCACTTTACCGTCGTAAGCTCAGGAAAATCGGAGGGCAAGTCAGAATTTATACAGATTAGAACAGGCTGTCCCAGGCATCCCGCTCCGCCCGGTAATTCATCAAGGCCTCGACGATCTGCCGCTTGCGCTGCGCGCGATGCTCGGCCGACTGGATCTGGTGCCAGGCCGGCGCGTGTGCGCCGAAATTGCGTTCGATGTTGTCGATGAAGGCCTGCACTTGTCGCAAGGCAAGCGCCAGTTCGGGCGGGCGCAGCCACCAGTGCCCGGCGTTGAACACCAGCTCGTGCAACCGCCGATTCTTCTTGACGATGGCTTCATGCTTTTGCCGGTACAGCGCCAGCAGTTCGGCCTCTTTCCGGGCGATGGCCGCCGCGATCGCGTCCTGGACGAAGGGCTGGGTCACATCCGCCTGCTTGACCAGTTCCTCGGTCGAAAACAGCATCAGGTCGCCGAAGAATTGGCGCTCGAACTCGTCGGACAGATCGACGCTTTGCTGTTCGCCGTCCAGTTCCACGCCGGGGCGGAAATCGTCGTCCAGGCCCGCCTCGGTGGTGCGGCGGTGCAGGTTGGGCAGGTTGCAGGAGGCGAAGCGGTTCCCGATCTCGGCGGCGATCAGTCGCCCGGCGGTGGGGCCGGACATGCGCAGCCGCAGGTGGCCGAAGGGGATGATGTATTTCAGCCCCGCGTAGCTGACGATGTAATTGCCGGGGTAAACCGTCCGCGCGGGGCTGAGTCGGGTGAAGCCGTCGCCGTAGGAAAACCACGTCTTGCGGAAGAGGTGTTCGCCGAAGAAGAAGGCGTTGAGGCGTCGCGCGAAATCCGTCAGGCACGCGCCATGGTCATGCTCGCTTTCGAGCCGGCATCGGTAAGGAAACGTCGCCGGTCGGTTTTCAAAGCCGAACAACCCGGCCAGGTCGTGGTAGGCGGCATCGCCCGCAACGGGCTCTTGCGAGCCGTGAAAGCGGCAGGCTTGGTCTCCGGCCAGGGTGGCCAGATCGGTGAAGAAGGCCGTCACGTCGTCGAGGAAATTGGCGGTCATCACCGAGGGCGAGACGGGCGGGTCGCCCACCAGTTTGCCGGTGAGCATCAGGGTGTCGGTGGTGCGGAAGATTTTGTCGATGGTGTGAAAATAATTCAGCGCGTACACCACCTCCTCGCCGGATTCGGTCTGCCGGTTGACGCAAAAATGCTGGTCGCTGTCGACCAGGTAATACAGCGTCCGGTCCTTGTCTTGCGTCAGTTGCAGAAACTTCAGGTAGCTGAGGTTGCGGTTGGCGGCCTGCCCCTTGCGATAAAACTTCTCCCGGGGCTGGGTGGTGAGCAGATTGCCTAATTGCTCGCGCTGGTGTGGGGGTAGCGCTTGCAGCAGTTCGTACTGTTCGTCCAGGCCGAAATGAAAGACCTGCAAGCCTTTCCGCCGGTATTCCTCCACCAGCTCGATGTCCCGGCGGATGTTGTTTTCATCGCGGCTGTCCTCGGCGACGATGATCTTGATCCTGTCCCATGCGCCGGATGCGTTGCCGCCATAGTCGAACAGCGTGCAGAGCTGGTAAATGCTTTCGAGGCAGGCACGCAGGTGGGGCGGGCGGTCCGCCATCGGGATGCCGAGGATGAAGTGATGGCGGTCATCGCCGCCCCGCTGCTGGATCAGCGCTTCCTGCTCACGGAACAGGGCCTGGTAGCAGGCCAGCAGCGGGTGAAAATCCGACCCGGCGGACCACATCGCCTTCTCCAGCAAGGGGTAGCACTGTTCATGGAGGTCGATGAGCACATCGAGCGCGCCCGCCTCGGTCGATGGGGAAGGGCCTTGCAGTTGCTTGCCGAGATCGGCCAGGCCGGGAATGGCGGACTGGTAGCGCGCGATGCATTCCTGCAGGCGCTGGATAGCGGTTTCCTTCATCTAGCGTCGAGAGGAATAATTCGGATACGCATCCTGATCGAGGGTAATCTCGATGAGATTGATGCCGTGAAGGAAATCGATCGCCTCCAGCTTCGCCAGGTCCTGCTCGTTTTCCACCCGGCAATGCCTGATGCCGAAGGATAGGGCCAGCAGTGCATAGTCCGGGTTGGTGAAATCGCAGTCGATGAAGCGGTCCTGGTAGAGATGATGCTGGTTCTTGCGGATCAATCCCATGGTGTTGTTGTTGAACAGGACGATATTC
>JASJPB010000029.1:1101-6648 GCA_031426915.1 Sulfuricellaceae bacterium | reverse complement strand
TGGCCATGCTGCCGCTCGACGATGCCGGAGGGCGCCGCATCGGCGACCTGGTGGTGATGCGCGACATCACAGCACTGCAAAAGACGTTTCTGAGTTCGGTCACGGCGGTGACTTTGCTGAGCCTGCTCGCCGGTGCCGGTGTGTTGGGCCTTTTCTATTTCGCCCTTGACCGTGTAGAGCGTGATTACCAGCGCCAGCACGATCTCGAGCACCAGCTTCTGCGCCTCGGTACCGAACATCAACGTATCCTGCAAATAGAAAAACTCTCCGCTCTGGGCACGATGGTCGGCGAGATCGCCCATCAACTCAACAATCCCCTGGTCGGCGTGGTGAACCTCGCTCAGCTGGCCGTGCGTGAAGCTGATGATCCGGCCCGAACCCGCGAACTGCTGACCGAAATACGCCGCGCGGGCGAAGACTGCCATGCCTTTATTCAATCCATGCTCCGGTTTTCCAAGGTTTCCTGCTTCGAAAGCATGCCCATCTCGATGGCACAGGTGATCGAGGAGACCGTTCTGCTTTTCCGCCAGACCGAGAGCCGGCAGCTCCCGGTGGAAACTCGCCTGCCTGAGCAAGCAGTCGTCCTCACCGTCGATCCTATCCTGATCCGGCACGCCCTTTTCAACTTGCTGCTCAACGCAGCCCAGGCAACCGTCGACGAGGGTGCCATCGTCATCGCCCTTGACCGAGTGGGAAGCCCGGACAGCGGCGCACCAGGCTGGGAGCTCTCGGTTGCCGACCATGGCAAGGGCATCGCCCCGGACGTCATGGACAAGATATTTCTGCCTTTCTTCACGACCCGCAGCGACGGCACCGGCCTCGGGCTTCCGGTGGTGCAGCACGTAGCCTTGTTGCATGGCGGGTATGTGACCGCCAGCAACCAACCCGGTGGTGGCACGAAATTTGCGATCTGGCTACCGGAAGAGAACAAATCGGATCAGCTTGAACATGTTGCCTAAAATCCTGGTCGTCGATGACGACCGCTACACCCGGACGCTCATCGAGCAAATGATGCGCAAGAGCGCCGAAGTGCATCTGGCCGAGAACGGGGCGGAAGCACGGAAATTGTTTGCCGCTGTGGATTTTAACCTCGTGCTGATGGATCAGCGCCTGCCCAAGGACAATGGACTCGAACTGCTGCGCGAATTCCGGGCGCGACGACCGAAGCTGGTGGCGATTCTTATCACCGGGTTCGCCGATGTGCGCGATGCAGTGGCTGCGGTGCGCGAAGGCCTGTTCGACTACCTGACCAAGCCATTCGAAGACCTGGAGGCGCTGGAGGCGGTGATTGGCAAGGCGCTCGAACTGGACCGTGCCTATCGTGAAATCGACAGCCTGCGTACCCGCCTTGCAGCTGAGGGAGCGCCTGATGTCGTTGGCCAGTCGCCGGCCATGGAACGGCTGCTGGGCCAAATCCGCCAAGTCGCCGGCCTGGATACTACCGTGCTGCTCGAGGGCGAAAGCGGCACCGGCAAGGATCTCATCGCCAAACTCATCCACGCCTGGAGCACGCGTTCCTCCAAGCCCTACCTCGAGGTCAACTGCAGCCTGTTGCGCGTGCTGCAGGATCACAGCTTCACCCGGATCGGCAGCACCCAACTGCGCACCACCGATTTCCGCCTGATCTGCGCCACCAATCGTTCTCTCGCCGGCGAAGTCAAGGCCGGACGCTTCCGCGAGGACCTCTACTATCGTATCAACGTGGTGGCAGTACGCCTGCCGCCCCTGCGCGAGAGGGAGGGAGACATCATCCGCCTGGCCGCCCATTTTCTCGATCACTACAATACCAAGTTCGGCAAGGAATGCGGACCATTTACCCCGGCAGCGGTGCGCGTCCTGGAATCCTGCCGCTGGCAGGGCAACGTGCGCGAGCTTCAGCACTGCATCGAACGCGTCGTCGCGCTGCAGCCCGGTGGGGCCATCGACGCCATCCATCTCAACACGAGTTGTGAGCAGCGGCCCGAGGACGGCCATCCGGACGGCGCAATTCCGGCGAAGACTCTCGCTTACCAGGATGCCCGTGCCGAGTTCGAGCGCGAATATTTGCGCCGCCTGCTCGAAGCGGCTGGCGGCAACATCTCCGAAGCGGCCCGTTTGAGCGGGACTCCGCGCCAGAATCTTTATGTGCGGATGAAACGCTGGGGTTTTGTCACAGATTAGTGACGCATGTCACAATTTAGTGACACTTATATTGGATCATTCATATCTGAGAAAGTCAGAATAACGCGCTAAAACCAAGTAATTGATGATGGCATAACCCTTGCTGATCCCTTGTTACACCATATTCACAGTAGGGGATTGTCATGAACAAAAGTGCATTTATCCTGGCCTTTGCCGTCCTGACCGCAAATTCAGCCTTGGCCGCCGACCCCGCCAAGATCAACTGGCCGAAAATTCCTGTAGTCAAAGTCCCGCTGTTCTATCCCGGCCAATCCACTTACGAGTGGCTGCGTAGCGACGACCACCAAAACGCCGCGAAAGAGGTCAAGCGTGGCGACGCCTGCCTGTCCTGTCATGACGAAGAAGATGCCGAAAAGGACATGGGTAACAAGATCGTGAAAGGCGGCCGCCTGGACCCCATGGCGGTACCGGGCAAGTCCGGCTACAAGGAACTCAAGGTGCAGGCTGCGTATGACGACAAGAACGCCTATCTGCGCTTTCAGTGGAAAACCGACAATCCCTATCCAGGAACCGAACACCAGTACCTGCGCTTCGATGGCAAGGAATGGAAAGTCTGGGGTTACCCCAAGCTGGATAAGCCCGTGCATGAAGGCAAGCAGCCCGCCATCTACGAAGACCGCATGTCAATCATGCTCGACGATGGCAAGGTGGCCGGCTTCGCCCAGCAGGGCTGCTGGCTGAGTTGTCACGACGGACAGCGCGACAGCCGGAAACAGTTCACCAAGGAAGAAGTCGCTACCAACCCGATGCTGACCGCGGTCAAGAAAAACGACGTGCGTAAGTATCTGCCCGACAGCCGCACCGACCCGTCCGACTGGAAAACCGGCAAAACGGTGGAAGAAATCGCCAAGCTCAAGGCTGCCGGTTACTTTGTCGATCTGATCCAGTGGCGCGCGCACCGCAGCCACCCGGTGGGCATGGCGGATGACGGCTACGTGCTCGAATGGCGTAACAGCGATGCTGGCACAAACATGTTCGCGGGAAATGCCGACAAAACAACGCATGCGCCGAAATTCATGTGGGACGAGAAGAAGGTAGGCTACAAGTCGGTCAAGGCGCTGGATCTGCGGAAAGGCGATCACTTCCTGATTCGCGAGCAGAACGCGGTGCCGTTTGACCCAAATGCCGACTGGAAGGAAGGCGACATGATCCCCGACTACATCACGAGCCGTGAGGATTCCAAGGGCTCGGCCGCCGACAACAACGCCATCTCCAGCTGGAAAGACGGCATGTGGACGGTAGTGTTGATTCGTCCGCTGGGTCTTGCCAACGACGACGACAAGGCGTTGAAAGCTGGTGGCGTATACCACGTGGGCTTCGCGGTGCACGATGACAACATCACCACTCGCGGTCACCAGATTTCTTTTGAAAAAACCTTGGGACTCGGCGTCAAGAAGGGAACCAAGGTGGACATCAACGCTATCAAGCTGCCGTAATCCGGCATTAACAGCCTGCCCGGGCCTGATCGCCAGACACTGGCAGGCTGTTCTTGGACGGCATCGGACAATCGACCAGCCGTATCACCGCATCGGAAAAATAATGCATACCAGTCAATTTGCGAAGTGGATCATGGCAGCTGCCGTTTGCCTGACGGGAGCACTGTCGACCTTACCAGTCGCGGCGGCCGTCACCCAAAAAGTTGCGCATGCATCGCAAACACTCGACAGCGCCACCTGCCAAACCTGCCACGACGGCAAGAAAGGCAAACTCGAAGTACCGGGGGCCGATGGAGAAGATCGTCCGCTGCATGATATTGACCCGGAAAAATACGGCAAGAGCGTACATGCCAAGATGGAATGCGTCGCCTGCCACACAGATATCACCGATAACGTCAGCCCGCACCAGAAGAGCGGCGCCAAGGCACCTGATTGCGCGCAATGCCACCAAGCCCTGTGGGACAAGACGAAACAGGCCGGCACAACCGGAGACAAGCCGCGTCTGGAAGCTGTGGCCAAGAATATCGAGGCCTACAAGAAATCCTTCCATGCGCGTCCGAACACAGATAATCCGACGCAGCCCAATGCCACCTGCACCGAGTGCCACGATACGCACGGCTTCAACGTCCCGGCTGACAAGAAGAGTCCCCAATACGCAGCATGGCGCAAAGAGGTACCCGCCCTGTGCGGCGAGAAATGCCACGATGAGCAGCTCGAAACCTACACCGAGTCCGTGCATGGCAAGGAATCTCTCGATAAAAACAATGCCAAGGCTCCCATCTGCATCAGTTGCCACACCACTCACGAAATCACCAATACCTCGCTGGTCTCGTTCAAGCTCCTCAACAACGAGGAATGTGGCAGTTGCCACAAGGAAAACCTCAAGTCTTACCGCGATACCTATCACGGCCAAGTCACCAAGTTAGGCTATGCCGATACGGCCAAGTGCTACAACTGCCACGGCAGCCATGGCGTCCTGTCCGCGAAGGATCCCAAGTCAAAAGTGCATCCCGACAATCGACTGAAGACCTGCAAGGAGTGTCATGACGGCAAGAAACGACCGATGGCCACAGCCGGTTTCGTGACCTTCGGTCCTCATGCCAATAGCCACGATTTCGCCAAATATCCGCAAGTGTGGATTGCCACAAAATTCATGGTTGCCTTGCTGATCGGCGTATTCGCCTTCTTCTGGCTGCATTCCGGTTTGTGGTATTACCGTGAATGGCAGGATCGCAAGGTGCACAAGACTGTTCCGCTTGTGCGTACCGAGGGACTGCCGCAGGACGAGAAAAAATTCTTCCAGCGCTTCCCAGTTGGCTGGCGTATCGCCCACCTGGCTTTCGCCCTGATCACCATGGCGCTGGTGCTGACCGGTACCACGGCGCTGTTCTCCCATACCGGATGGGCGCCGGTTGTTGCCCAGGCGCTTGGCGGTGCCCGCGGTCTCGCCCTGATCCATCGGGTGGCGGCCGCACTGTTCATTGGCATCTTCTTCATCCACTTCGTCTACGTGATGCAGAAGTTGCTGCGAGACAGAAGTTTCCGCTGGTTCGGCCCCGATTCACTGGTGCCTAACTGGAAAGATCTCAGCGACGTAGTGGGCATGTTCAAGTGGTTCGTCGGCAAGGGCCAGAAACCGCGCTTCGACCGCTGGACCTACTTTGAGAAGTTCGACTATTGGGCGGTGTTCTGGGGTGTATCCATCATCGGCGCAAGCGGCCTGCTGCTGGCCTTCCCGGACTTGACCGCGACCTTCCTGCCAGGCTGGATATTCAATGTCGCCACTATCGTGCATGGCGAGGAAGCCTTCCTTGCAGCCGTGTTCCTCTTTACGGTGCATTTCTTCAACAACCACTTCCGACCGGACAAGCTGCCGCCGCCGGACATCGTGATGTTCACCGGCACCCAGTCGCTGGAAGAGTTCCGCCGC
>JASJPB010000029.1:0-1059 GCA_031426915.1 Sulfuricellaceae bacterium | reverse complement strand
GATCCTGGGCCTGGCGCTGATCGCCATCGGCCTGACGCTACTGGTCCTGGTGATCGTCGGGTTTGCTGGTGCCGTGACTAACTAGCCGGAATTATTTATTAATCAGACAGGGAGAATTAAATTGAAACGCAAAATTATCGCCAGCATGTTGTTTGCATTCTCCGCCACCACGCTTATGTCTACCGAGGCTGTCGCCTTTGATGCAGGTGCCGCGAAAGCTCTGGCAAAACGTAACGACTGCATGAAGTGCCATGCAATCGACAAGTCCAAGAAAGGCCCTTCCTACAAGAAAGTTGCGGCCAAATACAAGGGTAAGGCCGATGGCCAGAGCAAGCTGATTACCAACTTCACTACGGAGCCGATGGTCGAACTTTCAGATGGCACGAAAGAGAAGCACAAGCTCATCGATACCACGGACATTAATGAGCAAAAAAATCTGGCCGACTGGATACTCTCGCTCTAAACCTCGGCACCATCAAGGGACTGTAACGCCACGGCTATTGAAGCGATTGAGGACGGCCTGATTCCGATGGGGATAAACAACTGAAACCGCGTGTTTCGGATCTTCAGCGCCAGCGGGAAGGAATTCAGGCTGAACTCAAGATGCCGGCAGAAATGAAAAAAGGAACTGATCAGTTCCTTTTTTCATGTGTGACTGGCGTCCCCAACGAGATTCGAACTCGTGTTACCGCCGTGAAAGGGCGGTGTCCTAGGCCTCTAGACGATAGGGACTAAACTTATTAAATTATAGCAAATCTGCTCAGTACTGCAATTACTTTTATTTTCCTGAAAGTTGGGTTAAAACGGTCCCTATTAACAACAACATAAAACCAAAAGGAACCAAGCTAAGCCAAAATCCAATCTTTGCTTCTTCGCCGCTGGGCATCGCCATAAAACCCGCGACCAAGCCAACAGCACAGCTAATCAAACCTGCCCAAACTGAAATAATGCCGATACGATGCTGCATTTTTAACTTCCAGTTTGCGACAACAAATTAGCATCAATTTGGTGGAGGTAAGCGGGATCGAACCGCTGACCTCTTGCATGCCATGCAAGCGC
>JASJPB010000028.1:21946-78546 GCA_031426915.1 Sulfuricellaceae bacterium | reverse complement strand
GCCTGGCATTCTCGGCGTTCTGTTTCACGGTGGAAGTCAGCTCTTCCATGCTGGAAGCGGTTTCTTCCAGCGAAGAAGCCTGTTCCTCGGTACGCTGCGAAAGGTCGCTGTTGCCGGCGGCGATTTCCTTGGAGGCGGTGTTGATGGCGTCCACGGCTTCCTTGATCTCGCCCACCAATTTCTTGAGATTTTCTGTGGTGGTGTTGATGCCATCCTTGGTCTGCCCGTATAGGCCAGTGTAATCCTTGGTGATGTTCTGAGTCAGGTCGCCTTGGGCCAAGGCCTGAGCGACACGTATCGTATCCTTGAATGCGGCATCGACGGTGTCGGAGAGCAGGTTGAGGAGTTCGGACAGGGTTTTGGTGTAGCCCTGCTTGCCGGACATGTCCATCTTGATGCTGAAATCGCCTTTGTTGGCGGCTTCGACGATATTCTGGATTTCGTCGACGATCTGAGTGAGAGAATCAGCGGTGGTGTTGACACTGACTTTTACCTGATTGTAGGCACCGGAATATTCTTTGGTAACCTTCTGGCTGAGGTCGCCTTGCGACAGCGCCCCGGTGACGCGGATGGTGTCCTTGAAGGCTGCATCGACCGTGTCGGAAAGCTGGTTGAGAAGTTCGCTCAGGGTTTTGGTGTAGCCCGCCTTGCCATTCATGTCCATTTTCTTGTTGAAGTCGCCTTGTACCGCTGCTTCCACGATGTTCTGAATCTCGGACACAATCTTGCGCAGGCTGTCCTGCATGTTTTTCAGTGAATACAGCAGGCTGGTGTTGTCTCCGGGTTTGATGACAAGGTCGATCGAGAGGTCGCCGCCAGCGATCTTGCCCACGGCATCGGCAGCGTAATCCGGTTCCCCTCCCAGCTGTTTCATCAGGCTGCGGGTGATGAGGTAGCCGGTGATGATTCCAGCGAGAACGGCGATGATGCCGAGTATCGAGATGAGAAGCAGTGCCGAACTGACCTGCTGTTCGGACTTTTTGCCGATTTCGGTCATCAGGTCGCTGGAAAAGTCGATGAACTTGCGAATGGACTCAAAATAGGCGTTTTGCAGCCCGCGCGTCTCGGAATTCAGATAGGTAATGGCTTCTTCTCGCCTGCCTTCATTGACCATTGCAATGAATTTATCCTGGGATACGACATACTTGACGCGGGCGTCGGTGATGTTTTTGAATAATTCCCGGCCTTTTTCGCTGAAAATCAACTTTTCGATTTTTTCCAGGTTCTCAGAGATTTTCTTGCGCTCAGGAGGGATTCGGTCGAGTTCCTTAGTTGTGCTGGCCTTGTCAGCCGCAAGCAGGGAATTGCGCATGGCGCGGGCGATCACGTTGATGCTGTTGATCACGTTGTTGGCGTAAACCGTTTTGGGGAACTGGTTGTTGACCATTAGGTCGATTTCTTTGTTCAGTGACAACAAGTCCTTGATGCTGATGCCGCCGATGATGATCAGCAGCAGAATTACCGTTCCGAAGCCCAAACCCAGCCTAGTGCCTACTTTCATGTTTCCGGTTGCCATTTTTTGTGCCTCCTTAAGTTCTTTTTCGGAAAGGACTATGCCATCGCCACTTCTACCAGTTCCATATCGTGGCTGGTCATGAGGCGTTCGATATCCACCACGATGATCATGCGCTGATCCACCGTGCCAAGACCGAGAATGTATTCGGTGTCCAGGCCGGAACTGAATTCCGGTGCCGGTTTGAGCTGGTCGGCGGTAAGCGTGATCACATCCGAAACGCCATCCACCACAATGCCTACCACGCGGTGGGCGATATTGAGGATGATCACCACCGTGAACTGGTTGTATTCCACGTTGCCCAGATTGAACTTGATGCGCATATCCACGATGGGGACGATGGTGCCGCGCAGGTTGATCACGCCCTTGATGAATTCGGGCGTATTGGCGATGGTGGTTACCGCATCGTAGCCGCGGATTTCCTGTACCTTGAGGATATCGATACCATATTCCTCCTTACCCAGGGTAAAGGTCAGCAATTCCCGGCTGCCGCCGTCTGTTTGTTCTTCGTTATCCTTCATGATGCCTCCTGAGTAAGATAGGTTAGCTTTGTGCCATATGTACCAGAGCGCCGATATCCAGGATCAGTGCTACCTTGCCGTCGCCCATGATGGTTGCGCCGGAGACGCCAACCACTTTGCGGTAGTTGGATTCCAGGCTCTTGATCACAACCTGGTGTTGGCCCACCAGCTCATCCACGAACAGCGCGACTTTTCTGCCTTCGGCTTCCAGCAGCACGAGGATGCCATCTTCGGGTCGTGTCACCTTGGGCACGATGTTGAAGAGCTCGTGCAGTGCAATCAGCGGCACATACTCTCCGCGCACATGTACCAGGCGGCCCTCGCCGCTCACGGTTTTGATGTCCTGCGCGGTGGGTTGCAGCGATTCGACAATGAAGGTCAGCGGCAAAATGTAAATGACATTTCCCACGGCGATGGACATGCCGTCCAGAATTGCCAGGGTGAGGGGCAGGCGGATGGTCATGCGGGTGCCATGACCCGATGCCGAGTCAATTTCCATGCGGCCGCCCATTTCGTGGATATTGCGCTTGACCACATCCATGCCGACACCTCGACCGGACACATCCGTCACGATATCCGCGGTGGAGAAGCCCGGTGCGAGAATGAGCTGCCATACGTCCTGATCGGTGGCATTGTCCGCTACGGGTATCCCTTTTTCTGTCGCCTTGGCCAGAATTCTTTCACGGTTCAGGCCTGCGCCATCGTCACCAACCACGATCACGATGTTGCCGCCCTGATGTGCCGCGCTCAGGGTGATGGTGCCCTTGGGATCCTTGCCCTTGGCAACGCGTTGATCCGGTTCTTCAATGCCATGATCCAGGCTGTTGCGTATCAAATGGGTAAGCGGGTCGGCAAGCTTTTCGATCAGCCCCTTATCCAATTCGGTGCCTTCACCCACAGTCTTGAGTTCCACCTGTTTTTTCAACTTGCCGGCAAGGTCGCGCACCACGCGCGGAAAGCGGCTGAAGACAAAGCCGATCGGCATCATGCGGATCGACATCACGGCTTCCTGCAAATCCCGCGTGTTGCGTTCCAGTTGCGCCATGCCGTTGATCAGGTTTTCATAGATGACGGGGTCAATAGTGCTGGATGTCTGTGCCAGCATGGCCTGGGTGATGACCAGTTCGCCTACCAGATTGATGAGTTGATCCACTTTCTCAACGCTCACACGGATCGAAGAGTCCGCTGTCTGTGCGCTGCTGGAAGGAGCTGCGGCTGGTGTCGTTGCGGCGTGCCGGTCGGCTTCGCGGCGACCCCATTTATGGGATGCT
This sequence comes from Sulfuricellaceae bacterium, assembly GCA_031426915.1. Classification (GTDB taxonomy): domain Bacteria; phylum Pseudomonadota; class Gammaproteobacteria; order Burkholderiales; family Sulfuricellaceae; genus Sulfurimicrobium. The sequence continues at coordinate 75,241 of JASJPB010000028.1, read as the reverse complement.
TCAGTATTATTTGCGGACACAGCTGAGGTTTGCGCAGCAGCGGCAGCGGCAGGGGGAGTGGGGATGTCCTCAAAGAAGCCGTAGCCTTGTTGTTCTTCCACCTGCGACTGAACTTCTTCAAGGGGAGTAAAAAAGCCATAGCCATCGCTTTGCTCACTGTCCTGAGAGGAGGGCAGCTCGGTGAAGAAACCATAAGCGGTTTCTTCACCGTTTTCAGCAGGTGCCGCAAGAGCGTCAATGCTGTATTGCTCGGGTGCGGCGACAAAGGAGAAAGTATCGCGGATCTCGTCCTCGCCCGCCGTGGTGGCGAGGCGTAAGTGCTTGACCGAGCCCTCGTCGGTGATGGTCAATTCGCCAAGGCGACGCAGTTCGGCGTAGAGATTTTCCAGTCGTTCCGGATTGGACGCGGTTTCCTCATCCGGGGTGTATGCGATGGCATATTCGGGAGTGGCGCAGGGAAGGGCGGAATCTACAACCTGCATGGCCGTTTCCACCGGGGCGACCTCGTCGCTCGTCAGTTGTTTAAGCTCTGCGCATACAGTGTCAATTAATTCCTGGGCAACCTCGCCGCCATTCTGGTGGGCGTCGAGCTGTGCCTTGAGCACGTCTCCCGCCTGGAGGAATGCATCCACCATTTCATTCCTGAGCGGCAGTTCCTCCTTGCGCAGACGATCAAGCAGGTTTTCCAGGATGTGGGTGACCTCGGTCATGTCGGTAAAACCGAAGGTGCCGCTTCCGCCCTTGATGGAGTGGGCCGCGCGGAAAATAGCGTTAAGATCGTCGAGGTTGGGGGCGTTGATGTCAAGCCCGAGCAGGAGGCTTTCCATTTGCGCCAGATGTTCCGCAGTTTCCTCGAAGAACACCTGGTAGAACTGGCTCATATCGATGGTCATGGTATTTCCAGGGATTAGGGGTTAGGGATTATTAGGGGTCAGGGGATGCTGGGGGTGAGTGGGTTTTCCCCAATACCTATCCCCTGATCCTTACCCCTGGGCTTCGCCTAGCCAATCACTTTCTTGACGACTTCGACCAGCTTTTGCGGATCAAAAGGTTTCACCAGCCATCCGGTGGCACCGGCAGCCTTGCCTTGCGCTTTCATGGTATCGCCCGATTCGGTTGTGAGCATCAGGATCGGTACCGCTTTATAGGCAGGCATGGCGCGCAGGTTCTTGATCAGTGACAGGCCGTCCATATTCGGCATGTTCTGGTCGGTGAGGATCAGGTTGAAACTCTTGCTCTTGGCCTTATTGAGGCCGTCCTGTCCGTCAACTGCTTCAGTGATTTCGTAGCCCGCGCTTTTCAGTGTGAAGGAAACCATTTGGCGGATGGAGGCTGAATCGTCCACTGCGAGAATTGTTTTTGCCATGAAAATGCTCCGTTCTTGTCTTGAATTATTTAGGTGACAGCAATCAAAAGCGTCTAGAAAAGCTCGATGTCTCCCGCCGCCATCTGCTCCTGCGTCACAGGGTTGTGCTTCAACTGTTTGATCATTTCGGTCGCTTCGTCAATTCCCTGCTGAAAACGGTTGAGGCGGAGGCTGGAATCATCCGCGGGATCGGGCTCCGCGCCATTTTCATCCATGGAAATCGTGGCGATACTGCTCAACATGCATTCGATGGCATCGACGCGCCCCTGAATATGGGCAAGAAGCTGGGTGGACAGATCCTGGAATTGCAGCGATGTCACTGCTATGCGCACGTCTTGTTCCACCTCGTTGGCAATAGTGGAAAGTTGATCCACCGTTGTCGACATCTTGTGGTTGATAACCGAGATCTCCTGCATCATATCCTGCACCCGGGTCTTGGACTTCAGCGCGAAGTTCATATCCTTGGAAGCCATGGCGGTAATGGCTTTCTCTGCATCCTGTACCGAGACATTTACCCTTCGCATGTGTTGTCCGATCGAGTCGCTGAAGCTGTTGGAGCGAGTGGAAAGCTTGCGCACTTCATCCGCAACCACAGCGAACCCCCGTCCCGCTTCCCCGGCACGGGCAGCTTCAATGGCTGCGTTGAGCGCGAGCAGGTTGGTTTGTTGTGAAATGGCCTGAATTTCTCCCAGTGCGCCCATGATTTTGTCCACATCGGCCTTGATGTCGTCCATCATTTCCACCAGCGACATACCGATCTTGCTGGTTTCCACCGTGGTTTCGACGAAGGTGGCCAGGGTCTCTGAAGTTTCATGGATGAAGGCTTCAAAAGAGGCTTGCTGGGTTGAGCTTTCGCCGCTGCCCTGATCGCTGTCGGTGAGTTCGAGGGCGAGCCGTCGCTGATCGCGAGTGCGCGCTTCCATGCCGGTAAAACTGGTCACCAGCTTGTGTATGGCATCGGCGAGAATATCCTGGGTTTGCTTGACTTCCTGCTTGATGCCGATGATTTGTTCATTGCTCTCTGCGTAGATCTGCTTGAATAGCGTATGAGTTTTGCTGGTCAGTGACTTGAGTGTGGTGTCGGTTTCTTCCCACCGGGCAGCCTCTCTCTGCGCTGCTCGGTCCAGCGTGATTTTAAAAATCAGCGCCCAGCCGAAATAGACGATGCCGATCAATAAAAGATGTGGCGAATTGGAAATCACTTTTGAATAATCATCGAGGTTTCCCATCAACCATTCGATGGTCACTGCTGCCAACCCCAGGGCAACGCCCACGAACATGGCCTTGGCAAAAAAATGGGGCTTGGGATGTCGGTTCACGTTATTTGCATCTCCCTTTTGCGAGGCATTTCAAGCGACAGCCAATATTTTTATAACGGCGTGTTTTTTGTTTTTTGTCAGATTAATCCGACATGTTTATAAATTCGGATTGAAACATCCTGTTATTACGGACTTCCCATCCTACATAGGTTATCAGATTTATATTACTTCAAACAGGCTTTCGGACATTTCAACAGCGAGTCCATCAACGTAATCCAGAGGGCAAGGGAATTTCTTATTTTATTGTTATAAAAGATAATATTTTTTGATATTCAGGATTTCCAAGTTTGTTTGGACTGGTATATGATGATCCGCCGACCATAAGACATAGTCGTAATTAAGTCGTAATTAAGTCGTAATTAAGTCGTAATTAAGTCGTATTTATACGTTATCTTTTTTTGGGAAAAGGGCTATATACCACGTCAAGATGAAGGGAAGACGTTGCACTTGTTTGCTTTGACCAATCTATCATTACGTTCGAGCGTGGCACTCGCGGTTTTTTTCGGAGCGGCGTTCAGCGGCAACTATTTCCATCTCCATCTGTTTATCGGTGCCGGATTTTTGTTTGGGAGCATTGCCACGCTGCTGGCATTGCGTCTGTTCGGTATCGGCTGGGGCATTGCGTCAGGCGTCGCGGGAGCGGCCTTTGCCCTGTTCGAGACCTCCAATTATGCCGCCGCCGCCACCTTGTTGGCGTTGGAGCCCTTGGTCGTCGGCATGGCGCTGCGGTATGGCCGCTGCCGCAACATCGCACTGGTTGATGGCGCGTACTGGCTGCTGCTGGGCATGCCGCTGATGTTGGGGATCGAACTGTGGCTGCAGCATGGCGACCTTTCCACTGCCTGGTATTTCGCCATGATTCTGGGTTTCAACGGTATATTCAATGCGCTGGTAGCTGGGTTGTTGCTGGACTACCTGCCGCTCAGACGCTGGGTCGGCGCGGCGGAGGAACTGCAACGCGTGGCGCTGCAGCACCTTGCCTTCAACTTGCTGGCTGCCTTTCTGGTGTTCTCGGCATTTTTCGTCATCGTGCTCAACGGCAGGGATGAAGTCAAACGCATGGAATCACGTATTCAGGGGCAACTGAATGGCTACGCGGCGGAAATCCAGTCGCACCTGGCATCCTGGAGCGAGCAGCGCCAGCAACTGGTACGCAGGTTGGGGACAATAACCGGAACGGCGGGCTCGGTCCCGGCAGAAAATCTTCAGCGTTCGGCCGATCTGATCAAGTTGATGGCGGGCGACCTCGAAGCGGTGCATGTGGGCAGGGGGGATGGAGTTGCCATTGCCACTTCCTATTATGGTGATGGAACATATAACGAGAGGGTTCTGGACCTGTCGGATCGCTTGTGGTTCCAGGACCTGAAACACACGCTGCGGCCGGTGGTGTCCGATGTGTTTGTCGGCAAGGTCAGCCTTGCTCCGACGCTGGCTTTCGCCATGCCACTGACGACGACAGGACAGGCCGGGGAAAGCATGCTGGCCGGCTATGTGGCAGTGTTGGTGCGGCTGTCCGAACTGAAAGTATTGCTGGATATGCATGCCCGTGCCAGCGCGGAGGGGGCCGGGATTACCCTGCTTGACCGCCAGTTGCGGGTGATTGCCTCCACGCGTGGCGATCTGGCGGGGATGGAACGTATGTCGCCGCCTGTGCAAACCTCGGCTCCAGTGTGGGATGTCAATGCCGGCATGGTGACCAGCGGACTGAATTTGCAGCAGATGTACGCTGCGCGCTACGTGAGCGAGACGCGCGTCGGCCCCGACCAAGCCTGGACCCTGTACCTGGAAATTCCGGTGCGGCCCTATTTTCAAGCCCTGCAGCAGCGCCTGGTCAACAATCTGGCACTGATGTGGGCAGGTATCATCATCGCCTTTGTGGTTGCTTCCCTGGTCAGTCGGCGCCTGGTCGAGCCGCTGGAGCGCCTGGCCGAGGCCACGACGCACATCAAGGCCAGGTTGCTGGGTGACGAGAATATTCAGCTCGATCACAGCCCGGTGCGCGAGATCGACGCGCTGGTGGATAATTTCAGCGAGATGACGATGGAATTGAACCGTAGCTACACCGAACTGGGACGATCCTATTCGACTCTGGAGCAAAAGGTTGCCGCGCGCACGGAAGAACTGAGCCATGCCAATCAGCAACTGAAGCAACACCTCGCCGAGCGTGAGCAGTTCGAAGTGGCGTTGGCCCGACACACCATGGAACTGGAGCAGACCAGCGCCGAGTTGATGAACCAGAAATTCGCCCTGGATCAACACTCCATTGTTGCCATTACGGATCCTCGGGGGAACATCACCTATGCCAACGATAAGTTCTGTGAAGTCAGCCAGTACAGCCGCGAGGAGTTGCTGGGGCGAAATCACCGCATTCTCAATTCAGGCCACCATGGACGGGATTTCTTCCAGGGCATGTGGCGTACGATTGGGTCCGGAAAAGTGTGGCATGGGGAAGTGTGCAACCGCAAGAAAGATGGCAGTTTCTATTGGGTTGAGACTTCCATCGTCCCGTTCATGGATGCACTTGGGGCGCCCTATCAGTATGTCGCCATCCGCACTGATATTACCGAGAGCAAGCGGGCGGAACAGTCGCTGCTCAGCTTGAACCGCACCTTGATGGCGCTGAGCGCTTGTGAGGATTTGCTGGTGCGGGCGGACAATATCCTGCAGTTGCTGAACGAAGTTTGCCAGATCATCGTCAGCGTCGGCGGTTACCACATGGCATGGGTGGGGTACCGTCACGACGATAAGGACAAGTCCGTGGAGCCGGTGGCCCTGGCCGGTTTTGAGGATAACTATCTGCAAACCGTGCATTTGACCTGGGCGGATAGCGAGCGCGGGCGCGGCCCTGTCGGTACGGCAATTCGCACCGGGCGTGCATCCGTAATCAGGGATGTGAATGCCTCGAATTTACAGCCCTGGCGTGAAGACGCTGTCGAACGTGGTTATCGAAGTGTGGCGGCACTCCCGCTGCTGATCAGTGGGGAAACGATCGGCAGCCTGAATGTTTATTCCTCGCAGCCTCAGGGTTTTCAGGAAGAAGAAGTCACCCTGCTGCAGGAGTTGGCGGGAAATCTTGCCTACGGCATTACCATGTTGCGGATGAGCGAGGAAAAACGGCGCGCCGCTGAACATCTGCGCCAATCGGAGACGCGTCTCAAGCAGGCGTTCAATGTCAGCCCGGATGCGATTTCCATTACTTCCTTGGTTGATGAGCGTTTTGTCGATATGAACGAACGCTTTGTCGAATTTTCCGGATATGAACGCTCACAACTGCTCGGCAACAAGCCCCTTGAGCTGGGATTGTGCACCGATCGGACCAAACGTGCCGATATGCTTGCCCTGCTGCTACAGCGGGGTACGCTTCGGGAGTTTGAGCAGTCCTTTTACAACCGCGCAGGAGATATCCACACTGTTCTGGTATCGGCGGAAATCACCGAGATCAACGGCGAGCGTTGCATGCTTTCGGTTCTCCATGACATTACCCAACGCAAGCTGGCCGAACTGGATCTGTTGCGCGCCAAGGAAGCAGCGGAAACCGCCAACCGCGCCAAATCCGAGTTCTTGTCACGCATGAGTCATGAGCTGCGAACGCCCCTGAACGCGATTCTCGGTTTCGGGCAGTTACTGGAAAGCGATCCGGATGAAGTGCTGACTACGTCCCAAGCGGAGAATGTGGACCAGATCCTCAAAGCTGGATGGCATTTGCTGGAACTTGTGAATGAAGTGCTGGATCTGGCTCGCATCGAAGCCGGCAAGATGCAACTCCACATGGCGGACGTTCGTGCTTCCGAGGTGATCGAGGAATGCCTCGACCTGATATCGCCATTGGCGGCTGAGCGTCATATTCTCGTCGAGGACGAGATATCTGCTTGCTTGCCCCATCATGTTAGAGCCGATCGCATTCGCCTGAAACAGGTCATGCTCAATTATCTTTCCAACGCGGTTAAGTACAACCGCCAGGGTGGAAAGATCACGCTGAAATGCGAACAAAGGCCTATGAATATCCTGCGTGTGAATGTGATCGATACCGGCCCCGGGATTCCTTCTGACAGGCTGAATCAGCTGTTCGAACCATTCAACCGCCTCAATGCGGACGTAACTGAAATCCAGGGTACAGGTGTCGGCCTGGCGGTGGCCAAACGCCTGATGGAGCTGATGGGCGGGAGTGTGGGTGCCAATAGTGCAGTGGGGCAAGGCAGCACTTTCTGGATTGAGGTTCCAGAAATATTTCCCGCTCCGGGAGAGGCGGATGACCCTGAAACACCAGTAGAACTTCAAGTCGCGGGCAATAAAAGTGTGAGCAGGATCGCTGAAATTCGCACTTTGCTGTTGGTGGAGGATAATCGGCCTAACCGTGATCTGGTGGTCAGCATTATCGAACGGCATCGCCCCAATCTCAGGTTGATTTGTACCGAAACGGCCGAGGAAGGACTGGAAAAGGCCTTGTCGGAGCATCCGGACCTGATTCTGATGGATATCAATTTGCCTGGCATCAGCGGACTTGATGCGCTGGTGCTACTGCGCGAGTTCGACGACTTACACGATATTCCGGTGATCGCGATGAGCGCGGACGCCATGCCTTCACGGATCGAAAAGTGCCTGCTGGCGGGATTCAGCAGTTACCTTACCAAACCCCTGAGTGTGGACAATTTCCTGAATGTTCTTGATATTGCCCTGGAATCCACACGCACGATAGAAAGTTCAGTCCATGCTTGACTGGTCATACATAGAAACCGTTTTTCTCGATATGGACGGCACATTGCTCGATCTCCATTTCGACAATCATTTCTGGCTCAGCCATGTGCCGCAGCGCTATGCGGAACGTCATGGTTTAAGCGGGGACGATGCCCATGCCGAACTTGCGCCACGCTATGACCGGGTGGTGGGCACCATGAACTGGTATTGCGTGGATTACTGGAGCCGCGAACTCCAGCTGGACATAGCCAGGCTCAAGGAAGAAGTGTCGCATCTCATTGCAGTGCACCCTCATGTCGTGGATTTTCTCGAGTCATTGCGAGGGGCGCGGAAAAGAATCGTGCTGGTGACCAACGCCCACCAGAAAAGCCTGGCGCTGAAAATGGAGAGAACCGGCCTGCGGGGCCATTTTGATGCGGTGATCTGCGCTCACGATATCGGCATTCCCAAGGAACACCCCGAATTCTGGAACAAATTGCAGACGCTGGAGAAATTTGAGCCGGGAGCCACGCTGCTGGTGGATGACAGCCTGCCGGTGCTGCGTTCGGCACGGGATTACGGTATTGCGCACTTGTTGGCCGTGTATCGCCCGGATACACGTTTGCCAGACAAGGACGTGGGAGATTTTTCAGCCATTCATTCTTTTCTGGAAATCACGCCCGAACCGATAGCTTTGTCTGAACGCCCCGGCTAGTCGAGAATCAGCGCCGCCGCGACTTTCCGGCCTTCTGCCGCAAGAATGTTATAGGTTCGACAGGCGGCAAAGGTATCCATCGCTTCGAGTCCTATACCTTGTTGCGCCAGTGCATGAATCAGACGCGGAGAGGGAAAACGCAGCTTCGACCCGGTGCCGAGCAGCAGAATCTCCAGTTCCGGCTCCGCCAGCGCGCTGAAATGTTCCAGGGTCAATTCGTCAGGCGCAACCGGATGCCATTCTGAAATGATGCGCTCGGGCAGCACGATCAGGCTGCTTTGGTAACGCACGCCGTTGACGCTGACATAATCATCGCCGTAGGCGGTAAAGAGATGGGTGCCGTTGGCGGTCTGGATGTGTAGTTTCATTGCGGTAGTTCCAATTGCTAGGAGCCAATTGCGGGGAGGGGCGCGGTCTTGTAAGATTATACCCTTTTGCCGCGAATCAATTACGTGGCGCGAGAGCGCTACCGGTTTGATTGGGTGGCGCAAATGCGTCACAGGCCCAAGTTAGGACATAGAAAACGTGCAGCCCGTACTCAAATCTTCCAAGCTGAATAATGTCTGCTACGACATCCGTGGCCCAGTGCTGGCGCGCGCGCGGCAGATGGAAGAGGACGGCCACCGCATTATCAAGCTGAATATCGGCAATCCGGCGCAATTCGGCTTTGAAACGCCGGAAGAAATCGTCCACGACGTCATCATCAACCTGCCCAATGCATCCGGTTATTCCGACTCCAAGGGCCTTTTCGCCGCGCGCAAGGCGGTGATGCATTACACCCAGCAAAAAAATATCCGCGATGTGCAGATGGAGGATATCTACATCGGCAACGGCGTGTCCGAGCTGATCGTGATGGCCATGCAGGCGCTGCTGAACAATGGCGATGAAGTTCTGGTGCCGGCTCCCGATTATCCTCTCTGGACAGCCGCTGTAACGCTGGCGGGCGGTACGCCACGCCACTATATTTGCGACGAGCAGGCAGGGTGGTTTCCCGATCTGGACGACATTCGCGGCAAGATCACGCCCAATACGCGCGCCATCGTGCTTATCAACCCCAACAACCCGACCGGTGCCTTGTACCCGGTGGAACTGTTGCAGGAAGTGGTGGAGATCGCGCGGCGGCACCAGTTGATCATTTACGCCGATGAAATTTACGACAAGGTGCTGTACGACGGTGCGCAACATACTTCCATCGCGTCCCTGGCCGATGATGTGCTGTTCGTGACCTTCAATGGCTTGTCGAAGAATTACCGCGCCGCGGGTTACCGCGCCGGTTGGCTGGTTGTCTCGGGTGAAAAGCGCCATGCCCGGGATTACACCGAGGGGCTGACGATGTTGGCCTCGATGCGCCTGTGTTCCAATGTGCCGGCCCAGTACGCCATCCAGACGGCATTGGGCGGCTACCAGAGCATTGACGATCTGGTGGCCCCGACTGGCCGCCTGTGCCGCCAGCGCGATGTGGCCTGGCAAATGCTGACGGATATCCCCGGCGTCTCCTGCACCAAGCCGCAAGGGGCGATGTATTTATTCCCGCGCCTTGACCCGAAAATGTATCCGATCGATAACGACCAGGAATTCATTCTGGAACTATTGCTGGAAGAGAAAGTGTTGCTGGTGCAGGGCAGCGGCTTCAACTGGCCGACACCCGACCATTTCCGCGTGGTATTCCTGCCCAACGTGGATGACCTGCAGGAAGCCATCGGCCGTATCGCGCGTTTCCTGGAGCATTACCGCAAGCAGCATGGCGCCTAATAATCAACCACTGAAACAAACTTAAGAGAAATGATGAAACCAATCAATGTTGGCCTGCTGGGCCTGGGCACTGTCGGCGGCGGAACCCTCACGGTGTTGCGACGCAATGCAGAGGAAATCACCCGTCGTGCCGGGCGTGAAATTCGCGTCACCATGGCTGCGGTGCGCGACCTGGAAAAAGCGCGCAAATTCGCAGGCAGCGAACTGAATATCACCACCGACCCGATGGATGTGGTGAACAACCCCGACATCGACATCGTGGTGGAGCTGATAGGCGGCTACACCCTGGCCAAGGATCTGGTGCTCAAGGCCATTGCCAATGGCAAGCACGTGGTTACCGCCAACAAGGCCTTGCTGGCGGTCCATGGTAACGAAATTTTCAAGGCGGCGCAGGACAAGGGCGTGATGGTGGCCTTTGAAGCTGCCGTTGCGGGCGGCATCCCGGTCATCAAGGCCTTGCGCGAAGGTTTGTCCGCCAATCGCATCGAGTGGATCGCCGGGATCATCAACGGCACCACCAATTTCATCCTGTCTGAAATGCGCGACAAGGGCCTGGCCTTCGACACCGTATTGAAACAGGCACAGGAACTCGGCTATGCCGAGGCCGACCCGACCTTCGACATCGAAGGCATCGATGCCGCCCACAAGCTGATGATCATGTCCGCCATCGGATTCGGCATCCCGATGCAATTCGACAAGGCTTACACCGAAGGCATCTCCAAACTCACCAAGGAAGACATTACCTACGCCGAGGAGCTGGGTTACCGCATCAAGTTGCTGGGCATCACCAAGCGTACCGACAAGGGTATCGAGCTGCGCGTGCATCCCACTCTGATCCCCGCCACGCGCCTGATCGCCAACGTCGAAGGCGTGATGAACGCGGTGCTGGTGAAGGGCGATGCGGTGGGTGCGACCATGTACTACGGCCGCGGCGCCGGTGCCGAACCGACTGCTTCCGCCGTGGTGGCCGACCTGGTGGATGTGACCCGCATGCTGACTTCCGATCCGGAAAACCGCGTGCCACATCTGGCATTCCAACCTGATGCGCTGTCCAACGCCCCGATCCTGCCGATCGAAGATGTCCACACTTCCTACTACCTGCGCCTCAAGGCCTTCGACAAGCCGGGCGTGCTGGCTGACGTGACGCGCATCCTCGCTGATCTGGGTATTTCCATTGATGCCATGGTGCAGAAGGAGCCGGCAGAAGGCGAAGAGCTGGTGGATGTGATCCTGCTGACCCACCTGACCGTGGAAAAAGCCATCAATCAGGCCATAGCCAAGATCGAGGCGCTGCCGACCATTGCCGACAAGGTGACGCGTATTCGTCTGGAAGAACTCAACGCATGAAATACCTCAGCACTCGCGGCGGCATGCCGCCCAAAAGCTTTACCGAAATCCTGCTCGGCGGTCTCGCCACCGACGGCGGCCTGACCATTCCCGATGCCTATCCCAGATTGACCAAGGACGAGCTGGCGGCCATGCGCGGCATGGGCTACCGCGAGCTGGCATACGAGGTGATTCGCCGTTTCGCGGACGACATTCCCGCTGCCGACCTCAAGGCCATTATCGACAGGACCTACACCGCTGAAGTATTTCGCAGCGACGACATCACCCCGGTCAAAACCCTGGAGCCGGGGCTGCATATCCTCGGGCTCTCCTACGGGCCGACGCTGGCCTTCAAGGATGTCGCGATGCAGTTGCTCGGCAACCTGTTCGAATATGTTCTCGAACAGGAGAATGCCGAAATCAACATTCTCGGCGCAACATCGGGCGATACCGGCAGCGCGGCGGAATACGCCATGCTAGGCAAGAAGCGGGTGAAGGTGTTCATGCTCTCGCCCTTGGGCAGGATGAGCCCGTTCCAGACCGCACAGATGTATTCGCTGCAGGAACCGAATATCTTCAATATCGCGGTGAAAGGCGTTTTCGACGATTGCCAGGATATCGTCAAGGCGGTATCCAACGACCTCGAATTCAAGGCCAGGAACAAGATCGGCGCAGTCAATTCGATCAACTGGGCGCGCGTGACGGCCCAGGTGGTGTACTACTTCAAGGCCTACTTCGCAGTCACCAGAACTAACGATGAGGAAGTGTCCTTTTCCGTGCCATCCGGAAACTTCGGCAATGTTTGCGCCGGCCACATCGCCAGGCAGATGGGGCTGCCGGTGCGCAAGCTGATTGTAGCCACCAACGAGAACGATGTGCTGGACGAGTTTTTCCGTACCGGCATATATCGTCCCAGGCCCGAGACACACCATACCAGCAGTCCCTCCATGGATATTTCCAAGGCATCGAATTTCGAGCGCTTCGTCTATGACCTGGTGGGCAGGGACCCTGCGGTGGTGAAGGAATTGTGGCAGCAGGTGGATGGTGGCGGTAGTTTCGACCTGACGCGGACGCCTTACTTCGCCAGGGTGAAAGAGTTCGCCATGGAATCCGGGTCCAGCAGCCACGCCAACCGCGTGGAAACCATTCGCCGTATTTACGAAAAATATAGTGTGGTGATCGACACTCACACCGCCGATGGCGTGAAAGTTGGCCTGGAACATCGTGAAGACGGCATCCCCATGGTGTGCCTGGAAACCGCGCTTCCGGCCAAGTTCGGGGAAACCATCCGCGAGGCCTTGGCGCGTGATCCAGAGCGTCCCTCCAATTTGCTGGGTATTGAGAAGTTACCGCAGCGTTTTGAAGTCATGGACCCGGACGGCGAGGCGATCAAACGCTTCATCGTAGCTCATTCCGCCTGAGAAGCAGCAAATGGGAAGGTATTGAATCAATGCGTCAGGGAAGTGCATGCCCCTGGCTCATTGCTTTTCCCTCTGATTACCCGCCTTCTCCAGAGTCAACCGTTGCCGCGAATGTCTCCACCCTGGACAGAGCCGCTTTCATGGCTTTCATTTCCTGCCGGGTCAGCTCCCAGTCGCCGGTTCTCAAGTCCTGTTCCATTTTGTTTGCAAGCTCAGTCATTTCGCCCGCAGCTATATAGACCGACGACCCCTTGATCTCGTGGGCGGAGCGCATGCATTTTTGCAGATCGCGTGCGGCAAAATGCGTGTCCATCTTGTCCAGCAGCGTCCGCGTGGTGGCAAGGTAAAGCTCCATCATCTCGAACTGAAATGCGGGATTTTTCCCCAATGTTATATCCAGGCGCTGGATGTCGATTGCCGCCGCTTGGCCTGATTGGATCTGGCGTTGAAGCGGTGCATAGCGCAACAACAATTTTTCCACTTGTTCCGGTTTGACCGGCTTGATCAGATAATCGTCCATACCTGCGCCAAGACAGCGCTCCCGGTCGCCAGGCATGGCATTGGCGGTCATTGCGATAATTGGCTGGTGCCTGCCGCCACTTCCTTCCTGCAGGCGAATTTCCGCCGTGGCTTCGAAACCATCCATTTCCGGCATTTGACAGTCCATCAAGATCAGGTCGTATGTGTTGCTGGTGGCGGCCTGCACCGCTTCCCGACCCGTGCTTGCCATCTCCGGGACGACTCCCAGTCTTCTCAGCATGTGCTGAATAACCTTCTGGTTGACGCTGTTGTCCTCCGCCACCAGCACGCGCAGAGACGGGTAATATGTTGGCTCCTCGGCAGAAACCGATGAGGGGGGGAGGGCGTCATTCGGGATAGTTTCATTCTGTTTTTCCAGGCGCGAGGTAAACCAGAAACAGCTGCCCTCCCCGAGCGTGCTTTCCATGCCGATTTCGCCGCCCATGAGCTTGGCCAGTTGCTTCGAGATTGCCAATCCCAGCCCTGTTCCACCGTATTTTCGCGTGGTGGATCCATCGGCTTGTGAGAAAGATTGAAACAGCCTGGAGGCGGATTGCGGTGCGATGCCGATGCCGGTGTCGCGGACTTCGAAACGGACCAGCAGGGCGGAAGGCGTTTCCTCCTGCATGCGGCAAGCAATGGTGACGCTCCCGCTGTCGGTAAACTTGATGGCATTATCGCTCAAGTTGGCAAGAATTTGTCGCAAGCGGCCCGGGTCGCCGCGCAGCATGCAAGGCAGGGTGGTTTCGATTTCGCAACGCAGTTCCAGCCCCTTGTGCCTGGCGCGTTGGGTAAATAATTTTCTCACCCCTTCCAGGGTTTCCCTCAGGTCGAAATCGATGATGTCGAGTTCGAGCTTGCCCGCCTCGATCTTGGAAAAATCGAGGATGTCGTTGATGATGGTCAGTAGCGCTTCCGCCGACTGGTTGATGGTTTCCGCGTAGTCGCGCTGTTCGAGGGTGAGCGGAGTCTCGAGCAGCAGGCTGACCATGCCGATGATGCCGTTCATCGGGGTGCGGATTTCATGGCTGACATTGGCCACGAATTCCGACTTCATGTTCGATGCCTCCAGTGCGGCATCGTAGGCTTTTTTCAGCTTTTCCTCAGCCAGTTTGCGCGAGGTGATATCGCGAATGATGGCCTGGGTAATGACGCGATTGTCCAGCGTCATGGAATGCAGCGCTATTTCGGCCTTGAAAAGGCTGCCGTCAGCTCGCTTGCCTAGCCATTCGAAATAACAATGGCCCTGTTCCATCGCCTCCTTGATATGCGCTATGGCATATTTCTGGGTCGGCGTGCCGTCCAGTTGCTTTGGCGGCCCCAGATCGTCCGGGGTCATTTGGGTGAATTGCATGGCCGAATCGATCTGGAACATGCGAAGCGCAGCCGGATTGCAGTCCACGAAACGGCTCTGGTCCATTAGCACGATACCGTCGGAGTTGGTTTCGAACAGGGTTTTGAATTTCAGCTGCTCCCTTTCGATTTGCAGGGTCTGCTGTGCCGCGCGACGGATTACGAAAAAAGCGATCAGGATACCCATGAAGGCAGCGGAAATTCCAAGCAGAATCATCAGCATCTTGGTTTCCGCATAGGAATGCGCGGCTTCCTCCGCAGCCTTGCGGCTGGCATCCCGTTGCTGTTTGAGCAAGTCGTCCAGCTCGCGCAGCAGGTTTTTTTGCACCGGGATTGCCTGTGTCTGGAGCATGTCCAGCGCGGAGGAACTGTCGCGGTCGAGTGCGCTCTCGATGGTCCGGATCACAATGGGTTGGGTAATGGCGGTCAGGTTGTTGATGGTTTCCAGTACGGCCTCCTCGGCATCGCTGGAACTCATTTGCAGCAGTTTCTGCCGCGCCTTGGTAAAAATCGAACCGTACTCGTAGAAACGCTGCAGTTCATCGTCCTGGGCAAAGGGATCCTGCATCACCACAATGGTGTGCATGCTGATGGCGCGTTCGCGCAAGGCATCGCGCATGCTGGTGGCGAGTTCGATCTTGACGTTGTTTTCATCGACGATCCGCTCCAGGCGGCTGTTCATCGCGGCCATCTGCGTCAAGCCGAGCACGGTCAGTGCGACCATCAAGGCCAGCACCAGGGCAAACCCGGCGCCGACGCTGAACCTCATGTTACGGGCGAACATTAACGAGCCTTAGCGCCTGAATACGACAACATGATCCACCGCCAGGCGGATGCCGATTTTCTCGCCCAGCGCGTGATTGTGGTGGCTGGGCACCAGCGAGAGGATGCTTCTGCCGCTCGGCAGGCGCAGGGTATAGAGAATTTCCGCGCCGCGGAAGGCCTTGTGGCTCACTTCCGCCTGCAGCGGGCTGGCGTCATCGTGGATGATATCGTCCGGGCGCAGCAGCACGTCCACCGCACAATCGATGCTGCAAGCATCCGGAGAATCGCAATCCAGCATCCCCAGTTCCATTTCCACGCCCGATTCCCGCTTTACCTGGCCGGGCAGGAATACGCCTTCGCCGATGAAGTCCGCAACAAATCGGTGGGCAGGGCGATGGTAAAGATTGTAGGCGCTATCCCATTGTTCCAGCTCGCCTTGGCGCATGACGCCAATTTCGTCGGCAATGGCGAAGGCTTCGTACTGGTCGTGCGTCACCAGCAAGGCGGTAGTGTTCTGGGCCTTGAGAATGTCGCGGACTTCCTGACCGAGACGCTCGCGCAATTCCACGTCGAGGCTGGAAAATGGCTCGTCCAGCAGCAGCAGGGCGGGACGGGGGGCCAGTGCCCGCGCCAGCGCCACCCGTTGTTGCTGGCCACCGGACAGTTCGTGTGGGTATTTGCGTCCGCAGTCCGGCAGGCCTACCAGTTCAAGCAGGTCTGCGATGCGTGCCTCGCGCTCTGCCCTGGTCCAGTTGCGGATGCCGAAGGCCAGGTTGCCCGCCACGTTCAGATGGGGGAACAGGGCGTAATCCTGGAATACCATGCCGACACGGCGCGTTTCAGGTGCCAGGATGGAGCCGGGACTGGCTACCGTTTTACCTGCCAGCACGATCTCACCCCCGCTTACCGGTTCGAATCCGGCGATGGCGCGCAGAGCGGTGGTCTTGCCGCAGCCCGAAGGCCCCAGCAGACAGCCGATATTGCCTTGTTTCAAGTTAAAGGAAAGCTTGTGCACCACATCCTGGCCATTGTAGGCAATGGTCACATGCTTCAGTTCAAGCAGGGCAGGGTGGGGGGAAGCAGAGATGTCGTTCATTTTTCGGTTTGTTTCACCAAGAGCGCGATCGGCAGCAGGCCGGCCAGCACCAGCGCCACGGCAGGCCGCGCGGCACGCTCCCATTCACCCTCCGAGGTCATCTCGAAAATGCGCACCGCCAGTGTATCCCAGCCGAAGGGACGGGTCATCAGCGTGATCGGCATTTCCTTCATGACATCCACGAACACCAGGGCGGCAGCCGAGAACAGCCCGCCGCGCAGCATCGGCAGGTGGACGTGGCGCAGCATGGAGAGTCCGGACACGCCGAAACTGCGGGCGGCCTCATCCAGGTTGCGCGTGACCCTTTGCAAGGCGCTTTCCACCGGATTGAAGCCGACCGCGAGGAAGCGCGTCAGGTAGGCCGGCAGCATTACCAGCAGCGTGCCCTGCAGCAGCAGTCCGGGATTGAAGCCGAAAAACGCCTTGGCAGCGGTAATCAACTGGTTGTCCAGCCAGGCCAGCGGGATCACGATACCGACCGCTAGCACCGGGCCAGGCACGGCGTAGCCCAGGGTGGCAATACGCACCGTGATGCGGGTCACGGCATCGCCGTGGCGGCGCTGGGCATAGGCCAGCACCAGTGCCGCCGTGGCGGTAATCACCGCGGCCACGCCACCCAGCAGCAGGGAGCGCCACAGGAAGCCCAGGTAGCGTTCATCGAAATCCTCGGCAAAGACACTTGCCGCCCAGATCAGGAGTTGTGCCACCGGGAGCGCAAAAGCCGTCAGCAGCACGCCGCTGCACAGCAGGATGGCGAATAGTCCACGCCAGCCGTCAAGGCGGATGCGCTCTGCCTGGGAATGCCGTCCGGCCTGGGTGTAGCGCAGGCGCGAACGGGACATCTGTTCTGCCAGAACCAGCGCGAAGACCAGTAAAATCAGGACCGATGCAAGCTGGGAGGCGCCTGAAAGCGAAAATAGCCCGAACCAGGTCTTGTAAATGGCAGTGGTGAAAGTGTCGAAGTTGAACACCGCCATGGTGCCGAAATCCGCCAGGGTTTCCATCAATGCCAACATCATTCCGCCCATGATCCACGGCCTGGCCATCGGTAGCGCGACGCGGAAGAAACCCTGGGTGCGGTTGCAGCCCAGCGACTGGGCAGCTTCCAGCGCGCGTCTCCCCTGGGTCAGGAAGGCATTGCGGGCGAGCAGGTAAACATAGGGATAAAGCGCCAAAGTCATCACCAGCGTCACGCCGCCGCCGGTGCGTATCCTCGGGAACCAGTTGCTGCTACCGAAGCCCGCCCGCAGCCAGGTTTGCACCGGGCCGGTGAAATCCAGCCAGGCCACGAACACGAAAGCGGTTACATAGGCGGGAACAGCCAGTGGCAGCAACAGTGCCCAGGAAAAAAACCTGCGGCCGGGAAAATCGCACGCCGCCGTGAGCCATGCAAGCGAGACGCCCAGCAGGGTCACACCGGCGCCGACCCCCACAACCAGTTTGAAAGTGTTGGCAAGCAGGCCAGGCAGGACGTTGTCGAGCAGGTGCTGCCAGATTTCTCGTTCTGGCGAGAACAAGGAAGAAAGCACCACCGCGAGGGGAATGACGATCAGCAGCGCGATCAGGAACGTCGAAACTCGCCACCCGTCGGGAAAGCGCGCGCGCAAAAGCGCAAAAGCGCCTCGCGGCGCTTCTGCGGATGTTGCTGAGGGGGTACTATTTGTAACCGGCACGATCCATCAATTTTACGGCGTTGGCCTGCAATTCACCAGCTTTGGCGACATTCACCACGTTCTGCTTGAACATACCCCAGGCAGCCACAACCGGGTCGGCCTTGACCGCCGGATTGACGGGGTATTCCAGGTTGACGTCGGCGAACAGATTCTGCGCCTTGTCGGAGGACAGCCATTCCAGCAATTTCAGGGCTTCCTTGTCATGCTTGGCGTACTTGGTGATACCCGCGCCGGAAACATTTACATGCACTCCATTCTCTTTCTGGTTGGGCCAGAAAATAGCCAGCGGCAGGCCGGGTTTCTTTTCCATCAGGCGGCCGAAATAATAGGTGTTGGCGATGCCGACATCGCACTGACCAGCGGCGATGGCTTCCAGCATCTTGGTGTCGTCCGAATGTGGATCGGTAGCCAGGTTGCCGACCCAGGAACGGACGATCTGTTCGGCCTTGGCCTCGCCGTGCTCGGCAATCATCATCGCCACCAGGGACTGGTTATATACCTTCTTCGAGGTGCGCATGCAAAGACGGCCTTTCCATTTCGCGCTGCCCAGGTCCTCGTAGGTGGAGAGGTCGGAAGACTTCACTTTCTGGTTGTTGAAGAAAATGGTACGGGCACGCACCGAAAGGCCAAACCATTGATTGCCGGGGTCGCGCAGGTGGGTGGGTACATTGGCGCTCAGAATCTTGGAGTTGACCGGCCTGAGCAGGCCTTCCCGAGCTGCTTCCCACAGGTTGCCGGCATCCACGGTGATCAGCATGTCCGCAGGCGTGTTTTCGCCCTCGGCCTTGAGGCGCTGCAACAGCGGGCCTTCCTTGTCGGTGACGAATTTTATCCTGGCACCGGTTTCCTTGGTGTAAGCGTCGAACAGTGGCTTGATCAGTTGTTCGTTGCGGGCGGAATAAACCACGAGGTCATCGGCGGACACCGGCGCGGCTAGGGCAAGCAAAATGACGCCGAGAAAAGTGCCAACATGGAAGTTTTTCATTTGTAATCTCCAGCTATGGGTAGATGATAAACATCAATATATCGTAGATGCGAATAGTTATCAATAGTGTTGTGAGTTGAGATGGAGGATTGCACTTCGATCCGGGTGAACAAAGGCTGAGTGATGGCGGGTTCAGCGCTCAGGCAAAAGGGTCAGACGCAACAGCGTTGCGCTGGACCTGATCTGGAGGTAATAAAACGCTTCGGCGGCGACCGGCAGTGTCAGCGAAACCACCATGTTCTTGCACTGTTGTTGTTCCAGCAGCACTTCAAAATTCTCGCTGGTGACGCGCACGCTGGCTTCGGACGCCCTGTCGAAGCGCAAGGTCAGGTGATATTCTCCCCTGTGCACTCTGCCCAAGGGGATAAAGTAACCCTCGCCGTCCGCGCCGTGCCACTGCCGCAAGGTTTCCTCATCCAGCAGGCCGTTGGCGGGAAGCGCGCCGGGCAGGGGGTAATGGGCGCATTGTTCCTTGGTGTATTTGAGGATGGCGAAAAGCTCCTCCACGTCCAGGGGTGAGGCAGACGGAAGGTGGCGCTGTACATGGCCCTGGGTCGCCGCGGCGCCGGAGGAAAAGCTCAGGCGTCCGCTGCATTCGCCCTCATGACAGCGGGCGCATGCGGTGTTGAATTTCACCACCGCGGCGTGAGACACTTCCGCCCCGCTGCCCGGAACATGGAACAGGCTGACAGCCGCGAGGGCGATGATGGGGAAGAGGTGTTTCATGAAAACCGGGATCGCCGGTCAAGGGGGAGTCGTCCCACTCCCCCCGAAACCGCATGACAGCGATTCGCCTATTCTTCCAGCAAGCTGCGCAACATCCAGGCGGTTTTTTCATGCACTTCCATGCGCTGGGTCAGCAAATCCGCCGTGGGCTGGTCATCGGCAGCACCCACCACCGGAAACAGCTTGCGCGCGGTACGCGCCGTTGCCTCCTGGGCGGAGACCAGGTGGCGGATCATGTCGTTGGCCTTGGGCACGCCCTCGACTTCCTTGATCGAAGCCCGTTTGACGAACTCCTTGTAGGTGCCGGGTGCCGGGTAACCGAGGGCGCGAATGCGCTCGGCGATCATGTCGAGCGCGTTCCACTGCTCCGTATATTGCGCCATGAACATCAGGTGCAGGCTGTTGAACTGCGGGCCGGTCACGTTCCAGTGGAAATTATGGGTCATCAGGTACAGCGTATAGCTGTCGGCGAGCAACGAGGACAGACCTTGCACGATCTTCTCCCGGTCCGTGGCATTGATACCGATGTCGATGGAAGGGATTTTGGTTTTCTTGGTAGCCATGATCATATTCTCCTTTTAAATTACGGTGTCGAGCTACGAATCAAATGGTCGAAAGCGGAAAGGCTCGCCTTGGCACCCTCGCCCATGGCGATGATGATCTGCTTGTAGGGCACGATGGTCACATCGCCGGCCGCAAAAACGCCGGGTACCGAGGTCTGGCAGCGCGCGTCGATTTCGATTTCACCGTAGCGGGAAAGATTGAGCGTGCCTTTGAGCCAGTCGGTGTTCGGCAGCAGGCCGATCTGTACAAAGATGCCCTCGAGCTCGATGCGGTGGCTTTCGTTGCTCACCCGGTCAGTATAGACCAGACCGTTGACCTTGTTACCGTCGCCGGTCACCTCGGTGGTCAGGGCGCTCCTGATCACGGTGACGTTGGGCAGGCTGTTCAGCTTGTCCTGCAGCACTGCGTCAGCGCGTAGCGTGTCGCTGAATTCGAGCAGGGTGACATGCGTCACGATGCCGGCCAGATCAATGGCCGCCTCGACGCCCGAGTTGCCGCCGCCGACCACCGCCACGCGCTTTCCCTTGAACAGCGGGCCGTCGCAATGCGGGCAGAAACACACGCCCTTGGCCTTGTACTCCTTCTCGCCCTGCACATTCATTTCGCGCCAGCGTGCGCCGGTTGCCAGTACCACGGTCTTGGCCTTGAGCGTCGCGCCGCTGGCAAGGCGTACCTGGTGCACACGTTCACCGGGGATCAGTGCCTCGGCGCGCTGCACGTTCATGATGTCGACGCCGTATTCCTTCACATGCTGTTCCAGCGCCACCACCAGCTGCGGCCCTTCGGTGTGCTGCACGGAAATGAAGTTCTCGATGGCCAGCGTGTCGAGCACCTGGCCGCCGAAACGCTCGGCCACCACGCCGGTGCGGATACCCTTGCGTGCCGCGTAGATCGCTGCTGCCGCGCCGGCCGGACCACCGCCGACGACCAGTACGTCGAAGGTATCCTTTGCATTGAGTTTTTCCGCATCGTGCGCCGCCGCACCGGTGTCGAGCTTGGCGACGATCTCTTCGATGCTCATGCGGCCCTGGCCGAAGGACTCGCCATTGAGCAGCACCGCCGGTACAGCCATAATGCCGCGCGCATTGACTTCCTCCTGGTGCAGCGCGCCGTCGATCATCACGCTTTCGACGTTGGGGTTCAGCACCGCCATGAGATTCAAGGCCTGCACCACGTCGGGGCAGTTGTGGCAGGACAGCGAGATGAAAGTCTCGAAATGGAACTTGCCTGTCAGCGACTTGATCTGCTCTATCAGCGCGGCATCGATCTTGGGTGGGTGGCCACCGGTCTGCAACAGCGCGAGGATCAGCGAGGTGAATTCGTGGCCCATCGGCAGGCCAGCGAAGCGGATGCGCGGTGTTTCGCCCGGACGGCCGACCGAGAAGGAAGGCTTGCGCGCGTCGGAGCCATCTTCCCGCACGCTCACCTTGGGCGACAGTGTGGCAATGTCGGCGAGCAGTTCACTCATCTGGCGCGCAGCATCGCTGCCATCTGGCGAGGCGACGAGTTCGATAGGGTGCTGCAACTTTTCGAGGTAAGCGGCGAGTTGAGTCTTGATGGTGGCGTCGAGCATAAGGTTCTCCCTACATGGATTGCAATGGAAAGGCGCCGCTGCGGCACTGGCGCCTTTACGCTGGAATCCCGCTCCCGGAGCGGACTCCGGGAGCGAAGCGTTGTTAGATCTTGCCGACCAGATCCAGGGATGGGGCCAGCGTGGCTGCGCCTTCCTTCCACTTGGCCGGGCAGACTTCACCCGGGTGTGCGGCTACGTACTGCGCGGCCTTGATCTTGCGCAGCAGTTCGGATGCGTCGCGGCCCACGCCACCGGCGTTGATCTCGATGATCTGGATCTTGCCTTCCGGGTCCATCACGAAAGTACCGCGCTCTGCCAAGCCCGCTTCCTCGATCATCACGCCGAAGTTGCGGGTGATGGCGCCGGTCGGATCGCCGATCATCGGGAACTGGATCTTGCCGATGGTCTCGGAGGTGTCGTGCCAGGCCTTGTGGGTGAAGTGGGTGTCGGTGGACACGGCATAGATTTCAACACCCATTTTCTGGAATTCAGCGTAGAAGTCGGCCATGTCGCCCAGTTCGGTCGGGCAGACGAAGGTGAAGTCGGCGGGGTAGAAGAACACCACCGACCACTTGCCCTTGAGCGTGGCGTTGGTGACGTCGACGAACTTGCCGTTGTGGAAGGCGGATGCCTTGAAGGGGGCGATTTCGGTATTGATCAGCGATACATTCATCAGAGTTTCTCCTCGGGTTGGTTTGAAATGAGTTACGGCGGTGAAACAAATAGTAAGAGCCCTACCAAAATAACTCCAATTGATTGTTGCAATCAATTTAATAGTTAAAAACTATTCTGGAACAGGTCATTGGCTTCCATTTTTGTTTTGCATTTCAATCGTCCGATAGATTGGATTGGCCATGCCTTTTACGGCGGCAAGCAAGGCTTCGATTGCCTCCGGGCGTGTGAAGCCGCGCCGCCAGGCCAGGGCGACACGGCGTGAAGGCTCCGGTTTCTCGAAGGGAATGGCGCGAACCATCCCGGAACAGTAGGGTCCGGTCAGGGCGCTCGCGGGCAGTACCGATATACCAAAGCCCGAGGCCACCATGCAGCGGATAGCCTCGATGGAATGGCCCTGGCGCATGGCTCCTTCGGCGTGGCTGATGTCGGGACAGGCATCCAGCACTTGTTCGCGAAAACAGTTGCCCGCCTTCAAGACCAGCACATCTTCGCCGCGTACTTCGCTGGCCGGGATGCTGGTGCGTTTTTCCCATGGGTGACGCCGCGGCACCACCACCTGAAATGGCTCGTCATAGAGCGTGTGGGTGGCAATACCCGGCACGTCGAATGGCAGGGCAATGATGGCAGCATCCACTGTCCCATACTTGAGGTAGTCGGCCAGCAGCGCCGTCATGCTCTCCTCGATATACAGATGCAGTTCCGGTGCGATGCGCTGCAACGAATTAATCAGATCCGGCAAAAGATATGGACCGATGGTGTGGATGACACCGAGGCGGAATTCTCCCTTGAGCGGGTTCAGCCCCAATTGCGCGACCAGTTCCACCCGGTGCGCCTCATCCAGTGCCTTGCGCGCTTGGGCGACCACCTGATAGCCGAGGTCGGTGAGGGATACATGACCCTTGTTCCGCTCAATGAGCGGGACGCCCAATTCCGCTTCCAGATTCTGCAGGGCGACGCTCAAGGTCGGCTGGCTGACATGGCAGCGCTCGGCAGCACGACTGATGGAGCCCTCGTCAGCGAAAGAAACCAGATAACGAAGTGATGAGAGTTTCATTTGTCCTTCCTATAGCAGTTGACTATGACGAGCATAGATTAAAACAATATACAAATCATTGACTTACAGTATACCAGTGGATATTATGGGACAGCAATATCCGTTTATCGTAAATTGGTTTTTCCTAAAAGGAGTTCGCCATGAAAATGCGTTTTGCACTACCCCTGTTGCTTGCCGGGATACTTTCCGCCGCTAGTGCCCTGGCCGCCGATGATCCCTACGCCAAGTTGAAGCAGAATTTCCAGCCTCTGCCAGCTCACCCCCCGATTCCGGCCAACAATACCCAAACGCCGGAAAAGGTGGAGCTCGGCAAGATGCTCTATTTCGATGCGCGACTCTCGGGTGACGGCACCATCGCCTGTGCCACCTGCCACAACCCGGCCCTCGGCTTTACCGACCGCATCGCGCGCGCAATAGGCCACGGTGCGCAGCGCGGTCCACGCAACTCGCCGACAACGCTGAATGCCGCGTTCCTCAAGTCCCAGTTCTGGGACGGCCGGGCGCCGGATCTGGAAGCGCAGGCACTGGGACCGATACAGGCTGGCATCGAGCACGGCACCACGCTGGATAAGGCAGTCGCGACGCTGAAGAGCTTCCCCGAATATCAAAAGCGCTTCACCGATGTTTTCGGCGGCAAAGACCCGGTTACCCCAGAGAACCTCGCCAAGGCCATCGCAGCCTTCGAGCGCACCCTGATTACGCCCAACTCTCCCTTCGACCGATACCTGGCCGGCGACGAGCATGCCGTCACGACCCAGCAAAAACGTGGCATGAAAACCTTCGTTGATAAAGGCTGTGTCGCTTGCCACAGTGGGCCCAACTTCACCAACGACGGCTTCTACAAAATCAAGGTGCCCGGCTCTACTGACGAAGGCCGCTTCACCGTGACCAAAAAGGAAGAAGACAAGCATGCCTTCCGGGTTCAGACCCTGCGCAATATCGCTCTGACCTATCCGTACTTCAACAACGGCTCTGTCGACAAGCTGGACGAGGCGGTGAAGATCATGGGCAAAGAAATGCTCAAGACCGAACTCACCAAGCAGGAAGTGTCTGATCTGGTGGCCTTCCTCAATAGCCTGACCGGCGAGATGCCCAAGTTTAATTACCCCGTCCTCCCCTAAGCATGAATGAAGCCTGACGAAGGGGGCAACAAGCCCCTTTCGTTTTAACAAATTTCCCCAAGCGTTCCCTTCCATGGGGCATCCGCCGCGGGTCGCAAGCTTGCCCCAGCCTACACTTTCTTATTTTCCGCCGTTCGACTTCCCATCCGCCGCTATTGCGTAGCTGGCGTGGCAGGCCACGCATTTCTGCATCAACTGGGCCAGTTGCCGCAAGGTATGATCACGGTCGCCCAGGCTTTCGGCATCGAGGGCGATCTGGTCGAAGTCGCGGTGGACGGAGAAGCCGAGCTGCTTGAATTCCAGCGGCAGCTTGCCGATCAGCGGGCCTTTGATTTCGGGCGGGATATGTTCGACTTCGCCCATGCCGGCGGCGCGCGCGGCATGGGCTGCGCGCGGCAGGTCGTTGCTCAAGGCCGCTTCGAGGATGGTCTGGCTGCTGGTGAGCAGGCCGCGCATTTCGGTAAGCACCAGGTCGCGTTCGGTGACGGTGAGCGGCAGACGCGCGCGCCGGTCGGTGGAAGCGGCGTCCGGCGCAACTGTCTGGCCGATGACGCCAAAGAATACCAGCACGGCGATGAGGGCTGCGCCCATCAGGACGGCGATGGTGGCGCACAGGGTTGGGCGGCGGGGAGTAAAAATTGACATGGTCAGAAACTTCCTTTCAGGCTGAGGGTAATATTCCTGGCGGGCATGCGAATTTCCTGGCCGGAAACGCCTTCGCCGAGATGCTCGTGATAGCCGCGGTTTAGCAAGTTGTTGGCGGCAAAACGGATGGCGGCATGCTTGCTGATTTGATAAGCGCCGCCGAGGTCGACGGTGGCGAATCCCGCGCTGGTGTTTTCCGTGCCGTTGCTGAATTTCACCGCGATGCGGTCTTGCCGCGCCACTGCGCGCAGGCGCGACCAGGCGCTCCACGGCGATTGCGGACGCCACGCGAGCCCCAGCGAGAGTTCATGCGGCGGCATCTGGTAGAGCGGTTCATCGTCCGAAATATTGTCGCCGCGCTGGAGGGTGAGTGTGGCTCGCGCGTAATAGTCGCCGACGGCGATGCGGTGTTCGATTTCGCCTTCCAGCCCGGTGATGACCGCCTTGGCGAGATTTTCGGTCTGTTTCACCGGCAAGTCGGTGGCGGTGTTGACAGTGCCGGTGATGCGCCCGGCGATGTAATCGCGGATCTCGGTGCGGTACAGGGCGACACCGTAGCGGTTAGCGGCGAGGCGGCCTTTCACGCCGATTTCCGCAGTGGTGCTGGTCTCTGGCTTGAGTTGGGGGGTGCCGAGGGTGTAATAACCGTCGCCACGCGCCGAATCCTCGAAGCGTTCTCGCATGTCGGCGGCGCGGAAGGCGCGCGCGATGTTGAGATAGGGGTTGAAGAGGGGCGAGTGGTTGTAGATCGTGCCAAGCGACCAGGACAGCGCATTGTCAACGTGATCCAGGCCGCTGGTCTTGGCCGCCGCGCCCATGCCCATCTGCCTGGCGCTGCCGGCCACATGATCGTAGCGCGCGCCGAGGATGGCCTTCCATTTGTCGAGAAAGATTTCATCCTGCACGAACAGCCCGGCGGAACGGATTTCGGCCTGATCGAAGGGGTCGGTGCGCAGGTTGTTGTTGAACAGCGGCGCGTTGGTGTCAGAATAGCGCTCCGGGTCGCCCTTCATAACCCAGCCGTCGATGCCCGCCAGCAGCAGGTGGTTTTGCGCCGGGGCAAGTTGAACTTTGGCGCTGCCGCCGTCGGTGGCAAAGGCCACGGTGTTGCGCACGGTGTCGCGCTGCAGGGCGCTGCTCCAGGCGTTGATGCTGCGTTCGATCTCCTGGCGATAGACGTTGGCTGTCACTACCGGGGCCAGCGTGCCGCCCAGCCTGGCCTCCCATGAAGCGTCGGCGAGGCTGCGGCGCTGTTCGGGCGAATGGATGATGGTGGTGCCGAGGCGCGCATTGGCGAATTTGGCCGAGCCTGGATACCACACGTCGTCGTCCTGTTGCTGTTGCAGGTTGAGTCGCAAGGTTTGGCGCTCATCCAGCCTGAAGGCGTAATTCAGGTTGGCGCTCTGGCGGCGGAAGCCGGTGTGTTCCACCTTGCCGCCGGGGGCGTCGTAATCCTCGTAATCGCGGGTGGCGAGGCCGAGATTGAGCGCATGGGCGGGGCCGGAAAACTCCAGGCCGGCGTTCGCCTCCTTGCCGTTGTTGACGCTTTGCAGGCCGGCGGAGAACTTGCCGTGAACTTCGGACTGATCCGTGAAACGCGGCTGGCGGGTGATGAAGTTGACCACCCCGCCCATCGCGCCGTTGCCGTAGAGCACCGAAACCGGGCCTTTTACCACTTCGGCGCGCTCCAGCATCCCGGCATCGAGCATCGAGGCGATGGCGCCCTGTGGCTGGGCGGAATTGACGCGCACGCCATCGACCATCACCACGATATGTTCTTTTTTCAGGCCGCGTATCACCGGGTTTTCGCCCCACGCCCCATCGGAAGCCACTGCCAGCCCGGCTTGGCCGCGCAGCAGCGCGCCGGGATTGGCCGCGCCGGATTCGGCGATGTCGCCGGCATTGATGACCGTCAGCGCATGAGGGGTTTCCAGGGTGTCCGAGGCATAGCCCTTGGCGGTCACCGTTACGGTTTCAAGTTGCGCCACGGCCTCCGCGGCCGAGCCGGAAAGGGGGATGAGCGCGCAGCCGATGGCCAGCGCGGTTTTGTCGAATGGGGTCATGAAAATGCTCCTTGAGTGCGTGTTATCTGGCTGGCAGGGACGTACTCGACCCAAGGCTGGCTGAAAGAATGAAAGTTAGGCTGCTTTATCGCCGGTTTTCCGCCAGCTCCGCCAGGCCGCGCGCGAAGGTGGAAAGCCCGGAGCGCTTGAGCAATACGCAAGGTTTGCCATATTGCTTGCACAGGCGCTTGACCACGTAATAGGCGCCGTGACTGACGTTGTCGGCGGGGCAGATCACCGCATCGGCTGCGGCGAGCATCGCCTGGAGGCGTTTCGGGTTGTCCTCGATGCCTCCGTCGTGATGGACAAAGCGGCCGTTGCTGCGCTCTACCATGGTGCGGTATTGGTCGGCCAGGCCGGTGCGGCCACCCACGCACAGGATGCAGCGTCCGGAAAAATCCCCGCTGGCGCAGCGTCCTTCAAGGCTTTCCGCGCAATCACGACAAGCGGACGGGGTCAGTGCCATGGTCAGTGCTTCCTCGGCCGCTTCCCATTCGCTTTGCAGTTCGTCTGTTTTCTGCTGAAGACCGGCTGCCTGGGCGGCCACTTCTCCGTAGCGCCTTTCCGCCTGTACGGCGCGCTGTGTTTCGGCATGCAGGCGCACCTCCAGCTCGGAGATGCGCAACCGTGCGATGCTATCGCTGCCGTTTGCCAGTAGGTCAGTTTCGGCAGCGCGCAGGCGCCGCTCGATCTCCAATGCGCCGTCGAGGCGTAGGCTCAGGTTGCGGATGTCTTCCTCTTTTTCCGCCACTTGCGCACCATGCCGTTCCTGCTGCCGCTCCAGCTTCAGTGTCAGCTCGGCTTCCACCCGCCTCAGCCGGGCGAGTTCGCCGAGATCGGCATGGCTGGCCGCGCCCACCTGGTGAGAGAGCATGTGGATGTCTTCGTAGATCAGGTGGGCGACCTGCTCGCTTGCGTGTGCGTGCGACATGGCCGCCCAGAATGCGCCGGCCGCCTCGCCGCGCGCCAGCGCTTCGCGCCACCACGACAGCAGTTCGTCGCCGGATTTGGCGCGGGCGGAACGCCGCACGATCGCCTCGAACTTGCGTTCCAGCAACTTCTGCATCGGATCGGAAAGTCCATTTCTGTCGCCCGCCAGTCCGACGGCGGTGCTGTGCAGCGTGTAGTCGGATTCGCTGTTCCATCCTTCCAGGCCGGCACGGCGCGCCAGTTTGCGCAATTCCTCCACCGTCAGGCAGGTACCCACGACGGGGCAGTGGTATCTATGGGCGATTTCCCACAGCTTGCGCCGGCGTGGCATTTTCCGGGCAACAGACGGTATCGTGGCCGCCGGCGTGGGGAATGCGCCTGTGGAGGTTTCAGGAACTTCTGCTGTTTTCGTTCGTATTACCATGCACATGACACAGCCTCTATTTGGTCAATATCAGTTTGCCCTTGCGGGTCAAGGTCAGGCGGTATTCCTGATTGCCGTGCAGGATGCGCAACTCGCGGCCGTCGCCCAGCAGTTCGCGGACATCGACTTGCTGGGGTGCCGGGAAATCGGTGTGGCCGGACCGAACGGGAATATGTGTTACCGGTTTGCAGTTATGGGTCATGCCGGTTTTCTCCTTCCGCTTGCCGGTACCATCAAGCCGAATTCCGCATGAGATAGGGCAGCACGGTGCCAAGCACAAGCAACACTAGAAAAAACGCCGCTTGCCAGCCGCTTCCCTTGTACAGCCAGATGAATGTCTTCATGTCTTACCCCTTTTTTACCAGCTTCAGGATGGCGTTCATCAGCCCGGTAAAAAATTGGAGCCGTTCCTGAAAAAAATGCCTGCGTGCCTTGCAAACGAAGAAACGGCCATTGGCGCAAATCATCTATTTGCGGAATTCACGAAGCCCCCGTTTTTGCCGCTATGGGCATTATTGGGCTGCAAATGTCCCGATATCGCCAGGATTGCGGAGCATTTTGTCCACTTCTCCTGCGTGCATCTCTTCCTCGCTGATCATGTCGCGCGCATATTCTTCCAGCAGGATGGATTTGCCATCTGCCACCGCGAGCAGATCGTAATAGACCGACTTGGCAAGGTTCTCATGCTCTAGTGACTCGCGCAGGATGTCGCCAATGTTGTGCTTGTGGCTTTCCAGCAGGGGACCGATGCCGAGCGAGGGGTGCCCGCCGAAGTGGGTGATCAGCTCGCCGGCTTTCTTGGCATGCAGCAGTCCTTCATCCGCTTGCGAGGAAAGCCAGCTGACGATGGGGATTCGGTTGAATCCGTACACCATCAGCGAGTAGTGTGTGTAACGCACCACGCCTGCCAGTTCGAGTTCCATGATTCTGTTCAGCAGCCCGATTGCTTTTTCCTTATCTAATTCCATTTCAAATCTCCTTCTCGAATTGCCGGTCACCCGGCGGGTTAAACATCAATTGAATTCAGGACCAGTTCTACCTACCACAGGAAAAACAGGAACAGCCAAGGGGTAATCACCCCCGCAACGCCCATAGCCACGGCGCTTACGGCTAGCCAGCGACGCAGAACGGAGGATTCGTGGCGCAACATGCCGACGGCCAGCGCCATGCTCCAAACGGCAGCGACTCCAAGCAGCACGGCGCGCACCTGCGCAAGCCATGCAAGGTGGATGCCTTCGGCGGAAAGATGGACGACAGTCAACCCCGAAAGTCCCAGAAATACACCGATGCCGCCCAGTGGAACAAGGCTGTAGGCCAGCCAGCGCGCGTTGGCGGTACTGCTTCCCGGCAACACGGCGCCAGCCGCCCTCAGCCAGCCCCAGACCCAGCCGCCAACGAGCAGGGCGGTGAGGCCGATGTAGGCCAGGATGCCCAGCCCGTCGAGCCAGGTGAAGACATCGTTGGATTGGGGATAGTGGGTAAGCAGCCACCATGGCGCGTTGTCCTGCAGCAGCCAGAACGAATCGCGTTCCACCAGCCATTCGGCGATTTTCTGCTTGGCGGCGACGAACCACGGCGAGGCCGACCACTGGAATGCGCCCACTGCCACGCCGATGATGCCGAATACCAGCAGACGGGCTTCCCATGGCTTGGCGTCGAGGAGCGGCAGATCGATGATTTCACGTCCCGGCATGCGGGCGGCAAGCTGCACCGCGTCGCGGTGGCCGCTGCAACGCCCGCACATATGACACTGGGCGGCGCCGGTCATGCGCCGCATATCGATGAGCGGGGCACACTGCACAGGCTGGCGCGCGATCTCCGGGGCTGCGTCCCATTGTTTGCGATCGACCCGGAAATGCAGCGGTGCGAGCCGTGCCAGCAGGCCGAACACGCCGGATACCGGGCACAGGTGGCGGCACCATACCCGCGTCCCCTTGCCGTAAACCAGACCAACGGCGAGCGCGGCAACAGTGGAGCCGCCGAGGATCAGCAGCACCGCCTTGGGATACTCATAGACGGAAAGCAGTTGCCCGTAGATAGTGGTCGCGACAAAGGCGACGAAGGGCCAGCCGCTCCACTTGATCCAGCGCGGCACCGGAAGTCCCAGTCCATGGCGGCTGGCGAGCTCGGTGAGGGTGCCTTCGGGGCAGAACAAGCCACACCAGGCGCGCCCCACGGCCATCACCGAAACAATCACGAACGGCCACCAGATACCCCAGAACAGGAACTGGGCAAACAGGGTGAGGTGGTCGAGCATGCGTGCATCGAGCGCTGGCGCAGGGAGAAAAGCAGGCACCGTCACCAGCGCCAGGTAGAACACCACCAGCGCCCATTGCACGCCGATGATGAGGCAGCGATTGCGGCGCATGGTTTCTCCCAGACGTTGCAGGCCTGAGGGGGGAGGGGAAGGCTGGAGAAATACGGGGTATTCCATTTTCATGACGGTTTTCTTTAATCGGTTTCAAAACGGAACGGTGCAAGGTAAAGACGCTTGCCGTTTTCCAGCAATACCGTGGCCTGCCACACCATGCGTCCGGTGGTGCAGACGGGGAGGGCCGTTTGCGCTATATAGACCCCATCCCCAGAAGGCTTCGGGAAGGCGCGGTTGAAGACCATGGGCGTGCTCACCCCGGTAAAATCCACTTCCAGCGGGCGTGCCTTACTTCCGGAAGTACGGATTTGCAGTGTCAGCGGCTTGAGCAGGCGAATCGGGTGCGGGCCGAGCGTAAATTCCAGAGTGCCGCCATCAGGCAGGCGCATGAAGCAGCTTGAGCTGCTCAGGCTGCATGTTTCGTCCAGTGCCAGCACGGCTGGGCCGTGTGGCGTCAGGAATAGCGCCTTGGCCAATACCGCCAGCCCCAGTGCCGCCGCCAATGCGCCAATGATGGCGCACAGCAGGCAAACATCCTGGCCTGGTGCTTGATGCTGGCCGTCTCGAATGCCAGCCCCTCTCCCAGGCGGAGAGGGGAGGTGTTTCCCTCTCTCCCTACGGTGGAGAGATGGAGAGAGGGATGCCGTCAGCCGCCGCAAGAGCGGATTGGCGAACTCCGTTGGCGGTAATACGTGCATCTTCATGCCGGCGATTTACGCAAGCGTGGCCAGCCGAGCACCAGCGCCCAGTAGGCGGCATATACCAGCACCAGCATCAGGGCGGGATGGGCGCGGTAGCCGGTGAGGGAAGCAATCAGGTTGCCGGCGCCGACGCCGTCGTCGAGCAGGAAGGAGGAATCCCACGCCGGGTCGGCCAGGGCGGGAATCCAGCCGTAGCCGATCATTCTTTCAGCGCCGCCCACCAGCATGCCGGCGGCAAGCAACAGGAGCAGGATTTCGCTGGCGCGGAAAAATATTTTCCAGGACAGGAAACGTCCGCCCCGCACCAGCAACCAGAAAGTGGCGAGGGCCAGTGCGAAACCCAGCGCGGCGGCTGCCAGGAATTGCGCGAAGGCCATGCCGTGTTGCTCCATGCCGTTGCCCCAGAGGAAGATCACGGTTTCCGCGCTTTCGCGCCCGACCGCGAGCATGGCGATGACCGCCACGCCCGTCCAATTGGCCGTTTCAGCCGCTTGCGCCAGGCCGGTTTCCAGATCCCGCTTCAGGTTGCGGCCATACTTGCGCATCCAGAACACCATTTGCGTGATGAGAGCGGCGGCGAGGAGCATCATGCCAAGCTGGAAATAGTCCAGTGCCTCGCCATCGAGGCTGCTGTACACCCCCATCATGGCCAGCGCTAGCAATCCCGCCAATCCCAGGCCTGCGGCGACTCCGCTCCACAGGTAGCGCATGCCCACAACGCCCTGGGGATGGGCCTTGAGCCAGGCGTAAAGGATGCCCACCACCAGAATGCCTTCCACGCTTTCGCGCCAGACGATGAAGAGGGTGTTGCCCATGGTGTTCTCCTATTTGGCGACGATCTGGCCCTTGGCGGTATCCGGGTGGAATTCGCCAAAGAACTTGTAGACGCCAGGTTTCATCGGCGCGAACACCAGCGAGCGCGTGACCCCGGGAGCCAGCACCGTTTCCTTGCGCAATTCGAGACTTTCGAATTCCTCCGGCCCGGGTCCCTTGTTGGTGATGACCAGCTTGAAGCGCTGCCCCGCCGGGACATTGATGGTTTCCGGTTGGAATCGCCCGTTCGCGGCGGTCAGGGCGTAGCTCGGCAAGTCCTCCGCATGAGCCGTATTCAGTGAAAGTGCGAATGCGAGTAAGACAAATAGCTGCTTCATTTCAGCTTCCCCTCCTAAAACATCAACTGAGCGCGGGCGCCGAATATCTTGACGTTTTCCGCATCGCCATTGCCCGCCGGGTTCTGGATGTACTGGAAATCCGGCGTGATCTCGAATTGGTTGTTGAGACGGTAGCGGTAGTAGATTTCCATCACTTTTTCCGCGCCACTGGCCTGGAAGCCAAAATCCGGATTGCCATCACCATCCGCATCCACGCTTGCCGAATCGCGTTGAAAATCGGCGCTCACCTTGTTGGCACCGAAGGCCACGCCGAGGGCATCGCCGCCACGATCCCAGTAGCTCCCGCCGAATTCCGCGCCCAGACTCAGGGTTTGGTCGAAGGGGTGGCCTTCGCCCCAGCCCTTGCCGTAGCGCCCAAAGAGGGTGATGTAGTCGTCCAGGCGTTGGTCGAAATTGAACCCGACCCCGCGATGGGAGACCGTTTCCCCGCTATAGGACGGTGCTTGGCCGTTGCGCCAGGCATAGACGCGGTAATTGCCTGCCAGCCCGGAAAAAATTTGCCTGGTTTCCGCCTGGGCGATGACGAACGGCGATGTGAAGGCCTGGCTGAAATTGGCACCCTGGCCGGCGCCGAATACGCCGAGGGAGAGGCGATAGTTTTCCGGCTTGCTCTTCTCGTTGAGGTAAGACAAGCGCACGCCGGGGGTGAAGCCATAGGCGTCGGCGCCTACGTTGGCAGCCATCGGATTGTCCAGCAGCGCGTTGTGCACGAAAATGCTGGAGAGGAACTGCCGTCCCTCGTCGTTGGCGGCATGGTTCTGATCAAAAAATCCGAACGGGTCCATCTTGCCGAAATTGACGGTCAGGGTTTCCCGCGAACGGGGCTTGAAACCGCCGAATGGCATGGGAATGTCAGCCTGATACCAGGCCTGGGCCAGCATCACGGCGGTGGTATCGGCTAGGTCGGCGGTGCCGAGCTGGAAGGCAGTGGCATTGGGGCCGGAGAACGCGGTCAGCACGTCGCTCACGCCCTTGCCCTGGCCGATGCGGAAATGGCCGAACAGCATGCCGGTGGTGTCACCCATGGTGCCTGCCGGCGTGCTTACCGTGATGTCGGTGCGGTAGTTGAGATGGGTGTCCTTGTTGGCGATTCCGCTGGCTTTTTGCGCCACGGTAGTGAAACTGGCGCCGGCCTTGATGCCGTCCAGGGATTCCACCACCTTGGAGGATTTCTGCATTTCCAGTCCCTGATATTCCGTTGCCTTGAGGCGCGCAGTGAGTTCCGGCTCGTTTTCGCTCACGTTTTCGCTTGCCAGCCCTTTCTCGATACGTGTGTTGTATTCCTCCAGTGCTTTCACACGCGGAGTAAGGGGGTCGCCTTGTGCCTGAAGCTTCTTTTCCAGATCGGCGTTATGACGCTCCAGTTTCTCAAGACGTTCCGAGAGGCGTTTCATTTCCTTGATGAATTCAGTCTGAGCAAGATCACCGGCAAAGGCGGGCAAAGTGGCGCACATGGCCGCCAATGCGAGGGGCAGGGTTTTTATCCTGAATCGGGTGATGGGCGTCATTTTAGTAGCCGCCTTTCTTGCCGATGCCGACGTAGGTGAATTCGTACTCGACTTCAAACGGCTTGAACCAGGGACGCACGCCGGTCAGACGGTCGGTGTGCCGTCCGAAATGCGACTCGGGGTTGGTGCTGGGCGGGGAAATCCTGTACTTGACGATGTACTTGCCAGGCCCCTTGAGTTTCACGTTGTCGCCGTAATGCGGGCCGTCGTTGGCCACCATCGGCATGAAGTCACCCGCGATTTTGTCGCTGCTGCCCTGCTTGGTGATTTCATATTTGATCACCAGGTAGGGCATCCATGCACCTTCTTCAAAACCATTGGGGTTGTTGGCCAGGGCGTGGATGTCCGCCTCGATGTGGATGTCGGATTCCTCGGCTTTTTTCATCATCCCCTCCGGCTCCATGGTTACTGGCTGAAGGTATACTGCGGCGATTTCCATCCCCGCACGTTGCTGTGGCGTGCCGATGGGGTATTCAACTGCAAGGGCGGCCGTGGAACCGAATGCCAGGTAGCTGGCGCTGGTCAGGGAAATTAGCAAGAACAGTTTTTTCATGGGTAACCTTTCAATTATATGCAAATAAGAATCGTTAACAAATGGCGGCAAATTTTTTTAAGGTGAAGGTGGTCGCTGTAGCAGCGACCAAATGCTTTCTGCAAGATTATCCAACTCCAGCAAACCTAGTTCGAGTAGGCTGCGCAGTCTTTCACCGCGCCATTCCACGAGAACCACGTGATTGTCGGCGTCCCACAGTCGCAGTAGGGGATCGCGCCGTTCCAGCCAGGCATCGATTAGAATGGTCATGGGTTTAACTCCGTTTAAATGAGAACTGTTATCAACAATATAGTTATTGAGAACCATTGTCAAGTGGAAATTCCAGATATGTTAAAAGGGTTGTTGAAAATTACCCTGCCGCTGGTGTTGCTGGTCGCTGGCTGCGCCTCCCGGCCGGAAGTCGCGGTTTCGCCCCCGCAGCGGGTCCAGCCAGCGAAGATCGCGCTGGCGCTGGGCGGGGGAGCTGTGCGTGGTTTTGCCCATATCGGCGTGATCAAAACGCTTGAGGCACACGGGATCGTGCCGGAAATCGTGGTTGGTACCAGTGCCGGTAGTGTGGTGGGTGCACTGTATGCGGGCGGCTACAGTGGCTTTGAATTGCAGAAAATCGCGTTTCAGCTGGAAGAGGGTTCGGTACGAGATTTTGCCTTGCCGGATCGCGGCTTCATCAAGGGCGAGCTGCTGCAGAACTACATCAACAAGGCCGTGCAGAATCGCCCCATCGAACGCCTCAACAAGATATTCGCGGCGCTGGCCACGGATTTGCAAAGCGGGGAGCAGGCACTGTTCCGGCGCGGCAACACTGGCATGGCAGTGCGCGCTTCAAGCAGCATTCCCGGCGTGTTCCAGCCGGTATCCATCAATGGGCGTGAATATGTGGATGGAGGCCTGACCAGCCCGGTTCCAATCAAGGCTGCGCGCAGTCTGGGCGCGGATATCGTGATTGCGGTGGATATTTCAAGCAAGCCAAAGGCAAAGGTCAGTGACAGCATGGACATGATGTTGCAGACTTTCAGCATCATGGGCCAAAGCATCAGCCAATATGAATTGGCACTGGCTGACGTGGTAATCCGTCCCAATACCAACGGAATCGGTTCAACAGACTTCGAGCAGAAGCATCAGGCGATCATGGAAGGGGAGAAGGCTGCGCTTGCCGCGCTGCCGCTTATTCGGTCGTTAATCCAGCGGGGAGCTGCAAGGTAAGCACGCGACGCGCGCCATTGAAGCGTTTTACCCAGTATTTATCCTGCATGCTGACCACTTCGACACCGCCGCCGCTGCTGGGCGCATGCACAAAGCGGTTGTCGCCGAGATAAATGCCGACATGGGAAAAGGAGCGGCGCAATGTGTTGAAAAATACCAGATCGCCGGGTTGGAGTTCATTGACTGAAATCTGTTTGCCCTTGCGGCTGATGGCAAGCGCGTTGTGTGGCAGGGACATGCCTGCCACCTGGAGGAAGACGTGGCCCACGAAACCGCTGCAATCGAATCCGGTGGCAGGCTGGGTGCCGCCATATTTGTAATTGACGCCGATCAGGTTGAGGGCGTATCCGAGCATGTCGGAGATACCCGAGGCATGCCGTGTTTGCAGCGTTGTTGTCTGCACCTCCGCAGGGATGCTGGTTTCGGCTGGCTCCTGAGCCCAGACGGTGCTGGCGCTTAATAACAGGAAGCTGGCAAATGCGGTCTTGTAAATACCCATGGGGGCGTAATTTATCCGGAAAGTATGCTGTTGTAAAGGGTGAAATTGTTTTAACCTATCCCTTACAGCATCTTCATTATCAAGGGAGAACAATCATGAATCAGCCGCTTACCCCGCAGGAAGTGAGTAATGCCGCCAGCGTTTCCTTGCAGCAGGACGGCGATATCCGGACCAGAGTGCGCGACCTGACTTTACGCGCTTTGCAAAGCCGCAAGCTCGAAGCCGCAGAAATACGCGCGGTGGTGCGCGCTGTGGGTGAGGGCGTGAGCCTGGGTGCGGAGCATCGAGTGGGTGAAGTAAAACAGGCGCTTTCCTCAGCCCTGTCCGGACTCGACGATGCGCTGGTGAAAGCCGCCCAGGCCACACATTTGGCACTGCAGGAGCTGATTTCCCAAGGCAAGGATTTTACCGATCAGGACCTGAAACAAGCGCTGGAAGACCTGAAAATCACGGAACAGGCATTTCTCGACACGCTGGGCGAGGTTGCCGACGTCGCAGGCAGCAAGGTCAGACAGGAATACAAGGATGCCGTGGAGCATGCGCGCCGCTCCGGAACGGATATCGGTGCCAGCGTCACAACCATCCTGAATGAACTGGGCGGACGTCTTTCCGCGACATTGCAGGCCGGAAAATCCAGCGGGCAGGATGCATCCCGGACGGTCAGTGCCCGTCTTGCCGCACTGGCAAGCGGAATTCTGGCCGGCATGGCTGAATCACTGGAGAAGAAAAGCGAGCCGAACCGGAAGTAGCCGCGCCCATGATCATGGAAACCTTCCATGTCATGCGCGATCTTTCGCGCCTGCATGAAATCACCAGTATTTTCATCCGTTACGGCTGGGGCGATGTGGCGCGCCGGCTGGGTG
Source organism: Sulfuricellaceae bacterium (assembly GCA_031426915.1). Taxonomy (GTDB): domain Bacteria; phylum Pseudomonadota; class Gammaproteobacteria; order Burkholderiales; family Sulfuricellaceae; genus Sulfurimicrobium. The sequence continues at coordinate 37,632 of JASJPB010000028.1, read as the reverse complement.
TCATCAACCTGCTGGAGCGGGCGGGCCGCATACTTCATTGGCAGGAGTCCAGTGACATCGTGCAGCTCGACCCGGCCGTGCGGGTGCGGCTTGCGCTGGAAGAGCTGGGGCCGACCTTCGTCAAACTGGGGCAGGTGCTGGCCACGCGCGTGGACATGTTTCCGCCTGCCTGGATCGCCGAATTCGAGAAACTGCAAAGCGAAGTTCCGCCGGTCCCGTTTGATCTATTGCTGCCGGAGTTGGTCAATGCTTTGGGCGCAGCACCGCTGGATGTCTTTCAGGAAGTGCAGACAGAACCGCTTGCCGCGGCATCCATCGCGCAGGTGCATGCGGCCAGGTTGCGGGATGGAACGGAAGTCGTCCTGAAAATCCGTCGCCCGGGAATCCGCCACAAGATAGAAGCCGATTTGCGCATTTTGACCCACATTGCGCAACTGCTGGAATCCGAGATGCCGGAGGTACGGCGTTACCAGCCGACGCAAATCGCCGTCGAATTTACCCGCTCCCTGCGGCGCGAACTGGACCTGGCACTGGAAGCGCGCAATATCGAGCGCTTTGCCAATAATTTCGCCGGCGACGCGACGATTGTCATTCCCAAAGTTTATTGGGACTGGACCAGCGAGATCATGAACGTGCAGCAGCGTATCGTCGGCATTCCCGGCAACGACCTGGCTGCGGTGAAAGCTGCGGGCATGGACTGCAAACTGCTGGCGGCGCGCGGAGCCGATGCCGTGCTCAAGATGATCCTGATCGACGGTTATTTCCACGCCGACCCCCACCCCGGCAACGTTTTTTACCTCCCTGACAACCGTCTTGCCATGCTCGATTTCGGCATGGTGGGGCGCTTGACGCATGAGCGGCGCAACCAGATCGTGGACCTGCTCGCTGCCCTGGCACGGCGCAATGAGGAAGGCATGCTGGACGTGTTGCTGGAATGGACCGGCGACGCCAACGTGGACGATGCAAAACTGGCAGCCGATGTGGGCGATCTGGTGGTGAATTACGAAAACGTCCAGCTCAAGGACATCAAGCTGAGTGCGCTGCTGCAAGAGATCACCATGATCATGCGCGAACACTCCCTTACTTTACCATCCGATTTAACTTTGCTATTCAAAACATTGATTACACTGGAAGGATTCGGTCGCCAGCTTGATCCGGAATTTCACCTTGTGGGCCATCTCGCTCCTTTTGTCGCGCGCGTGATTCGTGATCGCTATACGCCCGCCGCATTGTGGAAACGGGGCCAGCGCAACTTCAACGAGCTCTACGGCTTTGTCACCGGCCTGCCGCGCGACCTGGGGCGCCTGATCCGGGAGGTGCGGCGCGGCCGCTTCAGGATCGACCTGGACCTTAAACGCCTGGATCATTTCGGCCAGCAACTTGACCGCAGCGCCAACCGTCTCACGCTGGGGATCATGACCGCCTCGCTGGTGATCGGTTCCTCGATCGTCATGACGGTGGAAGGCGGGCCGACCCTATTCGGCCTGCCCTTGTTTGGCCTTCTCGGTTTCCTGCTGGCTTTTATCAACAGCGTGTGGATCATCATCTCGATCTGGCGCTCAAACCGGCATTAAGCCCAAAAGACAGCGGTGATCGCAAAACCACTGCTTAAATTACGGCGAATAGCTTGTTTTTGCGGTTATTTGGGTAATAGCTGTGCAGGTATCCACGATCATATGATATATGCAATAATCCAGCCGGCTTTTCAAATACATACAAAAATGAAAAAATCATTGCAGCGGGTTCTTGGTCTCGCGTCGGTCAGTTTGATATCCGTTTTTGTTCTGAGCCAGAGCCATGTGACGTCGCAGCTGCAAATAATTGACAGCGCGTTTGGCGCCGAAAAACCGCCCATCATTATTGCCCATGTCGCGCCCAGCACTGGACGTTTTGCTTTGCATTCCGAAGCCGATCGTCGTGGCGCCGAGATGGCGATCGATGAGTTCAATGCCCGCGGCGGCGTTCTGGGGCGCGAGGTCGTCCTCGTATCGCGTAACCCCACCTTGGATAAAGGTCACGCGGCCCAGGTAGCCGAAGACCTCATAACCAGGAATAAAGTGGGTTTCATGCTTGGCGCCATAGACTCCGGCGTCGCCGCGAGCATGTCCGCCGTTTGCCAGAAGCATGGTGTCATTTTCATCAACACCAATTCTTCATCGCCGACCGAGTCTGTCGAGAACGCCCACCGCACGAAATTCGTCTTCGATGCCAGTGCGGCCAACGTTAACCGCGCCCTCCTCAAGTACGCATTGGCGAATCGCAAATCCAAGCGGGTCCTGCTGCTGACGGAGGATGACGCATGGGGTCGCAGCAGTGCCGCCACCTCGCGGTCATACATTGCGGAATATGGCGGCACGGTCGTTGGCGAAGTCGTCGTGCCCGAAGCGCTGCCCGACCCCGCAGGCGCCCTCAAACAGGTCGCCGCCATCCCTGCCGACGTGGTAGCCATCAACATCAGCGGCGACAATCAGATCAGACTCTTTGCCCAGATCGATCCGAAGACGCTTGAAAAGCAATCGTGGGTCGTGGGTGAGGTGGATTGGGAGGAACTCTATCCCGCACCGGGAACGCCGCGCCCCCTGTACGGCATTACCTGGGCCTGGAATCTGGACACTCCCGGAACGGCGGAATTTGCGGCCCGTTACCGGAAGCGCTACGGCCATACCAGGCTGGATTACCCCGGTGATGTGACACATGCTGCCTACTTTGCGACCAAAGCGCTGCTCACCGCCATAGAGCGAGCTGACACCACGGACAACCATGCGCTTATACGGCAGCTCGAAAACTTCAGGTGGACGGCAAAGGAGCGCATGCAGCATGACGCCGCCTACATGGACCCAGTCAGCCACCACCTGCAGCAAACCATCTACATCGCCACCTGGCAGCCACGAGTCGATCACCCCGAGCGCGGCCAGGTAATCCTGGACCGCGCCTCCCCCGAGCAGGTTCAGTACGAACAGGAACGGACGACGCGGCTTGAGTCTTTTGCCGACATTCCACACTACGCACCATGAAAATATTCCGCTTGGGCCTCATTGCGCGCATTGCGCTGCTGGTAGTCGGCGTAGAGGTAGCCGCTTTCAGCGCGCTCGGATGGTTTTACATTGACCGGTTCAGCAACGCGATTGACGAGCGCACCTACTTGCACTTGCGTCTTGTAGGTCGAATGATTGCCAATGACGAGTTAGCGGTCAGCTCCATTTCGCACCAATCGATCATGAGCGATATGGTCGGCGCACCCTACCTTAATGGCATGGTCATCGGCGGCAATGGGCGGATCATCGTCTCCACCAATTCTTCCCATCTTGGCCTCCTGGCCAGCGACATCTCGGGCTTTGAAGCCCGATGGATTGCCGATTCCGCTCCCGATGAAGAATTCATCCCGGGCAAGGACACTCTCACGGCCGTTATGCACATTCGTGGTGCCCAGAGCGGTTCGCCCATGTACACCACGGTGATCACGATCAGTACGGCCGAACTCAACGCCATGAAGCGTTCCATCGCCCTGTGGGGACAACTCGGCTCGCTGTTATTTATTCTGCTCAGCTCCGCCGGTGTTGTTCTCATCGCCCAACGCCTGATCACCCGACGTGTAGATATCTCCCTGAAGGTCTTGAAGGAAGTTGCGGAGGGCGCCCTCGATGCCTGCATTCCCGTGTCGTCCGATGATGAATTGGGGCAACTTCAGCACGGCATCAACTCGATGACTGCAAAGGTCGGCGCACTGCTAAATCAGCATCGCCGCAGCGAAGAGGAACTTCGGAAGCAGAAAGATCTGCTGGCATCCATTATCCAGCACGCGCCAATCCGCGTGTTCTGGAAAGACCGTGAATCGCGCTTCGTCGGATGCAACCGCCAGTTTGCGCACGATGCAGGTCTGGCCGAACCGGAGGAACTGGCCGGCAAGACCGATTTCGACATGAAGTGGAGTGCGCAGGCCGAGTTCTATCGTGCCGACGACAAGACCGTGATGGAGTCGGGCATACCGAAGCTGGATTTCGAAGAACCGCAGACCACCCCGGATGGGCGCACCATCTGGCTGAGCACTTCGAAGGTGCCGATGCGAGGCGAAGATAATCAGATCATTGGCGTCCTTGGCATCTATACCGACATCACGAGCCGCAAGCAGGCCGAAGAGCAGATACACAATCTGGCCTATTTCGATCCACTTACCAGCCTGCCCAACCGCACACTCCTGCTGGATCGCCTGAGACAGGCCATGACGACCAGCAACCGCAGCGGAAGTCATGGTGCGCTGCTGTTCATCGATCTGGATAACTTCAAGACGCTCAACGACACTCTCGGCCACGATATGGGCGACTTGCTGCTGAAACAAGTGGCGCAACGTCTGCGTACATGTGTTCGTGCAGAAGATACCGTGGCACGCGTGGGGGGGGACGAATTTCTGGTGATGCTGACGAGCCTGGGACCGAATGAGAGAGAAGTCGCCAGCCAGGTCGAAGTCGTGGGCAGAAAAATCCTCTCCACACTGAATCAAGTGTATCAACTCAAGGATGTGCTTTTCAACAGCACGCCGAGTATCGGCGCGACTCTGTTCAGGGGGCATCTGGCTTCGGTCGACGACCTGTTGAAGCAGGCCGACCTCGCCATGTACAAGTCAAAGGAAGCGGGGCGCAACACATTGCATTTCTTCAATTCGGAAATGGAGAATGTCGTGATGGAACGCGCGGCCCTGGAAAAGGATCTGCGCGTGGCCATACAGGAGAAACAGTTCCTGCTCCACTATCAGGCTCAGGTGGTGGGCGAGGGGCGGCCGACGGGAGCCGAAGTCCTGTTGCGTTGGCAGCACCCCCAGCGCGGCATGGTGTCGCCCGCCGAATTCATTCCCTTGGCGGAAGAAACCGGCTTGATTCTGCCACTGGGTCGCTGGGTGCTGCACACTGCCTGCACTCAGCTGGCTGTATGGGCCACCCGACCGGAGATGGCCCATCTCACGGTTGCGGTGAACGTCAGCGTCCATCAATTCCGTCAGGCCGATTTCGTGGATCAGGTGTTGACGGTAATCAGGGACACCGGCGCGAACCCGCATCGGCTGAAACTGGAACTGACGGAGAGCATGTTGGTTTCAAACGTGGAAGATATCATCGAAAAGATGTATGCATTAAAGGCCAAGGGGGTGGGCTTCTCGCTCGATGATTTCGGTACGGGCTATTCCTCGCTCTCTTACCTGAGGCGTCTGCCGCTGGATCAACTGAAGATCGATCAGTCTTTTGTGCGCGACGTACTCAGCGACCCGAATGATGCCACTATTGCCAAAACCATCGTAGCTCTGGCCCAGAGTCTTGGTTTGGGGGTGATCGCAGAGGGCGTGGAAACAGCGGCGCAACTGGATTTTTTGGCCACAGCAGGTTGCCATGCCTATCAGGGCTATTTCTTCAGCCGGCCCTTGCCGCTGGAAGGTTTTGAGAAGTTTGCACAGGAAATTGTTTCATGCTCGTCCTGATGCAGATGGGTTTGCTCCATCTCTGGTACAGCTGCAAGTAACAATCCGCAGCAGCAAGTTCAAGAAACATCCCGTCTAATCCTGTAAAATATTTATTTTCCTCGATAGCGTTTGCGGTTTCCGCATTCTTCACGCCCATTTCCAATGCCTGATCTGAACCAGATATTTTCCGAACAAGGTCCGCTTGCCCAGGCTGCACAAGGCTATCGGTTACGTCCGCAGCAACTGGAAATGGCGCATACAATTGCGAAGGCAATCGACAAGCACGAAATTCTGGTAGCCGAAGCCGGCACCGGGACTGGCAAAACCTTCGCCTATCTGATTCCGGCACTGCTTTCCGGCGGCAAGGTCATCGTTTCCACCGGCACCAAGACCCTCCAGGACCAGCTTTTCAACCGTGATATCCCGGCCGTGCGCGCCGCGCTCCAGGCGCCGGTCACGGTGGCGATGCTCAAGGGACGAGCCAATTACGTGTGTCATTACCACCTCGAGCGCGCGCGCAACGAGGGGCGTTTTTTCAATCGCGATGATGTGAAATACCTGCCGCTTATCGAGCGCTATGCCAAGGTCAGCAGCGATGGCGACAAGAGCGGTCTGGGCGCTGTGCCGGAGGACGCCGGCATCTGGCCCTTCGTGACCTCGTCCCGCGACAACTGCCTGGGCCAGGAATGCGCCCACCACAAGGACTGCTTCGTGCTGGAGGCGCGCCGCCGCGCCCAGGCTGCGGACGTGGTGGTGGTCAACCATCATTTGTTCTTTGCCGACGTGATGTTGCGCGATGAAGGGCTGGCCGAACTTTTGCCCGCCAGCAACACCGTTATTTTCGACGAAGCACACCAGCTGCCGGATACCGCCAGCCTGTTTTTCGGCGATTCGTTGAGCACCAGCCAGATGCTGGAACTGGCGCGCGACAGTCTGGGCGAGGCACTGACTTCGGCCAAGGACTTCACCCCCTTGCCGGACGCCACGGCGGCGCTGGAAAAAGCCGCACGCGATTTGCGCCTGATCTTTTCCCAGGAGACGGGGCGCCTGCCGGCACAGCGCGCACAGGCCATGCCCGGCTTCCAGGACGCGTTGCAAGGCATGCAGAAACGTCTGGATGAATTGGTGAAGATGCTGGAATCCCAGGCGGAGCGCAGCGAAGGGCTGAAAAACTGCTGGCAGCGCGGCGTGGAGCTGGTGGGCAAGCTGAGCCACTGGCAGGGTGAGGCCAACCTGGAGTTCGTGCGCTGGGTGGAGGTGTTCAGCCATGCGCTGCAATTGAATGCCACACCCTTGTCGATCGCGGAAATTTTCAACAAACAATTGTCCGGCCAGCCTCGTGCCTGGATTTTCACCTCGGCCACGCTGGCGGTGAAGAAAGATTTCAGCCATTACCAGGGCCAGATGGGGCTGCTGGAAGCCGGCACGGCTTACTGGGAAAGTCCCTTCGATTACGAGCAACAGGCAGTGCTGTACGCGCCGCAGCGCATGCCGGACCCCAACAGCCGCGACTACACCGCTGCGGTGGTGGCTGCGGCCTTGCCGGTGATTCACGCCAGCGGCGGACGCGCCTTCCTGCTGTGCACCAGCCTGCGCGCCATGCGCGAGGCGCATGGCCTGCTGAAGGAGGCATTCGACAAGGAAGGCTGGGAATTCCCGTTGCTGTTGCAGGGCGAAGGCTCCCGCACCGAGCTGCTGGAGCGCTTTCGCAAACTGGGCAATGCGGTGCTGGTGGCGAGCCAGAGTTTCTGGGAAGGAGTGGACGTGCGCGGTTCGGCGCTATCCCTGGTAATCATCGACAAACTGCCGTTCTCGCCCCCCGACGATCCGGTCCTGGCAGCGCGCATCGAGAAGATCAACCGCGAAGGGCGCAACGCCTTCATGGAATACCAGTTGCCGCACGCGGTCATCACGTTGAAGCAGGGCGCGGGGCGGCTGATCCGCGATGAAACAGACCGCGGTGTGCTGATGATCTGCGACCCGCGCATGCTGACCAAGACCTATGGCAAGCGCATCTGGCAAAGCCTGCCGCCGATGAAGCGCACGCGCGAGTTGAAAGACGTGGAAGCCTTTTTTGCACCGCAATGAACCCAGATAAACCATTGGGCTCAAACCCCTCCCAACCTCCCCTTGACAGGGGAGGGGCGGGCTTTGCTCTCCCCCTGAAGCGGGTCAAGCAGGCAATCCGCGTTGCGGATGCTCGCACAAGGGGGAGTTGGAGGGGGTTTGGGTCTTATGGACAATCCGGGATGAAGCGGATATGGATCAAGTCATGTTTGATTCTGCTGTTGACCGGCGCATGGAATGTCTGGGCACAGACGCCGGCAACGGAAGCGAAAATTTTCCTGCAAAGCTCGCGCCTGGCGGGATTCCGCTACCATGAGGGACGCAAATTGTGGCCGCAATTGCAGGTTGGGGATAAGCTGGGTTTGATACGGGAAGAGAATAACCCGTATGATGCCAATGCAATACGGTTGGAATGGCAGGGTCACAAGCTCGGCTATGTACCGCGCGCTGAAAATGCAGCCCTGTCCCGTTTCATGGACCATGGCCAAGTGCTGGATGCGCGTATTACCGCATTGCCTAAACAAAGGCCGCGCGGACGCCGGATCGAGTTCGACGTTTTTCTGGAAAATCATAAAGAATGAAACTGCTGGCATTGGACACTTCCACCGAAAATTGCTCCCTTGCCCTGTGGCTGGACGGCGTGGTGATCTCGCGCCAGGAACTCGCCGGGCAGCGCCATTCCGACCTGGTTTTGCCGATGCTGGCGGAACTGCTGGAGTCTGCAGGTTTGGAGCTCAGGAATCTGGACGGTATCGCCTTTGGCGAAGGACCGGGCTCCTTCACCGGTCTGCGCATCGGTTGCGGTGTGGCGCAAGGTTTGGCTTTTGGCGCGGATCTTCCGGTGCTGGGCATCTCCACGCTGTTGGCGCTGGCTGCCGCAGCGCAGGGCGAGCGGGTCATTGCCTGCCTGGATGCGCGGATGGGTGAGATTTATCATGCTGCTTACGAACAGCGCAACGGGGCTTGGCACACCGTTTGCGAGCCTAGCCTGGGTCACGCAAAGGCTGCGCCGACAGTGGAGGGCTCTGGCTGGATTGGCGTCGGCAGCGGCTTCGCTGCCTATGCGGAGGCATTGCAGGATCGTTACGCCGGGCAACTGCTCTCGGTTGATGGCAGCGTTTTTCCCCAGGCGAGTGACATGGTCAGATTGGCAGCACCGCTGTTCGCGCAAGGTTTGGGGCAGGATCCCGCTCTGGCCGCCCCGCTCTATATCCGCAACAAGGTGGCGCTTAAAACAAGCGAGAGGCAATGAACGCGCAAATAAAAAACCATCAGTCGCCCCTGGTCAGGCCCATGCGTTTCGACGATCTGGAACATGTCCTGGCGATCGAGCACAAAATTTACACTTTCCCCTGGACCCCGGGCAATTTCCGCGACTCCCTCAGCTCCGGTTACAGTTGCTGGACTTACGATTTCTGCGACCACCCCATCGGATACGGCATCATGATGCTGGCTGCCGGGGAAGCGCATCTGCTCAACCTGGGTATCGCTCACGACTGGCAAAACCAGGGGCTGGGGCGTAAATTCCTGCGCCACCTGATCGAGGTGGCGCGACTGGACGGCACCGACATGATGTTTCTCGAAGTCCGGCCGTCCAACGTCAAGGCGATTGAGCTTTATCTCAGCGAGGGTTTCAATGAAATCGGCTTGCGCCGCAACTATTACCCTGCCGCCAATGGCCGCGAGGATGCGATCCTGATGGGATTATCGCTATGATGCCACGCCAGGATGTGCTCCAGGAAATGGATCTGTGGCCATTATGGCGGCTACGCGGCACAGTCGAGAGCAAGGCATCAAACGTTGCTACGCAAGCCAGCGTTACGACTTCTACAACTCAAGACCGCCAGGAAACCATCCTGCGCATGGATTGGGCCGAACTCAGGCAGTCAGTTGCAGGATGCACCGCCTGCCGCCTGCATGAGGGGCGCACCCGAACCGTGTTCGGTGTCGGCGACGAGCAGGCAGACTGGTTGTTCGTGGGGGAGGGGCCGGGCGCCGAGGAAGACAAGCAGGGCGAACCCTTCGTCGGCCAGGCCGGCAAGTTGCTGGACAACATGCTGGCGGCGATCGCTTTGAAGCGCGGCAAAAATGCCTATATCGCCAACACCGTCAAGTGCCGTCCGCCCGGCAACCGCAACCCGGAACCCGATGAGATGGCGGCATGCGCGCACTATCTGACGCGTCAGGTCGCATTGATACAACCTAAACTGATTATTGCGCTGGGCAAGGTGGCAGCCCAGCAATTGCTGGGTGCCGATCATTCGATTGCCAGCCTGCGCGGCAAGCTACACCAGGCATATGGCATTCCGCTCATCGTTACCTACCACCCGGCCTATCTGCTGCGCAGTCTGCCCGACAAGGCCAAGGCGTGGGAAGACCTGTGCTTTGCCGTGCGTAGCATGCAAGGCTTGCAAACAGCCGCTCAGGCCGCATCTTTATAAGCCATTACCGAGGAGACTTTCATGCGCAAACTGATGTTGTCTTTGATGCTGCTGCTTGCCGCTTTCTCGCTGCAAGGTTGCGGTTACAACACGCTTCAGGCTACGGACGAGCAGATCAAGGCCAGTTGGGCGGAAGTGTTGAACCAGTACCAGCGTCGCGCCGATCTGGTGCCCAACCTGGTGAACGTGGTCAAGGGCTACGCTTCCCATGAAAAAGACGTACTGACCCAGGTTACCGCTGCCCGGGCCAAGGTGGGCTCGATTCAGGCCACGCCGGAGCTCATCAACGACGAACAGGCTTTCGCCAAATTCCAGGCCGCCCAGGGCGAGATGACGAGCGCCTTGTCGCGCTTGCTGGTGGTGGCGGAGAATTATCCCCAGTTAAAGGCTGACGGCGTGTTCCGCGACCTTCAGGCGCAACTGGAAGGCACCGAGAACCGCATCACGGTGGCGCGCAACCGCTACATCAAGGCGGTGCAGGAGTACAACGTCACGGTGCGCTCTTTCCCCAGCAATCTCACCGCCATGATGTTCGGCTTCAAGACCAAGCCCAGCTTCACGGTAGAAAACGAAAAAGAAATATCCACCGCGCCCAAGGTCGATTTTGGCGCGCCGGCCGTGCAGAAATAAGAGGCGCCTGCCATGAGCGCCGTGTGGCGGATTGCGCTCGCTTTGTGGCTGGCATTCACTGCCGGCTTCGCATTGGCCGAAGTGGCCGTGCCGCCATTGCAGGCACGGTTAACCGACCTCACCGGCACGTTCACAGCGCAACAAAGCAGCGAACTGGAAGCCTTGCTGCGCGATTTTGAGGCGCGCAAGGGTAGCCAGATCGCCATCCTGATGGTCCCGACCACGCTGCCTGAAACCATCGAGCAATACGCCATCCGCGTCGCGGAACAGTGGAAGCTGGGGCGCAAGGGGGTGGACGATGGCGCCCTGCTGCTGGTTGCCAAGCAGGACCGCGCCTTGCGCATCGAGGTCGGATATGGGCTTGAAGGCGCAATTCCCGATGCGGTGGCGAAGCGCATCATCAGCGAAACGATCATTCCGTATTTCAAGCAGAACGACTTTCATGGCGGCATCCGCGCCGGCGTGAGTGCCATGATCAAGATCATTGAAGGCGAGAAGCTTCCGCCGGCAGCGAAGAAAACCGCGCAGGGCAGTGACTCGGGCGACTGGTTCTATATCCTGTTCTTTGTGATTGCGATCGCATCCTTCATGCGCGCCCTGTTCGGGCTGTTCGGCTCGCTGCTGGCAGGAAGTGTGGCGGGCGTGCTGGGCTGGCTGATTTTTGGTTCCATGATCGCGGGGGTAATAGCGGCGGTACTGACTATCGTATTTTCCTTCGGACGTCCCGGCGGGTTCATCCCCGGTATCGGTGGTGGTGGGGGAGGCGGGTTTTCCGGGGGCGGCGGTGGGTTCGGCGGAGGAGGAGCTTCAGGGCGATGGTAAGAATATTAAGGCATCTATTCATGCCGCCCTGGCTGGTGCGGCGTTATTTCCCCCGCCACGCCCTGTCTGTCATCGAGCGTGCGATAAGTCAGTCCGAGCTCGTTCACATGGGCGAAATACGCTTCGCCGTCGATGTCGCGCTGGACATCTCCCAACTCTTACGCGGACTGGATGCCCGGGCACGGGCGCTGGAGGTGTTTTCACAACTGCGCGTGTGGGATACCGAGCTTAACAGCGGCGTGCTGATTTATTTGCTGCTCGCCGAGCACGAAGTGGAAATCGTCGCGGATCGCGGTATTCACGCCAAAGTCGGCGGCGCGGAATGGGAACGCATCTGCCGCATGATGGAAGCCGCATTTCGCGAAGGTCATTTCGAACAAGGCGTGCTGGCCGGTATCCAGGAAGTCACGGCTTTACTGGTGCAGCATTTTCCCGCCGTTGGCGATAATCCCAACGAGCTTTCGGACACGCCCGCCATACTGTAGCGATCAATCCGCTACACGCTTGTAGCGCTGGCAAATCAGCCACATGGAAATGCTGACGAAGGCGCCGAAAGTAATGATGATGGCGTTGATCGGCAGTTCCGCCTTGACCATCATGGCATAGCCACCGAGCAGCAACAATATGCTGATATTTTCGTTGAAGTTCTGCACCGCGATGGAGTGACCGGCGCCCATCAGCAGGTGTCCACGGTGCTGCAGCAACGCGTTCATGGGCACCACGAAGAATCCTCCCAGCGCGCCGATAATAAACAGCAGCACGATGGCGAGATGCCAGTCGCTGACAAAAATCATTGCCATCACGGCAAAGCCCATCAGAACGCCGGTGGGCAGCACCTTCACCGCTTTCTCAAGCGTCACGAAACGCCCCGCAATGATCGATCCCACGGCGATGCCCACCGCCACCACGGCGGTAAGCTGGGTGGCTTTTTCCAGGTCGAATTTCAAAGCCAGCCCGGCCCAGGTCAGCACCACCAGACGCAGCGTTGCGCCCGCACCCCAGAACAAGGTGGTCACGGCAAGCGAGATCTGGCCCTGCGGATCGCGCCACAGCAGCATGAAGGAATGCCAGAAATCGTGCAGCACATAGAGGGGATTCTTCTTCGGCAATTTGTGATCGATCGCCACGCGCGGGATGAACAGGTTGAACACCGCAGCACTCACGTAGAGGGCTGTGATAATGATGATGGCGAAGTTGGGCGCACTCATGCCGAGGCCGAAGCTGCCCAGCGTGCTGGCGGCAAGAGCCGGGTTCAGCAATACGCCGCCGATGATTGCGCCCAGCACGATGGCGGCCACCGTGGCGCCTTCCATCCAGCTATTGGCTACCACCAGCTTCGACGGTGGCAGGTATTCGGTAAGGATGCCGTACTTGGCCGGGGAGTAGGCTGCAGCACCAAGTCCTACGATACCGTAGGCGTACAGGGGCTGCATGCCGAACAGCATGCCAAGACAGCCGAAAAACTTGATACTGTTGCTGATGAACATGACGCGGCCCTTGGGAATCGCGTCGGCGAAAGCACCGACGAAGGGGGCGAGCACGATATAGGAAACCACGAAGAACTGCTGCAATACGGGAGTATGCCAGTCCGGCGCGCTGAGTTCCTTCAATAGCGCAATCGCTGCAAAAAGCAGGGCATTGTCGGCCAGGGCGGACAGGAACTGCGCCGTGAGAATGATGTAAAACCCGGGGTTCATCAGCTCTCGGCAGGCTCTATTGGAGTGGCTTGTCGCATGGGTCAGGCTTTATACCATGAAACCCGAAAGCCTGTCTTGCGGGAGAAGGGCTTAGTTGATCTCGCTCAACAGGCGCTCCATCATGCCCTCGGCCTGCGCTGCATAGCCGCCGCCGAACAGGTTGGCGTGATTGAGGATATGGTAGAGATTATAAAGAGTCTTGCGCGTAGCGTAGCCGGAATCGAGCGGGAATGCCTCCCGGTAGGCCGCATAAAACCGGGGTGAAAAACCCCCGAATAGCTCGGTCATGGCAAGATCGGTTTCACGATCTCCGTAATAAACCGCCGGATCGAAAACCACCGGCTCCCCATCCGGTTTTGCGCCGGCGTTGCCGCCCCACAGATCGCCATGCAGCAGGGAAGGGCGCGGCACATAGCCCGGGAAAAAATGGGGCAGGGCTTGCAACAGGTGTTCGCCCTTGTGTTGCAAACCGCTGCCTAGGCCGTTGCGGGAGGCGAGATCGAGCTGGAAACCTAGCCTTCGCTCGCCCCAGAACGCGATCCAGTCCTTATCCCATGCGTTGTTTTGGGGTGTCGAGCCGATGGTATTGTCGCGCCGCCACCCATGTCGATCCGCAGTGTGCTGGTGCATGCTGGCTAGTTGCTGCCCCAGGCGTTCGTAACTGGTTGCGCTGCATCCACCCAGTTCCAGGTATTCCAGCACCAGGAAGGAGGCATTTCCCGCATTGCCCCAGCAGATCGGCTTGGGCACGCGGATCGTTTCACTGGCGCCGATATCCAGCAAGCCTTCCGCCTCCGCCTCGAACATGACGGACTTGCCGGAATCATTGAGTTTGACGAAAAAAATCCTGTCGCTGCCGGAGACGCGAAAGGTGGCGTTGATGCAGCCGCCTCCCATGCTTTCCAGGTGCTCTAGCTTGAAGGCCCGGCGGGTGGATGCGGAAATCTCTTGCACAATTACCCGCCACAATTCGGAGTCATTGGTCCGGAAAGATGTCATGTTTAAACCCTGCGGTATACTGACAAGGGATTTTATCAGCTCGTCCGGCATCCTGAATATCTTCTAAAGAATTGGATAAGGAGTGGTCATGAATAGATTGTTTTTAATAGTTATTATGTTTTGTTTTTGGGGCACAGCCGGGGCCGCACCGAAGTTTTCCCAGCCCAAGGTGGTGAAAATCAACGAGCGGGTCTATGCCTTGCTGGGGCCGATGGGTATACCGAGCAAGCATAACCAGGGATATATGGTGAACACCACACTGATAATCGGCGAGCAGGGTGCGATCCTGGTGGATAGCGGCGCGTCGGACGAAGTGGGAAGCCATCTCGCCAAGACGATTGCCAAGCTGACGCCAAAACCGGTAACCCACATCGTCAATACCCATCACCACGGCGACCATGTGCTGGGGAATATCGTGTTCAAGGGCGCGGAAATCATCAGCTCGGAGCAATGCCGGGAAATGGTGAACAAGACCGGCGACGAGTGGATATCGATGATGGAGAACATGATCGGCCATAAACTGCCCAACACCAGGCCTGTTCCTGCCTCCGTGACTTACGCGGGAGAGAACAGCAGGGTGGAGCGCACCATCCAGGGTGTCAAACTGGTGTTCTGGCTGCCGCAGGGCTCCCATACCGTGGGCGACATGATGGTTTATCTGCCGGACGACAAGGTGCTGCTGGGCGGCGATATCCTGGTGAACCATACCATTCCGGTGATGCGCGATGCCATGGTCAGGAACTGGGTCTCCACGCTTGAAAAAGTGCAGGGGTTCGACGCGAAAACCATCGTGCCCGGGCATGGCCCGCTCATGACGAAAGACGATGTGGCCAAGTTGCAGCGCCAGATGGCGGCGTTTTACGCGGGGGTCGAATCAGGCTACAAGAAAGGCCTGAGCGACAGCGAGACGCGCAAGACGCTGGATGTTGCGGAATGGAAGAAGCTGGAAGGGTTTGAGACCAATATCGGCGGGAACGTGAACCGCGCCTACCTGGAAATCGAGCAGGCCAGTTTTTAATGACAGTTTAAGAATTCACCGCAAAGGACGCAATGTGTCGCAAAGGAGAGCAGTACATATATGTTGTCTTTCCTTTGCGGACCTTGGCGTCCATTGCGGTGATAATTAAATATTAATCCATCAACTTGCGCGCTTCCGCGACCTGGCCGCGATAGGCGTCGAAAATATGGCGTAGCGTCTCGGCCATCAGCACCTTGGGCGACCATTCGAGTTCCTGCTTGGTATTCTCGATTTTCGGCACGCGGTTCTGCACGTCCTGGTAACCCTTGCCGTAGTAGGCAGCTGAAGTCACCTCGACCATGTTCACCTTCTGGGCGGTTTCGCGGTATTCCGGATATTCCATGGCGAGGTCCAGCATCATTTTCGCCAGTTCCTTCACCGAGTAGTTGTTGACCGGGTTACCGATGTTGTAGATCTTGCCGCTGGCGATGCCGTCCTGGTTGGCGATGATTTTCATCAGCGCGTCGATACCATCCGAGACGTAGGTGTAGGAACGCTTGGCGGCGCCGCCGTCCACCAGCTTGATATCCTCGCCGCGCACGATGTGGCCGAGGAACTGGGTGATC
>JASJPB010000028.1:0-21936 GCA_031426915.1 Sulfuricellaceae bacterium | reverse complement strand
CTGCTTGGAGCAGGAGTAGATCCAGCGCGGCTTGTTGATCGGGCCGAGGATCAGTTCGGAGTTTTCCGGATCGAATTCCTCGTCGCGGCACATGCCGTAGACTTCGGAGGTGGAGGGGAAAATCAGGTGCTTGCCGTATTTCACGCACTGACGCACGATCGGCAGGTTGGCCTCGAAGTCCAGCTCAAACACGCGCAGCGGGTCAGAAACGTAGGTCGCCGGCGTGGCGATGGCCACCAGCGGCAGGATCACGTCGCACTTCTTGACGTGGTACTCGATCCACTCCTTATTGATGGTGATGTCGCCTTCGAAGAAGTTGAAGCGCGGATTGGCCATCAGGTCGGTGACACGCTCGCTGAACATATCCATGCCGTACACTTCCCAGTCGGTGGTGTCGAGGATGCGTTGCGACAGGTGGTGTCCGATAAAGCCGTTGACGCCGAGGATCAGAACTTTTTTCATTATTTTCCTTTCAATTCAATAATCTTCGAAGGGCTGCGGTTCGCCGCCGAACCGCGCCGTAAATTCTTGTGCGCTCAATGCCTGCCCGTCCCATTCGAAAGCCAGCACGCGCAAAACCTTGCCGTCGCCGCAATCGGCGAAACAGCGCCCGTTATCGCAAAAAAACGCCGGAACCTCGCTTTGGCTGCGGCGCAATGGTTCCTGCATGGTTTTCAGCACCCGCATCGGCTTTCCAGCCAGTTGCGTGAAAGCGCCGGGGTAAGGCGGCGCAACGGCGCGCACCAGATTGTGGATTTCCGACGCCGTCTGATTCCAGCGGATTTTACCATCTTCCGCGCGCCGTCCGCCAAAATAGCCGCCCTGGCTCAAATCCTGCACCTTGAATTGGGTGTTTCCCGCCATGAGGCCGGGCAAGCAGCGGTCAAGCGCGATTTCCGCCGCGCAGCAGACCTTGTGGAACACCTCCAGCGCCGTATCGTCGGGCAGGATAGGCACCGCCTGCTGGTCCACGATGGCGCCGTTGTCCGGCTTCTCGTTCATGACATGCAGCGTTGCTCCGGTTTCCGTTTCACCCTTGATGATCGCCCAGTTCACCGGCACCCGGCCGCGGTATTTCGGCAGCAGCGAGCCGTGCATGTTGAAGGCACCGCGCGGGGGAATATCCAGGATTTCCTTCTTCAGCATGTTGCGGTAGTAGAAGGAAAACAGGAAATCAGGCTGCAAGGCGCGAATTTGCTCGATGACCTCCGGGATATTGGGGTCGTCGGGCGTGATCACCGGGATATCGTGCCGTGCCGCCAGTTCCGCCACGCTGTCGAACCAGATGGTTTCATTGGGGTTGTCCGTGTGGGTGACGACCAGCTGAACATCCACGCCATGGGCGAGCAGCACGGAGAGGCAACGGACACCTACGTTGTGGTAGGCGAAGACAACGGCAATGGGAGAGGTGTTCATGTTTGTGAGTTGGCATTTGAATTTACCAGTCTGCGCAGTTTCATCACGTCAGTCCGGGTTGAATGAAATGTTGGAGATTTGTTTATGAGCCGCCCCGCATTTTTTGCTCAATAGACCGAAGCGTATTTTGTATTTCTCGTTCTTTCAGCTCTGGGTCAATATCTTGGATATATTCAATGGCAGAAAAGTCATCGCCGCGCTTTCTGTTTTGTGGTGGTTCGAGCGCTTCAATGAGAAGAGCTTCCAGTGTTGCGACAAGGGCTGCAAGCGAAGTATTGAGCTGAGTTTCACGGAGGTTACCCTCTCGGGTTACATCGAGAAGGCCAAACCAAGAAAAGCGATTCCAGCGACTGCCAAGCCGATCAACGGTGTGCTCATACAAACGTTTGCCCAAAGGTCGGTCAATAGCGCGCCCAACATAAACAACCGTATGGTGATCGTAAAGGATGTAAATGCCCTTTTGTTTCCCGAAATCAACCGGTTTGGATAGCGCCTGTTGCTTGCCATACATCTTCAGATCGTTACGCCAGACAACAAGATCACGTTGCCAATACATGCCGAAAGAGTGAATGATTGAATCAGGTGTTTCATCCTCCGATTCCGCTACAGCTTCTGGTGCTTTTGGTTTGTTAGCGGTTGCTGTTACCGGAGTCGCCGTTAAACCTCGAAGTGAAAATATCCCCTTGCCAACGCGAATGAAGGGTGATTTTTCGCCATCATGCTTGATAGATGACGATATTTGAGCGTTCACTGTTGCGGCTGGAGTTGCTCCATCAGTGGAGTAATAACCACGAGATAGAATCTGCTCGGAAATTTCCGTGTAGTGCAGAGGTGCATCAGCCTCTGCTAGCACTTTCTTGATAGCTTCTTTCCAAGATTTTTCCACGGAACTCCCCAAAAATATAACAAAAAGCTTATTAAGGTGGGCACAGAAAACGTGCCCATCCTACTTGCCTACCCACTCTCAAGCTGCCCGTGCCATGGGCACGATGTCTTGCTCGATTTTGTCGCCGTTTCCTGCCAAGGTGATTTTCAGGTCGAAATCTGCCTGAAGACCCAGCCAGAATTCCGCGCTGGTGCCGAAGTAGCGCGCCAGTCTTAGTGCCGTATCGGCGCTGATTGCCCGACGTTCGCGCACGATGTCGTTGATGCGTGGTGCGGGAATGCGCAGGGCGATGGCCAGTGCATTGGCGGATAGCCCCAGCGGAATCAGGAATTCCTCGCGCAGGATTTCGCCTGGGTGGATTGGGCGCATTCCATTAACTGCGGTCATATTAGCCTCCATTCAGTGGTAGTCCACGATCTCTACATCAAAGGCGTTGCCATCCTCGAAACGGAAGCATAGGCGCCATTGGTCGTTGATGCGGATGCTCCATTGCTCCTTGCGGGTGCCTTTAAGTTTCTCCAACCGGTTTTGGGGCGGCGCGCGCAAATCCTCTATGCGCGTTGCCCGATGCAGCATTTGCAGTTTACGTTCAGCCACCGAGCGGATATTGACGAAGCGTGGAACCGTCTGACCCGCGAACAGAGCTTGCGTGTTGCCGCATTTGAACGACTGAATCATGATTTATTATATAACGACACGCGTTAAATGGAAAACGTTACTCCGTGGGCGTTTTCTGCTCCAGAATTGCCTGAATCAGATACCTCGGCCGGTGGCGCACTTCCTGGTAAATCCTGCCCACGTATTCCCCCAGCAGACCGATGCCGAACAACGTGATTCCGATCAGGAAGAAAGCGATGGCAAACAGGGTGAACAGGCCTTCCGCCTCCGGGCCCACCAGTACACGGCGGACCACCAGCAGTACCACGAAAAAGGCGGACAGCAGGGACACCGCAATACCCACCATGGAAAACATCTGCAACGGTACCAGCGAGAACCCGGTCATCAGGTCGAAATTGAGGCGGATCAGGCTGTAGATGGAGTATTTGGATTCCCCGGCAGTGCGCTCCTCGTGGCCGACGGTGACCTCGGTCGGGTTACGGGCAAAGCTGTAGGCCAGCGCGGGGATGAAGGTGTTGACCTCGTGACACTGGTTGATGGTGTCGATGATGTCGCGACTGTAGGCGCGCAGCATGCAGCCCTGGTCGGTCATCTTGATGTGGGTGATGCGTTCGCGCAGGCGGTTCATGGCGCGGGATGCAAGGTGGCGCCATGCACTGTCGTTGCGCTGGCGGCGGATCGAACCCACGTAATCGTAACCTTCGTCCATTTTCGCCAACAGGTTACCGATATCTTCCGGCGGATTTTGCAGGTCGGCATCGAGGGTGACGATCTTGCTGCCGCGGCAATGTTCGAAACCGGCCATGATGGCCTTGTGCTGGCCGAAGTTGCCGTTGAACAGGATCACCCGCGTCACGTCGGGGCGTTTCTGGAACTGTTCGCGCAGGATGGCGGCAGAGCGGTCGCGGCTGCCGTCGTTGACGAACACGACTTCGTAGCTTCTTGCCAGTTTGTCCAGGGCCGGATACAGGCGGTCGAACAGGGATTGCAGGCCTTCTTCCTCGTTGTATACGGGGATGACGATGGAAATTTCAGGGGTATTCATATTCAGTCTCTGACGGTCCAGCGGCCGGTTTCCAGGTTATGCAACTCCCACCCGAACGGCGGCATCACCATATAGCTCAGGTTGTGGCTGTTATCCGCGGCATGGTAGAAAAACGTGTTCTGCGTCAGGCTGAAACGGGCATCGGGAATGGCGGGCAGAAACTCCGGCACCAGTTGTTCAAGTTTGTCCGGATAGGCTCCATGCTTGGCCTGATATTGTTTCAAGGCCGCGATCACGGTTTCGGCATGCTGTTTCGCAAGGGCCAGATCAGTCTGAATAGTCGCGCCGATCGCAAACACCATAATCAGGTAAATCAGCAATTTGGCGGCGCGTAAATTGCGCAACGGCTTGTTTTTCCATGCCCACAAGGTGCGCGGCAGCGCGAAGAAAAGTATTACCAGCAGCCCGAAAATGGCAATGGCGCCTTGCCCCAGCCAGATGGCATCGACAAAATAAAGCCCGGCGGCAATAAGGAAACTGCCGCGCAGTTGTTTGGCAAGCGTTGCATCGGCGGGCAGGCTCACTTGCATGCCCCGGCAAGGATTTCCCGTACCGCTTCACACACCCGTTCCACGTCCTGCAACGTCATCGCCGGGAATAGCGGCAGGGTTACAGTCTCGCGGCCCACTTTTTCCGCGTGCGGGAAATCGTCTTCCTTGAAGCCCAAGCCGCGATAAAGGGTAAACAGGTGGATGGCCGGGTAATGCACGCCCGCGCCGATCTCGCGCTGGCGCATTTGTTCGATGAATTCGCCCCGGCTGACGGCGAGGCGGTCCAGCGGCAGCAGGATCTGGAACATGTGCCAGTTGCTGTCGCTGAAATTCTCGGGCGGCAACTGGCAGCCCAGGGAACGGTCGAAACAGGCAAAATAATGCCGTGCCAGTTCGCGCCGCTGCTCGGTGAAAGCATCGATGTGCGGTAACTGCCCAAGACCGATGCGCGCCGCAATGTCGGTCAGGTTGGATTTGCCGCCGGCGACATCGACGTCCATATTGCCATCCGGGGAACGCACCACGCCCTGCAGGCGCAGTTTTTCCGTCAGCGGAATTTGTGTTTCGTCATTCAGCACCAGGCAACCGCCCTCGCTGGTGGTCATGTTCTTGTTGGCATGGAAGCTGAAGGAGATCAGGTCGCCGAATGAACCGATGCATTTGCCGTTCCAGCTTGCGCCCATCGACTGGGCGGCATCCTCGATCACGCGCAGTCCATGCCTGGCGGCGATGGCGTTGAGGCGGTCGCGGTCCACCGGCAGGCCGGCCAGGTCCACCGGAAGAATGGCTCGGGTAGCTGGCGTGATGGCGGCTTCGATCAAATTCAGGTCGATGTTGCGCGTAACCGGGTCGATATCGACGAACACCGGGCGCGCGCCGACATGCAGGATCACGTTGGAAGTGGCGACCCAGGACATGGGCGTGGTGATGACTTCATCGCCAGGCCCGATGCCGCACAACTGCAAGGCCACTTCCAGCGTGGCGGTGCCGGAGCTGAAAGCACGCACCGGCCTGCCGCCAAAATACGCCGACAGTGCAGCCTCGAATTCCTTGACCTTGGGGCCGCTGGTGATCCAGCCCGAGCGCAGCACCTCGACCACACCCTGGATGGTTTCCTCGTCTATGCTGGGCCGGGTAAAAGGCAGGAAGCTCATCAGCTCCTCGCCACGATATACACACCGATGATAATGATGCCGATCCCCGCCAGGCGGGTCAGCGAAACCGCCTCGCCGAACAGCCACCATGCCGCAGCCGCGTTCACCACGTAGCCGATGGACAACATCGGGTAGGCAATGCTGACCTCGACCCGGGACAGGGCCATGATCCACACCACCACGCTGATCACGTAACAGGTCAGGCCGCCGAAGATATGCGGCTCGGTGGCGAGTTGCCAGCCGATGGGCAGGATGTTCTCGCGGCTGAAGGCGAAATGACCGATGGCGTTGGTGCCGGCCTTCAACAGCAACTGGGCTCCTGCGTTGAGCAGCACGCCGGTCAGGACGAGGGAAAAACTGAGTGCGTTCAACCTGGAAACCTCAGTTGAACAGGCTGGAGTGTGCGGTTTTCCGGGTGCAGGGCAAGGCGTAACGACGCGGAATGGTCATTCCATTCCAAGGAGTTACAACGCCGCCATGAGCCCGGAATACCGTGCAATCCAGCCTGTAGCGGACTCACCCACCGGGTGAATGCCAATATTGTGAGAAAGCAATTTAGAAACATGCTGTTGAAAATCCAAATGAGCGGTCAACTGAGGTTTCCAGGTTCATGGCGTTGTCACCACCACACGACGGGTGTCGCGGGCGATCTCCTTCATTGGCAGGCCGTGGGATTGCAATTGCACGAACATGTCGGGCGGCATGATCGCCAACGCATAGGGCTCGCTACGCCATTTCTGCTCGAAAGCCGCGACGTCAGGAATCCACAGCTGCGGCTCCTGCTGCAATCCGAACGCCAG
Source organism: Sulfuricellaceae bacterium (assembly GCA_031426915.1). Lineage (GTDB taxonomy): Bacteria > Pseudomonadota > Gammaproteobacteria > Burkholderiales > Sulfuricellaceae > Sulfurimicrobium. The sequence continues at coordinate 15,526 of JASJPB010000028.1, read as the reverse complement.
TTCGTCCTGGTAGGCCACCAGCGTAAAGGTGCGCTTGATATAAAACGGCAGGGTCTGATCGTACATGTTGACGCTGTAAAACGGGACGCCCGGCCTGAGGTGCGGCTGGATGCGCTCCGCCAGGTAGTTGGAGGAATTCGACGGCGCCAGGCTTTCGTGGCCGGAAATGATCAACTGGAAGCTGATCAGCGCGGTAAAGGCGAACAGGATCAGTGCGCGTCGGGATTGATTGCGCCAGGCCCAGAGCATGGCCAATGCCGTGCCGGCCAGCCACAGCGCGGCGGCGGCCACCACCCACACGGTGTATTTCTGGTAAAGGGGGAGGGGAACGGTATTGCTGGCGAACATCACCGTGTAGGGCGAGAAAATCAGCCCCACTCCCGCCAGCGCGGCGACCGGCAGCATTCTCTTGAACAGCGCCCTGCCTTCCAGCCGGACCAGGCGTTCACCGATTAGCAGCGCCAGCGCCGGGAAGATGGGCAGGATGTAGGACGGCAGCTTGGAGCTGGAAATGGTGAAGAAGAAATAGATGAACACCGACCAGATCAACAGGAAGCGCTTGATCTGGAAGCCTTGCGGCGCATCCTTTTTCAGCGCGCCGAACAGGGATTCGAACAGCACCACCAGCCAGGGCAGTATGCCCAGCAGCAAGATGGGCACGAAGTAATACCAGGGGTGATAGCGCCCGTGCGCCTTGGTGAGGAAGCGCTCGAAGTGTTCGTGGATGAAGAAGAAATGGAAGAACTCGGGATTAGCCTGCGACACCATGACGAACCAGGGCACGGTAATGAGCAGGAACAGGATAAAGCCGGAAACCAGGTGCAGCCGCTTCCACAGCGCCCAGTCGCGCTGGATCAGTGTGTACAGCACCAACACCGCGCCCGGCAGCGCCAAGCCGATCAGCCCCTTGCTCAGCACCGAGAAGCCCAGAGCGGCCCAGGTGACCAGCATCCACAGCCGGTTTTCCCTGGACGTGGCGCCGGGGTGCTGAGCCAGCAGGAAGCCCGTCATGCCCAGCGTCATGAAGAAGGTGACCCCCATGTCGAGGGTATTGATATGCCCGATGCCCACGTAGAGCAGGCTGCTGCCCAGCACCAGCGCCGCATACAGGCCGGCATCCTCGCCCCACAGGCGCCGCCCCGCGAAAAACGCCAGCAGCACGCCGGCAAACCCGGTCAGCGCGCTCCACAGGCGGGCGGTCCACTCATGCTCGCCGAACAGCGTGTAGGCGGTGGCCGTGGCCCAGTATTGCAGCGCGGGTTTTTCGAAATACTTGATGGCGTTCAGGCGCGGCGTGGTCCAGTCGCCGCTGGCAACCATTTCGCGCGGGATTTCGGCGTAGCGCCCCTCGTCAGGCTTGACCAGGTGGCGGTAATCGAGATTGCCGAACCAGAGCACGGCAAAGACCAACAGCATCAGCCACAGGCCGCGCCGTTGTTGGGAAAGAGGGTGGGATTCGGATGGCTTCAAAATGGCGGCGAGTATAGCAGAAAAGGGGGCTGGAGCGGATTTCAGCGCATGTTAACCAACATACTAGGTGCCCTGTCGTTGCAGGAGAATCACGGCAAAGAAACGGGCCTTTTCTTCGAAAGGCCCATGGCGTTCGGCTCGACAGTTCGGACAAGTTTGGTCACGGGTATATTCAGGATATTATTCAACTGGCATGGAATCCAAAGATAAAGCGCGTATAAATTTCTAATTTAGGTAATGCGCATAAATATAATTACCTGCTATCCCCGTTAGCAATCCCACAGCAATTGAAATAATTAACCCAATCCATTTGGAGTCGTATTCATTCAACTTGGACGTTTTGTTCAACTCGGCTTTTGGGGAAAGCAAAATAAAGCTCGGTTTCGTAGTGTCCGCACGAGACTCCATGAATATCCCAAGGACAACTGATAATACAAGGGCGGTAATGATATAGCCTAGTGATGTTAGAAGAAACCTCTCCCATATGCCAGAAGATATGGAAGTTAGTAAATAATCCACTTTTGATGCAATGTCTACACCCACGCCCTTAAATTCTGAAATGGCATTATTTTGTTCTGCCAATAAATTCAAACCCTTTTTATAGACCGTTATAAAAGCAAGCGTGAAAAAAATAGATGCAGCAATGAATGATATCTTTCCACTCTTATCACGTACAAACGCTCTGATTGGAGATTCTTTGACTAAAATGGACTTTAAATGGCTATTTAGTAAAGCTTGCATATCGAATCCCCAAGTTCTGGCAGTATGCTGTATTCGAAAAGCTGCCGTACCCGTTTGTAAGAAACCCAAGCCTCGAACGATTATTTCTTCACCTCTTTCATAGCTGAAAGCTGAACCACCTCCCGTTGTAAAGGAAACATCAATGACTTGTTTTTCCGGAACAGCGCGATCCTTAAATTGTAGCAAGAAGACCCATGATAAATGTACTTGAGTAGAAATTACGGGCCTAATTTCATGATAGGTTTCAAGATCACCTAAGCTATTTAAAAGAACTGAAGACCCATCATCAAATACTATTCGAGTAGTAAATTGAATCAGCGTCCCTTGGTTTTGCTGCTCTACTCGCTGCCATATTAAATGGTTAAGGTTTACTAAATCCTGTTTGGCGATGCTAAAAACTCCCCGCATTTGTTGAGTAATCGTTTGTGGTTTTCCAAGTAGTCCACTAATGAACTCCTTAAACTGCCCCGGCTCACAAGGTAGCATCACAGAAAAATTTTTTGCGTTTGAATTGTCGCTGACGTTGTTCATGATTGTTTCTTCATTCAAAAGTGCTGAAAAACATCCCCTTCAAGTAACACGGGGGCTACGGATACATTACCCATAAAAGGCCTACTTCGCCATAGGGTTTTACCTGATTCTGTTCAGCACGAAGGGCGGGGTGCAGGCAAGGTGGCATCAAACATGAAAAATCCTGGAAACAAAGTCAACCGGCGAACAAATCCGGTGTTCTCCAGCCAGGCAAAGCAGATGCTGGCCACCGGACACTATGCAGTCCGCCTTGCTCGCCAAAAGCGTGGCCAGGATGGGCGAGTCGTCCGGATCGCCCGAAACATCCGCGACTATGCCCTCGACGCTGACGACCTCCGCCTCGAAACGCAACAGGGCAATATAGCGGGCAATTTTCGCTTCATCCCAGCCGATGCGGCGGATGATCTTCGGATAGGACAGGACCCGGCTGATTTCACCCAGCATCGGCTCGGAAAGGACCAGATCGAACTGTCCGCTGCTCCAGGCCGTGAGGATTTTGCCCGGAATGCTTTGCGGCAGCATCAGGCCGGAGATGAAAACATTGCTATCCAGAACAACGCGCATTCAATGCTTCCGGGCGGCGGCAATGGCTTCGGCGATCTCGGTTTCCGCCATGGCTGCGTCAACGTCTTTATATGCAGCGGCCAATTCAGCGGAAAGGCGGTCGAATTCTCCCTTGAGCAGGCGGATTTTTTCGAACAGTTGCACATTCACCATGGCGGCAACGGGCTTGCCGCTCTTGGTGATCACGATTTGGTCGTGACCGTACTGGATTTCATTGAGCAGTTCGCCGAGGTTCTGGCGAACCGTCATCGCGGTGGCTTCCTTGATCATGCTAATTACCCCAATTGATATGGTTAGGGTGTTATGTTAGCACCGGGCGGATTGGAAAGCTTGAATCCAGATTGCCGATTAGCCCTGAGTTTTCCAAAAGACACATTGTAGGGGCGAATTTATTCGCCCATGGGCGGCTGAAGCCGCCCCTACACGCGCCAATGGATAATCCCGGAAAATCCATCTCGATCCATGGGCACGTGCGCACCTTGAACGCCCCGGCTTTTGCATAGTGGGAACGGGGATAACAGTGAGCGTAGGGCGCAATAACCGTAGGGCATTGCGCCGTATGTCTAATCAAAACCCTGGTCCAATTTCTGGCCGTGTGGCTTCTCAGCCTCTCGACTGCAGTGGCAGCAAGCGTAAGCGCGTGCGGTTCGGATCGACGGTAAGCAACGCGCCTTCTTCCAGCTCGGTTGCCATTTGGCGTAGCGCGATAATCACCTGCGTGCCGATTACATCCGGGCTGACATCCTCGGCGCGGATTTGCACGACGCTGGGTTTTTCGCCATGGGTTGCAGCGAGGATCGCGCTGAAGTCCAGGTCATGCGTGAGCACCACGCAGTCGTTCGCGCTTGCATATGCCATGATCTCTGAATCTGGCGCATCCTTCGTCCCGAGCGTTGACCAGTGAGCCGCCTCGATACCGGCGCCGGCTAGCATGCTCACCCAGCGCGGCGACAGGTTCATATCGACGATGAGCTTCATGCGGTGGCCAGCATGACCTCGCGTTCCTCGGAACGCCATGCGGCGTAGCGAAGTGCCTGCATGATGTCCTCGCGCTCAAGATAGGGGTAATCGGCGAGGATTTCGTCGATACTGTGCCCCGCGCCGATTTGTCCCACGACCATGCCGACCGTGACACGCATGCCTCGGATGCACGCTTTGCCACCCATCACATCGGGCTGCTGGGTGATGCGGTTCAGTTGTCCCATGCTCTGCTCCTTGTCGAAACGGGTTTTCATCCCGGACTGTCCATTAGTGTCTGTAGGGGCGGTTTTAACCGCCATTGGCGAATGAATTCGCCCCTACAGCATGTCGTTTTGGACATATTTGGGCTAATGGATGATCCGGGTTCATGGTAGTGGTTTGACAATGCCATTTCAAGAACGATTTCTGAGAACAGATATTGCCTTGGTTCAGGGGGGCATACAGGTGACGCGACGAGGCTTATCCAAAACGCTGGCTGGATCAGACAAGGCTCAAAAAGACCGCAACAACACCAGCATCGCGCCGCTGCCGCCATCCGCCGCCCTGGCCTGACAAAAGGCGAGGATTTCATCGCGCTGCATCAGCCAGTGGGCCACCTTGTTTTTTAGCACCGGCTCCTGGTCCTTGGAGCGCAGGCCCTTGCCGTGGATGATGCGCACGCAGCGCAGGCTGTTTTTCTGGCAGTGCTGGAGGAAGCGGATCAATTCGAGCTTGGCTTCGGCGGCGGTCAGGCCGTGCAGGTCGAGCTCGCCCTGATTGCCCCAGTGGCCGCTGCGGAGTTTGCGCATGACCTGATGTTGCAGGCCGGGGCGCTGGAACACCAGTTCCTCGCCGCTTTCGACGCTGTCTGCCCAATACACATGATCGCTGAGGGAATCCGCTCCTGCCTCGCGCTTGTCGCGCAAGGCATGGCGGGGAACAGGCCGGGGTTTGCGCCGTGGATGATGAGCCCTGGACTCGTGCTGAAGCGGCCTGACATCGCCGAACGCGGCACGGAACAGCCGGAAATCCTCGTCATCCACGGGTCACAAGGCCGGGTTATTTGGCCAGATTGTCCAGATAACGCTCTGCATCCAGCGCGGCTTGGCAGCCGGTGCCGGCGCTGGTGATGGCCTGGCGGTAGATGTGGTCCTGCACGTCGCCTGCGGCGAATACGCCGGGGATGCTGGTCTGGGTGGCGAAGCCCTTGTTGCCGCCCTGTGTCACGATATAGCCGCCTTCCAGTTGCATTTGGCCCTCGAACAGGTCGGTATTGGGCTTGTGGCCGATGGCGATGAAAATGCCTTGCAGGTTGATGTCCTTGGTCGAGCCGTCGTTGACGTTCTTGAGGCGCATGCCGGTGACGCCGGTCTTGTCGCCCAGCACTTCGTCCAGCTCACAGAAGGCTTCAAGCGTGATGTTGCCGTTCTTGATGCGGTCCATCAGCTTGTCCACCATGATTTTCTCCGCCTTGAAGGTGTCGCGGCGATGCACCAGCGTGACGTGCTTGGCGATGTTGGACAAATACAGCGCTTCCTCGATGGCGGAGTTGCCGCCGCCGACGACCGCCACTTCCTGGTTCTTGTAGAAGAAGCCGTCGCAGGTGGCGCAACCGGACACGCCGCGTCCCATGAAGGCCTGTTCCGAGGGAATGCCGAGGTATTTGGCGGATGCGCCGGTGGCGATGATGAGCGCGTCGCAGGTGTAGGTGCCGGCATCGCCGATCAGCGTGAAGGGTTTCTCGGTCAGCTTGGCGGTGTGGATCTGGTCGAAGATGATTTCGGTGTTGAAGCGCTCGGCGTGCTTCTGGAAACGTTCCATCAGCACCGGGCCCATCACGCCGTCGACATCGGCCGGCCAGTTGTCCACTTCGGTGGTGGTGGTGAGCTGTCCGCCCTGTTGCATGCCGGTGATCAGAACCGGCTTCAGGTTGGCACGGGCGGCGTAAACAGCGGCGGTGTAACCGGCGGGGCCGGAACCGAGGATGAGTAGCTGGCAATGTTTGACGGTCATGTTGTTTTGCTCCAGGTTGGATGTAGGGGGAAATATTCAAACGAAGATAGTTGGGTTGATCGGCATTTTAACAAGAAAGCCGACATTCATTTGTCCGACGTTTGGGTCTCTCGCAAGAGTAACCTGCTCTGGCGCACGAAGGCACGATATGCCTCTTGGACGTGCCTGCAAGCTGTTTTCCAGGCTGCAAACCGCAGTGCGCCGTAGGATGCCAGCGCGGCAGCCAATAGCAGGGCGGCCCAAGGCGCGGCCAGCACATAGATGAAAGCCAGGGCGCCGAGCGCCAACGCGAGGCGGTTGGGCTGAATATATATGGCGTTCATCTCCTCGACGCTGTCCAGCTGGTTGAATGCCTCGCCCAGCGCAAAGGCGCGCTCGCTCTGACTTTCGATAAACGCCTGCAGCTTGCGGAAGCTCTCCTCGCTGTAGGCCAGGCTCATCGCCTTTTGGGCCGTTTCATGAAAGCGGGCCAGTGCAGTGGTCAGTTCGATTCGAGCCGTCTGATCGGTCACGGATAGCTTTCCGGCATCGATAACCAAGCGCAAGTCGGTCTCGATCCGGCTGCGCAGGGATGCAATATTCTGCTCCCGGTTGTCGTGGTAACCGCCCAGCCGTTTCTTTTCATCTGCCGCATCCCGGCGTGCGAAAGGCAGCAACTGCCGGGCAGCGAGCACGCCGACGGGATCGAGCTGCGATACATCGCCCACGGATGCGAACCAGGGGCAGTATTCGCTGATTTCCCCGAGGGCGGCCAGCACCTCGACGCGCATCGTGTCGACCAGGGCGGGGTCGTGCAAGGACAGCAACAGCCTGGCATTCAGGCTGCGCCGCGAGGGCTGGGCGAGGCGCAGCGGACGGGAATACATGACTTCATCGATATCCACGTAGGCGCTGGAAGATTCGCCATCCATCGATTTGGGCGTGGCGAGCCACGCTTCCTGCGCCTGGTGCGCCGTTTCCCACAGTACGCAGAAACGCTCCCAGCCCTCACGCCAGAGCCGAGCAAGTTCACCGTATCCGCTTTCGCCGGAATTTCCGAAAGCTTCCAGCACCTGTTCGTTGCCTATGCTTTCGAGCCAGGCCTGCGCCGCCTTGTCATCGGAGAGCGCTTGATTGGCCGCCGTCAGAATGTCTTCCCGGGTGATCGCCTTGCCGCGCCACACGCCGGGCATGTCCGGTGCCGCGGCCAGCAGGAAGCGCAGCAGGCGATAATCGTCGCTGACGCCGCGCTGGTCGAGAATATCCTGCAATTTGCGCACCAGATTCTGGTCATTCAACTGCTGCTCGAGCCAGGCTCCGATGGCGCCGCGCTTGAGGTCCTTGCAGGCGTCCTCCCAGTTTTTCGCAAGGGCCAGCGCCAGTTCGGTGGTCGTGGTGCATTCCGCTTCCCCGATGCGGTAGGGGCGAATCGAAAGCAGGGGGCCAGCACTGTCTTCCGGCGCCTCAAGCGATTCGTCGCCCGCCAGCCAGCGCGCGACTTCCTGCGCGCCCCAGCGGCGCTTGGGGTCGCGCAGCAGCAGCCCGCGGCACAGCTTGCGCAATTCGTCGTCGAACACCTGGCGCACGTCGATGGAGCGGGTGGCGAGATGATGGTTGATGACCTGCTCCGACAAATCCTCGAATGGATGGCGCCCGCTCGCCGCTTCCAGCACGATCATGCCCAGCGACCACCAGTCGGCTTTTTCGTCGAGCACGCCGGTCAGGGCTTCCGGGGCGGCGTATTTCACGGTGCGTGCCAGGGTGGTGAAATGCTGGGTGGCCTGTTGCAGCGAGGAAATGCCGAAATCGGTCAACGCCAGCCGCAATGGGTCCACGGCGCGCAACAGGATATTCTCGGGCTTGAGGTCGCGGTGCAGGATGCGCTGGGCGTGAATTTCGCCGATCGCCGCAGCCAGTTCCGCCACCATCCGGCGCACTCCTTCCCGTGGCAACGGGCCTGAATCCAGTAACTGGCGCAGCGTGCCGTGCGCGCAATATTCCATCAGTTCGTAAGCATAGCCGTCGCTCATGCCATGCTTGACCAGACGCACCACGTGACTTGCCGCGCCCTGGCTGAGACGGGCCAGCAGTTCGCTATCGGGCAGAATGCCCTTGCGGTAAAGCTTGGCCACCAGCCTTTCCCCGCTTTGCAGCGACTCGACCAGCATCAGGTCGGCCTCGCTTCCCGTGGCGGGGAAATCCTCGATCAGGCGATAGTCTTCGCGCAGCACGGAGGGCAGGGTGTAGCGGGATTCCCCGGACGCCTCGGCGGCCGTAACTGCGCCTAACGGCCGGTTGCAGTAGAGGCAACGCTCCCGGCCCACGGGATTGGGCTGCGCGCAATCGGCATGGGGACAGCTCATCATGCCCGCCGGCGGCGTGTCCAAAACGGACACTTCGACATGCGTCAAATCGCCGGGCGCTATGGGAGGTTCGATTTTGAGCGAGAAATCGACGCCAGCGAGGGAGGCGCCGCAACTGCACAGCGGCTGGTCGGCCGGGTTGCTGGCTTTGCAAACCGGACAGATGCGGACGTATTCTTGCGTCAAGTGGATTATCCTAGAAACCTCAGTTGGACGTGGTGGAGTGTGCGGTTTTTGGGGTGCAGGGCAAGGCGCAACGACGCGGAATGGTCATTCCATTCCAAGGAGTTGCAACGCAGCCATGCGCCCCAAAAACCGTGCAATCCACCACGTAGCGACCTCACCAAATGGGTGAACCAATGATTAACGAAGAAATTTATTAAATTCATTGCATTACGCACTCAATGGAGCGGTCAACCGAGGTTTCTAGGATTATCTCAGCGCCGCCATGAAACCTGGCCCAGCGACAGCCCCCGCTGGCGGCAAAGAGCCTCCACCTGTTCCATGTCGCCGCGCTCCGGAATGCCGATCATCCAGATGCGTCCGCCTTCCACCGCCACCTGCATGCGTTTGCCTTGCTCCTCGGGGCATTGCTCCAGGAAGGGGGCATAGCGCAAGCGCCCCCGTTCCGACAGCGGCAGCAGGGACTGGTTGGCCGATCCCCGCCAGATCTTGCCAAGCGGCAATCCGTCGGCATAGGGTTCGGGAATCACCGCGTCCAGCAGCGCGAGCAGGGGTTTGTGGCGCTGTTCCAGGGTTTTCATGGGGTAGCCGCTATAGCACAGGAGGTCGAAATCGAGGCCGCCTTGCTTGCGCCAGTCATGGAGTCCCGTCAGCAGCGCACGCAGCGCGCCGGGCTGGTCGAAAGGTTCGCCGCCGCTGAGGGTGATGCCATCGAGTTCGTTCCCGGCGGTGCGCCTGCACCAGGCAATGAGTTGCTGCACCGGCATTGCGCGATGCGGGTCCGGCTCCCAGGTGTCCATAGAAACGCAGCCCTTGCAGCGCACGCTGCAACCCTGCAGCCAGATGCCGATGCGCCGCCCCGGTCCGAGCACAGTCACCGGGTAATGCGCCTTGTTGACCTGAATCTTTGGCGAACGGGCCGTCATTCCAGCGTCACGCTGACGATGCGGTTTTCGTCTTCCGCGATGCCGCTCACGGTAATACTGGCGCGGCCTTCCAGAGGGAAGCGGAACAGCGCGCGCCCCAGCGGGTTGATGAAAACCGACTCGATGCGGTTGCCGATGCCGCGCCCGCCGTTGGACAGGTCGCGGGTGCACAGGTCGAGCAGGTGCGCGCGCACCGGATCCGGGATCAGCAGCTCGATCTTGTGCTCCTCGCGTACCCGGTTGAGCACATTCTTCATCATGCCGTCGAAAATCTGCGCGGCGATGGGGGGCGTGATGAAGTTGAACACCACGATGTTGTCGCCGATGCGGTTGAGGATTTCCGGCCGCGACAGGCGGAATTTGAAGTAATCCTGGATCGCGCCGCGCACCCGGCTTTCCACCTTGTCGTAGGCGTCTCCCGGCTGCACGTTCTGGACCCGCCGGCCATGCTCGTCCTCGACGGTGATGCCGAGGTTGGAGGTGAAGATGATGATGGATTCGGAAAAATAAGCGGTATCGCCGCGCCCGTCCGTCAGGCGGCCGTCTTCGAGAATTTGCAGAAACTTGTCGAGGATGCGCGGGTGCGCCTTTTCGATTTCATCGAACAGGATCACGCTGAAAGGCTTGTCGCGCACCGCGTTGGTCAGTTCGCCCCCGGCGTCGTAGCCGATATACCCCGGCGGCGCGCCGAGCAGGCGGGCGCTGGTGTGCTCGTCGGCGAATTCGCTCATGTCGAAGCGGATGTAGGCGCGCTCGTCGCCGAAGATAAGCTGGGTCAGGGTCTTGGCGAGTTCGGTCTTGCCGACGCCGGTGGGGCCGGCAAAGAACAGCACGCCGCGCGGGCGGTTGCCGCCGGAACGCGCCTGGGCGCCGGTAAGGCCCATCACCGAGCGCATCAGGATGTCGATGGTCTTGATCACGGATTGTTGCTGGCCGCGCACCCGGTCCTCGATAAAAGGCTGGGCGTCGGCGATTTTCTCGCGCAGGTAGCCTTTCTTCCACGGGTTTTCCAGCGCGCCCACCTTGAAGCACTGCACCGCGTCGTCCACGTCGCCGAACGCGATACCCTGCCGGTCGGCAAGCTGGGCGATGTCGCTCATCGCGGTCAGCGGCAGCCCTTCGGTGGCAGCGGAGAAAAGTTTGGCATATTTTTCCCGCCCGGCTTCATCGCCCGCCACGAAGCCCTGGAAGCGCCCCCCCAGAATGCCGGCCGTCTCAAGACGGGTTTCATAGTCGGGAAAAGACACGTTGAGCGCGCCGACACGGGCGCTGTCGAGGGTAAACCAGGAGGGCATGTCCTGGGGGCGGTTGACAAGCCACAGGATGGGGTTGAAGCGGGCCTTGCCGGCGCTGGAATAGGGGTCGGCGCCGCGCGGGATGATCGGGTTGGCGATCAGCGACAGGCGCTCGGCAGCCACATAGAAACGGTGTTCATTGGCGTCCAGATGATCGGGCTGGCGCACCAGGCGCGAGGCGAAATCGATCACCAGCCCGCAACGCGCCTCGCGCATGGCCGCCACTTTCTCCATCACCCCGACCAGGCTCTCCAGGCTGACCGGCATCACTCCGTCCTGCAACTTGAGGTCGAACAGGCGGGTGGCGAGTTCCACCGTGGCCGGTTCGTTGGGGTAGGGGCGCAGTCCCTCCACCGGATCGTAAACCAGCAGGCAGCGATAATCCTGACGGCTGAGGTAGGTCCACACGCAGCGCAACAACGGCGCGACGGTCAGCCCGCCGGGCAGCGGTGTGAGGAAATGGTCGCGGATGTTGCCGGCGATGACGAATTGCGAGCGGATCGGCAGCAGCCGTTCCAGGTCGCCAATCCAGCGTGGCGTCAGTTCCATGGCGTTTTAGCCTTGTTCATGGCCATCCTTTTTGCAGTGGCTTGTTTTCCGTCCGGCTGTGTTCTTCTTCCGTCCGCGCTTGCGGCAGGCTGGCGGGATCGACCACCTGCACCGGCAATTCGCCGGCGCCGAGCTGGCGCGTGACATTGAAATGCAGCCCCCTTGCAGCAAGGGTCTTGAGCAATTGCGGGAACTCGGTGCACCAGCGGTCCTCTGCGAGCGTGTCCTGACGTTTTCGCGCCGCGCTTTCCTCGCCGCCACGGGGGCGCACCACGTTGAAGTTGATGGTTTTTTCCTGCGGGTCCAGTCTCAGCCGCACGAAATAATTTTCCCAGCCCTGGCGCTGGAAGTGAACCACCCCGCCTTCCACGAACAGGGTGTTTTCCACACCCTCAACCTCATAACCCATATCGCGCAGGGACTGTTCCAGCACCACGGCGGCCGCTTGCTGCTCCTGCCGCTCTCGGGCCTCCTGCGCGGCTGTCAGCAGGCGTTGCGCGGATTGCCGCGTTGCCGCGTCCAGCCTTTCCGCACCGGAAACGACCTGCTCCAGAAGCGCGCGCAGCTCTGCCGGCACGTCGTCCTGCAGGGCTTCCAGCAGGTCTTTGGCTTGTTCCGCTTCCAGTTGTTGCGCCACCCGCTCTTCGCGGTAACGCTGCACGCGAAGGCGCAGTTCCGCCGCCAGTTCTTCCGCCCGTTCCACGGACGAGGCGAGCACGATTTCCCCGGCGAGGGCCTCCAGATCATGCGGCAGAATTGCATTCCCGGTCAGTTCCACCCGTTTGAGAACACGCTCCGCAGTATTCCTGAAAATCTCCGCCTGTTCCGAGGATAGACCAGCTTGCAGGCTGCGCTGCAAGGCGTAGGCGTTCAATGCCTCTTCAAGGTCGGGAGCGCTGGTAACTTCACCGACTCCAGCCTGACGCTGTGCGCTGAAATCCGCACCGGCCTGCGCCAGCAGTGCTTCGATACGCGCGACTTCCTTGCGCACGGCGTTGGCGTATTCGATCAGTGCATCCTGATTTCCGTTCTCCGGACGCTGGAATGCCGCAACCTGAATCTGGCCGGCGTTTTGGGGAGAATATTTTCCCAGCGCGGTACTGATCCCTTGCAAACGTTCAAGGCGGCGTTCATTGCGCGCCATTTCCTGATGCAGGCTTGCGTTTTGTTGCACCAGCGCGTTGCGCTGCTGGCGGCGGGTGGCGGCAAGGGCGTTTTCGCGCGCCTGCACGTTTTCGAGTGCCTGGGCATACTCCTGTCCCATGGCCTGGGCTTCCCGCATCGCTTCGGCGGCCAGGATCACGGCGCCCAGGGGACCGAAGGAAAATGCAACAGTGATGGGGCCGCTCATGATCGTGGTGGGGACAGTTCGGCTGAGTAAGGTTAAAATGCTTGCTGGCAATATATCAAGCTGCGGGCAGCGCTGCAAACGACGAGGCAAACTGATTACAGGCGGCCTTGAATTGGTGGGTCATCTGCTATAATCGCCCAACCTTTTCGCCCTGGTGTATATGGCATTGTCAAAAAATATTTCCACCGGCAGACAAGCCGACGGCCACCCCTTCACCCCCAGGATTTCCGGCCTGATCCGGGAATCCTGGTGGCTGGCCCTGGTTGGTCTGGCGCTGTATTTCATCATGATTCTCGGTACCTACGACCGCGTCGATCCGGGTTGGTCGCATAGCGTCACGGTGAGCGCGGTGCATAACGCCGGCGGCGCGCTGGGCGCATGGGCGGCCGACATTTTCCTTTATCTGTTCGGCGTTTCCGCCTATTGGTGGGCGGCCTTCTTCCTGTTCGCGATTGCCTGGGGCTATCGCCGCATCGACAGCGTCGAGGATGCCGACCGGCGTTCCCTGTTCGTGGCTTTCGCCGGGTTCATTTTCATTCTGCTGGCCAGCAGCGGCATCGAGGCGCTGCGCCTGCACAGCCTCAAAATCGACCTCCCCCTGGCTCCGGGCGGCATGCTGGGCGCGGTGATCGGGAATTTCCTGTGGAAATCGGTGGGTTTCACCGGCGCCACGCTGTCGTTGCTGCTGCTGGGAGCGATCGGCCTGAGTTTCTTCATCGGCCTCTCGTGGCTGGAGCTGATCGAACGCCTGGGCGGCTGGATCGAGAATGCCTATTTCTTCGTGATTCGCGTCCACCAGGATCGACAGGACCGGCAGGCCGGCAAGGAAGCCGAGGTCGAACGGGAACAGGTGGTCACGGAAGAGAAAAAACGCTTCGAGGATCACGAGCCGATCCACATCCAGGCACCGGTGATGGAAATCCCCAAATCGGAGCGCATCCAGCGCGAAAAGCAGGCGCCGCTGTTCGAGAACATGCCGGATTCGCCGCTGCCGCCGTTACACCTGCTGGATGAGGCCGAACCGGGCATGGAATTCGTCAGTCCGGAAACCCTGGAATACACCTCGCGCCTGATCGAACGCAAGTTAGCGGATTTCGGGGTGGAGGTGAAGGTGATTTCGGCCTATCCCGGCCCGGTGATCACCCGCTACGAAATCGAGCCGGCGGTCGGCGTCAAGGGCAGCCAGATCATGAACCTGATCAAGGATCTGGCGCGTGCGCTGTCGGTGGTGAGCATCCGCGTGGTGGAAACTATTCCCGGCAAGCATTACATGGGCCTCGAACTGCCCAATCCGAAACGCCAGGTGGTGCGCCTGTCCGAGATTCTGGGCTCGCAGGCCTACGCGGGCATGAACTCGCCGCTGACCATCGCCATGGGCAAGGACATCAGCGGCCAGCCGGTGGTGGCGGACCTGGCCAAGATGCCCCACGCACTGGTTGCGGGCACCACCGGCTCGGGCAAGTCGGTGGCGGTGAACGCCATGATCCTGTCCCTGCTGTACAAGGCCGAGCCATCCCAGGTGCGCCTCATCATGGTGGACCCGAAGATGCTCGAACTGTCCATTTACGAGGGCATTCCGCATCTGCTCGCGCCGGTGGTCACCGACATGAAGCATGCCGCCAACGCCCTGAGCTGGTGCGTGGCGGAAATGGAGCGGCGCTACAAGCTGATGTCGGCGCTGGGCGTGCGCAACCTGGCCGGTGCCAACCAGAAGATCCGCGATGCCAGGAAAGCCGGAACGCCCATCACCAACCCTTTTAGCCTCACGCCCGACGCCCCGGAACCGATCGATGAAATGCCTTTCATCGTGGTATTCATCGACGAGCTGGCAGACCTGATGATGGTGGTGGGTAAAAAGGTGGAAGAGCTGATCGCACGCCTGGCGCAAAAGGCCCGTGCTTCTGGCATTCACCTGGTTCTGGCCACGCAGCGCCCGTCGGTGGATGTCATCACCGGCCTGATCAAGGCCAATATTCCGACCCGCATCGCGTTCCAGGTGTCGAGCAAGATCGATTCCCGCACCATCCTCGACCAGCAGGGCGCGGAAGCCTTGCTGGGGCAGGGCGACATGCTTTACCTGCCACCCGGCACCGGCTACCCGCAGCGGGTCCATGGCGCCTATGTCGGCGACAACGAGGTGCACATGGTGGTGGATTACCTGAAATCCATGGGCGCACCGCAATACGTGGAAGGCATCCTGGAAGGCGGGCAATCCGATGGCGAAGGGGAGGCTGGGGAGGAGGGCGGAGATTCCGAGTCCGATCCCATGTACGACGAGGCGGTGTCCATCGTGATCAAATCCCGCCGGGCGTCGATTTCATCGGTGCAAAGACAGTTGCGCATCGGCTACAACCGCGCCGCCCGCCTGATCGAGCAGATGGAAAAAGCCGGCCTGGTGTCGTCGATGCAAAGCAATGGCAACCGCGAAGTGCTGGTGCCGCACCATGAGTAAGGAGCTGTCCGTGGATAACTTGGACAATTATGGATGTGCTGGCGGGATGCGGTGCAAGGCGATGGGTGCGCAGCATGGCCATTCCATGCAAGCAACCGGCAACGCAGCAGCGCGCCCGCCAGTGCGGCCAGAATGTTCAAGTTATTCAT
>JASJPB010000027.1:0-14255 GCA_031426915.1 Sulfuricellaceae bacterium | reverse complement strand
TTGCGCATAATTTCGGCATTATGTTACTTTGCCGCCCGACAAGACCATTGCCCAACGGCGAGACAGCACGGGGCTTTCAGGTGGCACCGCGCTAGCCGCCTGCGAACCGCAAGCGCCTGGCGGGCTCTTTCGCGAGGCGCGCAGTGGTGAAGCGGCGGCGGAAACGGAGCGGAACCAACGTGGCGAGAGCGGCAAGCCGATGGCGGGGTTATGCCTTCGGCGCTTTGTCAGATTGCTACGGTGTAGCGATGGCGCGGGGCTTGCGGTTCTTCTTGCAAGCGCCGTGACTGAGCGGACAGGTGCGCGGATGCACCTGACGCTTCCTTATTTCGATGGCTGTATTGCTCTTTCCCTCATTTGGCCACAGAATGCCCCCTTAATTAGAAAAGATTTTGACCGCTATACACCCTCAGAGTGATTTTTTACTATGTCGAAATCGGGTAGACTGCGGGGCTTTTCAGGAATAGCGCCGAGATGCCGAGAGACTTGCCAGAAGGGAAGCGCAATGAAGAAAAATGAAGTGAGCGCCCTTGATGTAGCAGCTTATATTCTGCAAAACGCCGGTGAAATGACCACCATGAAGCTTCAGAAGCTGGTCTATTATTGTCAGGCGTGGGGGCTCGTTTGGGACGAAGCCCCACTTTTCAAAGAGCGCATAGAAGCTTGGGTGAATGGCCCCGTTGTTCGCGAATTGTACGAATCCCACCGTGGTTTTTTCTCTGTCGATGCGACCAAGATTGCAGCCGCCCCGTCCAAGCTGGATGCCAACCAAAAAGACACAGTGGACAATGTTCTTAAGTATTACGGCGGTAAATCGTCCAAGTATCTAGTTGACCTCACACATGAGGAAGACCCGTGGAAACTGGCGCGCGAACGCGCCGGATTATCGCCGATGGAACGCGGGGACGCAGAAATCACGCATGCCGACATGGCCGAATACTATAGCTCCTTGTGAGCATGGCCAAGAACAAACAACCAAAGTCCGGGAAGTCACCAAACACCGGCAAGCACCCAAATGTAACGGCGACAGTAAATACAAGTAAACAGCCAAAGAGTCGCTTCACGGCTGCCCAGATCGAAGGGCTGCCTCTCTGTTGGCGTTACTCATCCGCCGACAAGAATGGCCCATGGGCTTGGACTGCGCTAACCGATCCGGCTAAGTATAAAAAAGTTCAGGAACTGCTTCACGAGTTTGAAGGGCTGAATTGGCAGCAGATTATCGAAACCGGCAGCCACCCAATTCAGCAGAACTCACTGAGCAAGGGTGCTCAGGATCGCCTTGCAGCACTCAAGCTAGATGATCTCGAAGAAATGATGTCATTCAGACTGGAAGGCGCTATGCGCGTCTTTTGTATCCGCGATAAAAATCTGATGCATGTATTCTGGTACGACCCAGAACACGAAGTTTGTCCGTCTCCAAAAAAGTAATCCACATCACTCACTTGAGCTTGTTGTCAATTTGCTGGCTGACATCGCGCCCTTGCTCATCAGCCGCCACCGCCATCAGGAACAGGCAGCGCCCGCCGCTGGATTGTTCCCACTGGTGGCCAACCTGATCTTTCTCCCTGGTTTCTGGATCGTGCAACAGGTGCGCCCCCTTATATTCGATCACCAGCACCCGGCCATCGGTCAATTCACACACAAAATCCGGGTAGAAATAATCCTTTGAAGTCGGCAGCCAGAAAGAGAAACGATCTTCCTTTTCCACGTTGCGCACCCAATGCTTTATTTGCGGGTTCATGTCGATGGCTCGCGCGCACTGGAATTCCTCGGTGAATTGGCCGTCATTGCGCTTCTCGCGCAAGTCGTGGATCACCGGGTAGTAGTGATGCCGGAAGCGATAGCGCCCGGAATAGAACGGTGGTCGTGCCGGGTAATGATTGGGGTGAAAGGTGAAGGCGTAACGGAAACTCTCTTCCAGCCGTGGGGCGGCAAGAAAGCCCGGCAGCGACTTCTGGAAACCCGCCTTGACCGCTGCTTGCCTGCGCCGTTCGATCTCCCGGCGCACGGCTTCCGCCAGCGGATACTTGGCGCGCACTAGCGCCGTGAGCGTGAGGCTCCGGTCTGCAATCAGGTGGCGCACCAGCGCCAGCAGCCACTTGATGAGCACGGCCTGGCCCACGTCGATCTGCCGGCATTCCCGATCCAGCCAGCGCACCAGATCATTGTCGCTGGCATGGGCGGCAATTTCGTTGAGGTGAAGCTGGCCGCTGTCCGTGGTCTGATAGACCACCTTGCCACCCTCCACATCAATCTCGAAAGCGGTGCCGCTCTCGCGGATAGTAAAACCGGCCAGGTTCATCGGCTCCGCGAACAGGTCGAACTCGCCCAATTCCGAAAGCAGCCGTTTTTCCACCGGCTGCACTTCGCCATCCCAATCCAGGCACAATTGCGGCAAAGGCGCAAAGCGCTCGCCCCGCGCCGACGGTGCCAGCAGCGCGGCCTGACGGGTGCGCTCGCGCTCGATGGCTTCTTTCACCACCTCTTGCTGTTTCGCGCCCTTGCAGGCCGTCAGCAGGAAATCTTCCACCGCTTCGGTCAATTCGCCGCGCACGATGGCCGTTGCGCCGTTCGTGGTAGGGCGTATCTCGATGCACTCCCTGAGCGCATCGGGAATCGGTTGTGTCGGTGTTACTGGCAATGAAATTACCGCTTCCGCCGGGCGGGGCTGGTGGTGGCTGCTGCCATCCAGCAAAGGCAATGCGCTCTGCGCCGGGGCAATCGCCAGCGCGGCCTCATACGCCTCAAAGCCCATGTTGTTCACCAGCCGGTCGGCCAGTTGGTCGGCTACCCGCGCGGTCACGCTGGAAACCATGTGCGCATAAGCCTTGCCCATTTCCGGTTGACTGCGCGGGCGGGCATAGGGCATCCGCAATACACGCCCGAGAATCTGCTCCACGTCCTTGGAGCTTTTCATGTCCTGCAAGCCGCACAGCACATAGGCAAAGGGGCAATCCCACCCTTCCTTGAGCGCTTCCACGGTGATGACGTAACGGATAGCACAGGCCGGATCAGCCAACACGATGCCGTCCAGTTCCTTCTGGTCGCCGGTTGCCACGGCGATTTGTTTGCGGTCGATTTTTTCGCCGTCAGCGCTGGTCAGGTGTTCCAGCAGTTTTTCGACCGTCGCCTCGCTATTCTTCGGCTCGGCCTGAAACAACAGCACCGGGCGGATGTAGTCGGGTTCTCTGGCCGCCAGCGTTTCCAGGCGGTCACGGGTCAGAATGGCATCGCGCACCGCATCTTTCCAGCCGGTCGGGTGCTCCATCAGCACGATAGGCAGCTTGATCATGTCTTCCCGCGCCAGCGCCTGCGCGCCGACGTGAAACAGCACATTGCTACCGCTTACCGGCGTGGCGGTCATTTCAATCAAGCAAGCCGGGTGCAAGTTCCTGAGCGTGCGGAAAGCCAGGTCGGTGCGGTTGTTGTGCGCTTCATCCACCACGACTATCGGCTGGTGGAGCGTCAGCCAGTTGGCCAGCGACGCCTTGACCTTGCCGATGTCGGCGGCAGTCAGATAGGGCTGGACGGCAATATCCGCTTCCGTCACCTTGTCCAGCTTCGCTTCCTGCTGTGGTGTCAGCGCCTGAAAGTGAGGCGCAAGGCTTTCATCGAAGGAATAGACATTGCGCTTGGTTTTGTCGGTAATAGCGAAGGATTGAATCGTCGCCACCACAATAATGGCGGAACTCCCCACCTCATGCCGCCCCACTGTTGCCAGCTCATCCAGCGCGCAAACGCGGACTCTTTCGCCGAAATATTCCGTCATCGCCTCGCGGCAAGGGTGGCGCGGCGTCGAGAGTGAAGCCAGGGTCTGGGAGCGGATGGCATCCGATGGCACCAGCCACAAGGCCACTGGCGCATCGGTATCGCAATAGCTCTTGCCCACTCGCGCCACCGCATGGGCGGCGAGAAAAGTTTTACCACCGCCGGTAGGGATGCGCACGCAGACGGCGGGCACATCGCCCAGCGCGTTGGCGTCATAGTCGGCTTGCCAGGTTTGCCCGCTCTTTTCCTGCACCGGCGCGCAAGTCTGCCATGCAGCTTCCAGTCCAGCCGTGCGCAGCTTGCGAAAGAAAGCGTCCAGCGTCACCAGCGCCTTGTCCTGATAATCCTTGAGCTTGAACATGGTCAGCGCGCCTTGATGTCGTAAGGAATCTGTTTGAAGGTAATACCCGCCTCGCGTAGCCGCGCCTCACCCAACCGGGTAGTTTCGCCGTAGATCACACGCGCTCCTGTGTGGGGGAACTGCTCTTCAAGGTGCGCCAGCACGGCGGAAGTCAGCACGTTTCCGCCCTGCGGTCGCCGGTCGCCCAGGATGCCGTTATAGAGCAGGAAATAGGCCGTGCCGTTATGGAGGCCAAGCAAGGGTTTGTCGAAAGCCTGCGCCGCCGGTTCGCCCGTCTCGAAGTGCCAAAGGAAGGCGGCCAGCGCTTTGAAGCGCACGGCGGGGTGTATGCCGCCGTCAGCATCGAACACCGGTTCGCCCAAGGTGTGAAAGCGGAAGCCTCCACCTCCCTGCCAGCCGATGGACTGAGATACACCATTCGTGTCGCCAGCAACAACGGCCTTCAACCGTGGCAGAGACTTGGTAACGGCATGTTCGCCTCTTTCAATGCCAATATAACGGCGTCCCATCTTGTGCGCCACTGCCGCCGTCGTGCCCGAACCGAGAAAACCGTCCAGAACAAGATCGCCCGCTTTCGTGCTGAGCTCGATAACCCGCTTGAGCAGCGCTTCGGGTTTCTTACTCTTGGGGAACTCAACGCCACCTTCCTTGTGCAGGTTATTGGAAAGAAGATCATCCCAAAGCGTCGTTAGTGGTTCACCCGCAACCAGTACGCCGTCGATTTCTTTCAATTTCTCCCGGTAGAAAATCCAGCGCTGACCGCCTCTGAAATACATATTCGAGTAGCCGTCACGCTCCAGCAGGAAGATTTTTTCGGGTTCAGCCAGCGACTGATCAATCAGTTTTTGCGCGGCCTCGCTCACAGCGTCGTAGTCAGGGCGGACTGGCTGAATAACCTGACTGGCATGTTTAATCACGAAGTCGTTAAGTTGATCTTCCAGTAACAGGGGGCCAAGTTCCTTCCTCAGTTCAGTGATTTTTTTACCCTTTGCGATGGCGAAAGCGGCGGAGAGCGTGGTTAATCGCCACTCAGAAAAATCGTCATCAGGGTTGACCAGGAACGAGCCATAGCGTTTGTCGCGCTCTCGACCGGTAAAAAGGCGATTGGGTTTCCAGCACGCCTTGTCCTTGGCATAGACCAATATAAAGTTTGTTGTGCTGACCATGCCGGGATTGATGGACTTGTGCCCCGTGGCCGCACCCTGCTTGAAGGTGACAATGGCCACGCGGTTTTTGCGGTTCATCACCTCATCAGCAATCGCAATGAGGTAGCCAAGTTCGTTGTCGTCGATGTGAATGAATAGTGTGCCATCAGGGGCAAGCAACTCGCGCTGCAATTCAAGCGCGGGATAGAGCATGGTTAGCCACTGCGAATGCTCCAGCTTGTCATCGTAATCCGGGAATGCTTGCTCGGTGTTAAACGGCGGGTCGGCGTAGATGCACTTCACCTGCCCCCGGTAAAAGGGCAACAGCGCTTTCAGCGCCTTGAGGTTGTCGCCCTGAATCAGCAGGTTTTCCGCGCTGGCATCGCCATGCGCGGATTCAAATTGCAGCAGGTGGTAAGGCACATCGGCGGCACTGCTCACCGCCTGAGCTTTGTTTACCCAGTCAAGAAAAGGCATAGGTCGTCAGGCCGCGCGGCGGAAACGCGACAGCCACTGGTCACGGTGGCTGAACAGCAGCACCATGGCGGTAAAGCTTAGAAGCGTGATGGCCTTGCCCAATTCCTCATCGCTTGGGTTGTCTTCCACAATGATGATCCGCTGACCTTCGTCCGCGCCAGCGGATTTAAGATCGAACATTTTGCCCGAAGCCTTGTACACGTTGCCCCAGTCCACCCGCTCATCACCATAAGCCACGGGCTGGATAAACTGGCGGCCTGCCGCAGGGTCATCAATGGCAAAAGGGAATTCAATCTGATGACCGGAAACCCCGCTGACCGTGACACTGCGTTGCAGTTTTTTGCCCGCCACGGCTTCCAGTTCCTGCCCTACGGCAGCGATAAATTTCTGCTCGCGGGTCTTCGGTTTCCAGCTTTCTTCCGCATGACTGATGGCAATGGCCGTGTTCAGCACTTCGGTGACAGTGCGTGCCAGATTGTCCTGACCGGTCACCGCCATCAGCGCGCCACCTTCTGAAATCTTCACATCCGCGAACTGTGCGCGGATTTTATCCAGCCGGGGTTGGGTAAGTTTGGCACCGTGGGCGCTGGCGTGCATGAGGGTGTCGGCGTGGTCAGTCACCAGCCATTGGCCATTGTCTGACGGTTCCAGAAACAGGCCAAGGTGTTCGCCGTCATCGAAAGTAAAGGGCGACCATAGGCGCAATGCGCCATTCTGGCGGGGTGCGCAAGTGTAGCCAAGGTTTTCGAGTAAGTTAGCGCAGTTCATGTGTAATTGAAATCAAATTGTATGCTTGGAGGCGACTTGAAACCGCTTTCCACAGTCAAATTAGCCTTCTGGCAAAAGTAGTCGAACAATGCAGAAAAATTCGAGAAATCCGGCAAAATAGGTTCTGCATATCCATATCCGTCTTCTGACCAAGTATGCTCATGCGTTCCCGGCCCAAGCTGCTTCCTGTATAGCGCCCGGCCTTTGCCAACCTTGTTGGTATGCCGTCCATCCGGGTCAAAGTCAACGGCATAAACCCGGTCACTTCGGTAAAGCAGGCCACAATTGTATTTATCGCCAGCAGCACCCACGCCAAGCCGCCACTGGACAATAAACTGGACATCTTCAACCACCACGCCATCAATCTCAACCGCGCTAACAAATTCCCACCATTGGGGATCTTTTTTCATCGGCTTTTCCCGCCAGTTCATGGCGGCCACTGTATTCTTTGCGGCGGCCATGAAGGCGTCGATTTCGGCTCTGGTCGTCATCTTCTGGCTGGACAATTGAATATGTCTTTCTATACTTGGACGCGCCTTCGGTCAATAGGGCGCTCGATATTTTTTGCCTCAATTGCCGCACTATGCTTGCCCGCCTTGCACATTACCCCCCCCCCCGGCTTGCCGCCAGATAGTCATCGCCGGACAGTTTGGAGGGTTGGGAGGGTTTGCTGAATCCCTGCTTGTGTAGGGATGTCAGGGGCAAGCAGTTTCCCTTACTGGTCGTAGTCTTCAGGCGAATTGTTTCCGCTGCATTCAATGTCAGTGGACATGTTTCACCTCTTGCTTCTCGATCAATTCCAGCAATCGCCACGGGTCATATTTGGCCTTCGGAATCTGCATTTCACAGGTAGCGACATTGCGGACAGCAATCGCAAGAATGA
Organism: Sulfuricellaceae bacterium; assembly: GCA_031426915.1. Classification (GTDB taxonomy): domain Bacteria; phylum Pseudomonadota; class Gammaproteobacteria; order Burkholderiales; family Sulfuricellaceae; genus Sulfurimicrobium. The sequence continues at coordinate 6,853 of JASJPB010000027.1, read as the reverse complement.
CATTATTCGGATCACTGTCAGTGTCGGTATAGATAGCTCGTTGTGTACCGAGTGTAGATTCCAGCATGGCAATGACTTTTTGCCGCCTTGCTTCCCGTTGCCTGTCGAGTAGCGTTTCCGGTTTGGCTATTGCCGTTGTGGTTTTTTCCGGGGTAACAGGGGTAACAAGGGTGCAAGCCTTTATTGGCGCGGCTTTTGCTGTTACCTCTTGCAGGTAACATGGGATAACAGGGGTAACAGAATCGCGCTTTTCCAGCGTTGCCAGCAGGTTATCAAGCCCCATGATCGTCCCCCAACTTGTCGGCTTGCACCGGGTACAGCTTCGACAGCCGCCCGCCTATTCGCATAGGTTTTGCGCGTTTGCCATCAGCGCCAGGTATCGGCAATGCGCCCGCTTCCTGCAAAACATTCAGCGCCCGTTTGAAGTCGAATCCTTTCAAGGCTTCGCGCATCCCATCGGCGGTGAACATATAGATGCGCTCGCCGTCATCATCACGCCACCAGCCCGCCCGATTGATGCGCATGGTATCGTCTGAATTAGCCTGTGCAGCATCCGAAAACCGGCTATCCCCATGCCGAGCAATAAACCCGGAAACCTGCTCCAATATTTGCCGCCGTTCATCATTGCCGTGCCCGCGTGTGGATTGCCACGCTTTGAAGCCTACCGCCGCCGCTTCGATTGCCGTACCTTCCTGCCATCCGGTTATGCCGTATTCAGTCGCCACCTCACCCGCCAGCGCCAGCATGGCGAAACGCCCGGCGGCGCGCTTGGCTTGTCCCTCGCCGTCATCGGTGGATAATCCCGGCAATACCTTGATCCGTTCCAGATATTCGCCAAAGTTGCGTTTATCGCGGGTCAGCTTTTCGAGGAATGCGCGCCCGGCGTGCCCGTAGTGAGTAACTGCCGCCGTCTTGATCGCATCCGAAAACGCCGTGCCACTTGGCAAGTCGCGCAAATTATCCCAAGCCCCGAAGCGCCGCGCTGCCGGAACATCCAGCAGCCGCACCGCTTGCCCGGCCTTTGCCCTCGCGCCGCCTTCGGCCATGGCGGTTGCTATGGTGCGTTCGCCACTGGACAGCACAAAGCAGCGCCAGCGCGTAACGCCCCTTGCCCCGCCTGACCGGGATGCCCGTTGCTTGCCGCGTCCGTTGCCCAGGGCGTAAATGATCGCGCCGACTTCGCGGGGGTCGCATTCGCTGATTTCATCAAGCGCCAGCAGTCCATCATTGAACAGGCTCGCCGCGCCTTCCATGCCGTTGCTCGTTGCTCGCCAGCTTCGGCGGTAGCCAGCGCCGCCCCAAGTTGAACAGCCCGCTTCCAAGAGGGTGGTTTTCCCGGTGCTCGAATCGCCGACGAAGTGAATGCCGCCGCTTTCGCCGTTGCAGCGTGACAGCATCGCGCCCGTGAAAGATGCTGACAGCGCCAGCACCAGCAGGGGATTGCCGACAGCCCGCGCCGATATTTCGGCCTGCCACCCGGCCAAGCTTCCGGCCTTGGTAAACTCGTCGTGTCCGCGCTCGCCGGATTGAAAGACCACGCCAGACGCCGCCGCGCCGATTACGGTATCAGGCAGCACGAAAGATTCGCCGCACCAGCCCACTTGTGTGGCGCAATGGATGCGCCGCTTGGGTGGCTTGGATTGCAGGTATTGCGCCAACAGGCTGCGTCCGGCTTGGGGGTCGATTTCCGCGCCCATCGCCAGCAGTTCACCGCGCAATTCATCGCCCGCGCCGCGTAGCAGTTCCATCGGCATCGCCCATTCCCGCCAATGCCCGTGCGTGTTCCTGAATCGCAGCAACCGCCCGAAGTTGTTATCTTGCCCGTCGGCGGTCACGGCCTCCAGGTGCAAGGGTGAGGAAATCCATTGCTGGATCAGCGCCGCCGGTGCATCACCTTTGCCGTGCTTGACGGTGAAAAACCAAACGCCCGGTTTCAACTTGCCGCCGTCAGGCAATGGCATCCAGTCATCGAACACGCGAAAGCATGGCCGTTTGCTTTCATCGGGGATAATCGGCTCAGGTGTTACCTCTGTTACCTCGGCAGCAGCGGTAGGGGTATCGGCAGAAAGCCCGTCGTTACTGGCTTGCACCCCTGTTACCTCTGTTACCCCATTTTCCGTCAATGCCGCATCATGTTCCGGGGTTGCTGTGTCCGCACCTACCGGGCTTGCCTGGCAGTCATCGGGTGCGTCATCGCCACCCGGTTGACCCTCATCTATCACCGAAGCTGTCACGCTCGCTATGGCTCGTTCTACGGCTTCCAATCCGCAATGCGCCGCCATGTCATTGAAGTCGGTCGCCTTGTCCGGCCTGTTTGCGCCGAAGTCAGGGATTGCCAGCAATGCGCCCACCGCTCGCGCCGCTTCCTTCGCCTTGGTCAGTCCGGGATTGCCTTCGGTCTGGTTATCATCATCGGCGCATAGGATCAGGGGCAGGTCGGGGAATTTATCGCGCATGGCTTTTGCCGCCGCCAGCAGGTTCCCGGCATTGAAGGCAACCGCTACCGGGTAGCGCGTGGCTTCGTGAATCGTCGCGCCAGTTGCGAATCCTTCCACGATGCACAGCGCCACCGCGCCCTTCGTAGTGCCAATGCTGAAATAACAGCCGGTGCGCCGCCCCCGATACAGTCCTTTCTTGTCCTTGCCGTCTGCGGGTTTTTCCGGTGCAATCCGTTCCACGTTCCACAGCTTGCCGCTTGCATCCCGCATGGGTAGCACCAGCAGCCCGTCATGTACCTTTGCGCCGTGCGCCTTGATGCCCTTGCGGGTCAAGTATGGGTAGTCATCGGGAGCGGGTTGCGCTGCTTGCAAGATCATCGCCGCTTTCCTTGCGGCATCGGCATGGCCTCTTTCTTCCTCGGCTTCGCGTTCGCGCCGCATGGCTTCCACTTTCGCCCGGTGCGCCGATTCTTCTCCTGGGGACAGGGTGCGGCCAATGTCCGCCCGCCATGTTTGGGAAAGGCCGGTGCGCCAGTCGCCGAAACTCCCGGCGGGGATGCCGTCGCCGTGCAGCACATACCAACCAGCGTCATCGCCGCGCTTACCGCTGCTGGCAAATCGGTGTAGCTTTCCGTCCGCCTCGATCACGTCAGGGGGGGTCAGGCCAGCCGCATGGATTGCGCCGCAGAATTGTGAAGTGCCGTTATTCATTGCTCAATCTCCCGCGTTGTGTGAACCACGTCGGTTGCGCCTTAAACTGTTGCGCCAGTTGAGCGGGTACGGCTTTCAATCCATGCTTCGAGGTCGGCGCGCTTGTAGCGGACATTGCGGCCAATTTTAATGAATGGGATTTTGTAGCGCCCGGTCGAGCGCCAAACTTGCAGAGTGCCGACGCTTGTGTCCAGGATTGCTGCCGCTTGAACTTCATTCAGCAGGTCGCTTGTCGGCAATATGGGGTTAACTGATTTACTCATTTCATGCGCTCCTAATTGGTGTTAAGCGAGGCTTAACTGGAGCGCATCATAACGCATTGATATTATTAGTAAATATCATCATGCCAGCATGGTGCGCACTTTGCTGGCTAGCTGCGCACTTAGCCAGCAGGGTGCGTCTTTTCCCATTCTTTGCACCAGCGCGGAATTTTCCCCACATCAGTTAGGTGTTCGCACTTGGTTATCATATCCCTTGAGAATGCCGCTTTTGATTCGTAGGTATCAGGTGACTTTTGCCAAGCCTGCCAGCACTCGAAGATGAAGGCTTTTTCTTTCTGCCTAGGGTCGGCTGCTAATTTAGCCATTGCCCCACGGAAAGACATTTCCTTTCTTGCGTCTTGTAACTTAACGCTTCCTGATTCAATAGCCATCGCGTTTGCCAAAGCATTGGTCGCTTCAATTGCCGCAGATACAGCATCAGTCGAGCCAAGATCAATGCATATGAGCGCATCATCTATTGCAATGAGGGCATGGAGCAAAAACAGATGAACGTAACACCTTTTAGAGACTGCATCAGATGTTGACTGAAGTTTGGAAAATATCTGCCATGCCAAATCAACGATCTGATTTTCTTGAGTATCACTCCACTCAATATCTGCCTCCTTGCCATTCGAGTCCTTAAGCTTTAATTTCCCAACGCTTACCATTTTCTGAAACGTTGGGCGAAGGTCTTTGATGAATTCGAAGTAATGCATAAGAACAATATGGTCAAAATCTTCTTTTGTCTTAACTTCAAAATATTGCCCATACTCTTCAATGTTTTCTTCTGGCACTTCTTTAAAAAGCAAATCGTAGGCTTCTTTGCCGATACGGAAAAGCGCTTCTGTGTTCACACTCAGCTCTTTCCCCTGTTTTCCGTTAGGCTTCACAAAGTGAGTAGTATTGAGTGAATCGGAAAACGTCAAGTGAGGATGATAGATAAGAAATTTGTAAGCCATAGCGTCCCTTTCGCGCCCTTTAATAGATACCACGCCAGCGGATAAGGGTGTCCGTTTTCGCCCCGTCGGGCTAGGTGCAGCAAACTGGTTACTTGACCGCTCTCAGCGGCAACACGTTAGCGGATTGCTTCACCCCTGCCGCTGCCAACATCGCACTGGTGGCGGTATTGACCGACTGCCGCACCGGATCAAGATCAAGGCGCGCATAGATTGCCGTGGTGGCCTGGTTCTTGTGGTTCAGGCTCTTGCCGATGATCGCCAAGGATGCGCCGGTCTTGGCCTGCCAACTGCCAAGGGTGCGGCGTAGATCATGGATGCGAAGATTATCCAGCCCGGCACGCGCTAAAACGCGCTTCCAGCCCTTTTTCGGCTCAGCCAGATGCCCACACGCGCCGCTTCCGGGGAAAACGAACAGCGCCCCTTCCATGGCCGTTTCCTTGCGTGAAAGAAGGATGGTTAGCGCTTCCGGGGAAAGCGCCACGGTTTGGGGGGTGCCGTTCTTGGTCATGCCGATGCGCCATTCGGCACGTTCAAGCGAAACATCACGCCACGCCATCGAAAGCACATTCGCACGGCGTGCGCCGGTCAGCAGCGACAACAGAAAATAATCGCGCATGGTGTCGTTTTCTTCGTCGGCAAGGGCTTGGAAAAATCGGGGGAGTTCGTCGGATTGCAGGAAGCGTTCGCGGCTGGTTTCCGTGTTGCGCCGGATGCCTTTTGCGGGGTTGGTTTCGATTATGCTGAACTCGATGCCGCGCCCGAAAATGCTTGAAACCAGCGCCAGCACACGGTTTGCTGTTGCGCCATGCCCCGCTTTGGTGATCGCGGCGTGAACTGCGGCAATGTCCTGCCGGGTTATCGTGGAAAGTCTCTTGCCGCCTAGCGGCTTCTCAAGATATTGCTGGAAGCGTTGCACGTCTTCCGCCCAGGTGCGTTTTTTTAGCTTGGCGTGGCGCTCAATGTATTCGTTGAACAGGTCGGCGAAGGTAGGTTCCGCCTTGTGCGCCCGCTTGGCTTCCGCCGGATTCGCACCGCCTTCAATCGCCGCGTTGATTTCCGAAGCCTTGCGCCTGGCCTGCTCGATGGTCATGTCAGGGTAGCGCCCCAGGGTTACACGTTCGGGTTGCCCGCCTTTGATACGGCGATAAACGCAAAAGGTTTTCGCCCCGCCGGATGCGACTCTGATTTGTAACCCCGTGGTCTTCGCGTCGTGGTGAACCGTGCGTTTACCGGCTTCCGGCAGCGGCAAGGCGTCTATGGCGGCCTTGGTGAAATTGAATTTGTTTTCGCTCATGCTGGCTTTCTCCTAAAAATCCGGGGTTACGCCGGGGTTACGTTTTAGGTGAAAAACAGTCAAATTACGTGTAACCCCATTAAGCTAATTATAGTCCTATCCGTATGTTTTGTATAGAATGATTAAGGTTTATTATGTCCGGTAAAACATAGGGCTTTCGCACTCTTAATCCGTAGGTCGACAGTTCGAATCTGTCACGACCCACCAAATTAAGAAAGGCTTGCGAAAATGCAAGCCTTTTTTGTTGTCTCAAGTCGTGGTTCGTGGTGCGAAATCCCTTATTTCGAAATCGTCAGGCTGTAGATCCGCTGCCGCAGCGGTTTTTTCTGTTCCTCGATTTCGTTGTATCTTGCGAGCAGTTGGTCTGCCTGACGATCCAGTTCTTCCCTGCGGCGTGCAGAGGTTTTTTGCGCTTCGACTACGTCGGTGTAATTGGGTACCTCCCCTGCGGTCTGCGCGGGTCGAACCTGGAAGCCGTAGATCGCCTGGGAATTGTCGCGGCGCAATTCCTGCACCATCTGGAATTGCTGGTAGATTGCCTGCTGTTCCTGGTTGAGCATATTCAGGGCGGCGTAAAGTCGTTGCTGTTCGCTTCCAATGTCCTCGGCCGCAGCGCTAAAACTCAGTAGCAGCAAGACCCAGATGAGACGATGCATGGTTCCTCCATTGAGTGCAGGACAAGCATGGGCTGGCAGTTACTTCACTCGTTTTCCGATATGCTCGACTAGTGCATTCATGAGCTCGAATGTGTTGATTCCTTGCTTGGCGCCTGGTTTTGCATGAATGGCAATGATTTCAGGTGGCATTTGAAGCCACTGCGGTGTTTTTGTTTATGCTGGCTTGAATGCATGATGACAATGTGCTTTGTTGTCCGCAATAAGGGATATTGCTTAGATGTTGGTAGTGGAACTGTGTAGCAACATCCGTTTCTTGTTGGTCCGATATGCCTTGCCAAGGGTAATGGACTGCTTTTATGCTAAAATTGTTAAATCCACGGCTGCGGAAATGGAGCGCGCGTTGGATTTTGTAATAGTTAAGGATATAGCGATAAACACCGGATTTCATCAGGCAACAAAAAAGCCCCGTAACCTATGTTTACGGGGCTTTATGCTTTGTTTGCTGCCTGTACTTATTTGAACTGGTGCCCAGAAGAGGACTCGAACCTCCACACCTTGCGGCACACGGACCTGA
>JASJPB010000026.1:0-41202 GCA_031426915.1 Sulfuricellaceae bacterium | reverse complement strand
AGAGATTCCACTTAAAAAACTCAGGCCGCTGTTCAAACGGATGGGGCCACTTCTGGGTGCGGCAATGAGTAGGGGGGAATATTTTTAACTTAGTGCAAATTCAAACGGCGACGAATAACAGCAGGTTTTCGTCCAACACTTTTGATGTATTCGAGTGTTTTTGATCTGCGCAAACTGTCGTAAATGGTTTTCTTATTACCAACACCAGCAATCACGGCCGCTTCAATAAACTCTTTTGCCGCCATTTCGTCATAATCGTTCAGAACGCTATCGAGTGCAGCGTCAATAGTGCCAGCGCCAGCACTCAACCACGTTAATGTCGATTCATCAAAAATCATCGAAAGTGGTTCGTGTGTACGCAAGTTGCGGCTGCCGTGATGTAAACGAGCGGTACAGTCGCCAGTTGGCTCGATACCAAGCACCCACTCAAAAAAGCCACCTAGGCTGCTTGCGCCACGCCCGGCCTGGAATGGATCTGACCAATCCGTGTTATCTTTTTTTGTGTGATGAACAATAATTACTGTTACGCCGACTTCGTCGCGCATGCGCCCAAACTCGCGCAAAACACTTGTCATTAAAACGTTGTCGTTTTCTTCCCCAACAACATAGTAAAGTGGGTCAATAACAACTACCGTTGCGCCCCACGATTTCGCGGCATCTATCAAGCGCCTAAAGGGCGCTTTATTTATAGCGCCGGTCTTCACATCAATAAGCGATTCTTCCCCTAAAAAATCGTTCACATTTGCAAACGCAATACGGCTAAAGTTCGCCGCAACGCCCATCGCCTTAAGCCGAATTCCAAGCGCCAGTTTTGTTAATTCAAGATTTATATACAGCACTTTTTCGGGTTTTGTTGACACCGCCAACCCCAAAAAATCATTTTTTGTAGAAACCGCGTGAGCAAGATTGAGCGCAAGCATTGATTTTTTTGATTTCGCTGGCCCAACAATCATGCCAATACTGCCGCGTTCGATCATACCGTTTAAAAATGGCTCGAACTCAAAACCGGCTGTTTGCCGAATAATTGTTCCTGCCTCCATACTCTTGATAATTTGCATTTTATTTTCCTTTTGTTTTTTATTTTTCGTTTTGGAATCCAAGCTTAGTTTTTTAGTGTTGTAGTAAAACCCCTTTAGGGGGTTTACATACAACACAAAAAACTGAATCCAAAACGAATTAACTAACTATTTGTTTTAATGGCGAGTTTTATTTAGGTTGCTTTATTGCCTGTTATATCTGTTTTTCAGCTCTCTGGTAGCCCTATAATCGACTAAAACCGTCTTAGTAGTCCCAGAGCATCAAAAATGGTTTTAATCGATTAAAATCGCTTTAACGCTGTTTTTAAGTTGCTTGCTTTTAATCCGCTCTATTTTTTTGTCCGTTTTTTTAATAACGTTTCGGTACGCACTTATATAAAAGCCAGCGGCGGCCAACATAAAAATAACGAACAACGCAACAATTAAAAAATCCTGCTGCTGCTGTGGTTGCGGCGGCGGTAATAAATCATTAATCGGTTGCTCAATTGCTATAGGTGCTGGCGTAATTTTTAACATTGTCTGGTCCGGCGCTTCATTTATTAAATTTTCCATTTCATTTCCCTTTCTTCGCTAAATCTAATTCTTTAATTAAATTTGCATACGCTTTAGCTGGATCGTGAAGCACGTGACCGGGAAACGCTTCGTGCCCCCAATACAACGACTGTAAAACGACTTGCCCCGTCTTAATGTTTTTCCAGCTACGCTTAGCTAACGCCTGTATTTCCGGGGTTTGTTTTGCTAAAAATTCTTGTAGTAAATTTGGACCTTTCATTTCACGCCCCCTTATTAACCCAGAATCCCAGTACCCTTACGCGGACGACCACGACTGCGCCGAACCTGCCCAGCGGCCACCAGTAGCGCCTGTATTTCGTTATTTTGCGGTTGTGGCGGGGTAGCATTACTAGCGCTATAAAACGTTGCCAAAATGGCTGTGCGCGCATAGGTTGGTTTTGCGCCAATCATCACAAACGGGAAAACAGGTTTTCCGGCCAGCCGTGCGCGTTGCAAAATACGTTCAGTGCTACCTACTAACTTTGCCGCTTCGGATTCGTTTAAAAATTCTTTCATTTTGATTTTCCTTTATTTAAATTTGCGATTTGCACTTAATACATAGCTAACCTCGTGCCAGGGCTTTAATGTAAAAAGTAATTGACAAGATGAGAAAACTATGCATAAACAGAACCATTGATAGGCGCGGATTACAGCCGGAAAAATATATTTTCTTATTGACAACACGATTATTAGTAAGTAATATTAAATAGGGTATATGCGACATATTACGGCGTCACAAAGTGACGTTTTACGTCACATTTTTGGGCTAAATGGTATTGTTTAGAATGCTATTGTACTGGCGTAAATTTGGCGTAAAATTGGCGTAACGCCACCGGAAAACGGTAGTATTTTTTGGTACTTGATTGAATTACACGGCTTTATAATGTGTTGATTTAATTGAAAAAGCCTGATGCTGTTGGGGTAAGATTTTCCCTTCACACGGCAGGGGTCACAGGTTCAATCCCTGTACCACCCACCAATTAAATCAATGGCTTGGACTTCCTGTCCAAGCCGTTTTTTTGGCTAGGCGAGTGCCAGGATCACGCGAGTTGTCCTGCCCCCATCCGGATGACCACGCCCACTGAATGCCTTGTTATGGCTGCGCTCTGCCAGCCATGAAGCGGCTTCGGTGCCGGGCAGTAGATCAATGTCGATGGGTTGTTTGTTGCCGCCGCTGTATTCCTGCATTTGCCAGTAGCTGGAAATCTGCAGGATGGCTGGTCCGGACAAGCCGCGGTGCGTGATCAACATGTTTTCACGGAATGATCCATCGTTGCAACGGGTGCCTGCATCGATCGTGCTTCCAGCGAGGGGCTTCAGTGGTGTCAGCGTTTCCGGGGCACAGAGCTAGTGGGACCAGTGCGGGCTTGGGCGGTATGGCAGAAGTGGGGGTTTTGCGACAGGTAGTTTTCGGCGCTGACATTGCGGTTGGTGAAATTACAGCGCCCGCCGCCGGAAATGCGGATGCGCTCGCCGACTGTTTGTGCGTGATCCGCCAGCAACACGCGCCTGCCACGGCGTCCTGCCTGGGCAGCGCACATCATGCCGACAGCACCGGCGCCGATTACGATGACATCGAAGCGTGTGGAAGACTTGTTTCCGGACGTTTTCACATCAGCGGTCCCGGGATGGGGGGGTAGGTGACGCCAAGAAACGGTGGGAAGATATTCTTGAAATGTCTGGTCGGGGTGAGAGGATTCGAACCTCCGGCCTCTACGTCCCGAACGTAGCGCTCTACCAGGCTAAGCTACACCCCGAAATTGAAAGCGGCCGGCTAATGGTTCCGCGCGACCGCAAAGTCTGCCAATTGTAGCAAAGAATCCTTGTAATTTGAACTGGGCAGGTGTGAAATCGCCGCGCAGGCGGCCTGCGCTTCGTGTAGCGCCTGGGCCTTGGTATAGTCGAGGGCGCCTGTGTCGCGGATGGCCTGCAGCACCGGTTGCAGCTCTTCCAGTCCACCCTGCTCGATGGCATGGCGTACTGCGGCGGATTGTGCGGCGTTGCCGCGCTTGATGGCGTAGATCAGGGGCAGGGTGGGTTTGCCTTCGGCCAGGTCGTCGCCAACGTTCTTGCCGGTATCCTGATGATTGCCGGAATAGTCCAGAACGTCATCGATCAGCTGGAAGGCCGTGCCCAGGCGCATGCCGTACTCCGCCATCGCATCCTCGTCCTGGCGCGAGGTGGCGCCGAGAATCGCACCCAGGCGGCTGGCGGCCTCGAACAATTTGGCGGTTTTGTAATGGATTACCTGCAGGTAGCGGTTCTCGTCAATGTCCGGATCGTGGCAGTTGAGCAGTTGCAGCACTTCGCCTTCCGCGATGGTATTGGTGGCGTCGGCCAGTACTTCCATCACGCGCAGGCTGTTCACCCCCACCATCATCTGGAAGGCACGCGAATAGAGGAAGTCGCCCACCAGAACGCTGGCGGCGTTGCCGAACATGGCGTTGGCGGTGGCCCTGCCGCGACGCAAGCTGGATTCGTCCACCACGTCGTCGTGGAGCAGGGTCGCGGTGTGAATGAATTCGACCACTGCTGCCAGCTCGTGATGATGCGAGCCGTGATAGCCGAACGCCCCCGCCGACAGCAGCACCAGGGCCGGACGCAGGCGCTTGCCGCCGCTATTGATGATGTATTCGCTGACCTGATTGATCAGCACGACTTCAGAATGGAGGCGCTGGCGGATAACGGCGTCCACGGCCTGCATGTCCGTTTCGATGCAGCCGCGAATGGCTTCTATAGGCACAAATTAATCCAAAAGGTTTAATGGTAGAAACGATAGCGAGTGAGTGTCAAGGGGTGTTTCAGATATCCGCTTTCGGTCGCCTGTTAATGGGAGGCCGCGCGCTCCTTTTGCTTGCACGATTTGGCGAAACCATTTATATTTTGAGCCATGAATCTTTTCACCCGCACCCCTCTCGAATTTCTGCTTGCCGGCCTGCTTCTGAGCGGGCTGCTGCGCTTCGCGCGCTAAATACTTTCTCCCCCTCTTACTAAAGTTTTATTATGCAAGCCTGAAGCGCTGACGTTTCCGGCTTAAGCCAAAAAGATTTCCATTGGAGTCCGTCATGAAAGACAAATTGATCATATTCGACACCACCTTGCGCGACGGCGAGCAGAGCCCCGGCGCTTCCATGACGCGGGAAGAAAAGGTGCGCATTGCCAGGCAACTGGAGCGGATGCGGGTGGATGTCATCGAGGCAGGTTTCCCGGCGGCTTCCAACGGCGATTTCGAGTCGGTGAAGGCGGTGGCCGATGCCATCAAGGACAGCACGGTGTGCGGTCTCGCGCGCGCGCTGGAACGCGATATCGACCGTGCTGGCGAAGCCTTGAAAGGTGCCAAATCCGGACGTATCCATACCTTCATCGCCACTTCTCCGATCCATATGGAAAAGAAATTGCGCATGAGCCCGGACCAGGTGGTCGAGCAGGCGGTCAAGGCGGTTAAGTGGGCGCGCAAGTGGACCGACAACGTCGAGTTCTCGCCCGAGGACGCTGGACGTTCCGATCCGGATTTCCTGTGCCGCATTCTCGAAGCGGTGATCGATGCCGGAGCCGGCACGCTCAATATCCCCGATACCGTGGGCTACAACCTGCCGCAGCAGTTCGGCAGTCTCATCGCCACCCTGCGCGAGCGTATTCCAAACGCCGACAAGGCCGTTTTCTCGGTGCATTGCCACAATGACCTCGGCCTGGCTGTGGCCAATTCCCTTGCTGCCGTGCTCAACGGCGCGCGCCAGGTGGAATGCACCATCAACGGCCTCGGCGAGCGGGCGGGCAATGCGTCGCTGGAAGAGATCGTGATGGCGGTGCGCACGCGTCAGGACGTCTTTACCTGCGATACCCAGATCGACACCACCCAGATCGTCCCTGCCAGTCGTCTGGTGGCTTCCGTCACCGGCTTTGCGGTGCAGCCCAACAAGGCCATCGTCGGCGCTAACGCCTTTGCCCACGAATCCGGCATTCACCAGGACGGCGTGCTCAAGCATCGCGAAACCTACGAAATCATGCGCGCCGAGGATGTGGGCTGGAGCGCCAACAAGATGGTGATGGGCAAGCATTCCGGCCGCAACGCCTTCAAGAGCCGGTTGGCCGAACTGGGTATCGAGTTGCCCTCGGAAGATGCGCTCAACGGCGCATTTGCCCGCTTCAAGGAGCTGGCGGACAAGAAGCACGAGATTTTCGACGAGGATCTGCAGGCGCTGGTAAGCGATGAGGCCGCGGCGCTGGAGCAGGAACACTTCAAGCTGGTTTCCTTGAAAGTGTGTTCGGAAACCGGTGAGACGCCCCACGCCACGGTGGTGGTGGCGGTGAACGGTGCGGAAAAGCAGGCGGAGGCGGATGGTGGCGGGCCGGTGGATGCAGCGTTCAAGGCTATCGATTCCATCGTCCACAGCGGGGCGGAGTTGCAACTGTATTCGGTGAACAATATCACCAGCGGCACCGATGCACAGGGCGAGGTCACCGTGCGCCTGTCCAAGGGCGGGCGCATCGTCAACGGTCAGGGCTCGGACACAGACATCGTGATCGCCTCTGCAAAATCCTACCTGCATGCGCTCAACAAGCTGCACAGCAAACTGGAGCGGGCGCACCCGCAGGTGTGATGGCGTCTTGATTTACCAGCTCGACCTGATCGGTACTGCGGTGTTCGCCACCGCCGGCGTGCTGAGCGCCGGCGGCAAGCGCATGGACCTGTTCGGCGTAGTGGTGGTGGCCATGGTTTCGGCACTTGGCGGCGGCACCCTGCGTGACGTGATCCTCGACGTCAACCCGGTGTTCTGGGTGGCAGACCCGCTCTACCTTTACATAGCTGCGCTGGCGGCGCTGCTGACTTTCTACGCCGCCACCCACGTCAGCCGCATCCCGCCCGCGATATTCCTGGTGGCGGATGCGCTGGGGTTGGCGGTGTTTACCATCATCGGCGCCCACAAGGCCTTCGACCTGGGGGCGCCCTACATCGTGGTGGTCATCATGGGCATCATGACCGGCGTGGCTGGTGGCATGCTGCGCGACGTGCTGTGTGCGCAGATCCCGCTGGTGTTGCGCCGGGAAATCTATGCCACCGCTTGCCTGGTGGGCGGGCTAATGTTCGTCGTGCTGGCCCACTTCCACGCCCCGCAAAGCCTGCTCATCCCGCTTCCTGCTGCTGCCGTGCTGGTAGTGCGTCTGGCCGCGATCTACTGGCAGGTGTCGCTGCCGGTGTTCGATGAAGGGCGTTCGGAGCGCTGAAGACCATGCCGTGAGTTCGTTGCCGCATCTTTTGGAATTATCCCCTGCTTCCAACAAGAAGCATCGCCGGTCAGGGTTTGTCAAACGGTACGAGTCTAAGGCTGCGCGTCTTCCCGCCGATTTGTACATCCATCGTGATCAGCGAAGAATTTTGCAGGATCAGTTGCGCGTTGCCAGCAACGTTGCTTCTTAGCTTGCTCGTATCCCAGGAGGTGGCGATCCTGGGCCCGGTATAGGCGAGCAGGTCCACGTTGAACTGCTTGCTGCCGGCGAGCGGGCCACTGCTGGTGAATAGCCACCAGCTCGGCGCACCGTTGGCATCGTATGCGGTGTAATACCCCCAGAATGCGCCATTCACCGCCGTCAGCGTGAGGCCCTGCCCTGGCTGTGTGGGGTCATACCAGACGCGCGACCAGCCGTTCAGATAGGTGTCCGCGCAGATGTGGCCGGCGGGTACTGTGCTGCAATCCGGCATTTCAGTAATGACGGAAGGCGCGTCGAAAGGTACGAGGGTCAGTTGGCGCAGTTCATTGACAGGATCATAAGAATGCACCAGCGGATCGGGATATTGCCCAAGTCCGAGTTTGACGCGGATTTGATTTGGCCCCTGTATGGAAAGCATGCCGGACCCGGCTTCCACCGCAGTAACCAGGCCTGAATTCCAGTTGCTTCCCCATGCCGGTCCGGTAAAGCGATCGAGCCTCGCCACCCGGCCCCCGCCGACTAATTCGAGCGATCCACCATCCCAGACAAACGGCCCGCTGGTGCCGGTATACCCTGGCCAATCCAGCATCCACCAAGCGGCATTGCCGTTGTTGTCGTAGGCGGTGAAATAAGCCCAGAAGAAGCCGTTGGCCTCTGTCAGGGTCAAACCTTGACCGGGATTTTGCGGGTCATACCACACACGCGGACGTCCTGTCATGGTTGCGTGAATACAGGCGTCGGCTAAGGGGGTCGAAGTGCAGACCTGCTGTTTCGCCTGTTTCTGAAGCGTCAGCGATCCGATCTGGCCGGAATCGGCTGCGGGTGTCAGGGTGATGAAAAAATCATTATCGGTTGTCGTCAGGGTAAGGCGATTGCTGCCGGTCAATTGCAGGCGCCGGATATATTGCCCATATTCCATACCGGTGAAGATTGGGCTGGTCGGATCAAGACCACTGAAACCAAACCGGCCCAGCAATACCGACCAGTTTCTTCCCGCATCGGTGGTGCATTGCAGCGCGATGCCACGATAATCCTGGGCGACATGCTGGGTGAACCCATATATAAAGCAGATGGCAGCTGGGTTGCGCTCATCGTATGCGACCCACTTGAATCCAGTGCTAGGGCCGGCCAAAGGGGAAGCGATGGTTTTCCAGGTTTTGTCAACGGTGTTCCAGGATTCCAGCGTGTCGCTCCCATTGATGCGAAACACATAGCTTGTCTTGGCGTAAGCAAGCGAAGCGGCACCCGACAATGCGAGCAAGGCCAAAACACAGGTAAGACGTCTGAACATATCACTTCCCCAAAGCATTTGTTGTACCCCTAAGAGGCCGAAAACGCACCACAGAATGGCGGCTCAACTATTACGCCACCGACAGTTCCAGGCTTGCGAGTCGCCGTGGCTCAGTGTCGCATACGTCATACGTAAAATGCATATGCACACGGAATTAGACGCCTAATTTGTTTTCGTGACAAGCGTGGTTGGCCCGAAGCAGGTCAAGCCATTTTCACGCAAGTCATGGAGAAGACATTTTCTTTGCTGACCACCATGCTTCGCTGGTGGTGGTCCTTGAGCCCGTTGAACGTTCGAATCATGAATGGAATCGATTTTCAGCGTCTTGTTAAGCCGTGTCCTTGCGTTCGAAGGCCTCGTAATGCCCGCTTCCCGGCTCCACCACCATGTCAGTGACCATGGCCATGGTCGGTCCTATGCGCGCCCATGCCAGCATACATTGCACGGCTTCGACACTGCCCTGCACCATGGCTTCCACGGTGCCGTCGCGGCGATTGCGCACCCAGCCTGTGACGCCGAGTTCAGCCGCCTTGCGGTACATGGATTCGCGGTAGTAGACGCCTTGCACGCGGCCGTGCAGGCGCAGGAGTTTAGTGACGTTTGCAGAGCCGGGCATAGAAAACCGCACTGAGGTAAAACGCCACGCTGAGGAAAACTTCGATCGTGGCGAGGGCGGCGCTCAGGCCCTGGTCCGACCAGGCGCGCACGGCGCCTTCGGTGAAATAGAGCAGGATCAGCATGGATGCCCACTGGTAGGTGTAGAGCTTGCCACGCAGGATGCCGAACAGGGGCAGCAGCAGCGGAACCGCCTTGACCACCAGCAGGGAGCCGCCGGGGCGGACCGGGGCGAGCCAGCCTTCCCAGGCGAGGCAGAGCAGGATCAGGCCGATCAGGCTGGTGATGGCGCCGTAGTGCAGGATGTTTTTCATGAGGCAAAATCACCCGGGGCGATCCATCTTGCCACGCCGGGGCCGCCTACATAGCGCAGTTGCAGCGGCTGGATGCGGTACAGAACAAAATCCAGCTGGAAGTAAACTTCTGTGTCCGGAAAACAGGCCAGATAGCGCTGTTTTTCCGTCTCAATTTCGCCATCCGGAACAGGTTCGGCGATACCGGTCAAAGTCAGACGCGGGTTAACCTGGACATTATCCGGGCTGCCCTGGATCAACAGGCTGACACGTGCATCGGCCTGGATGTTTTTTGTGTGCTCGGCGAGCTGGCTGATGAGGATCAGCACCTGAGGCTTATCGTTGGCCAGGTAATCGACGCTGCTGACAAAGGGGTGTCCGCCCAGCTTGCTGGAGAGGGTGGCCAGGGCCGCGCTGTGCTGGGTGCGCAACAGGCGGCGCGCGGCGATGATGTCTTCGTTCCCGCTCATTTGGCCAGCTTCAGCGCGGTTTCGGCCAGACGCCTGCCGAGCGCGAGGCACAGCTTGCGTTCTTCCTCGGTGAAAGGCTTGTTGCCATCCGCCCCGGCGACGTGACTGGCGCCGTAGGGGGTGCCGCCCGCGGTGGTGGCGATGAGTTCGGGATTGGAGTAGGGCAGGCCGGCGATCAGCATGCCGTGGTGCAGCAGCGGCAACATCATGGATACCAGCGTGGTTTCCTGGCCGCCGTGCATGCTCGCGGTGGAGGTGAAGAGTACCGCCGGTTTGCCAACCAGCGCGCCTTTCAGCCACTGCGGCGTGGTACCGTCCCAGAAATATTTCATCGGCGCGGCCATGTTGCCAAAACGGGTGGGGCTGCCCAGCGCCAGCCCGATGCATTGTTCCAGGTCTTTCAATTCGACAAAGGGCGCACCGCTATCGGGGATGGAATCTTCCACTGCTTCGCATACCGTGGACACCTTGGGCACAGTACGGATGCGCGCCGTTGCGCCGGGAACCTGTTCCACGCCGCGTGCGACCAGTTGCGCCATTTCTTTCACCGCGCCGTGCAGGCTGTAATAAAGCACCAGGATTTCGCTCATTGTCGTTCTCAAGGGGACTGAATTTGCCTATTATAGCCTGACCTCATTTTATTCATCTCCATGCCTTCCCATGCGGCGCCAACTCTTAGAACTGTTCAGCTTCCTGCGATTTCTGGCGCGGCGTTTCGGTGAGGATCGCTGCGTCCAGATTGCGTCCAGCCTGACCTACACCACGCTGTTGTCGCTGGTGCCGCTGATCGTGATCGCGCTGACGGTGATCGCGGCGTTTCCGGTGTTCACCGACCTGATGACGCAGCTTAAAATATTTCTGCTGATGCATATGGTGCCGGAGGTTGCGGGCACCATCATTACGGTGTACATGCCGCAGTTCTCGGAAAAGGCGGCTCACCTCACCGCGGCCGGTATCGCTGCGCTGGGGGCGACAGCGCTGATGCTGATGCTTACCATCGAGCATGCCTTCAACCTGATTTGGCGGGTGCGCACGCCGCGGCCGCTGTTGCAGCGTTTCCTCACCTACTGGGTGGTGCTGACCCTGGGGCCGTTGTGCATCGGTGCCAGTTTGTCGCTGACCTCTTACCTGGTCAGTTATTCCCTGGGCTACGTGGCATTCATCCCGGCGCTCGGGGTGGTACTGCTGAAAATCGTGCCGGTACTGATAACGACCTTGGTGTTTTCCCTGCTTTACCTGGCGGTTCCCAACCGCTATGTGCCGATCGGGCATGCGCTGGCCGGCGGCCTGGTGGCGGGGGTGGGGCTGGAATTGATGAGCAGGGGCTTTACTGCCTATATCCTGCATTTCT
The DNA here is from genome assembly GCA_031426915.1 of Sulfuricellaceae bacterium. Lineage (GTDB taxonomy): Bacteria > Pseudomonadota > Gammaproteobacteria > Burkholderiales > Sulfuricellaceae > Sulfurimicrobium. Next base: position 30,163 of record JASJPB010000026.1, on the reverse strand, counting down.
CCAGCTATACCCTGGTTTATGGCGCGTTCGCCAGCTTGCCGGTGTTCCTGATCTGGGTATATTTGTCCTGGCTGGTGATCGTGAGCGGCGCGGTGGCGGCGGCGTCACTTTCCTACTGGCGCGGCGGCGCGTGGCGCACCCGGCATACCGCAGGGCGGCGTTATTTCGACGCCATTCGGGTCCTGTGTGCGCTGTGTCGCGGGCAGCGGCGCGGCGAAGGGCTTACCTTGCAGGTGTTGCGGCGTGAAACGCAGCTGGCACTGGGTGAGATCGAGGATATTCTGTGGCAGTTGCGCGATGTGAAATGGGTGGTGCGCACCGCGGCGCAGGGCTGGGTGCTGGCACGCAACGCCGGCGATATCATGGCGGCAGACGTTTTCCGGCTTTTCGTGTTCGAGCCCGAAACTGCGCAAGCATCGGAAAACGATGCGCTGTTGCAGGCCCAGACCGAACGCCTGGCTGCCAGCCTGGGTGAAACGCTGGCCGGATCGCTGCAGGATTTGTGCGCTAGCTCTGAACCAGCGTGAATTCGAACAGATCGAAGGTGGCCGTTTGTTCCAGCAGTTTGTTGGCGCGGACGCTGTGCGCCATCCCGTTGTGATCGAGGAGAAATTCCCGTTGGGGCTGAAAGCCGCCACGCGGTACCAGCAGGGTGACCGGCTGCTTCAGGGCGGGGATTTCCGGCAATAGCAACGCGGGCTGGAAAGCGGCCTCGGCGGTGGCGATGACAGGACGTATCATGACTGGCGTGGCGGACGGGGCAAGCATCTGGGCACCCAACTGGAGATGGCTGGGATCCTCGCTGCTCAGCCAGCGTACCACGCCGATGTTCCAGGCCTGGGAGTCTTCCGTACGCAAACCGATGATTTCGCCGACCCGGATATGGGCGTCGGTTTTGGGGTCCTTGGATAACGCGAGTCCACCGGCACTCTCGTTGATGATCAGCCAGTTTCTCGAAACATAAGTCTGGTGACTGGTTTTATCCAGCGGCGAGTCCGAAAGTTCCAGCGTGATTTCCGTTGTTCCGTGTTGTGCGGGTTCTTCCACGTTGCGGGCAATGTCTCCGCCGAGATCTCCGCTGAGGAAGTAGTGTATGGCACGGATGCCGGCGCAGATATCCATCCGGGCGTTATGCTGGATGCGGTTGAAGAGTCGCTTGGGCGCGATGCCCCAGTGTTTGAGCATGCGTCGCAGCAGGTTGGGGAAGCCGAAATCCTGGGCGCTGATCGGCAGCACCAGGGACTTGGGATTGACGCCCGACTCCAGGCCGCGAATCTGCTGGTGCAACAGTCGTGCCAGTTCGATGGTGTTGAGCAGGATGTCGGTGCGCGCGTCGGTGACGGTGGTGTCGTGAGCCAGCGCGCGCGGCGGCTTGTCGCTATCGAGTCGCACCAGAAAGAAACCGGAAGGATTGCTGGTCTGCATCAGGGGTTGCAGATGGGCATGCCCGCCGAAGGTGGAGAGATAATCCAGAACCTTATTGACCTCGCCCTGCATCAGGCGGTAGGGGTCGAGCAGCGCCAGCAGCAGAGCCTGCTTGTAGGCCAGATTGACACTGCTTTGCTGCCCCATGTCGGTGACGGGGTCATCCTGGATGCCCTGCTCGACCGAGTGCATGAACAGGGTGTGCATTTCCGCCCAGACGCCGGCAGGGGTGGGGGCATAGGTCTGGTAACATACCACCAGCATGCGTCCCAGGGCAGTGATGGCGCGTTCCGCTACCAGCGGAAGTTGTTTGTTGCCGCCAAAGCTCAGGCGTCTGCTGGCATGGTCGAGGATAATGATTTTGTAACCGTAGGCCAGTTCGGTCTGCAACTGGCGTGCGTAACTGGCGACTGCGCGACATTTTTCCGGCAGGGGCAGGGATTGTCCGGAGAATTGATGTTCCAGCGCCGGCATCAGGTCGACGATGGTGGCACGGTATAATTCGAGCAGCTTGAATCGGGTGTCCTCTGACACTTTGGTGCGGTTCAGCGCACTCAAGGCATCCAGGATCGAACGCGAAACCTCGTTCAGATTCGCCAGCGGCAGCGCGGTCAGCCATTCTGCGACTTGCTTGGGGCTGGTTTCTACGGTTAAATTCTGCTCCGGCGCGGGTACGGAAAGTTTGATGCTCATGGACGTGCTCCCCAGCCTTACGTTTTTATATGTTTTCAGCATTGATTCTAGAAACAATTGTGCGGTTTGTAAAACATTAGCCACATATAATGTTCAAACTTGACTATCCTCCCGAATTTTTCTCTGCGAAGGTGAAGCATACATGATGCATCTGCTTGAAAGGCTGTTTGAAGGTGTCCTGTGGCGCAGCCGTTACATCGTGCTGTTCGCCGTGGTCGCCAGCATGGCGGCAGGTACGGCGATTTTCTACATGGCTACCGTGGACGTGTATTACCTGATCGCCCACATTGTCCACTATGCCGATCCCAGCCTCGCCGCCGAGGCGCGCAAGGTTTTGCATGATGAGACGATTACCCATATTGTCGAAGTGGTGGACGGCTACCTGCTGGCCACGGTCATGCTGATTTTTTCCCTTGGCATGTACGAGCTGTTCATCAGCGATATTGACGAGGCCCATGGCAGCAAGACTTCGAGCAAGATACTGGTGATCGAAAGCCTGGACGATCTCAAGGCGCGCCTGGCCAAGGTGATCCTGATGATCCTGATCGTGACCCTGTTCGAGAGCGCGCTCAAGATGGAGATGACCACCACCCTCGATCTGCTTTACCTCGGCGGCAGCCTGGCCCTGATCGGCCTGTCGCTATACCTTACCCATGCAGCGGATGCCCATGGTAGCGAGAAGCACGCGAGCGAAAAAGTGCATGAAGACAGAGGCCCGCATGAAGACTAGGCTGATTCCGCTATTTCTCGGCAGCCTGCTGTTCGGGATGGCCGGCCTGGCTGCGGCAACCGGGTTCGCCTTTCAGGACACCCAGGGGCAACAGCATTCCCTGGCGGGCTACAAGGGCAAGTGGGTGCTGGTGAATTTCTGGGCGACCTGGTGTCCGCCTTGTCTGGAAGAGATACCTGACCTGATTGCGCTGCACGACAAGCACAAGAACAAGGACCTGGTGGTGCTGGGCGTGGCGATGGATTACCGCAGCGCGCAACAGGTGAAGGAATTTGCCGATCAGATGTTCGTTTCCTATCCGGTCATCCTGGGCACCCGGGACTCCGCCGCCCAGGTGGGTTCGATCAGCGGCTTGCCCACCACTTATCTTTTCAATCCCCAGGGCAAGATGGTGGCCTACAACGTCGGCGCCATTACGCGCAAGGCGGTGGAGAGCTACATCAGCGCCAAAAAGTAGGCACATAACAAGGAGATACGAGATGGCGAAGTTCCTCGTGAGTTTGATGCTGTGCCTGTATGCCGCCAGTGGCTGGGCGGAAACGCGCGACGTGCAGCAGCACTTCTTCAACCCGCATCTGGGCGACTTCAAGGCCGAGCTGGATACGGCGCAGAAGGAAGGGAAGCAGGGCATTCTGCTGATGTTCGAGATGGACGATTGCCCCTTTTGCCACCGCATGAAACAGACCATTCTCAACCAGTCCGAAGTGCAGGACTATTATCGCAAGCACTTCCTGATTTTCAGCGTGGACACCGAAGGCGCCAATGCCCTGACAGATTTTTCCGGAAAGGAAACCACGGAAAAAAAATTCGCGCTCGATAACCGGGTGCGGGCCACGCCGGTGTTCGTCTTTTTCGATCTTGCCGGCAAACCCCTTGCGCGCTTTACCGGCGCGGCCAAGGATGCCAGGGAATTCATGACGCTGGGCCAGTACGTCGTGGATGGCGCCTACAAAACCATGCCCTTCGCCAGGTACAAGCAACAGGCTGCTAAATGAGGTTGGCAGCGCTGGCCCTGGCGCTTGCCGTCGCCGTCCCCTGTCTGCATGCCGAGGCAGCCCAGCCCCTGACACTGGATCAGGCGCTGGCGGCGGCTGAATCACCCCATCCCGATTTGAAGCTGGCGCTGGCGGATCAGGCCCTGGCCGTGGCCGATCGCGACCTGGCCGGCGCGCGCAGCGACTGGAGCCTCAATCTGGAATCCGGCCTGCGCCGCGCCAGGCCCACCACCGGGCCGGACGAGGTGAGCGACAATTCGCTCCGGCTCAATGCCCGCAAATCCCTGTACGATTTCGGACGCACTGCTCTCTCCACCCAGGCGGCGGGTTCCCTGGTGGAGGCACGCGCGGCGGCCTTGCTGGACGCCCGGTCGCGGCGGCGCATCGAGATCATGGCGCGCTTTTTCGAGGTGCTGCTGGCCGACTTGCAGTACGCCACCGATAACGAATACATGGCGGTGGCCTACGTCAATGTGGACAATGCCCGTCATCGTCTGGAAGTGGGGCAGATTGCCGCCGCTGACCTGGCCGAGCTCGAGTCCAGATACCAGGACTGGCTGGTAAAGCGCAATGGCGGCCAGATGCGCCAGCGTATCGCCCGCGCGCAGCTGGCCAGCGCCATGAACCGGCCCGGGCAGTTGGACGCAGACCTGGCCGACCCGGACCTTGCCGCCAACGAGCGTACGCTCCCCGACTATGAAGCGCTGCTGCCGCTGGTTCGCACGCATAATCCTCGCCATCTCGCCCTGCGCGCCCAGTTGGCGGCCGCGCAACAGCGCATCGAAGCCGTACGGGCGGAAAAATCCCCCTTGCTCGATCTTGACCTGGAAGCCGCCGACTACAGTCGCGAGGCGGCCACCCGCGACAAGCTGAGGGCGGGCGTGGTGCTGACCTGGCCGCTGTATAGCGGCAACCGGGTGGACGCGCAGATGGCCAGGGAGCAGGCGCTGTTCCAGCACCTTCAGGCGCAGAGCGAGAAACTGGCGCTGGAGCTGGAACAGGCTCTGCTGGAAACCTGGCTCGAAATCGGCGAGCTGCAGCGTACCGTGCGCCCCGCCGCGAAGAAAAACAGCGATTACCGCGATCTGGCCCTGGAGCGCGCGCGCGGCCAGTACGAGGTGGAACTGAAGACCAATCTGGGCGATTCCATGGCGGCGACCATGGATGCAAAATTGCGCGAGCGCAAGACCGAATACCAGTTGGCCCTGGCCTTTACGCGCCTGGAAGCGTTGCTGGGGAAGTCGCTGGATATAACCGCTGGGGAACACAAGGAACAAGCGAAATGAAACGATGGTTTTGGATGGCCGGCTGGTTCGCCGCAGCGGTAGCCCAGGCGGCAGATGTGCCCGCCGTATTGCAATGGTCGCAACGGGTGGAACTCTCGACGCCGGTTTCGGGCGTGGTGCAGATGGTGAACGTGGCCGTGGGGGAACGAGCCAGGAAAGGCCAGGTATTGCTGCAGCTGGATGACCGGGTCTATGCCGGGCGTACGGAGGAGGCCGCGGCCGTGGTGACGCGGCGCCAGGAAGAGGCCGCCGAGGCGACGCGCGACTTGCAGCGTGTGCAGGAGCTGTATGACCGCAGCGTGATATCCGAATCCGAGCTGGATCAGGCCAAATTGCGTCAGGCTCGCACAGCCGCCCAACGCAAGGAAGCACGTGCGCGTTCCGCACAGGAAGCCAGGAGTCGCGCCGACACCGTGTTGCGCGCACCCTTCGATGCGCTGGTGGTGGCACGTATGGCCGAACCGGGTCAGGCCGTGGCGGCGGGCTTGCAGCCGCAGCCCCTGCTGGCCGTAGCGAAAGCCGGTGAAATGCTGGCGCGCGCCCTGGTGGGTGAAGTACAGATATCCAGGCTGAAAGTGGGGCAGGAAGTCAGCGTGAGCGTGGCCAGGCAGAATTTCAGCGGCAAGATCAAAACCCTGGCGCTCGAGCCTCTGCCCAAAGACAAGGGGGAGGCGGCATTGTATGCGGTGGATGTCTTGTTCTCCTACGGCGATGCCGTGTTGCGGGCGGGTGCAGTGGCAACGATAGTCTTGCCGTGACAGGCCTGCGGCTCCGCTGCATCAGGGTGGGGAAAAGCTTTTAGCCATGGAAGACGCCATGCAAACCTCACCCGATTCGCTTGATCCATCGGACTGGGGGGAGATTCGCGCCCAGGGGCACCGCATGCTCGACGACATGCTGGATTATCTGGAGCACCTGCGCACCCGCCCGGTCTGGCAGCCGATTCCTGAACCGGCGCGCGCATTGTTCCGCGCGCCTCTTCCCGCTGCACCCGGCAGCCTGGCGGCGGCCCACGAAACCTTCATGCGCGAGATTCTTCCCTACGCAGTGGGCAATGCCCATCCCGGTTTCATGGGCTGGGTTCATGGCGGAGGAACCCCGGTGGGCATGCTGGCGGAGATGCTGGCTGGCGGCTTGAACGCGAATCTCGGCGGGCGCGACCAGATGCCGGTCGAGGTGGAGCGGCAAGTGCTGCGCTGGGTGCGCGAACTGTTCGGCTTTCCGGAAGGTGCCAGCGGCCTGTTCGTGACGGGCACCTCGATGGCGAACCTGATCGGCGTGCTGGTTGCCCGTACCGCCGCCATCGGCACCAGCGTGCGCCAGCAAGGTATCGCCGCCGCCGGGAAACGGCTGGTTGCCTATACCTCCGCCGGCGCCCATGGTTGCATCGCGCAGGCCATGGATATCTCCGGCCTCGGCATTGACGCCTTGCGCGTCATCCCGGTGAATGAGCGCTACGAGATCGACGCCGGTGCGCTGGAATGCGCCATCGCGGCGGACCGCAATGCAGGGCTGACGCCGTTCTTCATCGCCGCAACCGCGGGTACGGTCGATGTCGGTGCCATCGACGATCTTTCCCTGCTCGCGGACCTCGCCCAAAGGGAAGGGCTATGGTTCCATGTCGATGGCGCTTACGGGGCACTGGGCATGCTGGCCCCCGACATCGCCCCGCGCTTGGCGGGGATCGAACGGGCGGATTCGCTCGCTTTCGATTTTCACAAATGGGGGCAGGTGCCCTATGACGCGGGATTTATCCTGGTGCGGGACGGAGCGCTTCATTTCAATACCTTCGCCTCGCCGGCCGCCTACCTGCGTCGCGAGGCCTGCGGCATGGCGGCGGGCTCGCCCTGGCCATGCGACTTCGGGCCGGATCTGTCGCGTGGTTTCCGGGCGCTCAAGACCTGGTTCACCATCAAGGTCTACGGCACGGACAAGCTGGGCCAGGTCATCTCCCACACCTGCGCGCTGGCGCGCTATCTGGGGCAGTGCGTCGAGGCCGCGCCGGAACTGGAACTGCTGGCGCCGGTATCGCTCAATATCGTCTGCTTTCGCTACCGTTGCGAGCATGCCGACCAGGTGAATGCAGATATCGTTGCGGCCTTGCAAGAATCGGGAATCGCCGCTCCCTCGACTACTACGCTTGATGGTCGCCTCGCGATTCGTGCTGCAATCGTCAATCATCGCACCGAAAGCGGTGATGTCGACGCCCTGGTAAGAATGGCAATTACATTGGGCAACGCCAGATCGCGGACACCATCCTGAACGAAACCACAATTTCCCCCGGCTTTTCACCAGACGAGGCGAGTAATCCTCTCATCGGTCTGCCGACCTTGATGAAAATGGCCTTTTCCGGCGCCGACATGGCGCCCCTGGGAGCGCGCCTGTTGCAGCGCGCCGAACATCACCGCGACGATGCCAACACCCTGATGGACCTGTCGACCATCCTGCAGCTCAGGGGCATGCGCGATGTCGCCCTCGCCATGCAGTCCGAGGCGCTCGGCATACGGCGCCTCTACCACCTGGCCGCCACCGGAGAGCCGGCAATCCGGCTGCTGGCCATCATGGGGCCGGGCGACCTGATGGCGAACACGCCGCTGGAGTTCCTGGTGGAGGAATCCGATGTCTCCCTCGACATGCTTTACGTCGATGCACTCCAAGCGTTCCCGACTGACCTGCCGGAACATGATATTGCCTTCGTCGCGGTCGGTGAGTCCGACCAGAATCACCCGCTGTTGCGCCACATCGAGCATGCCATGCGCGCCTGGCCCCGCCCGGTGCTCAACCGTGCGGAGCGCATCGGCCGCCTCACGCGCGATGGCGTTTGCGCCTTGCTGCAATCCGTAGCGGGGGTCGTGGCGCCCATGACGGTGCGGGTTGAGCGGAAGGTGCTGGAGCAGTTCGGCCACCGGTCGCTTGCCGGGTTGTTGGCGGGCGGCGATTTTCCCGTCATCGTCCGGCCCGTCGGCTCCCACGCCGGCCACGGGCTGATGAAACTCCAATCCCCTGCCGCCGTCGCGGACTACCTGGCCGTGATGCCGGACAGCGAGTTCTTCCTTGCGCCCTTCGTCGACTACGCGGGGCCGGACGGACTGTTCCGCAAATACCGCGTGGTCCTGATCGACGGCCGGCCTTACGCCGGCCACATGGCGATATCGCGGCGCTGGATGGTGCATTACCTGAATGCGGACATGCTCGAAAACGGCGACAACCGCGACCATGAGGCGCGCTTCATGGCCGGCTTCGACCAGGACTTTGCGCCTCGCCATGCCGCCGCTTTCCGGGCCATCCACGAACGTACCGGGCTTGATTACCTGGTCATCGATTGCGGCGAAACGCGTACCGGAGAATTGCTGATTTTCGAGGTGGATACCAGCGCGGTGGTGCATGCGATGGACCCGGGGGACATCTTTCCCTACAAGCAGCCGCAGATGCAGAAGGTGTTTGGCGCCTTCCGCGACATGCTGGCTCGCGCGCTGCTAAATGGTTTGGCGTGACAGGGGACCCAATGTCAACGTAACAATTTGTCGCCCAGTTCGAACAGGCTGATGACGATTTCGAACAGGATCAACCCGATCACGTACCATTCCAGCTTGTGCAGCTGCTTGTTGTCCCAGACGTCGGCGAGCGTCTGCGCGGTATCCGAGATCAGGCCCAGCTTGCGGTCCAGCGCCGATTGCCGCTCTTTCAGTTCGAATTCGTCTTCCAGGCCGGCATACAAGCCTTCCAGTTGTGGGAAATCCCACAGCGTTTCCGGTTTGTCCCCGATTTCTGCCCGCCCGACCATGCGGTGCTCGATCAGCAGCATGCTGCCGATCTTGGACAGCAGCTTCCTGGAATTCGCGCTCACCTTGCCGCGTAGCGCCAGTTCCTGCGCCAGTGGCTCTATCTTGTCGAATTCGCCAGCCACTTTTTTCTCGTAAAGGGAAAGCACCAGGTTCTTGCTCAGGGCGTCGGCGATCACCTGCAGCTTCTCCAGCGAGATCTCGTCCAGCGAAACCGCGCCGCTCTGCACGCCGACGCTGCTCATGCCGCAGTGGATTTCCAGCGTCTCCGTTTCCGGAATCTCATAAGGATTGGTCAGAAGCGGCTTGAGTGAATCGACGAACCTGATTTCGTCCAGTGCCCGCATTCCGAAAAACACCACCACGCCGTAGCGGAACAGCACTGCCACGCCGCCCTCTGCATCCGCTTCCAGCGTCAGCGGCGTGGTGGCCAGGCAATCGGCGATCTTGAATGATTTCAGGTCCAGCCGGTCGGCCAGCAACAGCGCACGGGCTGTAAGATCCGGGCGGCTCTTGAGCCGCAGGCCTGTTGCAAGGGCAGGGTCGGTCATTTTTTGCGCCAAGTTCGAAGGATAATGTGATTGAGGGCAGTGCTCATGCGGGCTGAAATTGGCGTTGACACGCCCTAGCTCAGCCCTTTCCCCAGCAGGTACTGCGCGAGTTCCTTGTCCTCGTTCAGGATATGGTTTTCCGCGCAGTCGGTGAGGAAGGCGGTGACCAGAATGGCACGGCCAGCGTTGCCGGGGCTGAGTGCTTCCATCAGGGTCAGGGCTTCACGCAGCACTTCCTCGTGTTCGGCCGCATGCGTTTCCAGTCCGGGAAATCCATACTCGCGCATCAAACTTTCCTCGTGCACGAAATGGCCCTGCGTGAAGCTGATGAGACTTTCCATGCGCAAGCGCGCCTGCTCGCAATCGCAGCCATGAGCGACGGCTTCCGCCAGGTCGTTGACGCGATCCATCAGTTCCCGGTGCTGCCGGTCCATCGAGGCGATTCCCAGGATGTGGCGGCTGTCATCCCAGGCTAGATAGTATTTCTGCATGGTCCGGACTCCTTGCAAAGATGTCAGGAAGCTGGCTGGCGGATATCTCTTGCTGCACTGCTGGTTCGGCCGGGATAAGTCCAGCCGTTGCGCCATGCCCCCACTACCAGGGTGGGATATTCGGGACGCCCCAGGCTGCCGTTGTAGCGGCCCAGCGCCCGGTACAGATCGCCGTGTTCGATATCCAGGTAATGGCGCAGGATGGTGCAGCCATAGCGCAGGTTGGTGCGGATATGGAACAGGTTGTTTTCCTTGGCGCCGATGAGTTTGACCCAGAACGGCATCACCTGCATGAAGCCGCGCGCGCCGGCGCTCGATACGGCGTATTTCTTGAATCCGCTTTCCACCTGGATCAGGCCCAGTACCAGTTGCGGGTCGAGTCCGGCGCGGGTGGCCTCGTAATGCACGCTTTTGAGGAAATCGAGGCGGGTGGTCCGGTCCGGAACACGTTTTTCCAGCCGTCGCGACATCTCGTCGAGCCAGTGCGCGCCCTCCGCCGGCGACGAAAATGCCATGCGCGGCGGGACGGTGTCGCTCACCGACTTGTACAGCGAGGCCCGCACGCTGGCGGAAAGCGGCTCGTAAATCTGCGCCCCGGCCTGGGCGGCCACCGGCAGCAGCAGGAATAGCAATAATGCTATTAGTCTTTGCATAGCTTGGATTTTATGAATTCCAGCACCGCATTCAAGGCAATGGCCTGCGCTTTTTCATCACGCCGTCCCTGGTATTCCAGGTTGCCCTCTTTCAAGCCGCGCTCGCCCACCACGATGCGGTGCGGGATGCCGATCAGCTCCATGTCGGCGAACATCACGCCCGGGCGTTCGTCGCGGTCGTCCAGCAACACTTCCACGCCGGCCGCCTTGAGTTCGGCATACAGTTTTTCCACCGTTTCCTTCACCAGCGCGCTGCGTCCCATGCCGATCGGCACGATAGCGAGCTGGAACGGCGCCATGGAGAGCGGGAAGGCGATGCCGCGTTCGTCGAAATTCTGCTCGATGGCGGCGGCCACGATACGCGATACGCCGATGCCGTAGCAGCCCATTTCCATCACGCGCTCCTTGCCCGCTTCGTCGAGGAAAGTAGCCTTCATGGCCTCGGAATACTTGTTGCCGAGCTGGAAGATATGACCCACCTCGATGCCGCGGCACAGCTCCAGCGAGCCCTTGCCATCCGGGCTGGGGTCGCCCTCCACCGCGTTGCGGATGTCCACCACTTCCTTCAGTTCCGGCAGGTCGCGGCCGAAATTGATGCCGGTCAGGTGATGGCCGTCCTCGTTGGCGCCGCACACGAAATCGGCCATGTTCGCTACGGAGCGGTCGGCGATGATGGGAATATTCAGTCCGACCGGGCCCAGCGATCCGGCCTTGCAGCCCGCCGCGTCCATGATCTGGGCGTCGGAAGCGAAGCGCAGCGGTTCGGCGAGCTGCGTCAGCTTGCCGGCCTTCACTTCGTTGAGCTGATGGTCGCCGCGCAGCAGCAGCGCCACCACGCCGCCGCCGCTGCCTTCCAGCAGCAGCGTCTTGACCATTTTTTCGGCCGGCAATTGGAGGAACGCACACACTTCCTCGATGCTGTGCTTGCCCGGCGTGGCGATTTTCTGCATGTCCTGAGTGGGCGCCGGGCGCGGCGCAGCGGGCGATACCGCTTCCGCCAGTTCCACGTTGGCGGCGTAGTCCGAGGCCGGGCAGAAGGCGATGGCATCCTCGCCCGAATCGGCCAGCACGTGGAATTCATGCGAACCGGAGCCGCCGATGGCGCCGGTGTCCGCAGCCACGGCGCGGAATTTCAATCCCAGGCGGGTGAAAATGCGCGCGTAGGTGTCGTACATCACGGCATAAGTCTGTTCCAGCGAGGCGCGGTCGGCGTGGAAGGAGTAGGAGTCCTTCATCACGAACTCGCGTGCGCGCATCACGCCGAAGCGCGGGCGGATTTCGTCGCGGAACTTGGTCTGAATCTGGTAGAAATTGATCGGCAACTGGCGGTAGCTCTTGATCTCGCGCCGCGCCACGTCGGTGATGACTTCCTCGTGGGTGGGGCCGAAACAGAACTCGCGCTCGTGGCGGTCCCTGATTTTCAGCATCTGCGGCCCGAACACGTCCCAGCGCCCGGTCTCCTGCCACAGCTCGGCGGGGATCACGGCCGGCATCAGCAGCTCGATGGCGCCGCTCTTGTCCATTTCCTCGCGCACGATGTTTTCCACCTTGCGCAGCACTTTCAGGCCCAGCGGCATCCAGCTGTAGAGACCGCTGCCCAGGCGCTTGATCAGGCCGGCGCGCAGCATCAGTTTGTGGCTGACCAGTTCCGCTTCGGCGGGGGCTTCCTTGAGGGTGGAGAGGAAAAATTGGGAAACGCGCATGATTACTTTCGTAGGGCCTGGAAACCAGTAATTTTACAACAAATTCTGTTGTACCATTGGCCATGTTGCTGTCAGCCATCAGTCATCAGATGTCAGTTGATTGCTGGTTTTACTGAAAGCTGATCACTGAAAACTGACATCTGATATCCAAGAGAATACCCATGAGCGCCTCGCCCATTCGCGACGAGATTGACGGCCGCCTCGACAATCAAATAGAACTGCTCGCCACCCTCGGCTGGGATTTCGCCGCCGCCGCGGATCTCGCGCAGACACTGAACAACGCCATCAGTCGCACGCTGGAACACCTCGATGCCGAGGCCGGGTCGATCTTCCTGCTCGATGATGCGGCGCAATTCCTGGAATGCAAGGCATGTGCCGGGCCGCTCGACATCACCGGCCTCAAGCTGGAAAGCGGCCACGGCATCGTCGGGCGCACGGTTGCCACCAATCATCAGCAGATGGTGCTCGACGTGGCGCGGGACAGCGGCTTCAACACCTTCGTCGATACCCAGACCGGCTTCGTCACCCGTTCCATCCTGTGCGCGCCGCTGCAGATCAGGGGCACGCCGCTGGGCGCGATCGAGGTCATCAACAAGAAATCCGCCGACGGACTGTTTTCCCCCGCCGATGCCAACCTGCTCAACGCGCTGGCAGCCATGGCCGGTCTGGCGATCCACAACGCACGCATGGCCGCTGCGCTGGTCGAGCAGGAACGCATGAAAAAGGAACTGGAGCTGGCCGGGGAAATCCAGCGCAGCCTGCTGCCCCCGGCGCCCGCCGAGGACTTCCCGGTGCATGGACTGAACCTACCGGCGCTGGAAGTGTCGGGCGACTTCTACCATTTTTTTCCATTGCCGGACGGGTGCATCAGCTTCTGCCTCGGCGATGTCTCCGGCAAGGGCATGAACGCCTCGCTGCTGATGGCCAAGACCATCAGCCTGTACCACTGCCTGGCGAAAACCCTGCTCGAACCCGGCAAGCTGCTGGCGGCGATCAACGAGGAATTGGCGGAAACCGCCAGTCACGGCATGTTCGTCACCATGGTGGCGGGCAGCTACGACCCGCGCACCGATACGGCGCTATTCGCCAACGCCGGCCACCAACCGCCGCTGCTGCATGACCTGTCGGGCGGCTTCCGCGAATTCGAGGCGTTCGAACCGCCGCTCGGCATCCTGCCCGGCATGACCTTCACAGAACGCACGCTGGCGCTGGAAGGCGGCTGCCTGTATCTGTTCTCCGACGGCCTCACCGAAGGCAGGCTGGAGGACGGCAGCCAACTCGGCATCGCGGGCGTCAGGGAATTGATCGGAACCCTGGCGTCGCTGTCACCGCAGCAACGCCTGCAAGGCATGGTGGATCGCCTGCGCCGGGCCGGTACCGCGCTCCACGACGACATCACCGTACTGGCGCTGGGTACGCCAGCGGCGGAGTTGCGTCTGCCGGCGCAGCCGGGCCAGCTCCCGGCGCTACGTGTCTGGGTGCGCGTGGCGGCGAAACGCGCCGGCTGCGACGACGAAGTGGCGGAAAACCTGGTGCTGGCCGTGAATGAAGCCTGCATGAACGTGATCCAGCATGGCTACGCTTTCGGCGCGGGAAAGGAAATACTGCTGCGCGCGCGGCGGGAGCCCGGCGCGTTGGTGTTCGAACTGCTCGACCACGCCGAACCGGTGCGCCCCGAAGAAATTCAGCCGCGCCCGCTGGAGCAAATCCGTCCCGGCGGGCTGGGCGTGCATTTCATGCGCAGCATCATGGACGAAGTGGCTTACGTGATGCCGCCTGCGGGGTACGGCAATTTGTTGCGGATGGTGAAGCGGCTTTAGTCGTCTGTGGAGATGCTTCGCCGGAACTCCAAGTGTGAAGCAATACACTAAGTGATATACTTGTTTTCATGAAACGAGTGTTCAAGACCCGCTACTTCAAGCGCTGGATGCGCAAGACAGAACTGGCCGATGAGGCGCTTTGCGTGGCCGTATGCGAAATGGAGAAAGGGCTGGTTGATGCCGATCTAGGTGGCGGCGTGGTCAAGAAGCGCGTTCCGCTGCCGGGGCGGGGCAAGCGTGGCAGTACGCGCACACTGGTGGCGACAAACAAAGGCAACCGGTGGTTCTTCGTTTTTGGTTTCGAGAAGAACGACCGGGCCAATGTGAGTGCCAGGGAATTGGAAGCGCTGCAAACCGTTGCCGCGGATTTGTTGAAACTCTCCTCGACCGAACTGGACGCCCATGTCGAGAGCGATGCTTTACAGGAGATTTGTCATGACAGCTAAAACCAAAGAGAGCAGCCGAATCCTGGACGCAGTCCACGAGACCGCGCGTGACCTCCATAGCGCCGGTTTCATCGACAAGCGCCGGATGCGGGAATACGATGCGCTGTGCCTTGTCCCGGTGCCCGAGTATTCCAGCGAGAGAATCCGCGCCTTGCGGGACCGCTACAAACTTAGCCAGGCCGTGCTGGCATCGGTTCTCAATACCAGCCTGTCGACTGTGCGGCAGTGGGAAATCGGCGACAAGCATCCAAGCGGTCCTTCCGCCAAGCTTCTGGACCTGCTCGACCGCAAGGGGCTGGAGGCGTTGATTTAATAATAAAATCAATTCGACTTCGGTTCCTTTAATTAATGGGGAAACCGTGGGCTAAATTTTGCGTGATTAGCAGCCTTGCAAGGCTATCGAGATAGCAGTAAATCGCAGTAACCGGTTCATGCATCGCTTACAGCACCGAGGCGTGCCGCCTGCTCGAGGCGCTGTTTTTCGGCCATGACCTTGGTCGCATAGACCTGTTCCTCATCGTCGGATGCCCCGGCGAATTGTTGCAGTCCCGCAACCAGTCCGCCATTGCGGCGTATCGATTCCTCCAGCACTTGCGCGCCGACCCCGACATTGATGACCGGGTCGAAGAAGGACAATTTTCCCGCGCCTTGCGGCAGCTTGTCCTGATGAAAGCGCGGCATGACTTGCATCAGACCCTGCGCACCCTTGCTGCTTTCGGAGAAGGGGTTGAACCTCGATTCGATGCCGATGACTGCAATGATCAGCAGCGGGTCGAGACGAAGCTTCCGCCCCGTCAGCTGGGCCGCCTCGAAAATCGGTTCGAGCACCGCGGCGGATACCCGGTAGCGCTGGGAAACGTAGCCCAGGGCGGCGTGCATGCGCGGCGTCAGCGTTTCCGGGGCAGGGTCGGCCAGCGCTACGCTGAACTTTGCGGCGACTGGAGATTCGGCCTGCGCCGGGTACGCCGCGCCGGTATCGCCATGTAGTTCGATGAAACGGTTGAAGAGGATGATGACAAGCGTCAGTCCGGATATCAACAGGCTGACTTGCACGAAGTTAACGATGGCATTGGCGTTTCGTGCCATCCGGTGTTTGAGCGAGGTCGATGCAAGCATGCTCTCTCCTTTTCCCTGGTCTGCGCACTCCCAAGTTCAATAATCCCGCATTGTTCTTCAGGCCAAATCCTTCTATCCCGAGGGCAAGTGAATTCGCCGCTACGGGAATGATTTTCGTGGACACGGGATTTGCCATGATGCGCAATCGCTGCTTGTTGCTCAATAAGCAGTTTTGCTGATTTTGTGGTGCGGTATTGCTAGTCGAGCGCCAGCCGGTATCCCACGCCCGCTTCGGTCTGCAACCAGCGCGGCTGGGCCGGGTTGTCCTCCAGCTTGTGGCGTAACTGACCCATGTAGATGCGCAGGTAGTGATTGCTCTCGACGTGCGACGGCCCCCACACCTCGCGCAGAATCTGGCGGTGGGTCAGCACTTTTCCGGCGTTGCGGATAAGCAGCGTGAGCAGCCGGTATTCGATCGGGGTGAGGTGGATGGCCTGCCCGTCGCGCTTGACGTTGCGGTTGAGCAGGTCAATGCGCACATTACCGAACTCAACCTCGGTGGCGCCGGTTTCGCCGGTTTTTTCGCGGCGCCGCAAGGCCACGCGCACCCGAGCCAGGAGTTCGCCCACCCCGAACGGCTTGGTCAGATAGTCGTCCGCGCCGGCATCGAGCGCGGCGATCTTGTCGGCTTCGCTGGTGCGTGCCGACAATACGATGAGGGGCAGCTCCGACCAGCTGCGCAGGTCGCGGATGAACTCGATGCCGTCGCGGTCCGGCAGGCCGAGGTCGAGGATGACCAGGTCGGGCTTGCGTGTGCCGGCCTCGACCAGGCCCTGGCGTACCGTTTCGGCCTCGAATACGTGGAAGCCTTCCGTTTCCAGCGCATCGCGCACGAAACGGCGGATCTGCTTCTCGTCCTCGACGATGATGACGGTGGGTGCGAGATCGCTCATAGGCTCCTGTCTTCCTCGTCCTCGGGGTGGTCCGCGAGGGTTGGCGGCGTGCCGAGCGGCAGGGTGAACACGAAGCGCGCGCCGCCGCCCGCTACATTCTCCGCCCAGATCCGTCCCCGGTGGGACTTGACCACGGCGCGGCAGATGGCCAGGCCCAGGCCGACGCCGGGGGTCGCGGACTCCGGATCGCCGCGGGTGAATTTTTCGAAAATCGCTTCCTCGCTCCCCGGCTCCAGTCCTGGCCCGTTGTCGCTGACCGAGATCACGGCTTCATCGTTTTCGATGTCCGCCTCGATGCGGATCAGGCTGCCGGGCGGGGTGTATTTTGCGGCGTTTTCGAGCAGGTTGCAAAAGACCCGCTCCATCAGGACCGCATCGAATTCCAGCAAGGGAAAGTCGGACGGGAGCGAGACTTGAATGTTGTGTTCCGCGAGTTGCCGTTCCCGCGCCTTGAGGGCGCTGCCCACGACTTCCTCCAAGGGCTGCCATTGCTGGTTGAGCTTGACGTTACCGCTCTGGAGCCGGGCCATGTCGAGCAGGTTGTTGACCAGCGCGGTCATGCGCAGCGCTTCGTCGCGTATGGTTTCCGCCAGTTCGGACTGTCTGGCGGAAAGCGCAGGCTGGGTCAGCGCCAGGGAATCGGCCACGCCGACCAGCACCGTGAGCGGGGTGCGCAAATCGTGTGACAGGGCTGAAAGCACGGAATTGCGCAAGCGTTCCGATTCGATCTTGATCATCGCCGCCTGCGCGACCTCGATGTAGTGCACCCGCTCCAGCGCGGTCGCGATCAGCGCCGCGAATGCTTCCAGCTGGCGGCGCTGTTCCGGGATCAGCGACCAGCGCTTGTTCGGCGGCTTGACCGCCAGCACCCCGCGCGTGCGCATCGGCGCCAGCAGCGGCATGTAAAGCATGGCGCTGCCGGGCAGGGTGTCGGTGCCGAAACCGGCGGGTGCCGCATGATCGAAAGACCACTGGGCAACGCCCGCATCGATCAGGGAGTCGGCTTCCGATCCGGATTCGCCTGACGGAACCTGGAGTTTGTCGTGGTCGTCCGGCAGCAGGATGGCGGCGTGGGTGCCGAAAGTGGCCTTGATCACCTTGTTGCTCGCCTCGGTGATCTGCTCCTGCTGCAACACCCCGGAGAGGTCGCGCGCCAGCTCGTACAGGGCGCGGGAGCGCAGCTCGCGGCGCGATGCCACGCGCGCCTGGTAGCGCAGGTTGGCGGTGAGGTGGCCGGTGATCAGCGCCACCGCCAGCATGACGGCAAAAGTGAGCAGATACTGGATGTCGCTGACGGAAAACGAGAAACGCGGCGACACGAAGAAAAAATCGAACAGCGCGACGCTGAGGAAAGAAGCCATTACCGCCGGCCCCCGGCCGTACTTGACCGCCGCCAGCACCACGACTAGCAGGAACAGCATCACGATATTGGCGAGGTCGAAATAGCGCAGCATGGGCGTGGCGAGCAGCGCGGTCGCCGCGCAGGCCGCCGCGGTCCAGGCATAGGATTGCCAGCGCGCTTTTCCGGGCAGCGAGAACATGTCTCCCCAGGACGCCCATTCGAGCATCGCCCTTTGCGGCGTTTCGTTTTCGCCCCCGGCGATCTGGATCACGTCGAGGTCCGGCGCGAGCAGGCCGATGCGGTCGGCAAAGGGGCGTTTCCAGAAGAACCAGGGCGAACTGTGCACCCGGCCCACCACGATTTTCGCCAGATTGTGGCTGCGCGCGTACTCGACCACGGTTTCGGCCGTGCCCTGGCCGGGGAGGGTAGCGGTTTTCGCGCCGAGTTCCTGAGCCAGCCTGAGCGTGCGCAGAATGGCTTCGCGGCTGGCTTCCGGCAGGCGTTGCAAGGCGGGCGTTTCGACGTACACCGCATACCACTCGACACCCAGCTGGGTGGCGATGCGGCTGGCGCTGCGCACGACTTTTTCCGATCCCGGATAGGGGCCGACGCACACCAGCAGGGATTCGCGCGTCTGCCACACCGTCTCGATGGACTTGTCGCGGCGGTAGGCGCGCATCTGGTCGTCGACGCGGTTCGCGGTTTCGCGCAGGGCCAGCTCGCGCAGCGCGATCAGATTGCCTTTGCGGAAAAAATTGCGGATCGCGCCCGCGGCCTGCTCGGGCATGTAGACCTTGCCATCCTTGAGGCGCTGCAGCAGTTCGTCCGGCGTGATGTCGACCAGCACCACCTCGTCGGCCTGGTCGAACACCTTGTCCGGCACGGTTTCGAAGATGCGGATGCCGGTGATGCCGCCGACGATGTCGTTGAGGGTTTCGAGGTGCTGCACGTTGACGGTGGTGTACACGTCGATGCCGACGGCGAGCAACTCCTCCACGTCCTGCCAGCGCTTGGGATGGCGCGAGCCCTGCACGTTCGAGTGCGCCAGTTCGTCGACCAGGATCAGCGCCGGGCGGCGCAGCAGCGCGCCATCGATGTCGAATTCGCGCAGCGTCTTGTCGCGGTATTCGATGGCCTTGAGCGGCAATACTTCCAGCCCCCCCAGCAATGCCATGGTCTCAGCCCTGCCGTGGGTCTCGACGATGCCCGCCACCACGTCCAGGCCCTGTGCCCGCAACTGGCGGGCGGCGGAGAGCATGGCGTAGGTCTTGCCCACCCCGGCATTGGCGCCAAAAAACACCTTCAGCTTGCCGCGCCTGGCGCGCGCTTCCTCCTCCTGGACGCGCTCAAGCAGGGCGTCGGGGTCGGGGCGGCGGTTATCGGGATCGTCGGTGGGCATTCGTTTCCTTATCAGGGCTTGTGTCCTGCCGCCACCAGCTTACCGGAAGCGGGGTGGCAGGTCAGTAGCCATGCGTATCCATCGGACGCGCAGAAGGAATGCCTCACCGGCGAGCCGCCGGCGGTGATGCGTTTCATGGAATGGTCCTTTGCTGCATGACTTGAAGCCAATCGGGATGGCTTGTCTTGAATGCTAGTGGAACCGGTATAAGGGGCGCATAAATACTCGGTTGCGCGGAGTAAAGAAAATGTAAAGACACGCCAGTGTGGGAGGACGTGTGGCTCTACTTCCGCGACATCCACGCGCCTGGTCGCCGCCGTCGACGAAATCCGCGAAATGCTGACCGCCGCGATTCATGGGCGAAGTCTAGTGGCCTTTTGCGATAGCAAAAGGCAAGACCTGACCCCTCGCGTTGTGACCCCTCGCGTTGTAGTTGCCCGGCGACATAACCCTGTGCTCAAAGCATTTGGAGATCGACTCAGTGAAACAGGGCTGGCACCCAAGGCCGTCGTGGGCGCTGTCATGCGCAAACTGGCCCATCTCATTTATGGTGTAGTTACATCAGGCAAGCCCTTTGATGCCAATTTCGCTCACAACAAGCTTGCGTTTCAAGACGGTATCTGACCCCGTGCTTTCGTGCTTTCGCGTGTGCTTTTCGTGCTTTTTTTGATCAGATGTGAGCATCGTAAACAACGATCTACGTGACAGGAAGATCGAGCCAAGCTCCGAAGCTGCCTTCGTCCTCGGCGCCTCGATCCCAACCGCCGCGAACTACTGCTCTGCATTGCACAGTTCTGTGTCCACCAGAGCGTCTCCGCCAGTCCTTCGCCATGTTGCGAGAGAGGTAGCCGACAGTCATGTTATCAATGTCCACTCGAACTGCGCTTGGATCATGAGGGTTTGCGTCTTCGGGCACCAGAGTCGCTACGAAGTATTTTTCAACACCATCTGGCGCTTTCGATCCGCATAGAGCCAACAGGTTACCTTGGTAATGTGACTCACCAACAACCGGAACCTCAAACTTGTTTGGGCCAGGCCCCAGGGGCGCGGCAACAGTTTCTGCCCTTCCCTCTCGGTACCCACTGAGTATTGGCCTTACGAAGAAGTAGAGGACAAGCGCGATAAGAATAATGTGAGGCAGACCGAACTCATTCATGTCCAGGCTCCGCTGTGGTTAAGTAAGTGGCCCAACGTAAAAGTAAGGGGCTGCGCGCTTTTGCGCAGTCCCACTTGACTGTCGGGTTGGGCATCAAATGGCAGGTCGCGAAAACCATCTGGAACTTTAAGGACACCTCAATTTCTCCAGTTCTGTTTGAACTCATCATCAAACCATGCTTCGACTTGATCGGAAACGGAGAGTGTTGAACGGAACGTCAGAGTGGAGCCGTGGTTCTCTTTCACCCAAGAGTAAAAATCATAGAAACTCGGCTGCTCAATGGGAGGCATCTGTATTCCGCGTAGTTTCGCCCACTCGGTGCAAAGATAGCGGATTGCCTTTTCACTTTCTTGTTTTGTCATTTGCGCTCCTTATGCAGTGTCCTCTTTGATGCCCAACGAATAGCGTTTATCCGCCGCCCCCCGCATCGAGTCTCACTCCGCTGTGTCATTGGCGGCGGATAAACATTGTTGGACTGAACTTACCGGGAAAACGGTCCTTATGGGGATTGTAAGGTTCCATAGCGGGAAGTCAAAGCAAACGTCATGAAGACGCGCACGTCACGGGGGTCACGTCACGGGGGTCAGGTCTCGCCTTTTGCCTTTCACGCAGACGGCTGGTTGCCTGGATGCGAAGAGAGGGCACTCAACAGGCGCCCGATAGTCGCCATTATTTTTCCAGTCTGGACGCCAGGTGGGCCTTTTGTCCATATCGCGTACCCCTGCTGCGAACCCCGCAATCAGGAACCACGCCAAGCCGGGCAGGGTATCCCGTCGGGCCAGGCGTGGCAAAAAGCTTACGCGGCCATTTTCACCGGTTGGATATGGTTGTAACGCTGTTCCCGTTCCAGATTCCACAAGTCCAGGGTCTGTTGCATCTTCAGCCAGATTTCGGGGCCATTGCCCAGCAGCCGGCCCAGGCGGATCGCCATGTCAGGCGTTACCGGGCGCCGCTCATGCAGCAGTTCGGACACGGTGCGCCGGGAAACACCCAGCCGGTTGGCGAACTCCAGTTGTGTCAGCGCCAGGACCGGCAGTACGTCTTCCCGCAGCACCTCACCGGGGTGGGTGGGTTTGCGGCTTTTGTCGCGTAGGGTGGTCATCAGTGGTAATCCTCCAGGTTCACGTCGAAAGCGTGACCCTCTTCAAAACGAAAGGTAATGCGCCAGTTGCCCGAAACTTTCATGCTCCATTCGCCCTTGCGGTCGCCTTTCAGGGGATGAAGCCCGTAGCCGGGGATGTTCAGTTCTTCGGCTTTGGCGGCGTCGTCCAGCAAGTCCAGAATGCGCTTTACGCGCCCGACATGCTGAGGATTGAGAAGTCGCCGCTCATCCTCGGCAAAGAAGGCTTCGAGTCCCTTGTGCTTGAAAGTCTTGAGCATGGTTGAGTGTAACCTGGTTGGTTACATTGTCAATCGAAATGGATCGCACCAGCAATGGGTATGATTTTGTGCGCTTCGCGAGAGGTTTTGCTTGCCGGGGGCAGCCCGGCGGCTGGATACTTTATTTTGCTTGCCCAAAATAAAGTATCCAAACAAAAGGGCACCCCATCCACCGCCCCTTCGGGGTTCCCTGCGCTGCTCGTCAGGCCGGGCGGCTGCGCAACTCGCGCTGCGCGCTCAAACAGTGCTCGCCGACAGCCCCCGGCCTGCCTGTGCTGCTCGGCGGTGGATCAAGGGGCGGAAGGACAACCCCATCCCTACCCTGGCCCTTCCCTTGAAGGGAAGGGAATCACCCGTCGCATCGCTATCGCTCGCGAAGTTCGCATTCAGACCGCTCAGCGCGAAGCATCCAGGGCCAGGTTGAGCTTCAGCACGTTCACTCGCGGCTCGCCCAGGATGCCGAACTGGCGATCCTCGGTATACCTGGCCACCAGCGCGCGCACCGAATCCGGTGTCAGGCCGCGCAGACGTGCCACGCGCTGGGCCTGGTATTCGGCGGCGGCCGGGCTGATGTGCGGATCGAGCCCGCTGCCGGAGGCGGTCACCAGGTCGACCGGCACCGGGGCCGTGTTGCCGGGATCGGCCTCACGCAAGGCCTGCACCCGTCCCTTGATCGCATCCATCAGGGCCGGATTGGTCGGGCCCAGGTTGGAACCGCTGGAGGCGGCCGCGTTGTTGGGCATCGGTCCGGTTGCCGAAGGGCGGCCCCAGAAGTACTTGGGATCGCTGAAGGCCTGGCCGATCAGTTCGGAGCCCACCGCCTTGCCGTCCTTCACGATCAGGCTGCCATTGGCCTGGTGCGGAAATATCGCTTGGGCCACACCGGTGACCAAGAGGGGATAAGCGATGCCGGTGATCAGTGTCAGCACCAGAAAACTGACCACGGCGGGACGAAGTTGTTTCAACATTTTATTCTCCTTAAATCCAGCCAAAGCCGGCCAGCACCATGTCGATCAGCTTGATCCCGATGAACGGGACGATGATGCCGCCGACGCCGTAGACCAGCAGGTTGTTGCGCAACAATGCCGCCGCGCCGATGGGGCGGTATTTCACGCCCTTGAGCGCGAGCGGGATGAGCGCCACGATGATCAGCGCATTGAAGATCACCGCCGCCATGATGGCGCTGGCTGGCGTGGTCAGGTGCATCACGTTGAGCGCGGCCAGCGCCGGGTAGGTGGAGACGAAGGCGGCCGGGATGATGGCGAAATACTTGGCCACGTCGTTGGCGATGCTGAAGGTGGTCAGCGCGCCGCGCGTCATCAGCATCTGCTTGCCGGTTTCCACCACCTCGATCAGCTTGGTGGGGCTGGAGTCCAGATCCACCATGTTGCCCGCTTCCTTGGCCGCCTGGGTGCCGGTGTTCATGGCCACCGCGACGTCGGCCTGGGCCAGCGCCGGGGCGTCGTTGGTGCCGTCGCCGGTCATCGCCACCAGCCGCCCCTGCGCCTGGTATTCGCGGATCAGCTTGAGCTTGGCTTCCGGCGTGGCTTCGGCGAGGAAATCGTCGACCCCCGCCTCGGCGGCGATGGCGGCTGCGGTGAGACGGTTGTCGCCGGTGATCATGATGGTCTTGATGCCCATCTGGCGCAGCTCGGCAAAGCGTTCCTTGATGCCGCTCTTGACGATGTCCTTGAGCTCGACCACTCCCAGCACCCTCACCCCGTCCGCCACCACCAGCGGCGTGCTGCCGCGGCGGGCAACGTCGCCGACGATGGTGTCCACTTCCGCAGGGAAGCTGCCGCCCAGGCTGGTCACATGGGCGCGGATCGCGTCCGCCGCGCCCTTGCGCACCTGGCGCTGCTCGATGTTGACCCCACTCATGCGGGTCTGTGCGGTAAAGGGCACGAAGGTGGCATCCAGGGACTGAATGTTCTGGTCGACAAGGCCGAATTTCTGCTTCGCCAGCACCACGATGCTGCGTCCTTCGGGCGTTTCGTCGGCAAGCGAGGCGAGCTGTGCCGCTTCGGCCAGCTCCTTTTCGCTGACGCCGCCAGCGCGCAGGAAATTGCTCGCCTGACGGTTGCCGTGGGTGATGGTGCCGGTCTTGTCGAGCAGCAGTACGTCCACGTCCCCGGCGGCTTCCACCGCACGGCCGGAAGTGGCGATGACGTTCTTCTGCATCATGCGGCCCATGCCCGCCACGCCGATGGCCGAGAGCAGGCCGCCGATGGTGGTCGGGATGAGGCACACCAGCAGCGCCACCAGCACCGTGATGGTGACCGGTTGTACCACAGGGGTACTCCGACCCGCTACGAGCTGTGAAACCAGCTCGTGCGGGATCGTATGGCCCAGCTTGGCGACCTCGACGCTATACAGCGAGTAGGGCAGCAGTGTCACGGTGGCGAGCAGGAACACGATGGTCATCGCCACCAGCAGGATGGTGAGCGCGATTTCGTTGGGGGTTTTCTGGCGCTTGGCGCCTTCCACCATGGAGATCATGCGGTCGAGGAAGGCTTCGCCGGGGTTGGCGGTGATGCGCATCACCAGCCAGTCGGACAGCACCCGCGTGCCGCCGGTGACGGAGCTGAAATCGCCGCCGGACTCGCGGATCACCGGAGCGGACTCGCCGGTGATGGCGGACTCGTCCACTGAAGCCACGCCTTCGATCACTTCGCCGTCGCCGGGGATGAAGTCGCCGGCTTCCACCAGCACCACGTCGCCCTTGCGCAGGCTGGAGCCTTCCAGGGGATGCCATTTGGCGCCATGCTTGGGCTCCTGCAGTTTCTTGGCCCATACCTCTTTCTTCATGCCGCGCAGGGACGCGGCCTGGGCGCGGCTGCGGCCTTCCGCCAGGGCTTCGGCGAAATTGGCGAATAGCACGGTGAACCATAGCCACAGCGATATTGCCAGGATGAAGCCGGTCGGGGCTTCCCCCTGTCCGCCCAGTGCCTGGACGAACAGGATGGAAGTCAGGATGCTGCCGATCCACACCACGAACATGACGGGGTTTTTCATCTGCTGCTGGGGCGTCAATTTCCTGAACGCATCCACCAGCGCCCGCTGCATGATCTGGCGATCGAACAGGGTAAACGTCTTGATTCTCTTGGTCATTTCATTTCTCCTAACCGGCTATGCCATTCGCGGCATACCCGGGAAATCATGCCACGAATGGCATATCCGGTTCCCCTCACCCCTGCCCTCTCCCGCTTGCGGGAGAGGGGGACGCGGGGTCGCTGCGCGACGACCATCTATCGGGTACCGACCATGGTCAGGTGCTCGACCACCGGCCCGAGGCCGAGCGCCGGCACGAAGGTCAGCGCGCCGACCAGGATCACCGTGCCGATCAGCAGCATCACGAACAAAGGGGTGTGGGTGTGCATGGTTCCCGCGCCCACCGGAATGCGCTTCTTCCCCGCCAGAGAGCCGGCCAGGGCCAGCACCGGGATCATCAGCCAGAAGCGGCCGAACCATACCGACAAGCCCAGCGCGGTGTTGTAGAACGGCGTGTTCGCGGAAA
Source organism: Sulfuricellaceae bacterium (assembly GCA_031426915.1). Taxonomy (GTDB): domain Bacteria; phylum Pseudomonadota; class Gammaproteobacteria; order Burkholderiales; family Sulfuricellaceae; genus Sulfurimicrobium. The sequence continues at coordinate 4,785 of JASJPB010000026.1, read as the reverse complement.
TGCCGGCGAACGCGCTGCCGTTGTTGCCGACGGCCGACGTGAAGGCATACAGAACCTCGCTGAAGCCATGGGCGCCGGGGTTGAAAATGCTGCTCCGGCCGACGTCGAGCATGACCGCCAGGGCGGTTCCGCCGAGGATGATCAGCGGTGGGATCAGGATCACCAGGGATGCCATCTTGATGTCGAAGGCCTCGATCTTCTTGCCCAGGTATTCCGGCGTGCGGCCGATCATCAGGCCGGCGAGGAATACCGCGATCACGGCGTAGACCAGCATGCCGTAAAGCCCGGAACCGACGCCGCCGAACACCACCTCGCCCAGCTGGATCAGCGCCAGCGGAACCATGCCGCCCAGCGGCGTGAACGAATCGTGCATGCTGTTCACCGCGCCGCACGAGGCGGCCGTGGTGACGGTGGCGAACAGGGCGGAATTGACGATGCCGAAGCGGGTTTCCTTGCCTTCCATGTTGCCGCCGGGCTGGCTGGCGGACATGTTCTGGTCCACGCCCAGTGCGGTGAAGGCGGGGTTGCCCTGCTGCTCGGCGTATTCCGCCACCGCCAGGAAGCCCACGAACAACAGGGTCATGGCGGCGAGGATGGCCCAGCCCTGGCGGGTATCGCCGACCATGCTGCCGAAGGTGTAGCACAGCGCGGCGGGGATCAGGAAAATTGCCAGCATTTCAAGGAAATTGGTAAACGGCGTCGGGTTCTCGAAAGGATGGGCCGAGTTGGCGTTGAAGAAACCGCCGCCGTTGGTGCCCAGTTCCTTGATCGCCTCCTGCGACGCGACCGGCCCGAGGGCGATGCTCTGCTCCTGCGTGGTCACCTTCTCGGTGACCGGGTTGCCGGCGGCGTCCCTGAGCGGGGCGCCGGCTTCGTCCACCTTCGGGCTGTCGAAAGTGACGGCTTGCAAGGTGGTCACGTTCTGGTAGGCGGAGAAGTTCTGCACCACGCCCTGGCCGACCAGCACCAGCGCAAGCACGACGGACAGCGGCAGCAGGATGTAGAGCGTGCTGCGGGTCAGGTCCACCCAGAAATTGCCGATGGTCTGCGCGCTATGGCGGGCCAGGCCGCGAATCAGGGCCACCACCACGGCCATGCCGCTGGCGGCGGAGAAGAAGTTCTGCACCGCCAGGGCCACCATCTGGGTGAGGTAGCTCATGGTGGTTTCGCCCACGTAGCCCTGCCAGTTGGTGTTGGTGACGAAACTCAGGGCGGTGTTGAAGGAGGAATCGGGCGTCACCGCGCCGAAATTCTGCGGGTTCAGCGGCAACATGCCCTGCGTGCGCTGCACGACATATACCGCCAGCGCCCCGAGCAGGCTGAACCACAACACGGCGATCGCGTACTGGGTCCAGTGCATCTCCTCCTCGCGCTTTACCCCGCACAGGCGGTAGAACAGATTTTCGACGGGAGCCATCCAGCGCACCAGCGCCGGCAGCTTTCCCTCGTAGACTCGCGCCATGTACCAGCCCAGCGGTTTCGCCAGGGCAAGCAGTACCACCAGGTACAGGCCGATTTGCAGCAATCCGTTGGTACTCATGAGAACAGCTCCGGTTTAAGCAATGCGACGACGAGATACACCATCAGGCCGATGGCAACGATGGCGCCCAATGTGTAGATCCAGGTCATGACGGTCTCCCGAGTTTTTCGCAGCCGTAGACAAGAAGGATCGACAGGCCGAAGAAGGCCACGATCAGGGCAAGATAGAGCAGGTCCATGTGATGACTCCCGGTGAATAGCGACGATGAGATGCTATGCCCGGGGAGGTCAAAAAGGCCTAAAGATTGGCCGGTGAGGTGTAAGGATTTTGTAAAGAGAAGGAAGAGGCAGAATGCCGTGCTAATACTTATTCGTTGCGCAGAAATCCCAGTTCTCGCAGCTCGGCTTGGATGCCTTGTGCGATCCTGCGGTATCCCTCCGCATTGGGGTGGACGTGGTCGGCCTTGAGATCGTCGCTGGAAAGCACGTCTGCCAGGATGTCCTCGATCAGTGGCGTTTCGGTGCTGTCGGCCAGTTCGAGATAGATCGGATCGTCCGACAAATGCCCGATCACCGCTCCGGCGAGGCTGGGCCGGGGCACGGCGATCAGCACCGCCGGGATGCCGCGATTCCGGCATTCCAGCAGGATGGCCTTGAGGTTCGCCACGGTTTCCGCGCGCGAGGTTTGGCGCAGAAAATCATTTCCTCCGAGTTCCACCAGCACCAGTTTCGGTGTGTTCCTGTCGAGCAGGTCGGGCAGGCGGCTCAAGCCGTCCGCGGAGGTGTCTCCCGGCACGCTGGCATTGACGATGTGCCAGCCGGTCTGGGTGGCCAGCAGGGTGGGATAGTCCTGACCGATGTCTGCTCCCGTGCCATGGCTGACGCTGTCGCCCAGGATCAGCACCATGGCGCCGGCCGGCAGGGGCTGATGCTTCGGGCCGCCGCAGGCACCCAGAAGCAAGGCCAGCAGCAGGGAATAAACGAGCCTGATGTTCATTGTCCCTTGAGGCGGGTCAGGTCCTCGATGATCTCGCCGGAATGGCGCGAGGTGTCGACCTTGAGGTAGTTCCTGGCGATCTTTCCCTGCGGATCGATCAGGAAGGTATAGCGTCTGGCGAACTTGACCAGACCGAGATTCATCAGCGCCCCATAACTCTCAGCCACGGCGCCGTTCTTGTCCGCGAGCAGGGGAAACGGCAGGTGGTATTTTTTGGCGAATTCCGCGTGGGAGGCGGAATCGTCCACGCTGATCCCGATCACCTGCGCGCCCAGCCGGGTCAGCTTGTGGAGATCGTCGCGAAACAGACACGCTTCCTGGGTGCAGCCCGGGGTGTCGTCTTTCGGATAAAAATAGAGCACCACCCATTTGCCCTGATAATCGGCGAGGGATCGGTTGTTCCCATCCTGGTCGGGCAGTCGGAATGCAGGCGCTGCCTGCCCCACCTGAGGCAGATCGCCGGCTTGGCCGAACCTGATCCAGAAGAACATGCCGGCGAACACGGCGAGAAAAATCAGTAGCCATTTCATGGCGCGTCCTCCTGTAGTCAACGAGTCTGGGCTGAATCCATCATTTCCCTCCCCAGGGCATGACCGGCACGGTGGAAATACTGTTGGCCGGCGCCCCATCGATTAGTTTGCGGCTGATGGCGACATAAACAAGGGTCTTGTGGGCCTCGTCCCAGAGCCGGACGACGCGGGTCTCCTTGAACAGGATGGAGGTGTCCTCGGAAAATACCGTCTCATCCCTGGGCAGCTTGGCCGGCAGGGTGATGGGACCGGTCTGGCGGCAGGCAAGGGAGAATTGCGACGGGTCCTGCGCCAGTCCCAGCGAGCCGGAAATCCCGCCGGTCCGGGCCTGGCTCACATGGCAGGTCACCCCCGGCACTTTCGGGTCGCCGAAGGCTTCGATACATACTTTGTGGTTGGCGCCGAGCAGCTTCCATGCCGTGGTGACGCAGCCCACTGTTTCGGCATGGGCGGACGGCAGCAGGGCAAGCAGCAGGAAAAAAGCGCTGTAAGGACGGCAAGACATAAGTACCTCCTGTGGCATGGACAGAGTGTGGTCCGGGAATGCAAGGTGTGAATCACGAGAACCGGAGTCGCCCCGATCACCTCTTGAGATGATGCACCATTTCGGCGAGGTCTTGGGCGCCGCTTTGCACCCCTCTTGCACCCCGCCGGCAAGTGGGTATCGTAGCGATGTGTTTTACGCAGTGTCTATGGATTTAGTTGAGTTTCCGTAGTGGAACAAAGTTTGCTTTTGTTGAATTCAGGGGGCGCATTGTCGCGTTTCACCATTTCCGGCCATGTATAACAAGGGAGAAACCCGATGAATCACCGCATTCCAAAGTTGCTGCTTGTCCTGACACTGACTTGTGCCGGCCCCGCCATGTCAGACGAGATACAGGTGGCCGTGGCGGCCAATTTCACCGCGCCGATGAAGGCCATCGCCGCCGATTTCGAGAAGGACACCGGTCACAAGGCGCAGCTGGCGTTTGGCTCGACCGGGAAGTTTTACGCCCAGATCAGGAACGGCGCACCGTTCCAGGTTCTGCTGGCGGCCGACGACGAGACCCCGGCCAGATTGGAGAAAGAAGGCGCGACGTTAGTGGGTAGCCGCTTCACCTACGCCATCGGCACCCTGGTGCTGTGGTCGGCCAAGCCGGGATTCGTGGACGACAAGGGTGAGGTGCTGGCCAAGGGTGAATTCGGCCACCTGGCATTGGCTACGCCCAAACTGGCGCCCTACGGTGCCGCCGCGATGGAGACTCTCACCAAGCTTGGCCTGGCGGACAAGCTGCAGGCCAGGATCGTGCAGGGCGAGAATATCGGCCAGACCTACCAGTTCGCCGCGACCGGCAACGCCGAGCTGGGCTTCGTCGCACTGTCCCAGGTGATGAAGGATGGCAGGCTTGCCAGCGGCTCCGCATGGATCGTCCCTGCTAGCATGCACCAGCCCATCCGCCAGGATGCGGTGATCCTCGCCAACGGCAAGGGCAACCCCGCCGCCGAGGCGCTGATGAAATATCTCCGGGGCGCCAAGGCGACGGCGGTGATCAAGTCCTATGGCTATGCGGTGGAATAGCCGCTCTGCGATAATCCCATCATGCTGACCGACGCCGACTATTCTGCCATCCGCCTGACGCTCGAGCTGGCGACCCTGACCACCGCGCTGCTGCTGGTGATCGGCACGCCCATCGCCTGGTGGCTGGCGCGCACGCGCTGTTGGTGGAAGGCGCCGGTGAGCGCGCTGGTGACGCTGCCGCTGGTGCTGCCGCCCACGGTGCTGGGCTTTTACCTGCTGGT
>JASJPB010000025.1:0-151071 GCA_031426915.1 Sulfuricellaceae bacterium | reverse complement strand
CTGCTGCGGCAGCGCCAGCGCGCCGGAGTTGGGCATCAGCGCGTCAAGCATGGTCGAGTTTCTCCGATCTCATTGGTAACGCAAGGCCTCAATCGGGTCGAGCCGCGCGGCTTTTTTTGCCGGGTAATAGCCGAAGAACACGCCCACGCTGGCGGCAACGCCGATGGCGGCCAGCACCGAGCCGCCTGAGATAATCACCGTGGTGCCGGTCAGGGTGTTGACCAGCAGCGCGCCGCCAATGCCCAGCGCCAGACCGATGCAGCATCCCAGGGCCGAGATGATGATGGCCTCCAGCAGGAATTGCATCAGGATGTCTTTTTCGCGTGCGCCGATGGCGAGGCGGATGCCGATTTCGCGGGTGCGCTCGGTGACCGAGACCAGCATGATGTTCATGATGCCGATACCGCCCACCAGCAGCGAGATGGAGGCGATGGCGCCCAGCAGCAGCGACATGACGCGCGTGGTTTCCGCCGCAGATTCGGCGACGGCGGTGAGGTTGCGCACCGAGAAGTCGTTGATGGTGTCGTCGCGCAGGCGGTGCCGTTGCCGCAACAGACCGGTGATGGATTGCTCCACTTCGGGCATGGTTTCGGCCGAGGCGGCCTTGACCATCATCAGTTGCACCGATCCGCGAAAGGATGAGCCGAACAGCTTGCGCTGGAATGTGGTGAGCGGCAGCAGCACGGTGTCGTCCTGGTCGCGCCCGTCCAGGCTTTGACCCTTGGCGGTCAGCACGCCCAGCACCACGAAGGGCGCTTGCTGGATGCGGACAACCTTGCCCACCGGATCGTCGTCGCCGAACAGTTTTTTCGCCACCGACCAGCCCAGCAGCGCCACGCTGGTCGCGGCGCGCACATCGGCATCCGAGAATGGCCGTCCGGCGGCCATGTTCCAGGAGCGGCAGTCGAGGTATTCGGGCACGGTGGGAACAATGGAGGTTTTCCAGTTGTTGGAGCCGAACTGGATCTGGGCCGGTGCCGGATGATGGTATGGGGCGACCACATCGACGTTTTCCAGTTCGGCGATGGCGTCCCCATCGCTCATCTTGAGCGTGAAAGTGGTGCCGGCGCCGGCGCGCACGCCGCCGCTGCTGGCAGACCCAGAAGCAAGGATGAACAGGTTGCTGCCCATGGAGCTGATGGTCTGATTGACGGCATGGCGCGCGCCCTGTCCCACGGAAATCATCAGCACTACGGCGCCGACGCCGATCACCATGCCCAGCATGGTCAGGAAGGTGCGCAGCCGGTTGGCGCCGATGGCGTGCCAGGCTTCCTCCAGCATGGCCCTCAGCATGTCGCATGCTCCCCGGCGAGCTGGTTTGCCGCGTGGTGCGCTTCGGTGGACAGGTCGCTGACGATGCTGCCGTCGAGGAAGCGTACCTGGCGTTTGGCATGGGCGGCGATATCCGGTTCGTGGGTGACCAGGACGATGGTGATGCCCTCGCGGTTCAGCTCGCCGAACAAGGCCATGATTTCCTCGCCGGTGTGGCTGTCCAGATTGCCGGTCGGCTCGTCCGCCAGGATCAGCCGTGGCCGGTTGGCCAGCGCGCGGGCGATGGCGACGCGCTGTTGCTGGCCGCCGGAAATGCGGTTGGGGAGCGATCCGGCATAGCCGGCCAGACCCACCCTGGCCAGCATTTCGCGTCCGCGCTGACGTCTTTCGGCGCGCTCGATGCCGCGATACACCAGGGGCAGTGCCACATTGTCTTCCAGGCTCATGCGCGCCAGCAGGTTGAAGCCCTGGAATACGAAGCCGATAGTGCAATTGCGCAGGTGGGCCAGTTGTTCCTTGGGCAGTTCCGCCACGGATTTTCCGTCGAGGAAATAGTGGCCGTCGCTGGGCCGGTCCAGGCAGCCAAGGATGTTCATGAAGGTCGATTTTCCGGACCCCGACGGTCCCATCACGGCGACATACTCGCCCGGTGCGATGGAGAGATTGACGTCCTTCAGCACGGGAAAAGGACCGGCCGCAGTTTCGTAGGATTTATACAGGCCTTCCGCCCGGATCAGCGGGCAGGTATTTTCTGCAATTTGTCCCATCAGAACATCCTCATGCCGACGCTTTTGTTTCCGCCCATCGACGATGCTGCGCTGGTGGCGGTGGCATCGCCCAGCAGTACCCGGTCCCCTGCCTTGAGATCGCCGCCGGCCACTTCCGTGGCGCTGTTGTCGGTGATTCCCAGCGTGACGTTGAGCGCCTTGACCTCGCCCGCGCGCAGGACATACACCGTGCCGCTGGAACCGTCCTTCTTGCGCTTGGCCGGCTTGCCGCCCGCGCCCTTGCCCGCCTCCTTCTTTTCCCTGGCCGCTTGCGCGGGCTTGAAGCGCAACGCGGCGTTGGGCACCAGCAAGGCATCCTCGCGCTGAGCCACGGCGATGTTGACGTAGGCGGTCATGCCCGGCATCAGCACATGGTCCGGGTTATCGACCGCGACCACCACGTTGTAGGTGACGACATTCTGCTGGGTGTTCGGGTTGAGCCGAATCTGCCGCACCTTGCCGCGAAAATTGCGGCTGGGGTAAGCATCCACGTTGAAGCGCGCTTCCTGCCCGACCTTGAGGTTGCCGATGTCGGCCTCGGGAAAGCTGGTGTCGATCTGCATCGCGGACAAGTCCTGGGCGATCTGGAACAGGGTCGGGGTCTGGAAGCTGGCGGCCACGGTCTGGCCGAGGTCGATGCTGCGCGCCACCACCACACCGGAAACCGGCGAACGGATGATGGTATAGGCCAGGTTGACCCGGTCCTTGTCGGCCTGGGCGCGGGCCAGGGTCAGCTGGGCTTGGGTCGACTCCCTGGCCTGCACTGCCTGATCGAGCTCCTGACGCGACACGAATTCCTGCGCGAACAGCGTTTTGGCGCGCGCCTCGTTGGCGGCCGCCAGCTTCAGGCCGGCCTCGGCGTTCTTCACGCTGGCCGCGCTCTGCCGGGCCTGGGCCGCCAGCAGGGAATCGTCGAGTTCGAGCAGCACCTGGCCTTTTGCCACCTTGTCGTTGAAGTCGACGTGCAGCTTTCTCACCATGCCGGAAACCTGGGTGCCGACATTCACCAGCGTGACCGGGTTGAGCGTGCCATTGGCGGCGGCATTCTGTACCAGCGGCCCTTTTTCGACCAGATGCAGCTTGTAGCGCTCTTCCGGCGTGGCGCCGGAAACCTGGCGGTAGGCAAAAAATCCGCCGCCCAGGAGTGTGAGCGGCAGAACGATGAGAATGGACTTTTTGATCAGGCGTTTCATGACTTTTCCCTGCTGGGTTCGGTTGGTGTCGTTGCGCCGGAAAGGCCTTGCAGCAGGCCCTTGTCGAGGTTGCCCACGGCCAGCGCCAGGGTGGCGCGTGCCAAATTCCAGTTGAACTCGGCCTGTACGCGCTGCTGCAATGCGTTGGCCAGTGCGCTCTGGGCGGTCAGCACGTCGAGAATGCTGCCCACGCCGGCCTTGTAGCGGCCCAGCGCCACGCGCTCGGACTGTTGCGCGCTGGCCAGCAGATCGGCGCTGCTGCGCAGGCTCTGCGCGGAGGTGAGCAGGTTGTGGTGGGCGTTCCACACGTCGAGCGCCACTTGCAGGCGCAGGCGGTCGCGCTGGGCGGCGCTGGTTTCGATTTGCGCCTCGGCGGCACGTACCCGGTAAGTGGTGGAAAAGCCGGTGAAGATCGGGATGTTCAGCGTCACGCCCAGGGCGCTGGTGTTGACTGACGGGTCGCTGCCGCTACGCGAGTTTCCGCTCGACACGCCCAGGCTCAGATTCGGCTTGCCGCTGGCCGCAACGGCCTCGGCGTTGGCCTTGGCAGCCTCTACCCTGGCCTCGGCGGCGCGCAGATCGGGGCGCCGTTCGCGTGCCAGCTCGATCAGGGCTGCCACGTTCTGTTCCATGGCCACGCCCGGCGCGGGCGCGGCGCTCGGGGCGAGCAGCACGGCCTGGTTGGCATCGCGACCGATGAAGGCGGCCAGACTGCCTTCGGCGACACGCAGCCCGCCTTCGGCCTGAATGCGGGTCAGGCTGGCCTGGGAGAAGGCGGTCCTGGCCTGCAACTGATCGGCTGGCGTGGCCGAACCCACGCCGTAACGCGCGTCGGCGGCGCGGAAGCTTTCCTCGTTGGCGCGCTCCGATTGAATCGCTGCCTGCAGCGCCGCCCGTGCGGCCAATACCTGGTAATAAGCCTGCACCGCGCCGTGGAAAACCGATTGCAGCGTGCTGTCCCGGCTGGCTGAGGCTGCGGCAAAAAGCTGGCGCGCGTTTTCCAGCGCGGCATCGCGCGCGCCGAAATCGTAGATCAGGTAGGACAGCGCAATTTCCGCGCTCCTGTAGTTGGCGGGCGATTCGCTGCCGGTGCGGTTGCTGCGCTCCCGTCCCGCGTTCAGGGCGGCGCTTATGCCGGGCAGCCAGGCTGCCCTGGCAACGCCCACCTGGGCGGCCTGGAAGCGGGCATTGGCCCACACCTCGCGTGTCAGCGGGTTGTGGCACAGGGCCTGATTGACCACATCGGTCAGTCCCAGAGACGCTTGTGTCACGGTCTCGCAGGAAACGGGGGCGGGCATTTCCAGCACGCCGAAGGGATCGTCCTGCTGGGCTGTGGCCGGGCCTGCGATGGCGGCGGCCAGCAAAGCGGGCGTCAGCATCCTGCCCAAAGCGGTGAATGTTGGCATCAATCCTCCCGGCTTTCGGACAGGAATTCGCTACGCGCCAGGATCGCGGCGCCGAATGCGGTGGTGGTCTGGGGGTGCTCCGGCACCACCAGCGTGCGTCCCAGCTCGTCCTGGATCGCGGCGACCAGGCCCTTGTTGAGCGCCGGCCCGCCGTCGAAATACACGCGGTCCTCGATACCCACGCGCTTGGCCAGGCGCACCGTGCGCTTGGCGATGGAGTAGTGGATGCCGGCGATGATCTCTTCCTTGCCGTGGCCGTTGGCTAGCAGGCCGATGATTTCGGATTCGGCGAACACCGTGCAGGTGCTGTTGATGGACAACGGCGCGCCCTTGCCGTTGAAGTGGTAGTCGCCCAACTCCTCCAGGTCGATGTCCAGGTTGCGCGCCGCGACGTCGAGGAAGCGTCCGGTGCCGGCGGCGCACTTGTCGTTCATGGCGAAGTTGGTGACGCTGCCGCCGTCGTCGATCTGGATCGCCTTGGAATCCTGGCCGCCGATGTTGATGATGGTGCGCACCCCACCGAAGGCCTTGCCCGCCTCGTGGGCCCCGATGGCGTTGGCGGTGATCTCGCTGATCGAGTCGTCCGCCTCCTTGAACAGCTTGCGTCCGTAGCCTGTGGCGATCAGGTAGCGCACGTCCCCGGGCTGCATGCCCAGGCGCGCGATCAGGGTGTGCAAGGCTTCCTTGGCGTTCTTGTGGAACAGGCTGCCGGAGGCGCTGACGTGGACCCCGGCGATTTTGCCGGCTTCGTCGACCAGGGCAACCTTGATGGCGGTGGAGCCGATATCCAGCCCTGCGAAGTAGTTCATGCGAGTTCCCTGCTAGAAATCCAGTTTCACTTCGCCGTACCAGGTCCGGCCGGCTGCCTTGTAATACACGTAGTAGTTGCGGTCGAGGAGGTTGTCCACGGCGAGCGAGACGGACAGCCCCTGCTTGACGCGGTAGCTCGCCTTGGCGTTCCAGATGGTGTAGGGGTCGGTTGCCGCGTATACGCCGGTGGCCCGGTCCAGGTTCTTGTCGTTGGTATACACGTCTCCGACATGGCGCGCCGACAGCGACCCGCTCCACGGGCCGCGATGGAGCTCGACCCCCGCGTTGAACATGGTTTGCGGGGTATAGGTCATGCGCTTGCCCACGGTTTCGGGCGAGGCGGCGTTCTCGGTGATCCTGGCGTCGTTGTAGGTGACGTTGGCGAAAGCGGTCAGGCTGGATGTGAACGGCTTCCTGATTTCCAGCTCGATGCCCTTGACCTCGGCCCTGCCCGCGTTCCTGGGAGTGCTCAGGGTGGAGCTGATCGAGGTGGTATAGATCAGGTCGGTCAGGTAGTTCTCGTAGTAGGTCGCGCGCAGGGCGGTCTGGTTGGCGAACTTGTGCTCCGCGCCGATCTCCCAGGAAGTCGTCTTTTCCGGCTTGAGCTCCGGGTTGGACTGATAGTTGGAAAAGGACGAATAGAGTTGTGACAGGCTCGGCCCGCGGAAGGCGCTTCCGACCGAGGCGCGCAGCGAGGTATTGGGCTGCGCCAGGTAGACCAGGGATACTTTGGGGCTGAACGCCGACTGGTTGCGCTTGGAGTAGACATGGTCGAATGTCGGGGAGACGGTCTGGGAGTCCGAGCCCTCGGTTTCCCAGTAGTCGTAGCGTCCGCCGAGATAGAGGGTGAGGCTGTCGCGCAGGATGATCTCGTCCTGGGCGAACAGTGCATAGGTGGTGTTCTTGCCGTCCACGCTGTAGCGCACCGAACCCTGGGCGTCGTAGCGCTGCCAGTTGGCGAGGCTGTATTCGCGCTTGCTGACCTCGTCCTTGGCGGAACTCGCGCCCATCACGATAAAGTGGTTGCCGAAGGCGGGGAAACTGGCCTGGAGGTTTCCATAGAGTCGGTCGTTGGGGATATCCACCAATTTCCCCGATCCGCCGCCGCTGGTCGCGTCGGCCAGCTGGCTCACGTACCAGTATCCGGAATCCATGTAACCGGCATCGGCCTTGAGGGTGACCTCGTTGGCGAGCCTAGTCTCATAACCCAGATTGAGCTTGGTGTTTTCCGCGCCGTTGGGGCCGAGCAGGAAATCGGCTTCGCGCAACGTGATGCGTCGCGCGCCGTCATCGCCGATGCCGATGCTTCCCGCCGCGACGGGGTTGCCGGAGGCGTCGCGCAGGTAGCTGTTGAAGCCGGTGAAGCCGGTTTCGTGCCGATTCCAGGATGCGCGCAGCGAAAGGTTCGAGGATGGGGTGAGGTCGTAATATAGCTTGAGGTCCGCATTGTCGCGCCACCACCAGCGGTCGCCCTTGTCGCCAAGCAAATAGGCCGGATTGCCGTTGGGGTCGGTGGTTCTCTGCGCGCCGCTGACAGGCGTGGTGCCCGCGCCGGAGGATGTCGTCTTGACCACCTCTTCCGCGGCGAAGCCGTTGCTTTCCTTGTGGCCGTAGCCGAGCGATATGCCGAGGCGGTCGACCTTGTTCCTGTAGACGGCAGAAGCGCCGACCAGTTCGTTGCTGCCGTACCCGCCCCGGACGACGATTTCCCGTTTTTGCGGGGCCTTGCTCATGATGTTGATCACGCCACCCATGGCGTTGCCGCCGTAAAGGGAAGAAAAGGGGCCGCGCACGATTTCGATCTTGTCGATGTCCTCGGCGAAAATGCCGGACCAGTTCACGCCGCTGGAAAAGGGGCTGTTCAGGGACTGGCCGTCGAGCAGCACGGCGGTCCGGCCGAGCCCGGCAATGCCGCGCATGTAGACCGTGGTGCCGCTGTCGTCGCTCGGGGCGTGGTCCCCGGCGCCCTTGATGTAGATGCCCGCCTGGTCGGTAAGCGCCTCGTCGACTCGCTGCACGTTGCGGGTTTCGAGATTTTTCGCCGTCACTACGCTCACGCTGGCCGGCGCTTCGGAGACGCCCTTGCCGGTCTTGGTGGCGGTCACCACCACCTCCTCGAGGGCCGTGGTGGCTTCCCCCGCAATTGCGTTGGCGGGCAAAGCGATGCCGGCTGCGCCGGCCAGTGCCAGCAGGTATTTCTTGTTCATGTGGCTACCCTTTCCTCGGTAATGTTCAATTCCTTCTTTCTTGCGTTTCTCTTGCGGCTCTTGATCGATTCCAGGAAGGCCTCGATGCGGGTGGAAAGCTGGCCCATGTCGTCCGGGCTGTAGTCGGTTTCCACGTAGAGCATGGGGATGCCCTTGGCGTTGAGCGTTTCGGCGATGCCGCGCTGTTCCATCTCGTACACCTGGCAGCCGGCGAAGGACTGGTACACCACGCCGTCCACCTCGAACTGGGCGGCCAGTTCCAGCAGCCGCCGCCTGCGGTCGTCGTTGCGGGTGAAGATGGGACAGGTGCAGGGCTTGAGATATTTGTCGGCGAGGCCGTCCACCATGTCGTGCAGCAGCCATTCGTCCACCGCCGTCATGTCGTACAGCATGCGGTTGGCGGAGCAGGTCTCGTCCGCCACCACCACGCCGCCCGCCTCCTCGATCAGGATCGGCAGCTTGAGATTGGGGAACACCGGCGGTGAGCCGGTGAAGAGGATGCGCGGCGCCTTGCGCTGGGCGGCCTGGAAGCCTTGCTCCCGGCGCCGGGCGAGCTCGGCGTTGAGCGCTTCCACCGCGGCCGTCCAGCGTTCGATGTCGTCGAAGAAATAGGCGTTGGTGACCAGGAATACGTCCTTGCCCAGCACCACCGCCGGGCTGGCCTTGCGGAAATTGTGCAGGGCGCGGAAGGCGGCTTGGGCACGGCTGGTTTTCGCCATCGCCGCCTTGAGGTTCCCGCGGGTGAGCTTGTTGCCGGTTTCCTGGCGCAGCCGGGCGGCGAAAGCGCGCACCGAGCGCTGCCAGTACACGCGGGATTCCTCGCTCTCCTTGCCCGGCGGCAGCTCCAGGTCGTACACCTGGTAGCCCATGTCCTCCATCATGGCGCTGGCCTTCTTCTTCTGGTCGCAGGTGGTGGGGTTGACGATCAGGTCGGGGCGCGGGCTGTTGGGAATGGCGTGCTCGGCGTGCAGCCTGCCCAGCGTCGCCTTGACCAGGGAACAGGATTTGGCCGGCATGAAGTCGGCGCCGATCTGGTCGTAATGGTAGGAGCCGTTGCATAGCCTGAGCGGCGTGGCGCCGAGGGCGTGGATCAGCTCCTCCGGCACCTGGATGCAGGTGGTGCCGATCAGCTTGCCGTGGTGGGGAAGCACCTCGCCCTGAATATAGACGCGGCGGAACAGGTCGTAGAAATAGTGCATCGCCGCGGGGTTGTCGTCGAAATCGTCGGTGATGCGGTCGAGGGCGATTTCCGCCTCGCGCGCCTGGCGCGAGCGGTTGTAGGCCGGCTGGCCGGGTGCGTTGGCGTTCAAACCTGGTTTCCTTTGTTCATGCGCTTGATGAAACCTTCCTCGGTGGATTCGAAGATCGTGATCCCGGCGAACCTGGCGCTAAGGGCGCCCTTTTCCGGGCACGAGGCGACGCATTTCATGCACAGGGTGCAGTCGTCGGTCATGATCCGGGGGGTGTTCACGTCGTCGGCGATTGCGCGGATTTCCAGGTCGCACACCCGGTAGCAGTCGCCGCAGCGCGTGCACTTGTCGCCGTCCTTCCTCAGGGTCAGCAGGGCCGGCTTGGAGAGCAGGTAGAGGAAGGCGCTCATCGGGCAGAAGAAGCAGAAAAAGCGCTTCTTGACGAAGGCGCCGACCAGGAACAAGCCGGTGACCAGCAGGCCGAGCCCGGTCATGACCATGGCGGTCTTGCTGGAAAAGTCGATGCTCCACTGGCTGACGTCGCCAACGAACAGCGGAATCAGGGTGCGGCCGGGACAGATCATGCAGAACGGCGACTTCATGTCGTTGTTGAGTAGTCCGCCGCCGACGCCGAGGGGGATCAGGATCATCAGCAGCAACAGGACATACTTGATCTGCGCCAGCCAGCGGTACTGCTCCAGGGTGTAGCGCGAGTAGCGGATGCCGCTCCAGCGGCGCAGCGCCGTGATCCAGTCCTGAATGGTGCCGAGCGGACAGGCGAAACCGCACCAGCCCTTGTTGAGGGCGATGAACCAGGCGAGGAAGGCGAGGAAGCCGGTCAGAATGGCCAGGGCGGCGGCGCTGAACAGCTTGGGCCAGGGCCAGGCGAGCTGGTGCTGCAAGGGCATCAGGTAGCACAGGCCGCCCCGCCCCGCGCTGTTGTAGCCGCAGGCGAAGGTCGGCAGGCTCTTGCCCAGTTCGATGGCGAAGAAGCCGCCGTACACCAGCAGCACGAAGAAGAACAGTTGCAGCCAGAGGCGGAAGCGGTTGAAATCGACCTGGTCGACGGCATCCTTAAGCCTTTTCATCGAAGCGCACCTCCTTGAACGGCTTCAGGCGCCGGCGCCGGTAGAGGTAGACCGCCAGCCCGCCGAACACCACCACGCCGAGGCCGATGCCCAGACCCCAGGCGTAGGAGCGGTAATCGTGGGGCGAGGGCATGTACTTGCCGGACAGGGTGGTCTGGTAGCGGACCACTGCGTATTTAGCACCCTCGTGCTCGCCGGTCTGCGCCTCTTCATGCTCCGCCACCATGAGGAACGCTTCCTTGTAGCGCTTCTTGAATTCCAGCCAGGGCGGGAAATAGTCGCGAATCATGGTGAACGCCACACGCCCGTCCGGCCCGCTGGTTACTGTTTTGCGCCAGCCCATCTGGGTGATCATGGTGACCGGCACGTCGGCCAACGGTTTGCCCTGGCTCAGAACCAGGAAGGACACCTTGTCGCCGGAGAAGATGCGGGTGAACAGCTTTTCGTCTGGGCCGTGCTCGCGCACAAGTTCCAGCGGCGCTCTGGTGTCGATCACCGTTTTGGTGGCTTCCTCCTCGACATCCTTCTTGCAACAGGTGCCCTTCAGCAGTTCGGCCTTGGCCGTGCGCACCCACAGCGTGCCGTCCCGGACCGACTGCTGTACCAGGTAGGCGTTGTAGAAGCCCATCTCCTGGAACTCGAACTTGGCGTGGGCCAGCCCATTCATCGGTGTCTGGGCAATTTGCGAGCGCTCGCCCCTGATGTCCAGCAAGTCGATCTCGGAGGACAGAGCCGCGTTTTCGAGATATGCGGCCCTGGCCGGATCATCCCCCTGCCGCAGCCAGATGTGCTTGCTGCCGCCGTGGGTGGTGTCGGCTTCGTCGCCCTGGGCGACGGCATCCATGCTGGCATTGCCATCGTTCGCGCCGTGGCTGTGCTTTTCCCCGGTCTTTTTGGAATTGGCCGGCGGCTTGTCGGACAGCCAGAGCGCCTCCCCCGCTGGTTCGACGGCCCAGGCAGTGGATAGAAGCGGCAATGTCAGCAGCAAAAACAGAAGCTTTCTGGGCATTATGGTCAACTCCGGCAGGTTAGTAGGACAGCACCAGTTCGGCGCTCACGTTTCGCCCCGGGTTCAGGTAATACGAGTAATAGGTCTGATCGAGGAGGTTGTTGAAGGCGAGATTTAGCTTGGCGTATTTCGATACGCCATAGCCGAGCTTGGCGTTGACCAGGGTGCGGCTGTCGTAGCTGCCGGGCATGCCTTCCACCGTGTCGGTGTTCTGTGCGTTCTGGTAGATATGGCTGACGTATTGGGCATCCAGGGTACCGGTCCAGGGGCCTTGTTGGGCCGTGAAGCCGAGGTTGGCGATATGTTCCGGGGAACTGGTCAGGCGCTTGCCCACGCTGGCCGGGTCGGTGTTGTTGCTGAGCATTTCCGAATCGATATGGGCGTAGTTGGCGTGGAGGCTCAGCCAGTTGCTCAGCCTGGCCTCGGTTCCCAGCTCGATGCCGCGAATCTTTGCCTTGCCCGCGTTGATGCGCTGGGTCAGGGACAAATCGATCTGCTGCGAATAAATCAGGTCGGTGAGCGTGGTTTCATAGTAGGTGGCGTTGGCCTTGAGGTTTTGCGACAGACGCCACTCGCCGCCTGCTTCCCAGGTCGTTCCGCGCTCGGGTTTGAGATTGGGGTCGCTACGCGTGGTGCTGTAGCCGGTGGGCGAGGTGCCGGAACTGATGATGGTGGTGGAATACAGGTCCAGGTTGTTGGGGGCGCGGAAGGACTGCCCGTAGGAAGTGCGCAGTGTGACCGCGTCCACTGGCCGGTAGACCGCGGACAGCTTGGGGCTGAACGAGGAGTCGCTGCGCGAGGCGAAGTCGACATGGCTGACCGGCGCGGTGTTCTGGAAATAGTTACCGTCGGTTTGCCAGTGGTCCAGACGCCCGCCGGCGTAGACCGTGAGCTTGTCGAATACGCTGATCTCGTCCTGGACAAACAGCGAAGTCGTGGTTGACTGCGCGTTGTAACCATTGTTCTCGCTGGCTAGCGAAGAGGGCGTACGCCAGTTGGATAGCCCGTAAACCTTGCGGTCCACGCCTTCCCGGTGCAGCGCCAGCCCGGTCACCAGGTAATGCTTGTCCCCGAGCGGGAGACTCAATTGCAGCGTGCCGTCCAGGCCGTAATTCGGGGAATCGACCAGCGTTCCTGTGCCCGATTCCCAGGTCGCGCCGGTGCCGACCGTGGTGAAACTATATTCACGCTCGATGCGCGCGAGATCCGCCTTGAGCTTGTAGCCGTTGCCGAGCGTGCCTTCGTAGCCGGCGAAGTAACGGGTGTTGGCTTCGTGCAGGGGCGAGCTGTTGACGAAATTGCTTTCGGCCAGGCTAACCCGTTGTCCATTGATGCCAACCGTGCCGCTGTAAACCGGGTTGCCCGCCACATTGCGTAGATAGGTGTTGAAGTTGGTGTAGCCGAGATTCATTTCGTTGTAGGAGACTCCGCCATAGAGCTTGTCCTGGGGGGTCAGGTCGTAGAACAGCTTGGCCGTCGCGTTGGTTTGCCGCCACGGCGCTGCACCCCTGTCGCCCACCAGATAGGCGGGCACCCCGGCATTGGTGGTGACGGCCTGGGCGCCGCTCACTGCGGCACCCGCCGCGCCGCTGACCGGGGTCTTGAGCACGAAATCGTTGACGTAGCTATCGCGCTCCTGGTAGCCGAAGCCCGCCACGATGCCCAGCCCATTGGCCAGTTTGTCGCGGAAATAGATGCTGGCGTCTTCCCCGGCGGCATCGCTCCAGCCTTTCTTCATTTTCAGCGAGAGCTCGCGTTTGTCCGGCTGCTTGGTGATGACATTGATCACGCCGCCGATGGCGTTGCTGCCGTAGAGCGAGGAAAAGGCGCCGGGAACGACCTCGACCCGTGCGATGTCGTCGACGAAGGCGGTGCGCCAGTTCACCCCGCCCGAACTGCCGTCCTGCAGCGGCTGGCCGTCGATCATGATGAGGGTTTTCTTCTGGTCGACGCCGCGCAGGGACATGCCGCTCGATCCGGTGGTGCCCTGGGACAGACCAAGCGCGCCGTTTTGCAGATACAGGCTGGGAACTTGCATGAGCGCGTCGCCAAGCCGGGAAACGCTGTGGTCTTCGATGTCCTTGCTGGTGACCACCGACACGGCGGCTGGCGCATCGGCAGTATCCAGCGCGGTCTTGGTCGCCGTCACCACCATTTCTTCCATTCTTTGCGCGCTTTTCGTGCCCGCCTCGGCGGCATGGACGCCCGTGCCAGCCATGCCGGCGCAAATGCCCGCGATAAGGCAGGACAAGGTTTTCTTATTGGTAAACATGACAATCCCCTGATTTGATATTTTATTGATCTGCGGCAATTAAACGCTTCAAAAACATGACCGGAATACTAAGGTATCCGGCGTGTTGAGGCGTGCGGCAAATTGTCGCAGCAGCAGCTCGGGGAGCTCGCAGCCTTGTTTTGCATGACTATTTCACATCATCAGCCGGCACAGTCCCACCGCGACCAGCACCGCCGCCGCGCCCCAGCGCGTCCATTTCACCAGCCAGGGGCGGTTTTCCCGCAGCTTGTCACCGAACAGGCCGAGCAGCGGCAGCAGCAGGAGCAGCGGCGTGAGCGCCGCACCCAGGCCGAACGACAGGCCATAACCCATGCCCTCGATGCCGCCGCCGGAAACCGCACAGGCGGCGAGCAGTGCCGCCAGCGGGGCGCACGGCGTGAGGCTGAGCGAGAAGCCCAGCAGCACGGGCGGCATGGTGGCGGCGCGGCGCATGGTGGCGCAGGCTTGCCGGCGTGCGGGCAGCAGCAACCAGGCGCCGGCGGTGATGCTGGCCAGGCCGATGGCGGCATGGCCGATACCGCTGTCGAGCGCGTGCGCCAGCCAGCCGCCGAGCGCCCCGGCCAGGGCGCCGAGCAGGCTGTAGGCAAACAGGCGCCCGAGCAGGAACAGCCCGGTGTCGCGTAGCGCGCCGCGCACGCTGCCGCCCCGCCCCAGTACCCAGGTGCCCATGAACGGCAGGCAGGTCACGGTGCAGGCGGTCAGTCCCATGGTCAGGCCCAGGCCCCAGGCGGCGACATAGCCGATCTGCTGCGGCAGCGCCAGCGCGCCGGAGTTGGGCATCAGCGCGTCAAGCATGGTCCGCCTGCTCCTTCACCGTACGGGGGGTGTTTTTCGCCACGCCTTCGGGCGATTCCAGCTTGATGCGCTGTTTGTAGTATTCGCGGCTGGAGCTGAATACCGCGAGGGGGCCGAACTTGAGCTGAATCACCCGGTCGTCGGGGCAGAATTCGGCGCAGCGCCCGCACAGGGTGCAATCCTCGTGGAAGGCCTTGGCGCCGTGTTCGCGCGCGATCTCGTGGATGTCCATCGGGCAGGCCTTGGCGCATACGCCGCATTTGTCGCACTTGTCGTGCTGTTTCTTGACCAGGCGCAGCAGGCCCAGGCGCTGGAAGGCCGCATTCAGCGACAACATCGGGCAGATGCGGCAGAACGGCTGGCGTATCGCGAACGCCGCCACCAGGATGAAGCCCACCAGGGTATTGGCGATGGCGCCAAGGGTGAATTCCAGGGTGCCGCCGACGTTCATGGCGAGCTGTTCCGTGTCGCCGGAGAGCAGGGTGGTGACGATGCGCGACGGGCAGATGTCGCAGTAGGGATTGCCCAGGCCGTGCGGCGTGACCCCCAGCCCGGTCAGGAGCGGCAGGACCAGCACCAGCGCCAGCAGCAGCAACCATTTGATCGGGCGTACCTTGCCCACGTTGCCGGATTCCAGGCGCTGCAGTGGCAGCTTGAGACGTCGTCCGAGCCGGTTGAGTAACTCCTGCACCGTCCCCAGCGGGCAGATCCAGCCGCAGAACGCCTTGTTCAGCACCACGAAGAAGGCGAAAAAACTCAACAGACTGAAAGCCAGCGGCAGCAGCGCCTGCAGTGTGATCGCACCGGCCTTGGCGAGCGTTTCGCCGACGCGGTGGTGAATCACGTGCTGTAACGAGATCAGCTCGCAATAGCCCCCGGTCTGCTTGTCGTAGGCACATGACAGGGCGGGCAGGTGCCCGCTCACCTTTTCGGCCATGTAATAGCCCACCAGGTTGGCGCCCCATACCGTCAGGACCAGCATGGCGATCTGTACCGTGAGGCGCAAGCGCCCCAGGGTCGGGAACAGGGTTTTCATAGCTGGTTCTCCTTGTTGTCGCGCTTGCGCCGCCACAGCGGTGCGGCCAGCAGCATGCCGAGCAGGCCGAAGCCGGCACCGATCGCCAGACTGCGGTTGCGATCCGGATCTGCGCCATAGCTGTAGTTGAAGGCGGTCAGGTAACGTTTGCCCAGGTCGTCATGTTCGATCGCCAGCACGAACTTGGCCCGGCGCGGCCCGTGGCCGCCTGGCGCGCTCTCGGCGGCGGGTTTGAAATCGCGCGGGAACAGCACCGTGACCATGCCGTCCTGCCCGGTGACGAAGGAACTGTGCGTGCCGAACTCGGTTTCCATATTCAGCTTCTTGCCCGCCAGGGGCTGGCCGTTGAAACGCACCAGGAAACGCCATTTCTCGCTTTCGCGGTAGCTCGAATGTTCGCGCGGCAGCGGCTGGGGAATGATCTCCAGTGCGTTTTTCTGTTCCAGGAACATGGCCGTCGGCGCCGGACCGGGATTGTTGAAGGCGTGGACGGTGGTGGCGACGATCACCGTCCCCTCTTTCTCCTGCCGCGCCGTGACCCAGTGGAAGTTGCCGACCTTGGGGTCGACGGCTTCGATGCGGGCGCCCTGCTCCGCCACCGGGAAATCCTTGCTGAGTTGCTCCGTCG
Source organism: Sulfuricellaceae bacterium (assembly GCA_031426915.1). Lineage (GTDB taxonomy): Bacteria > Pseudomonadota > Gammaproteobacteria > Burkholderiales > Sulfuricellaceae > Sulfurimicrobium. Next base: position 135,377 of record JASJPB010000025.1, on the reverse strand, counting down.
GGGCGTATAGCGTGACTTGCGCCGCCTCGATGTTCTTCAGGCCCAGGCTGCCGGCCATGCGCTCCGCGCCGCGCCGCATTTGCGGCACGATCAGGGGGTAGCGCGTCCAGTCCTGTCCCCTGGTGCGCGCGGGCGTGGCCGTGTCCTCCGCCCGGGCCGCGCCATGGTCGTGTCCTCCGGCCATGCCGGCGGGGGCTGCCGCCAGGGACGGAATGGCTTGCAGGCCGAGGGCCGCCGCGATGATCAGATGTTTCGCTTGCATGCAGGTTTCCTCCTCAGAACGTTGCAGCAATGCCGGCGCTCCAGGTGCGCGGCCGGCCGACGATGATGGAGGGGTCCTGGGAGTTGTAGACGTTGTCGTAGACCCCGGTGATGTAGTTCCCAGAATCGCCGGTGCCGCGCGAGGTTACCCAGTAGTTGCGGTCGAAGAGGTTGTCGACGCGGGCGAAGAACGACAGCCTGGTGCCCTTGGCGAAGCCCGCCGGATTGATCTTGACGTCGTAATTGGCCAGCAGGCCAAACAGGGTGCGGCCCGGCAGTTTTTCCTGATTGATCTCATCCGCCCACGAACCGGATCTGGCATCCATTTCCAGTCCCAGCCGCAATGCCTGCGTTGCGTTCCAGTTGAGCGTGGTGTTCAGCTGGTGCGTCGGAACCCGGGGAATATGCCGCCCGGTGTTGTTGTAAAGCGTGGAGCTGGGATTGGCGACATAGGGGCTGCCGATGGGCATGTAGAACGCGTCGTACTGGGTGAAATAGGCGCTGATGTAGGTATAGGCCGTGTCCAGCGAGAACTCGCGTTTGCGGTCGCTCTTGAGGGAAAGCTCGAAGCCGCGGTTGCGTGCCCCGCCGATATTGGCGTATTGCTCGATCACCGCGCCGCCCGCACCGTATTGGCCGGTGGAGGCCATGATGAAGTCCTTGCGGTCGATCTGGAAAATGGCCGCATCGACATCCAGCGCAACGCCGAACAGGGCCGTCGAGGAACGCAGGCCGAGCTCGATGTTGGTCGCCTGTTCCGGCTTCAGGCCTTCGTTGTTGGCGGTTTTGCCGTTGGGCGAGAGGCTGCCGCGGTAGAGTTGGTCGACCGTCGGTGCGCGGAACCCGGTGGAGAGGTTGCCGTAAGCCGACACGTTGTCGCTCACGGCATAGTTGGCGCCGCCGCGCCAGGACGTGACGTCGAACGACTTGGTCTTGGCAAAGCCGCCGACGGTGGCGTTGAGGTCGGCGTTATAGAAACTCCCGGAGGCGTAATCCAGGCCGATATTGTCGTAGCGACCGTTGAAAGTGAGCGTCCACTGCCTGGTTGGCATGTATTTGAGCTCGCCGTAGGCGGCGTTCACGTTTTCGTCGGTGTTGTCGTTGTTCAATACCGCGCCGGCGGGAGTGACCCTGGTGCAGCGCCGGCTGCGGTAATCGTAGGTGCCGCAGTAGTCCACCTTGGCGGTGTTGAAGTTCTTGTAGTTGTTGCGCCGCAGGTCCATGCCTGCGAGCCAGCCCAGGCTGTCGCTTCCGGAGCGCCACTCCCCCTTGATGCCGCGCTGGACCTGGTGGTAGTCGTTGTTGGTGGTGTAGGCATTGACGTCATTGTTGACGCTGCCGTTCAGGTTCATGCGTTGCGGCGCCGACCAGAAAATGGTGTGGTCGCGGTATTCGTAGCCCAGCAGCAGCAGGTTGCTGCGCGGATCGTAGCTGTTGGAGTAAGTCAGGTTGAGCTTCTGCAGGTCGACGTCGAAGTGCCGCGCGTAGTCCCTGCCGATGGTTGCGGTCGGGTCGAGTTCGGCCTGGATAGAGCCCTTGACGCTGCCGTGCTTGTCCTTCTGGCGCTGGTTCTTTTCGAAGCCGAAAGTCAGGTCGCTGGTGTCGCTGAGGTAGTAATTGAAATTGCCGTTGATCGAGTCGTTACTGTAGCCGGACTGGAAGTAGTAATCGTCGGATTCGCGCCGCGAAACCTGCACGTGGCCGCTGCCCTTTTCGCCGGAGAAGCCAGCCCGGGCGATTTCCTTGTTGAAGCCATAGGAGCCGGCTTCGCCTGCCAGGGTGAAACCGGCATACTTGGCGCCGCGCTTGGTGGTGATGATCACCGCCCCGGCCAGGCCGTCGTCGCCGAACATGTAGGAGGCGCCGCCCTTGATGACCTTGATCGATTCGATGTTGTCGATGTCGATGTTGACCTTGCCGGTGCGCTCGAACACCGGCACGCCGTCGATCACGATCGCCACGCCGGGTTTTTCGCCCATGTAGCGCTGGTTTTCGATGCCGCGCAGCTTGATCTTGATTTCCTCGCCGCTGGAAAGGTCGGCGGTGACGCCGGGAATGGATTGCAGCACCTGCATGATGTTCTCGATGTGGGCGTCATCGACTTTCTTGCCGCTGATCACGCTGATGTTCGAGGGTTCGTTGCGCTTGGCCGCGAAGCGGTCGTCGATGGTGGTCGAGGTGACGATCACCTCATCCATTTTCTGTGTTGTCGCGGCGCGGTCGTCGGCAATTGCGCCGGCAACGGTTCCTGCGCAAAGGACGGCGACGAGGCGGCTGATTGGTTTCACATGGAACATTTTCTTCTCCCTGAAAACTGCATCCTGTCATTCAGGATGTCCGTATCTTTATTCGAGCGCCGAATGTTAAATGGGAAAGCTTTCGGGAAAAATGCGGACGGGCAGGGGAATCCTCTACTGGGAAGCGGCCTAGTGGATATGTGTTTCCTTGTCGATTTCGGCCAGCTGGCGCTGCCACTTCTGCCACTGGGCGTGGTCGTGGTGCAGGTGGTGATGTTGCCGGTTCAGGGCGAACAAGCGGTCGGCTTCGGTTTCGCTGGCGGCGACGCCTTCGCCGCGCAAATACATCAGCGCCAGGTAGTGGCGCGCTTCCCGGTCGCCCCGCTCGGCCGCCTTGCGGAACCACTTGGCCGCCTCGGCAGCGTTTTGCGCTGTCCCGTCGCCGTCCTGAAGCATGCGGGCCACGTTGTACTGGGCGTCTATCTGGCCTTTTTCCGCAAGGGCCATCCAGATTGTGTAGGCGGTTTTGTAGTCCTGCATGCGGTGAGCCATGGCGCCGCGCTCGAATTCTTTTTCAAGTGCGTTGGGAGCGGCCGCGGCGTCCAGGGCGAAGATGAGCGCCAGCGTGGCGGCGAGGGCCGCAATAATTGAAGATATGCGTAGTCTGTTCATGATTCCTCCTCCGGGGGTTGAAAGTGGGCAGATCATAGCGAGGGTATGACGAACGCAAAAGTGACATGATGTCGCGTGACGATTTGCCGCAGGCCACAAGGCGGTGGGTTGAGATTACAATCCATGGTTCTATTTTGCAGATTGGTCGTTCATGTTCGGACCCGACGCGCCAGCGATGGCGCTCTCCACCAGCAACCTGAGGCGCGTGTTCGTGCTGCGCGGAATCGAGATCGGCGGCCTGCTGCTGGCTTTGGTGCTGGCGCATCAGCTGCTGGAGCTGCCCCTGATGCTGCCGCCCCTCGCGGCTGTGATCGCGCTGCTGACGCTGGTTAACCTGTTCACCTGGTGGCGCCTGCGCCAGCCCTGGCCGGTGGCGGATGGGGAGTTCTTCGGCCAGCTTCTGGTGGATGTGTTCGCGGTGACGGTGCTGCTGTACTACAGCGGCGGCTCCACCAACCCGCTGGTGTCGCTTTACCTGGTTCCCATGGTGATCGCCGCCATTACCCTTCCCGCCGCTTATACCTGGGCCATGGCGCTGCTGACGGTGTCCTGCTATACCCTGCTGATGTTCAACTACTATCCGCTGATGCCCAAAAGCGGTGATTTCAGCACCGCGATCTACCTGCACCTTACCGGCATGTGGCTGACTTTTGTCCTTTCCGCCTTTCTCATCGCTTTTTTCGTGGTGCGCATGGCCAACACCATTCGGGAACGCGACCGCCAGCTCAACCGCGCGCGCGAAGAAACCCTGCGCAACGAGCGCATCGTTGCCCTCGGTACCCTGGCGGCGGGGGCGGCGCACGAACTGGGTACGCCGCTCGCCACCATGGCGGTGGTGACGCACGAATTGCAGCAGGTCCATGCGGGCGATCCGGAACTGGCCGAGGATTTGCAATTGCTGCGCGAGCAGGTGGACAACTGCAAGCACATCCTCTCCAGTCTGCTTGCTTCGGCCGGCCAGGCGCGGGTGGAGGGGGCCTCTGGCCTGGCGCTCGACGTCTTCCTCGACGAAATTCTGGAAAAATGGCGCCTGATGCGCCCAGGCATGGAAGCCCGGGCGACATGGAAAGGGACCCGTCCCGCCCCCCTGGTGGCAGCGGACCAGACCCTGAGCCAGGCCTTGCTCAACCTGCTCAACAATGCCGCCGACGCTTCCCCCGGGAGCGTGGAAATCGCGGGCAGCTGGGATGAAACAGAGGCGCGGCTGGAAATCCGCGATCGCGGTCCCGGCCTGTCGCCGGAAGCAGCGCAGCAGGTCGGCCAACCGTTTTTCACCACCAAGGGCCACGGTATCGGCATCGGACTGTTCCTCGCCAACGCCACCATCGAACGCTTCGGCGGCAAGGTGGCGCTGCTCCCGCGCGAATGCGGCGGGCTCATTACCGAAGTGCGGCTGCCGCTGGCCAGACTGGCGAATACTCGAATGAAAGGCAAAGCATGGAAATAGACAAGGACGACCATCCCAGCCTGTTGCTGGTGGACGACGACGAGACCTTTGGCCGTGTTCTGGCCAAGGCGCTAACCAAACGCGGTTTTGATGTGAGCGTGGCGAGCGATGTCGAAACGGCGCTCGTCCTGGCGGAAAGCAATCCGCCCGAGTATGCCGTGGTTGATCTCAAGATGCCCGGCCCTTCAGGGCTGGTGCTGGTCAAGCGCCTCAAGGAGCTGGATCAGGAAACGCGCATCGTCATGCTCACCGGCTTCGCCAGCATCGCCACCGCGGTGGAAGCGATCAAGCTCGGCGCGACCCATTACCTGGCCAAGCCTTCCGACGCGGACGAAATTGTGGCAGCCCTGCAACGCGAGGGTGGTGATGCGGACGCACCGATCACGCCCCAGCCCCTGTCAGTGGATCGCTTGGAATGGGAGCACATTCAGCGCGTGCTAGCGGAAAATCAGGGCAACATCTCGGCTACCGCGCGCGCGTTGAAGATGCACCGCCGTACACTGCAAAGAAAGCTGGGCAAGCACCCGGTGCGGGAGTAGTTATTCTTCTTCCTTGTAACCGGTCACCATCGCCCGTGCCAGGTTTTCCCCCTTGAACACCCGGTGTGCCAGGATCGATACCACGTGCAGCACGATCAACGCCAGCAGGACGCCGAAACTTCCTTCGTGAATTTCCGTGAGAATGTGGCTGATTTGCTCGGAAACCAGGTGCGTCAGCGGCCCTTTGGTCATCGCGTCGTCGCTGGCAAACAGGCCGGTAAGCACCTGGAGGCCCAACACACCCAGCAAGGCCAGCACCATCCATCCGCCCAGCGGGTTGTGGCCGAGATAATGCGGCGCGGCGTTGGCACGCAGTGCGCGGGCGTAGGCCAGGGTCGGCTCGATACCGCGCAGGAAATTGGCGAAGCGGGCATGATGGCTGCCGATCAAGCCCCAAACCACGCGGAACAGCACCAGGCCGAGAATGGCGTAGCCGCCCAGCAGGTGATAATCCATCAGAAAGCCGCCAATTTCCGCACTGGCCCACTGGAAGGCCACCAGCAGCACCAGACTCCAGTGGAACAGGCGGGTGGGCAGATCCCAGACGTAAGTTTTGTTCATCTCCTGCGCTCCTTGCAATGCGTTTCGAGCGGCATGCTAGCGCATTCTGCTATGATTGCGCCATGTTAGCGATTCAGAATCTGGTTTATTTCCAGCACGGCACCCCTCTCTTCCAGAACGCCAACCTTCAAGTTTTCGCCAACCAGCGCATCGGGCTGGTGGGCAAGAACGGGTGCGGCAAATCCACCCTGTTCCGCCTCATCCGCGGCGAAATCCGGCCCGACGGCGGCGAGATCGCTTTCCAGCAGGGCAAGACCCTGGCTTTCGTGGAGCAGGAAATCGCCAATTCCGAGCGCCCGGCGCTGGAATTCGTGCTCGACGGCGATACCGAACTGCGCCAACTCGAAGCCACACTTGCGTCAGATCGCCACGACGCTGCCTGGTTCGAGGCACAACATCGTTTCGAGGCCATCGAGGGCTATGCCGCTCCGGCTCGGGCCGCGCAGTTGCTCAATGGCCTGGGCTTCAGCACCGAGCAGCTGGCGCGGCCGGTGGCGAGCTTTTCCGGGGGCTGGCGCATGCGCCTCAACCTGGCGCGCGCGCTGATGCGCCGTGCCGATCTGCTGTTGCTGGACGAGCCCACCAACCACCTCGACCTGGAAGCGATCCTGTGGCTGGAGCAGTATCTGGCGCGCTATCCCGGCAGCATCCTGCTGGTTTCCCACGACCGCGAATTTCTCAACGCCTGCGTCAACCGCATCGCGCATGTGCATGATCAGGTGATCGACAGCTACGGCGGCAGTTACGACGACTTCGAGCGCACCCGCGCCGAGCGCGCCACACAGCAAAATCAGGCCTTCTCGCAGCAGCAGGAGAAAATCGCCCACCTCGAGGATTTCATCCGCCGTTTCCGCGCCAAGGCCAGCAAGGCCAAGCAGGCGCAAAGCCGCGTCAAGGCGCTGGAACGGCTGGAGCGTATCGCGCCGGCGCATGTCGATCATGGCCATTTCGAGCTGGAAATCGAGGCGCCGGAACGCAGCCCGGATACGTTGGTGCGGCTGGAAAAGGCCAGTTGCGGCTACGGCGACAAGACGCTGCTCGCCAACATCAGCCTGGTGCTGCGCTCCGGCGCCCGTATCGCCCTGCTCGGTCCCAACGGTGCGGGCAAGTCCACGCTGGTCAAGCTGCTGGTGGGCGAGTTGCAGCCCACGGCGGGCAGTCGCGAAACCGCGCCGGAGCTGCGCATCGGATATTTTGCCCAGCATCAGCTGGAATTCCTCGACGCTGCGGCTACGCCGCTCGAACACCTGGTGCGTATCGCGCCCGAAGCCACCACCCAGGAGCTGCGCAATTTCATCGGTCGTTTTGGTCTTGCCGCCGAAAGCGATGATCGCCCGGTCGCGACTTTTTCCGGCGGCGAGAAGAGCCGCCTGGCGCTCGCCCTGCTGGCGTGGCAGAAGCCCCATTTGCTGCTGCTGGATGAGCCGACCAACCACCTCGACCTCGACATGCGCGACGCCCTTACGCTGGCGCTTGAGGAATACGGTGGCGCGATGGTGCTGGTGTCGCACGACCGCAGCCTGATTCGCGCCACGGCGGACGAGCTGTGGCTGGTGGTCGATGGAGAGGCAAAGCTCTTCGACGGCGACCTGGAAGACTATCGGCAATGGGTGGAAACGCGGCGCCAGGTGGAGAATGCGAGCAATAAACCCGCTCCCGCCGAAAAGCCGCGGCGCGAGAATGCCCCGCGCAAAAAGGCGCTGCTTTCCCGGCAGGCCAAGCTCGAAACCGAGTTGCACCAGGCACAGACCGACCTTTCCGAGGCCAACCGCCAGCTTGCCGATCCGGCTTTATATCAGAACCCGGACCAGACTTTGGCCGAAAGCCTGAACCAGAAGCGCGAAACGCTGGAAGCGCGCGTGGCGCAACTGGAAGAGGACTGGCTGGAACTCGAAATGGCGCTGGAAGAAGCTATTTGATCGGAAAGGCGACGATCGCCTTGGCCACCCACTTGTCGGGGTTCTCGCCGAAACCGCGCCCGATGCCGAAGTTGACGTCCAGATCACCCTTGGCGACGTCCATCACCGCGTACAGCGAGTGGGCGCGCTGGTCGGCCGGTAGCGGATCGCGTAGCGGACCGAATTCGCCGTAATACTCGAAACCGGCGTTCACTCCCTCCATCGTCTTGCGCGAGACCTTCAGGCCCGGCTCGAAATTCGGCGTACGGCTGACGTTGTTGGAAAGATCCATGTTCATGATGGGATTGAAACTCACCAGCCAGTCCTCGCTGCGGTAGCCGAGGATGGGACGGATTTCCAGGCCCCAGTAGCTCTCGGAAACCCGGCGCGTGCGGTAACCCAGTTCCCCGTTCAGGCCCCAGAAAAAGTAATTCTTCTGCGCGTGCGGCGCGATGTATTTCAGGCGCAGGCGCAGGCCGTTATTGTAAAGATTGCCGTCCGACGCCACGGCGAAGGGCAGGTACAGCCCGGCTTCCAGGGTCTTGGTGACGCCGTAGGAAAACTCGGGCGTCATCTGCAGCATATGATGGCCCGGCTTTTCGCCTTCGTAGCTGGGCTCCGTTGCACCCTTGATGGCGTAGTTGACGTGCAGCTCGAGGCCGTACTCACCCGGATCGTTCAATTCCTCGGTGTAAACCTGGATCTCATCCGGTGCTGCCACGGCAACGGGGGCCGCCAGACAGAAAACTGCGGCGGCAAGCGTTTCACATACCTTTCCCTTGAATTTCATGGCCCAGCCTCTTCACTCAACAAGTTGTTGATAACGATTGTCACTTGTGGGGTGTAAAGATGCAACCATAATGTTTCCCGGCCACCACTACACACTGCCGAGGAAATGCTCGCGCGCTGCCTCCAGCGTAGCGAGGAGGTCTTCGATCCTGGCGGCGGGGATTTCCCCCTCCATCTGCTCCAGAGCCTTGCGGCATTGCAGGTGGTAAGTCTCGAAGGCGGCACGTATTGCTTCTGTCCTCATCGTCCCTTGATTCGCATTCACGGGCGCGCGCTCGCTGCCGTCCAGCGGCCTGACCGCGACATAGCGCGCCATGAATTTGGTGCTCCCGCCGATCTCGGGACTGGCCAGCACCGGGCTGGTCTTGACGTAAATTGCGCCGTCCAGTTCAAAACGCTGGCCGATCGCGAGCTCATGGAATTTCATTTCGCTTACCCGATGCTTTCGTTGAAAAATGATATTGATGATTTTCCTGGGGGAGTAAAATCAGGCTGACGCAAACCACCAAAACGCCATAGGAGGGAATTAAGGATGCCCAAATATCTGAGCATGCTCGCATTGTTTCTGCTCGCCGGCTGCGGAGTCGAAGTGGCAGGCACCGCAGCCACTGTTGCCGCGGCAAAAGCCAAGGAAGCCCAGGAGGCGCAGAAAACCATGGAACAGTTCAAGCAAAATCTGGATGCCGCGCAACAGGCGCAGCAAAAAAGTCTGGATGAAGCCGCCAAGGCAGCGGAAAAGTAGTTCCGCTACAGTACGTAGCGCGCCAAATCCTCGCTCTGCGCCAGTTCCTTCAGCTTGCTGTCGACATAGGCGGCATTGATGGCGAGCGTTTCACCGCCGCGCTTTCCGGCATCGAAGGAGACTTCCTCCAGTAATTTTTCCATCACGGTATGCAGACGGCGTGCGCCGATGTTTTCGGTGCGCTCGTTGACTTCATAGGCGATCTCGGCCAGGCGACGCACCGCGTCGGCGCTGAACTCCAGGCTCACCCCTTCGGTTTCCAGCAGAGCCTGGTACTGACGCGTGAGGCAGGCATCGGTGTTGGTGAGGATTTGCTCGAAATCGTTGACGCCCAGGCTGGTGAGTTCGACCCGTATCGGCAGGCGGCCCTGCAGTTCGGGCACCAGGTCGGAAGGCTTGGCGAGATGGAACGCGCCGCTGCAGATGAACAGGATGTGGTCGGTCTTGATCATGCCGTATTTGGTGCTGACGGTGGTGCCTTCCACTAGCGGCAGCAGGTCGCGCTGCACGCCCTGACGCGACACGTCCGAGCCCGAGCTTTCGGAACGACTGGTGATCTTGTCGATCTCGTCCAGGAACACGATGCCGTTTTGTTCCACGTTTTGCACCGCGGTTATTTTCAGCTCCTCGTCATTGATGAGCTTGAGGGCTTCCTCCTCGGTGAGCAGTTTCATCGCTTCGCGAATCCGGAGCTTGCGCGTTTTATGGCGCGTGGTGCCGAGGTTCTGGAACATGCCCTGGATCTGCGATGTAAGGTCCTCCATGCCCGGCGGCGCGAGAATTTCCATGTGGGCCTGGGTTGCGGCGACCTCGATTTCGATTTCCTTGTCGTCGAGTTGGCCTTCGCGCAGCATCTTGCGGAATTTCTGGCGCGTGGCGCTTTCCGCCTCGCCGCCATCGCGTGCCGGGGGCAGCAGGGCGTCGAGGACGCGCTCCTCGGCGTGCTCCTCGGCGCGGAAGCGCACCTTGCGCGTTTCCTGTTCGCGCGTCTGCTTGATGGCGATTTCCGCCAGGTCGCGGATGATGGAATCCACGTCGCGCCCGACATAGCCCACCTCGGTGAATTTGGTCGCCTCCACCTTGATGAAGGGCGCATTGGCGAGCCGGGCCAGGCGTCGCGCGATTTCGGTCTTGCCCACGCCGGTGGGCCCGATCATGAGAATGTTCTTGGGCGTGATTTCCTGGCGCAAGGGCTCGGCCACCTGACTGCGGCGCCAGCGGTTGCGCAACGCAATGGCCACGGCGCGCTTCGCGGCGTCCTGGCCGATGATGTGCTTGTCGAGTTCGTGGACGATTTCCTGGGGGGTCATTTCGGACATGGTTACCTTTCGGTTGATAGCTGGTAGCGAGTAGCTTGTTGCCTGTAGCTCCGAATGGCTCGCGCTATATATTAGCTACTGGCTACAAGCCACCAGCTACAAGCTTATTCAAGCACTTCGATGAGGTGATTCTGATTGGTATAGATGCACAAGTCCGCCGCGATGGTAAGGGATTTCTTCACGATGTCTGCCGGCGCCAGGTCGGTGTGGTCGAGCAGCGCGCGCGCCGCGCTCTGGGCATAGGGGCCACCGCTGCCGATAGCCAGCAGGCCATATTCAGGCTCCAGTACGTCGCCGTTGCCGGTGATGATCAGCGAGGTCTCGTGGTCGGCCACGGTCAGCATGGCTTCGAGACGGCGCAGCATGCGGTCGGTGCGCCAGTCCTTGGCCAGTTCCACCGCGCTACGCAACAGGTGTCCCTGGTGCTTTTCCAGTTTGGCTTCGAAGCGTTCGAACAGCGTGAATGCATCCGCCGTGCCGCCGGCGAATCCGGCCAGAATCTTTTCGTGGTAAAGACGCCGCACCTTGCGCGCCGTGGCCTTGACCACGATGTTGCCCAGCGTCACCTGGCCGTCGCCGCCCATGGCAACACAGGCGCCGCGACGGACGGAGAGGATGGTGGTGCCGTGGTATTGTTCCATCAGAATTTCCGCGTTAACGAAGAAAGCAGGAATTATAGAGTCAACGCGTTTTTTTGCGCATCAAGGTGGCGAATTCGGACACGCCCATGACATTGAACAGGGCCTGGATCAATTCGTTGGCTTCAAACAGCAGCACTTTTTTCCCCGCCTGGGTAAGGCTGATCAGCGTGCCCATGAAATTCCCCACGGCAACGAAATCCACGCGCGTTACCTGGGCCATGTTGATGCGCACTTCCTGCTTGTCCGCCGCGAAATTGGAGAGCGCCTGAAGCTGCGCTTGGCTGGACTCGGATATTACGCCATGGAGAGGAAACGCATCTTCCTCAACCGGTTCGGCTGCGGCCAGCGGCGCTTTGGGTTTCGTCTGAGCGGCGGTCAGCGCGGGTTTGACGGCTTCCCAGGCGGGGGGTGAGATTTCGAAGGTAACTGCGTATTCGATGGCCAAGTCCTCATATTCCGCTTCCTTGCCCAGCCATTGATAGATTTCAAACAGCAACAGCCAGGCCAGGCGGTCCTCATCGCCGTGTCTATCCGAGGAGATCTGTTTTTTCAGCACCGCCACCAGGCGATCCACGCCCTCAAGCTGAACTAGCTGACCTTTTTTGCGGCAGCCCAGCAAGCCTTCCTGCATCAGCTTGCAGCCGCCCAGATCCACCGTGGCGATGTTGCCCACATCCAGCCGCGCATTGTCGGTGCTCTTGGCCAGCTGGCAAATTTTTTCCAGTTCGGGGCCGGCGGCAAGATTGCTGCCCAGGGTAATGAGGTCTTTCCGCACCGGGTCGAGCTTCTTGGCGGGAGCGGGTGTCGTCGGCGTTTTCCAGATCGGTGCCGAGCGCTCGAACTTGACCACGAACTGCATCGACAATTCGTTGAAAGCCTGTTTGTTGTTGAGCAGCTGGTACAGATCAAACAGCATCAGCCAGGGCTGCATTTCCTTTTTTTCCGGATGTTCGTGAACGTATTGATTCAAGACCATCACAGCTTGATCCGCCAGGTTGTTGGCGTAGTACACCGCTGCTTCTTCCACCACCGAACAGGCATCCGCGCTGATGCTTTCAAACACGACGACTTCTTCATTGGTGCCGGGCTGCACTTGGGGAGCCACGGCCGGAGCTGGCGCGGCTGGTGGCGGCGCTAGTTTCGGATCGGTGATGGGCGCGGGCTTGTCTGCGGCTGCCGGCTTTTTAGGCGCGGGCTCGTCTTGCTTGGATTTGCGGAAAAAGGAAAGCACAGTATTGTCCTGCTAGGAAGATTGCATTTTAGGGGTATCGACCTGATTGCTCAATAGGAGATTCCCCGATTTGGGTCCAGCCCAGTAACCTATTACGCCCAGCAGTGCCAATGTCCAAACGATGAGCGCTCCCGGGGGCAAGTCAAACCAGGTTGCGAACAGGAGCCCCAGCGCATAGCTTGCGCCGCCAAGCCCATAACCGACGGGCAGGCGCAGGCGTGGAGCGTAATGACGCGTGGCAAGGGATGGAATGATCAGCGTGGCGAATACCAGGTAGATGCCCACCAGCTGAACCGATACGGTTACCGCGCAGGCGAACAGGCCATAGAAGCCGAATCGTCCCAGGTGATCGCGCCAGCCGAACCACAGGGCAAGGATGGGGGCGGTCAGCAAGGCCACCGGCCATAACTGGGCCGGATTGACCCAGAGAATCTGTCCCACCAGCAAATCCTTGAGATGCTCCCCACCGTGCGGGTTGTTTGCCAGCAGCAGCGCGCCGCCGCTTGCCGCCAGCACGAACAGGGCGCCGATCAGTGCTTCCTGCACCTCCGGCCAGCGTTTTTCGCTATAGGTCAGGAGTGCGGCGCCCAGCAAGGCTGCACTCACCGCCGCCAGCTGGACCGCCCAGCCCTGGGGTTCGAAGCCCAGGGCATCCGCGGCGATGACGCCCAGCCCGGCGATCTGGGCAATGGCCAGGTCGATGAACACGATACCCCGCGCCAGAACCTGCATGCCGAGCGGTACGTGGGTGGCGAGCACCAGCAGGCCGGCGAGGAAGGCCGGCAGCAGCAGGCTCCAGTCCGGGGCGAAGCTCATTTCGCCGCCTCCAGCAGGCGCCGCAGGGTGTCGTCGAACAGGCCGAACAGGTCCTTCGCCTGCGCGGAGCCGCCGACCGTGAACGGCAGTTCGACGGCCGGGATCCTGGTCCGGCCGGCCAGCCATTCCGAGGAGCGGCCGTCATTGTAGGCGGCGCGCACGATCATCCGCGCCGGTTGATGCTGCAAGCTGGCCAGCACCTGGGCCAGATGGCCGCTGCTGGGCTCCACCCCGGGCTTGGGCTCCAGCGTGGCGATTTGCTTCAGCCCGAGCCAGACCTCCAGATAGGGGAAGCCCTTGTGCTGCACCACGATGGCCGTGCCCCTGAGCGGTGCAGCCTGACTTTCCCAGCGCGCCATTGCCGCCTGCCAGCGCCGCGAGAAGTCCTGGTGGCGAGCCTGGTAGCTTGCCGCATTGGCGGGGTCGGCCTCGGCCAGCTGTTTTGCCAATGCCGTCGCCACCAGGGCGATATTGCGCGGGTCGGTCTGAATGTGCGGATTGCCGCCGGCATGCACGTCTCCTTCTGCCCGATCGAGGCGCGCCGGGACTTCCAGCATGCGCACATGGCGTGCCGCCTCGAAGTATCCCGCCTTGCCGGGCTGGATTTTCGGGTTGCCGGACTGGCGCAGCAGGATGGGCAGCCAGCCCGCTTCCAGCTCCGCACCGGTGCAGGCCAGCAGGTCGGCGCTGCGCGCGCGCGCCAACAGGCTGGGCTTGGCCTCGACGCGGTGCGGGTCCTGCAGCGCGTTGGTGGCGTTGTAAACGGATACCAGCTCGCCGCCCAGCTCCTGTGCCAGCGCGCCCCATTCGGGCTCACAGGCAAGGATGTTGAGGGCGGCGAAGGCGGGCACGGCGAAGACCGTCAGGATGGATGCAGCGAGGAATTTAAGCGTTTGATTCAACATGGCGGCTCCTTAGAATTTGTGGGCGCCGTGGGCGCCCAGGCTCATCAGGTATTGCAGGAACACCTGGCTGTCGGTGGCTTCCGGGCGCGATTTGTCCTGTGCGAATTGCAGGCGCAAGCGCGAAAACTCGCTCGGGCTGTAATCGAACATCAGACTGGTTTTGGCCGGGTTGAAGGCCGCCTGCGACAGCGTGGCGCTGTTGGACGCGTAATCGACGCTGCCGGAATCCAGCTGGTCGCGCCGTAGCCCCACTCGCCAGTGCGGCATGAACTGGTAGACGCCCTGCAAGTACCAGCCGGATTGTGCCGCAGCATAGCGGTCGGTGTTGCTCCCGGCGGAAACCGCGCCGCTGTCGTAGCTCAGGTCGCCGTCCTCGCGGCTGTGGAAATACTCGCCCTGGAGCTTGAAGTTGGTCTGTACCGGATTGCCGTTGGGTGCCCATTTCCATACGAGATCGGCGATGGCGAGGCGGCTGTTGCCACTGAATGTGTTTTCCACTGCCATGCCCAGGTTGTCGCTGACGGCATAGGCGCGCTCGCGCGGCGAAGTCCGCAGATAGGACAGTCCGGCGCGCCAGCTATGGCTGTTTCCCACGTCGCCGCCGAGATGGGCGAACACGGTTCCCGCTCCGATGCCATTCTTGTTGCGGTCGCTGGCGGGGAAGCTGCGGCCCCGGCCCATTTCCGCGCCGAGTTCCAGGAAAATATCGGTGGGTGCCAGCCATTTCAGCTGCACGCCGTCGTCCTTGAACTGCCCGCCGAAAAAGGCCTGGTAGGCCAGCGGAGCATCGACGAAATCCCAGACATGGGCATGCTGTTCGTTGAGGTAACCGACGCCGGACATGAAGCGCCCGGCCTTGGCGGTGAGGCCCTTGCCCAGGCCAATCGTCTGGATGTAAGCCTCTTCCACGCCCACGGTGTCTTCCGGTGTGACGGCAAGGGTAAACTGGCCGCGCAGATAAGGATCGATGTTGGCCGCGACCACCAGCTCGGATTCGGCCAGGCTGAAGCCGCGCTGCCCCGGCCCGATTTCCCCGCCGTTGGGCAGGAAGCCGCCGATGCGGTAATTGGCGGGGTCTTGCGACAGGTTGGTGTAGGTGCCGGAGAGAATCAGCGAGATCTCGGGATTGAAGGCGTTGGCGGCACTGGGCGGCGTGTTTGCCGTAGCGCGCGTGACTGCATGGTTTTCCGCTTTGTCGGCAACGGCTTCGGCGCGCTGCAGGCGCTGCTCCAGCGCTTCGATGCGCGCTTCGTAGCTCTGCCTGAGCGCCTTGATTTCGTTGCGGATTTGCAGCATGTCCGCGCTGTCCGCGGCGAACGCGGACAGCGGGGCGCCCAGCATCAATGTGATGCCGGACGCAATGAGTTTGCGTCTAAACATGGGAACCTCGTCATGACAAAGGATCAAAAAGGGCCATCAAGGCCGTTTGAAAGTTCAGACGAGGGCGGGCGGGGCTCGGGCGTGGTAAAGCCGGGCGGGCTGCGACAGCAGTGCCGAGGGGATAAGCGCAAGTTGCGGGATTCGAGCGACTGCGGCTGGCATGGCCAGTGCGCTGGAGGCAAGTGCAGTGCCGACGCCGGCATACACCACGCATTTGTCGCAGGCGGGCGAGTGCGGGAGCTGTTTGTCTTGCTGTGAGCTGGTCGGTTGCGGTTCGCTCAAGTGCGACAGGGCGTGAATCGCCGCGCCTTGCTGCGCGAACAGCAGGGCGAAGGCAAGCAGCAGGAACAGCAGCAGATGCGAGCGGGCTTTCATGGGATGCTCACCCTACACCATTTTTTTTGCTGCGACAACGACTTGCGTGACAACCGCATGAGAGACAAGCTGGGCGCGCTGCTCGAGGCAATCGCGCTCCCCGACCTGATAGTCGCCACATATCCATGGCCTGCGCTCATATATGCGGCACAGCATGGTGTTTCGGTCCAGGGCTGCACACCAGCCATCGTCCAGGCGCGCCATCACCCACCCGCCCCACTGATTCACTGCCGTCAGCCGGGGGGGAATGTCGTCGCCGGCCATCAACAACACTTCCAGCCTGCAACAGCAGGCTTCGCAGGTGGCACAGGAGATGGCTGAATTGCCAACATCGGCAGTGGCGCTATTCATGCTGATGTTTCTAATGAGTGTCCTGCTGGTCCGTTTCCGGTGGACGCTGCCGTGCCGCCTCTGCGGCGAGCGCGGCATTGATTTCCCGCATCACGCCGCCGAGATCAGCCGGTTTTTCGATGCGCTCGAAGCGGCCGGTCAGCTTGACTTCGCTATGCAGCTCGCCCTTCTCGTAGAGCGACCAGATTTCTTTGCCGTAGTCGGTCTTGCGCAGCCCGGGAGCGAAACGTCCGAAATAGTTCGCCAGGTTTTCGACGTCCCGTTCCAGCATGCTGCTGGCGTGTTTGTTGCCAGCGGCATCAATCGCTTGCGGCAGGTCGATGATGACGGGTCCATCGCAGCCGAGGAGGACGTTGAATTCGGACAGATCGCCGTGGACCACTCCGGCGCAAAGCATGCGCACCACCTCCTGAAGCAGGGCGTGATGGTACGCTCGCGCCAGTTCCTCCGTCAGCACCACATCGTTGAGCCGTGGGGCGGCATTGCCGTTGATGTCGGTCACCAGTTCCATCAGCAGCACGCCCTCGTGGAAGTTATAGGGCTTGGGCACACGCACGCCGGCGGCAGCGAGACGGTATAAGGCATCCACCTCGGCGTTCTGCCACGCCTCTTCCTGCGATTTGCGGCCATAGCGCGAGCCTTTCTCCATGGCGCGGGCCTGGCGGCTGTTCTTGACCTTGCGGCCCTCGGTATAGTCCACGCTCTGGCGGAAGCTGCGTTTGTTGGCTTCCTTGTACACCTTGGCGCAGCGAATTTCTTCCCCGCAGCGCACCACGAACACCATCGCCTCCTTGCCGCTCATGAGCTGGCGCACGACGTCATCGACCAGGCCGTCTTCAACCAGTGGCTGGAGTCTTTTGGGGATTTTCATTGCGGTTGACCACCTCTGTGCCGGGTCACCAGGCCCTTCAAGAAATTCCGCAGCAACTGATCGCCGCATGCCCGGTAGTTCTTGTGGCCCTTTTGCCTGAACAGGGCGCTCAATTCAGGCTTGGATACACCGAACCCGGCCAGTTCCAGAACTTTATGCATATCCTCTTCTTTCAGCTCAAAGGCTACCCGCAGCTTTTTCAGGATGGCGTTATTGGTCAGGCGGCGTTCCGGTTTCCTGTCCTGCTCCGGCCTGGGCTCCATCTTGCCCCTTCGGTGAATGATCAAGCCATCCAGAAACGACACCAGGACATCGTCGCCGCACTCGACAAAACCTTCTTCCTCTTCCTTCTTCAGGAAGCTCGTGACCTCGGTTTGCTCCACCTCGCGCTCGGCCAGCTTGATCATCGCCACCACTTTCGCGTCGCTGAGGTCCAGCGCAAAGCGAATGCTGCGTAATACGTCATTGTTGATCACTGTTTGCCCCGATCTAATTCATCTAAAAATGCCGCAATCCGCATCAAGTCACATCATGCGCCTGCAAGTCGGCATGGTAACTCGACCTTACCATCGGCCCGCAGGCGGCGTTCCTGAAACCCATTTGTTTTGCCGCCAGCGAGAACGTCTCGAACTGCTCCGGCGTCACGAAGCGCATCACTGGCAGGTGATGGCGTGAGGGTTGCAGGTACTGGCCGATGGTCAGCATGTCCACCTGGTGGGCGCGCAGGTCGCGCATCACGGCGAGGATTTCCTCGTCCGTTTCTCCCAGGCCGACCATCAGCCCGGATTTGGTGGGGATGCCGGGATTTCCATGCTTGAATGCTTGCAGCAGTTGCAGCGAGTGGACGTAATCGGCGCCGGGGCGGGCCTGTTTGTAGAGACGCGGCACGGTTTCGAGATTATGGTTGAGTACGTCGGGCGGCTCGCCGCCGAGGATTTCCAGTGCGATTTCCAGGCGGCCGCGGAAGTCCGGCACCAGGGTTTCGATACGGGTGTTCGGCGAGGCTGCGCGCACGGCGTGGATGCAGGCGGCGAAGTGCCCGGCGCCGCCATCGCGCAGGTCGTCGCGGTCGACGCTGGTGATCACCACATATTTCAGCTTCATGGCGGCAATGGTACGCGCCAGTTGTTCCGGCTCATTGGCGTCGGGCGGCAGCGGCTTGCCGTGGCCCACGTCGCAGAACGGGCAGCGCCGCGTGCACAGGTCGCCCAGGATCATGAAGGTGGCGGTGCCGTGACTGAAGCATTCGCCGATGTTGGGGCAGGCGGCTTCCTCGCATACCGTGTGCAGGCTGTGCTCGCGCAGGATCTGCTTGATTTCGCCGAACTTGCCGCCGGAGACGACCTTGGCGCGTATCCAGGACGGTTTGCGCAGCGGCTCCTGGGGCACGATCTTGATCGGGATGCGCGACGTCTTGGCGGCGCCTTTGTGGAGTTTGGGGTCAGCCATGAGGAATATTCACGTTAAGCCAAGTGGTTAATGTGGAGGGCAAGTATATCCCAACTGCAGCAGCAGGTGCCGTGCCAGGGCTTGCGCCAGCGAGTCCGCATCGGCTGCGATGCCCTGGTCGCGGGTCTGTGTGACCGACAGCCCGGCGTAGCCGCAGGGGTTGATATTGTCGAACGGCGTCAGGTCCATGTCCACGTTAAGGGAGAGGCCGTGGTAGCTGCAATTGTTCTTGATCCTGAGCCCCAGCGCGGCGATTTTCGCATCGTTCACATAGACGCCGGGGGCCTTGGTGCGGCGCTCGGCATGCAGGGCGTATTCAGCCAGCAAGTCGATGACGGCCTGTTCCATGCGGTTTACCAGCTCCTTTACGCCCAAGCCGCGGCGTTTCAGGTCCAGCAGCAGATAAGCGACGATTTGGCCTGGGCCGTGGTAGGTAATCTGGCCGCCGCGGTCGATTTTTACCACCGGGATATCGCTTTTCCGCAGCAGGTGTTCGGGCTTTCCTGCCAAGCCCTGGGTATAAACGGGAGGGTGCTGCAACAGCCACAGTTCGTCCGGCGTATCCGGCCCGCGTCGCGCCGTGAAGTCCTGCATGGCCTGGAAGGTGGGGGTGTATTCGGTCAGGCCTGAATGCCTGCGCACAATGATCTTTCCCTCCGCGACTTTCACGTTATAGCGCCATTACCACCAGTGGATGCGCGCTGATTTCGCGGTAAAGCTCGTCCAGCTGCTGCTTGGAAACGGCGTTGATGGTGCAGGTGAGGGACAGGTACTTGTTACTGCTGCTGGCCTTCATGGTCACCGTGGCGGCGTCGAAATCCGGGGCGTGGCGCAGCACGACTTCCACCATGGTAGCGGCGAAGCCGTCCTCCATCCGACCCATGATCTTGATGGGGAAGGCGCAGGGGAATTCCAGCAGGGTTTCTTGATCATTCATACTGAAGGCTGGCGCATGACGGTCGCTTTGTAATCCTGGTACAGCCGGTCCATGTTCCGGTAAAGCGGGCCCGGTTTGCCCGTGCCGACCGGCGTGCCATCGAGTTCGGTGATGGCCTGCACCTCCCGGGTGGAGGAAGTGAGCCAGATTTCGTCGGCACCGCGCAGCGTGCTTTCGGGGACCGGTTCCACGCGGAATGGGATCGCGTTGGCTGTGGCAAGTTCCAGCATCACGTCATAAGTGATGCCCGGCAACATCAGTTGCCCCTTGGGGGGCGCAAGCAGAATGCCGTTCTTGACCACGAATATGTTGCTGGCCGAACCTTCGCTGAGGAATCCGTCGCGCAGCATCACGGTTTCCGAAGCGCCCGCATCCACCGACAGCTGCCGCAGCAGCACGTTGGGCAACAGCGAGATGGCCTTGATGTCGCAGCGCAGCCAGCGGTTGTCGGTCGCGGTTATCGCGCTCACGCCGTTTTCCCGCAGCGCCGGGTCGGCAGGTGGCAGCGGGCTGCTCATCAGGAACACCGTGGCCGGCGTGTTCTCGGGGAAGGCATGGTCGCGCTTGGCCACGCCGCGCGTGATGTGCAGGTAGAGATATTGGTCCTGGTCCTGGTTACGAGCGATCATCTGGCTCACGATTTCCCGCCATTCGGCATCCGTGTGCGGGTTGGCAAGGCGGATGCCGTCCAGGCTGTGCTGCAGGCGTTGCAGGTGATCCTGCAAGCGGAAGGTATGGCGCGAAAAAACCGGAATTACTTCGTATACGCCGTCGCCGAAGATGAAGCCGCGATCCAGAACCGGGATGCGGGCTTCCTCCAGCGGCAGAAATTGTCCGTTAAGGTGGACTATTTGAACCATAGTTTGACGGTGTCCCAGGCGCGACCGAAAATGTTGCCCACCGGCACGGCTTCCAGCGCCACCAGCGGGTAATCGGCGAGGGGCTTGTCATCCAGGGAAAGCTGGATGGTGCCGACCGCCTGACCCGCCGAGATGGGCGCGAGCAGCGGCTGTTTGCTGGTAATGCTGGCCTTGACCCGGCTGTAATGGCCCTTGGGCAGCGTGACCAGAAGGTCCTGGCTGACGCCGGCCTTGAGGGTTTTTTCCTTGCCTTTCCAGACCGGCAGGGTGGAAACGGTTTGTTCCTTGGCATAGACCCGTGTGCTTTCGAAGAACTGGAAGCCGTAATTGAGCAGCTTCTGGCTTTCCGTGGCGCGCACATTGTCGGAAGCGGTGCCCAGCACCACCGAGATAAGGCGCATCGGGTCGCGCTTGGCGGTGGCGATGAGGCAATAGCCGGCGGACTCGGTGTGCCCGGTCTTCATGCCGTCCACACTCGGGTCGAGCCACAGCAGGCGGTTGCGGTTGGGCTGGGTGATGTTGTTGTAGCGGTATTCCTTCATCGAGTAAAACTTGTAGTGCTCGGGGAAGTCGCGAATGATCGCCGCCGCCAGCAGGGACAGGTCGTAGGCCGTGGTGTAGTGCTGCGGGTGCGGCAGGCCGGTGGAATTCATGTAATGGGTGTTCTTCATCCCCAGCCGCGCCGCCTGCTGGTTCATCATCTCGGCGAACACTTCCTCGCTGCCCGCCACGCCCTCCGCCAGCGCGATGCAGGCGTCGTTGCCGGACTGGATGATCATGCCCTGGATCAGTTCCAGTACCGTTACCGGCCGGTTGATCTCGATGAACATGCGTGAGCCTTCGGTTTTCCAGGCGCGGATTGAAACCGGCAGCACCTGATCCATCTTTATCCGCCCCTGCTTGATGGCGGTAAAGGTCAGATAGGCGGTCATCAGCTTGGTGAGCGAAGCGGGTTCGATGCGGTCGTTGACGCCCTGCTGCACCAGCAGTCGCCCGCTGGGAAAGTCGGCCAGCAGATAGGCGCGCGCAGCAACGGGCGGGGCCGGTGGAACCGGTAGCGCCTGTTCGGCGGCGGCAAGGGTGGAGAATAGCGAGGCGAAAATCAGCAACAGGTGTTTCATATCGGGTCCGTAAGTGAAGGCGGCGAAATTATAACAGACCGGCACCTTCACCCCGGGTTCCCCCGAAACGGCCGGATCCAGCGTTATCTGGCTATGACCGGAGAAATATTCGCAGCCTGGCCGATCCGGGTGGCCGCCTCCCCCGCTTCGGAACGGCTGGCATACGGACCGAGACGGACGCGGAACAGTCCGCCGCCATCGACGATGTGCAGTTTATCCACCAGCTGGCCTAGCCCCATCTTCATCTTGCTGCTGAAGTTTTCGGCGTTTTCGCGCGAGCTGAATGCCCCCAGTTGCAGGAAGACGCTGCCATCCGTTCCGGTTGTAGGTGGAATCACGGGTGTGGCGGCAGTGGTTTCCGCTGCCGCTGCCAACGGGAGAGCCGTCGCGACGGGTGCTGTCTGCGCGGGCAGGGGCTTGGTTTCGGGTGAACTGAGCGCTGGTCTGGCGGCAGCGACTTGATAACTGCCCGGATCGATGCTCTCCACTTCCACCTGGTTGGTGCCTCCGCCCAGCACGCCCAGCTTGTGGGCGGCAGTGTAGGAAAGGTCGACCAGGCGGTTGCTATGGAACGGCCCGCGGTCGTTGATGCGTACTACCACCGCCTTGCCGTTGGAGAGGTTGGTAACCCGGGCGAAGCTGGGGAGGGGCAACGTGGGGTGGGCGGCGCTCATGGCATACATGTCGTAGGTCTCGCCCATGGCGGTTTTCTGGCCGTGATAGCGGCGCCCGTACCAGGAGGCGATGCCGCGTGTCTTGTATTGCCCGATCTGGGTGATCGGGACGTAGGCCTGCCCCAGCACGGTGTAGGGGCGGTTGGCAAACTTGTGCAGCGGCTCGGCCCTGGGTTCGGCGTCGGGGATGGCGTCGAGGTCGGCGGGCGGGTTGTCGCCGGGGCCGTCATCAAGGTAGTAGCCGCCGCCCTTGAGCGCCGGCTTGCCGGCCACCGGCGCTGGACGCTCGGCCTTGGGTGCGACCGAGGAGCAGCCGGTGAGCTGGAACGCCGCAACGGCAGCGAGGAGAAAACCAATCCGGTAATAAACGGTCATTTTGCTTTTGCCTGCCAAATCCTGAATAATCGATCAAATTCTAACTGTTTCAGCGCCATGAGCAACATTTCCATTTATCAGCAACGCCGCTTGCGTCTGGCGCAAGCCATGCAGGCCGGCGTGGCCGTCATCCCCACCGCCCCGGAGCGCACGCGCAACCGGGATAGCCACTATTTGTTCCGGTTTGACAGTTATTTTCACTATCTTACCGGTTTTGCCGAGCCGGAGGCGGTGCTGGTGTTGCTGGGCGGGAATCCTGCCAAAAGTATATTGTTTTGCCGCGAAAAGAGCCTTGAGCGGGAAATCTGGGATGGTTTCCGGCATGGCCCGGAAGGGGCAAAGGAAGTGTTTGGCTTCGATGAGGCTTACCCCATTGCCCAGCTGGATGAAATGTTGCCCAAGTTGCTGGTGGATCAACCCAGCCTGTTTTTCCACCTTGGCGCCGACAGCGCCTGGGACGCCCGTGCGGTGGGCTGGCTCAATAGCGTGCGGGAGCAGGTCAGGAGCGGCATCGCCGCACCCGGCGCGATCCAGGATGTGCGTGCCCTGCTGGATGAGATGCGTCTCATCAAGGATGAACAGGAAATCGCCATAATGCGCCGTGCTGCCGAAATTTCTGCTGCCGCCCATGTGCGGGCGATGCGGCAAACGCGCCCTGGCAGCAGCGAATTCGAGCTCGAGGCCGAGTTGCTGCACGAATTTCGCCGCCACGGTTCGCAGGCGCCCGCCTATACCTCCATCGTGGCAAGCGGTGCCAACGCCTGCGTGCTGCATTATGTTTTCAACGATGCGCCGCTCAAGGATGGCGAACTGGTGTTGATCGACGCCGCTTGTGAGCTGGATGGTTACGCGGCCGACATCACCCGCACCTTTCCGGTCAATGGCAAATTCAGCGCGGTGCAGAAGGATGTTTACGAGCTGGTGTTGGCGGCCCAGGCGGCGGCGCTGTTCCACGTGAAACCCGGCAATCACTGGAATGAACCTCACGAAGCGGCGCTACGGGTGCTGGCTCGGGGCTTCATCGACTTCGGCCTGTGCCGTGGCAGCCTGGACGAGGTGCTGGAAAAGGAAAGCTACAAGCAGTTCTACATGCACCGTACCGGCCACTGGCTGGGCATGGACGTGCATGACGTGGGCGAATACAAGCAGGGCGGCGCATGGCGCGCGCTCCAGCCGGGTATGGCGCTGACTGTGGAGCCGGGTTGCTACATTCGCCCCGCCGACAATGTGCCGGAGCATTTCTGGAATATCGGCATCCGCATCGAGGACGATGTGGTGGTCACGGAAAACGGCTGCGAAGTGCTGAGCGTGGCGGCACCCAAGACGGTGGCGGAGATCGAGACCGTGATGGGGGCAACGCATGCTTAACCATGTCGACGTGCTCATCATCGGGGGCGGCCCGGCGGGTGCGGCGCTTGCTTTGGCTTTGCGGGACAGCGAACTCAAGGTAATGGTGCTGGAAGCGCGCAACGATTTTTCCGGTCCCGCCGATCCGCGCGCCCTGGCTTTGTCTTATGGGGCGAGAATCCTGCTGCAGCGGCTCGGGGTCTGGGATGTCATTACCGGCGCGACGCCGATCGAGATCATTCATATTTCCCAGCGTGGCGGCTTCGGGCGGGCGGTGCTCACTGCTACTGAAAGCGGGGTGCCGGCACTGGGTTATGTGGTCAATTATTCTGCGCTCAGCGTGGCTTTGCATCAGGTCTTGCAGCAGGCCAATCCCTTTTACCTGGGCGGCGCGGCGGTGCGCGGGGTGAAAACCACGCCGGGTTTCGGTGTGGCGGAATTTGACTGGAACGGCGAGCACCATGAAGTCACGGCCAGCCTGCTGGTGCTGGCCGACGGCGGGCGCAACCTGGCCCAGGTGCCCGGCGTGGCGCGCCATACGGTGGACTACGACCAGACGGCGGTGATTTGCCATGTCAGCACCGAACAGCCGCAGCGCAATATCGCTTACGAACGCTTCACGCCCTACGGGCCGATGGCCTTGCTGCCTTCCGGCGAGGGCTTCGATCTGGTGTGGACGGCCCGGCCGGAGGAAGCGGAAAGCCTGCTCCAGCTCGACGATACGGCTTTCCTGCAAAAGCTGCACCAACGCTTCGGGGATCGTGTGGGTGCTTTTACCCATGCCGGACCACGCACCAGCTTCCCCTTGAGCCTCAAGTATGCCCGCCCCATCACGGCGCAGCGCATGGCGCTGATCGGCAACGCGGCCCAGACCATGCACCCGGTGGCGGGTCAGGGTTTCAACCTTGGCTTGCGCGATGCCTGGGAACTAGGGGAAGAGGTGATGAGTGCGGCACGCGCCGAGATCGGCAACCCAGCCATGCTGGCGCGCTACAGCATGCGGCGCCGCCCCGATACTGGCGGCGGCATCCTGTTCACGGATATGCTGGTGCGGACGTTTTCCAACGACTACGCGGGCCTCGGCCTCGGGCGCGGCCTGGCGCTGGCGGCGCTGGATCTGATGCCGGCAGCGAAACGCCTAGTGGCGCGCAAGATGATTTTCGGAGCAAAAGGCTGATGGAATTCGATGTTGTAATCGTTGGCGCGGGTCTGGTGGGCGCCTCCCTGGCCGTGGCGCTCAAGGACAGCGAGTTAAAGCTGGCGCTGGTCGAGGGGCGTGCCCCGGCACCGCTGCCGCAGGACGAAAGCTGGGACGCCCGCATCTACGCCATCAACCCGGCCAATGCCCGTTTTCTCGACAAGTCCGGTATTTGGAGCGGCCTGGATCAGAGCCGCATTTCACCCGTGCATGAAATGCATGTGTGGGGCGACGATCCGGCCGCCTGCCTCGATTTCACCGCATACCAGGCGGGCGTTTCCGAACTGGCTTTCATCGCCGAGAGCCGCCTGATGCAGGACGGGCTGTGGCAGGCGCTGCAGGGGCAATCCAACCTGGAAATCTTCTGCCCCGCTGCTTGCGTCGCACTGGAAATCGGCGACGAGGCTGCCTATCTCGGCATGCAGGACGGGCGTGAATTGCAGTCCAAGCTGATCGTGGGTGCCGACGGGCGTGAATCCTGGGTACGCAATCAGGCTGGCATCGAGGCCAGGCCCCGTGAATATGGGCAGATGGGCGTGGTGGCCAACTTCGAAATTGAAAAGCCGCACCGCGATTGTGCTTACCAGTGGTTTCGCGAGGACGGTATCCTGGCCTATCTGCCTTTGCCGGGCAAGCGGATTTCCATCGTCTGGTCTGCCTACGAGACGCTGGCTCAGGAACTGGTGGCGCTGGCGCCGGAAGAATTCTGCCGCCGAGTGCAGGAAGCCGGCAAGAACACCCTGGGTTCACTGCGTCTGATTACGCCTCCTGCTGCTTTCTCGCTGCGCCTGCTCAATCTTGAGCATCTGGTCAAGCCTCGCGTGGCGCTGATCGGCGATGCCGCGCACAATGTTCATCCGCTCTCCGGTCAGGGCGTCAATCTCGGTTTCCAGGATGCCAGCCTGCTTTCCCAAGTGTTGCTGAAGCGCGAACCGCAGCGTGATTGCGGCGACCCTACCCTGCTGCGTCGCTACGAGCGTGCGCGCAAGGAAGACATTCTCGCCATGCAACTGGTTACCGACGGGCTGCATAAACTCTTCAACAATGCCGACCCGCTGCTGAAAGCCTTGCGCAACAAGGGGCTGAGCCTGACCAATCATCTCGATGGCCTGAAAAATCGCCTGATACGCCATGCCATCGGGGAACTCGGGTAAAATCCCGCAGTCTTTCTTACTTAATTCAATTCTAGGAAATACCATGTTCTCTCTCCAACGCCTTGCCGCGCCCATGTTGCTTTCCCTGCTTGCCACCGCGGCTTATGCCGATGAAGGGTTGATCAAGAAAACCATCGAAACCAAGTTTCCCGGCGCCAAGGTGCAGACTGTGACCAAGACGTCTTATGCCGGCTTGTACGAAGTGGTCACGGAAGGACCCCAGATAATTTATGCCGACGAAAAGGCCAACTACCTGTTCATGGGCGCGATGCTGGATCTCAAATCTCAGAAGAACCTAACTGAAGAACGCATGCAGAAGCTGACCGCGGTGAAGTTCGATGCTCTGCCTTTCGAATCCGCCATCAAGGTGGTGAAGGGCAACGGCAGCCGCAAGATAGCAGTGTTCGCCGATGCGGACTGCCCCTACTGCAAGAAGTTCGAGCAGGAGCTTGCCAATGTGAAAGACATCACGGTTTACACCTTCCTTTACCCGATAGACAGCTTGCATCCGGATGCAGGCAAAAAATCCAAGCAAATCTGGTGTGCACCGGATCGCGTCAAGGCCTGGGACGATTGGATGCTTAAAAATACCCTGGCGAAAAATGATGGAAACTGCGACAACCCGGTGGCCAAGACCGTGGAACTGGGCAAGAAGCTCGGTGTAAACGGTACCCCCACCATCGTTTTTGCCGATGGCCGTCGTGTTCCGGGCATGGTCCCGGCCGCGAAGCTGGAACAGATGCTGGGCGCCCAGAACGGGAAATAATCCATGATGGATTTCTGGAACGAACGTTTCGGCGGGCCGGACTACTTCTACGGCACCACACCTAACGCTTTCCTGGCGTCCCAGGCGTATTTGCTGCGGCCCGGGCTATCCGCCCTGGCGGTGGCGGATGGCGAAGGTCGCAACGGCGTGTGGCTGGCCGAGCAGGGCCTGGATGTGCTGGCGGTGGATTTTTCCGAAAAGGCGCTGCAAAAGTCGCGCAAGCTGGCCGAGGCCAGAGGTGTGGTGCTCCAGACCGAACTGGCCGACCTGCATAGCTGGAACTGGGGCGAAAAACGTTTCGACGTGATTGTGGCTGTCTTTATCCAGTTCGCCTCGTCCGCCGAGCGTCCCGCGCTGCATGCCGCCATGCAGCAAGCCCTGAAGCCGGGTGGGTTGCTGCTGTTGCAGGGTTACACGCCTAAACAGCTGGAATACCGGACCGGTGGTCCTTCCAATATCGACAACCTGTATAGCGCAGCAGACTTGCGGCGCGATTTCGGCGCCCTGGAAATCATGCATCTGCTTGAACATGACGACGAGATCCGCGAAGGCCCCGGCCATAGCGGGATGTCGGCGCTGGTGGATCTGGTGGCACGGAAGGCGGTCTGATCCGCCGCTGTCAGGTCTTTTTCTTGGCCCTTGGGTGGGCGGCGTCGTAAACCTTGGCCAGATGCTGAAAATCCAGGTGGGTATACACCTGTGTGGTCGAGATATTGGCGTGGCCCAGCATTTCCTGCACCGCCCTCAAGTCGCCGCTTGATTGCAAGACGTGGGTGGCGAAGGAGTGGCGCAGCACGTGGGGATGGATGTTGGCGTTGATGCCGAGCCTGATGCCCCATTGCTTGAGCCGCAACTGCACCGCACGGGGGCTAAGCCGGTTGCCGGTTTTGCCCACGAATACCGCTTTCTCCCCCGCCCGAGCCAGCAGTGCTCGCTGCTTTAGCCAGTGCCGGATGGCTTCCGTCGCCAGTCGTCCCAGCGGAATAATGCGGGTCTTGTTTCCTTTACCGGTGACGCGCACTTCTCCTGCCGCGAAATCCATGTCCTCCAGGTTTGCCCCCACCAGTTCGGCCAGGCGCAGGCCGGAGGAATAAAGCAGTTCCAGCATGGCCCGATCGCGCAGCGAGAGGGTGTCATCCTCCGGGATTTCCATCAAATGGGCGGCCTGTTCCGGGGATAGGGCCTGGGGCAGGGTTTTGGCCGCCTTGGGGGCTTTCAGGCCGACGCAGGGGTTCTGGGTATATCCCTGATGATGTCCCAAGTAGGCGTAAAATCCGCGCCATGCGGAAAGCATGCGGGCCAGGGTGCGGCTGCTCAAGCCCTTGCCATGAAGCTGGGCGACGAAGCGCCGGATGTGATGGATTCCCAGCCCGGCCAGCGGGATGTCGCCCGCGAGGTGGAACAATTCCGCAATATCCCGGGCGTAATTTTTTCCGGTCAGCGGGGACAGGCGGCGCTCGTGCTGGAGATGGGAGAGGTAGCGCTGCAGCAGCGAGGCGTTGCCCTCCCCCTCCTGGGTCATCAGGCGGCGTCCTTGCCCTCGGCGATATAGGGCATCAGTGCAACGGTGGCCAGTTCACCGATGCGCTTGAGATACAGCGTGCCCATTTCCGGGTAGAAACGCTGAGCCTCCTCGCTGGCCAAAACCAGCAAGCCGAACACGTTTTCACTACGTAACGCCACCACGGCGAAGGATTTCAGCAGGGGTGCGGCGTCGCCGAACCAGGATGCGGATTCGAACGGTGCGTGGTTGTCGCAAAAGGGGCGCACCAGGGCCTCGCCAAACGTCTTGAGTTCGCTGCTCACCACCCCGAATTCGGCCTGGTCTGCGGGTTGAGCCGGCATGGCCCAGATGCGCAGGGCCACATGCGGCACTGCAAAATCCTCGCGCAGGCTGAGGGTGATGGTGGGCAGCAGCGATTCAAGGGTGCGGGCACTGAGCAGGGCAAGACTGAAACGGTGTACTTTTTCGCCGATGGCATCGTTTTCCTCGCCGAATTGCAGTAGTTCGCGCAGCTTTGATTCCAGCAGCTTGTTCTTTTCCCGCAATTGCAGATGTTGCCTTTCGGCCAGGGAAATGGCGCGTCCACCGTGGGGATGGGGTATGACGATTTCCTCCAGCAGGCCGGGTTTGTCCTCGAAAAAAGCGGGGTGTTCCTTGAGGAATTCCGCTACTGCCTCAGCATTCAAATTCATGTCTGTAATCCTTGTGATAGATTTATTTCGCCTTCGAATACGCTAACCGCGGGGCCCGTCATCCATACCGGATTTTCTTCCCCTTCCCAGCGGATGGTGAGATTTCCGCCCCGGGTGCTGACTGTAACCGTGCTGTCCAGCAGGCCGCGCACGATGCCTGTCACTGCGGCGGCACAGGCGCCGGTGCCGCAGGCCAGGGTCTCGCCCGAACCGCGCTCGAATACCCGCAGTTTAATATGTCCGCGCGCAAGAACCTGCATGAAACCCGCGTTGACCCGCGCCGGAAAGGCCGGGTGGTTCTCGATCAGCGGTCCCTGCTCGGCCACCGGCGCGCGATCCACGTCGTTCACCACCTGCACTGCGTGGGGGTTGCCCATGGAGAGGGCGCTGATGCTGATCGTGGCGTCGCCGATCCGGAGTGGGTAAGTAGGCGCCCGCTCGCCGGCAAGGAACGGAATATCTTTCGGCTCGAAGCGCGGCGCGCCCATGTTCACCGTCACCTGCCCATCCGCTTCCAGGCGCGG
Source organism: Sulfuricellaceae bacterium (assembly GCA_031426915.1). GTDB lineage: Bacteria > Pseudomonadota > Gammaproteobacteria > Burkholderiales > Sulfuricellaceae > Sulfurimicrobium. Next base: position 105,741 of record JASJPB010000025.1, on the reverse strand, counting down.
CTGGATAATACCGGATGCAGTCTCGACCCGGATTTCGGTTTTATTGGTCAGACCCTGGTCGTGCACGAAGCGTACGAAACAGCGGGCGCCATTGCCGCACTGCTCCACCTCGCCGCCGTCGGCATTGAAGATGCGGTAGCGGAAGTCTGCGTCGGCGCGAGTGGGCTTTTCCACCAGCAGGATCTGGTCGCAGCCGACACCGAAGTGGCGGTCGGCGAGAAAGCGGAATTGCGTGCCGCTCAGTGCCAGATGCTGGGAGATGGCGTCGATAACGACGAAATCATTGCCCAGGCCATGCATTTTGGTGAATTTTAAAATCATTTTATGCAAACAACTCGACATAATCCTTGTAAATGCAACGGTCCATCACGACGACCATGCCGCCATCCCGTGCCCGTTGTGCGGCTGCCTCGTTGACGATGCCTTCTTGTATCCAGATGGCGGGAATGTTCAGCCGCAGGCATTCGTCCACGATGGCGTCCACATGCTCGGCGGCGCGAAACACGTTCACCAGCTCGATTTTATCGGGCACCTCGGCCAGGGTCGCGTAGGCCTTTTCCCCCAGCACTTCGCTCAGCGCTGGTCGCACCGGGATAATGCGGTAGCCGAAGCCCTGCATTGCCCTGGAGACAACATAGCTGGGGCGGGCCGGTTGCGGCGACAGGCCCACCACGGCGATGGTGCGAACCTTGTTCAGCAGGGCGAGTATTTCACCTGGCGCCGGGTTTTCAAACATCCATTGTCCCCCAAACCAGCAGGTGGCGGTCGCTGACCGCCTCGACCTGCAACTGTATCAGCCCTGCGCTATCCAGTTGCTGCCGAACCTCGCCGGGGTTATAGGCCGCAAGCAATGAGTGGAAAAAATCGTGCTGCAACACCGGGGGTGCATCCGCAGCATAGAGACGGGCCAGCGATTCTGCATCCGTAATCCTCGCCGGACGCATCAAATCCATGACCAGTATCGCTGCGCCGGGGCGGGCAACGTGCCGAACAGTCTGCCACAGCACAGCAGGGTCGTCGAGATGATGGAGCAGGCTGTTGCTGATGACGGCATCGAATGCTTCGAAGGGAAGATCCGCATCGGGCAAGCGGCGCTGTTGCAGGCTCAGGCGCTGGCCCAGACCACCGTTTTCCACCGCGATGCGGCCATGCGCCAGCATCGCTTCCGCCCCATCCACGCCAAGGACGGAGGTGTCAGGGTAGGCGCGGGAAAAACGGATGCTTACATCGGCAGGGCCGCAGCCAAGATCAATGACTTTGCCGTGGGTAAAGCCGGGGAAGCATTTCTGGAAAAATGTCACGAAAGCATTGTGCGGCACCGAGAAATCCGCTGCAGCATAAGCACAGGCCTGCTCCGGCTCGTCCATCAGTTCGGGTTCGGGGATGCGTTGCAACAGGCTATTCACGGCAGGAATGATACTACAAGCCCGACAGGCGCTCACGTACCGCAGCCATTTGCTGCTGCAAGATCGGGACGCTGAGAAATCGGGAGCTGGGCGGCAAGTTCTTGAACACCTGGTTCTATCAAATTCGCCGCCCGGAAATCAGGAAGCAGAGTTCTGCTGTTCGGGCTGCGGAACTTGTGGTTCCTGAGTCTGATTATTGTCCGGTGCGTTTTTCTGCTGCTGCTTTTCTTCTTTCTTCTGCTTTTTGGCCAATTCTTTCTGGCGTTTTTCGTAGGCGTAGTTGGGTTTTGCCATTTGCGTTCCTGTTCTGATGGAGAAGTTGGTGTAGCGTTAGGGTAACCCAGACGCGGGCCAAAATGGTACTTGTGAATTGCACTGTGTGCATTTTATCCTGTGCCGCATGTTCAACTATCCATTATCCTGATTTGCATCCATGAAGCACACATTCAACGATCATTTTGCTCCTGTTTCAGCCAGTTATGCCAGTTTCCGTCCCTCCTATCCGGCGGGCCTGTTTCAGTGGCTGGCGGAAATTCTGCCCGAACATGGGCTGGCGTGGGACTGTGCGGCGGGTAGCGGGCAGGCATCCTTCGACCTGGCCGCGCATTTCGGGCACGTGATCGCCACCGATGCCAGCCGCGCGCAAATCGATGCCGCCGTTTCTCACCCGCAAGTGGAATACCGTGTCGCGGCAGCGGAAGACAGCGGTCTGCCGGATGCCGGGGTCGACCTCATCACTGTCGCCCAGGCGCTGCACTGGTTCGACCTCGAACGTTTTTATGACGAGGCGCGGCGGGTATTGAAGCCGGGCGGGGTGCTGGCAGCGTGGACATATGGCGTGCTTGCCGTGGAAGGGGAGGAAATCGACAACCTGGTGCAGACCTTCTACCGGGAAACCGTGGGTCCCTTCTGGCCGCCTGAGCGCCGGCACGTGGAAAGCGGCTACAGGACACTGGCTTTTCCCTTCGCGGAAATTCCTTCTCCCGCGTTCGATATGGAAACCCGCTGGACCCTGCCGGAACTGCTCGGCTATTTCAGGAGCTGGTCGGCGACCGGGCGATATATCGCCGCCAACGGCGCCGATCCGGTGGATGCCCTGGCTGCGGAACTTGCGCCAATCTGGGGGACTCCACTCTCAAGACGGCGGGTGACATGGCCGCTGTCCTTGCGGGTGGGCCGGGTGTGAACGGCGCCGTTTAGCGTGCTAACACTACACTGGGAGCGTTCCGATGAAGCGCCTGTTCCTTTTTCTGCTGGCCGCCAGTTTCCCGGCGTTTGCCGCCGATCCGCCACTGGGCGATATTCGTCTGCCGCCCGGTTTCACCATCAGCGTGTTTGCGGACCGGCTGCCGGGCGCCCGCTCCATGGCCTTGGGGGCGAACGGCACCCTGTTTGTCGGCACGCGCGGCGAGGGCAAGCTCTACGCGCTACAGGACCGCGACGGCGACGGGCGCGCGGAGCGGGTGCTGACCCTTGCCTCCGGGCTCAACATGCCCAACGGCGTGGCATTCCGCGACGGCGCGTTGTACGTGGCCGAGATCAACCGCATCTTGCGTTACGATGCGATTGAAACCCGTCTCGACAAGCCCCCTCGGCCGGTGGCGGTGTACGACGGCTTCCCGACGGATGCCCAGCACGGCTGGAAATTCATCCGCTTCGGGCCGGACGGTCTGCTCTATGTCCCGGTCGGGGCGCCCTGCAACATTTGCGAGCCCGACCCGGCGCGCTATGCCGGGATTTTCCGTATGCGTCCGGACGGCTCCGGCGTGGAGCAGTTCGTGTGGGGAGTGCGCAACACGGTGGGTTTCGACTGGCATCCGGCGAGCGGCGAGCTGTGGTTCACCGACAACGGTCGCGACTGGCTGGGCAACGAGCGTCCTCCCGACGAGCTGAACCATGCGCCCCACCCTGGCATGCATTTCGGCTACCCCTACTGCCACGGCAAGAACATCGCCGACCCCGAATTCGGCGCCAAGCGAGCCTGCACCGAGTTCACCCCGGCGGCTCGGGAGCTGGGCGCGCATGTCGCCTCCCTGGGAATGCGCTTCTACACCGGCAGCCAGTTTCCCCCGTCCTACCGCAACCAGATTTTCATCGCCGAGCACGGCTCCTGGAACCGCGTCCCGCCCAGCGGCTACCGCATCACCCTGGTCCGCCTCAAGGATGGACGGCCCAGCGGCTACGAAGTCTTCGCCGAGGGCTGGTTGCGCTTCGGGCTGGCCTGGGGCCGGCCGGTGGACTTGCTGGTCATGCCTGAAGGCGCCCTGCTGGTTTCGGACGACAAGGCGGGTGCGATTTACCGCATTGCCTACGGTGGGAAATAATGGCGCTTCCCATGCTCCATGGCATCGCCGCCGATCTCGTGGTCCTGCTGCATTTCGCCTTCATCCTGTTCGTGGTGCTGGGCGGGTTGCTGCTCCTGAAGTGGCCCCGGCTGATCTGGATTCATTTGCCGGCGGTGCTCTGGGGCGTGCTGATCGAGTTCACCGGCTGGATCTGCCCGCTCACGCCGCTGGAGAACTGGTTGCGTCAGGCGAGCGGGATAGGCGGCTATTCAGGCGGCTTCGTCGAACAATATATCCTGGTAATAATTTACCCGGCCGGGCTGACGCGTGAGGTCCAGTTGGTCATGGGCCTGGTGGTGCTGATCCTGAATGCCGTTATTTACGCTTGGTGGTGGCGCAGGGTACGCGTCAGCGCAGGTAGAACGAGCGCTCCCCCGGAGGCCGGGTCTTGAAACGCTTGTGCAGCCAGAAATACTGCTCCGGCATTTCTTTTACCCGCTCCTCGATAAACTGGTTCATGCGCAAGGTATCGGCGTAGCTGTCGCTGCTGGGAAAGTTTTCCCAGGCGGGGTGGATGCGTGCCACATAGCCCTTGCCGCCGGGCAACTGGCGGGTCACGACGGGAATCACGACCGCGCCAGCGAGCTTGGCCAGGCGTGGCAGCGCGGTGACGGTGGCGGCGCGCACGCCGAAGAAGGGCACGAATTCGGCGTCGCGGGCGCCGAAATCCATATCCGGCAGATAGTAGAACGGCAGGCCTTGTTTCATTGCCTTGATGACCGGCTTCAGACCTTCCTGGCGCGATACCATGATGCAGGGATTGAAGCGGGTACGGGCGTGCAGCAGCAGGTCGTCGATGGCCTTGCTTTTTTGCCGGCTGTACATGGAAACCAGCGGGTGGTCGGCGGTCAGGCGCACGCCGCCCATGTCGAGGCCGACGAAATGCGGGGCGAGCCAGATTACCGGGCGGCCCTGCGCCGCCTGCAGGTGATCCAGTCCTTCCACCTGCACCAGGCGCCGTAGCCGCCGCTCTGACGACCACCACAGGATGCCGCGGTCGAGCAGGCTCTGGCCGAAGGCGCGGAAGTGGGCGCGTACCAGCTTTTCGCGTTGCGTCTCCGGCATTTCGGGAAAGCACAGGCGCAGGTTGATGCGCGCCACCCGCCGCCGTTCCCGCCCCAGCCAGTAGAGCAACATGCCCAGGCCCTTGCCGATGGGCGCAAGCAGGGGCAAGGGCAGGAAGTGCAACAGCCAGAAGACGAGGATGCCGAAGCGGATCACTGCTGTTCAGCTTCTTCTCTGGAGCCTTTGGGCGCCTTGTAGCGGTTGTAGCTCCACAGGTACTGCGCCGGGTTGCGCCGGGCCAGATCCTCGACCGCCGCATTGAGCGCGCGTGCGGCCAGCGCCGCGTCTTGCGGCAAATCCTCGGCCAGCGGCTGGAACCACAGGTCGTAGCCCATCCCCTGCGGCAGGCGTTCGGCGAATACCAGCACGATGGCGGCATGGGTGGACTGCTGCAGGCGCTGCACCAACGTCATGGTATAGGCCGGGCGTCCGAAAAAATCCGCCCACACGCCGTCGCCCTTGCCCGGCACCTGGTCCGGCAGGATGCCGGCGGACTGGCCGCGCTTGAGGGCCTTGAGCAGGGCTTTGACGCCCTTGAGGTCGGTCGGCGCCATGCTGACCTGGCCGCGGCCGCGCCCGGCCAGCATGGGGGCTTCGGTCCAGCGCAGTTTGGGCGGGCGGTAAAGAATGGTGATCGGCATGTGATTCGCGATGAACAGGCTGGAGATCTCGAAGCAGCCCAGATGCGGGGTGAGGAAGATGATGCCGCGCCCAGCGCGGGCCAGCGCTTCCACCTGCTCCCATCCTTCGACCTCGCGCACCAGTTGCAGCACCTGCTGGTATGGCCGCAGCCACACTGCGGGCAGTTCCAGCACGCTTTTTCCTGCCTCGCCGATGGCTTGCCGTAGCAGTGGCTGGCAGGCCTGCGAGGAGTCACACAAGCCGCTGTGGACGATGTTTTCCCGCATGCGCGCGGCGTACGAGGATGATGACCAGTAGATAAGCCAGCCGGTGGCGACGCCCAGGGCATGCAGCCACGCCAGTGGAAGCCGCGCGAATTGTCGGAAAAACCATTGCATGGCTTGAATTATGGCATATCCAGCCTGAAGTATAGAAAATTGGCCTGTGCGCGGTAGTTTGTGCAGGGGTTTTTGGTTATTATCAGCGGTTAAACAGAGAAGGAGTAATACACATGGCGAGAATGGTTAACTGCATCAAGCTTGGTCGCGAAGCCGAGGGGCTGGATTTCCCTCCTTATCCGGGCGAACTGGGCAAGCGCATCTATGAAAACGTTTCCAAGGAAGCCTGGGCGGGCTGGATCAAGCAGCAGACCATGCTGGTGAACGAAAACCGGCTTACCCTGGCCGATCCCAGCGCGCGCAAGTACCTGGCCGAGCAGACCGAAGCTTATTTCTTCGGCGCAGGCGCGGACAAAGCGCAGGGTTATGTGCCGCAGAAAAAGTAAGTCAGGTATAACCCCGATGGCGGAGCCAGGATGACATCAAAGTTCAATGCAGCGGAATACTTCATCAACCGCGAGCTTTCCCAGCTCGCCTTCAACCGGCGCGTGCTGGAGCAGGCGGCAGACGACGCCAATCCGATTCTTGAACGCCTGAAGTTCCTGTGCATCGTCAGCAGTAACCTGGACGAGTTTTTCGAAATTCGCGTCGCTGGCCTCAAGGAGCAGATCAAGTTCAAGAGCGTGGTCACCGGGCCGGAGAAGATGTCGCCGCGCCAGGTGTTCGAGCAGGTGAGCCAAGAGGCGCATGTGCTTGTGGAGCAGCAGTACAAGCTGCTCAACGAGGTGATCCTGCCCGCCCTGGCGCGCCAGGACATCCGCTTTTTGCGCCGCACGCACTGGACCGTGGAACAGAGCGAGTGGATCAAGGCTTATTTCTTCCGCGAAGTGATGCCGGTCCTGACGCCGATCGGGCTGGACCCGTCTCATCCCTTCCCGCGGGTGGTGAACAAGAGCCTCAATTTCGCCGTCGAGCTGGAAGGCAAGGATGCCTTCGGCCGCAACTCCGGGGCGGCGATCGTACAGGCGCCACGGGTGTTGCCGCGGGTGATCCAGTTGCCCAAGGAGATCGCCGGTCACGAATATGGCTTGGTGTTTCTTTCTTCCATTCTCCATGCGCATGTCGGGGAGCTTTTTACCGGCATGCACGTAAAAGGCTGCTACCAGTTCCGGGTCACGCGCAATTCCAACCTCTTCGTCGACGAGGAGGAAATGACCAACTTGCGCCAGGCGCTGCAAGGCGAGCTTTCCCACCGCCATTTCGGCAATGCGGTGCGACTCGAAGTGGCGGACAACTGCTCGCCCGAAATGGCTGAATTCCTGCTCGGCCAGTTCAATCTCGGGCCGGATGACTTGTACCAGGTCAACGGCCTGGTGAATCTGGTGCGTTTGTTCCAGATTCCCGATTCGGTGGATCGCCCCGATCTGAAATATCCGCTCTTTATCCCGGGCATCCCGCTGTGTCTGCAAGACACGCAGACCGACATGTTCTATGCCATCCGCACGGGAGATGTGCTGATTCACCAGCCTTACCAGTCGTTCAACCCGGTGGTCGATTTTCTCCAGCAGGCGGCGGACGATCCCGGTGTCCTGGCCATCAAGCAGACGGTGTACCGCACCGGGTCCGAATCGGTGCTGATGGATGCCCTCATCAGGGCGGCCAAGAATGGCAAGGAAGTGACGGTGGTGGTGGAACTGCTGGCACGCTTCGACGAGGAGGCCAACATCAACTGGGCGGCGCGTCTGGAAGAAGCGGGCGCCCATGTGGTGTACGGCGTGGTGGGCTACAAGACCCACGCCAAGATGCTGCTGGTGGTGCGGCGCGAGGAAGGCAAGCTCAAACGCTATGCGCACCTCGGAACGGGCAATTACCATCCGCGTACCGCCAGGCTGTACACGGATTTCGGCCTGTTTACCTGCAACGACGAGATCTGCAGCGACATGTCCGATGTTTTCGCCCAGCTCACCGGCCTGGGCAAGGCAAGCAAGCACGCCCATCTGTGGCAGTCGCCCTTCACCATGCTGCCCCAGCTGCTCAAGGCGATTCGCGGCGAAATTGCGCACGCCAAGGCCGGGCGCCCCGCCGCCATCATCGCCAAAATGAATTCGCTGCTGGAGCCGGAAGTGATTCAGGCGCTTTACGAGGCGTCCTGCGCCGGTGTCAAAATCGATCTCGTGGTGCGCGGTGTGTGCGCCTTGCGTCCGGGGATTCCCGGGGTGTCGGAAAATATCCGGGTGCGTTCGGTGATCGGGCGGTTTCTGGAGCACAGCCGGATTTTCTATTTCCGCAACAACGGTGCGCAGGATGTCTATCTTTCCAGCGCCGACTGGATGACCCGCAACCTGTTCCGGCGTATCGAGGTGGCGTTCCCCGTGCTTGATCCGCGCCTGAAGAAACGGGTCATCAAGGAGGGCCTCGATCCCTACCTCAAGGATAATTGCCAGACTTGGGAAATGGGTGCGGATGGCGTTTATCGCCGCAAGGTTTCGCGCCGCGCCAGGCCGGTTTCGGCGCAAAGCCAGCTCCTGGCGTTGATGGCCACACCCTTGCCATGAAATCCATCCTCATTGCCAACCCCAAGGGTGGCAGCGGCAAGACGACGCTGGCGATCAATCTGGCCAGTTATTTTGCCAGCCAGGGACGGCAAGTGGTACTGGCCGATCTGGACCGGCAACAGTCGGCGGCGGGCTGGTTGAAGCGCCGCCCGGCGCAACTGCCCACCATCCACAGCCATGTGGCGCGAAAACAGGTGGAGCGGCCTGACTGGATGGTGATCGATTCTCCTGCCGGTTTGCATGGCGACAAGCTGACCGCGGCGGTAAAACTGGCGGATCTGGTGGTCGTGCCGGTACAGCCCTCGGCCTTCGACATGCTGGCGACCAGCGATTTTCTCCAGGTCCTGCGCGAAGAAAAGGCGGTGCGCAAGGAAAAAAGCCAGGTGGCCATGGTGGGCATGCGGGTCGATCCCCGCACCCGTTCCGCTGCGGAATTGGCCGAGTTTCTGCTGACGGTGGAGTTTCCGGTTCTGACCTACCTGCGCGATACCCAGCTCTACGTTCAATGCGCAAACGATGGTGTGAGCCTGTTCGATCTGTCCCCGTCCCGCGCCGGCCGGGATATGGAACAGTGGCAGCCCTTGCTGGACTGGATTTCCGGTAGTTGAGGGAAACCCCATGGCTACCGAAATAGAACTCAAGCTTCTCATCGACCCGGCCGATATCGGCAAGCTGCGCCGCCATGCCCTGCTCAAGACCCTGGCCCCTGGGCGGCCACGCACCCAACATCTGGTCAGCATCTATTTCGACACTCCGGATTTGATCCTGAGACAGCAGCGCATCGCGCTGCGTGTACGCCGTGTCGGCTCGCGCTGGATACAGACGGTAAAGGGGGGGGGCGAAGTCAAGGCGGGCTTGCACCGGCGCGGTGAGTGGGAAGACCCGGTGGCGCACGCCCATCCGGACCTCACCAAAATTCGTGAACCCGCGCTGGCCAGACTATTATTCTCACCGGCGGTGCGGGATGGCCTGCAGGCCGTGTTCACCACCGAGTTCAGGCGCGTGGTGTGGCTGCTGCAATGGGACAATGGGGACGCGGTGGAACTGGCGCTGGACCAGGGGGAAGTGAAAAGCGGCAGTCGCAGTTTTCCGTTGTTTGAAGTCGAGCTCGAACTGAAGCAGGGGAACCCGGCGCGTCTTTACCAGACCGCGCTGGAGTTGCAGCAAGCCATTCCGCTCCGGCTGGAAAATACCAACAAGGCGGAACGGGGATATAACCTGTTCCAAGCCGCCCCGCCGCCCCTGGTCAAAGCGGGGACCCCAAAAATCAGTGCCGGGATGAGCGTGGCGCAGGCATTCCAGGCCATCGCCTGGGACTGTATCGGCCACTGTACGGCCAATCAGGAAGGCGTGCTCAGCGCCACCGACCCCGAGTATGTGCACCAGATGCGGGTTGCGTTGCGCCGCCTGCGTTCTGCCTTGCCGCTGTTCGCTGCGGCCATTCCCAGGGAAAGCTATGCCACTATCGCGGACGAGCTCAAATGGATTGCTTGCGAGCTTGGGCCGGTGCGCAACTGGGACGTCTGTGCTAGCCAAACCCTGCCCGCCATTCTGGAGCAATTTCCCGGCGATAAAAGCCTGCTGCAGCTGCAAGCAGCCGTTTTCAAAGCCCAGGCCGCAGCCCGGGAATCCGCCCGGCAGGCCCTGCTTTCGCCGCGCTATAACCGCCTTTTGCTCAGCCTTGGGGCCTGGCTTCTTGCCGATGGATGGCATGAGCAGGCAAGCGCGGAGCACAATTTGCGGCTTCAGGATCCGGTGATGGATCTGGCCCGGCGCATGCTGGCCAAGCACCACAAGACGGTTCATCGCCACGGCCCTGGACTGTCCGAAATGCCGCCCGAAGAGCGGCATCAGGTTCGCATCGCCGTCAAGAAGCTGCGCTATGCAACGGAATTTTTTGCCGCCCTTTACCCGAAAAAATTTTCCCGTTCATACCTGGAGGCCATGGCAGCCCTGCAGGATGAACTGGGTGTGCTCAACGATGCGGCCACCACCCAGCATTTGCTGGCAGAACTGGGTAATGTGAATGCCCATGCGAGGGGGGTCGTGGCTGGCTGGGCCGCACGCGGGGTAACGCAACATCTGGCACCCCTGGATGTAGTGTGGCGGGCTTTCTGCAACTGTCGTCCGTTCTGGAAATAGCGTGAGGGAAACGCGCCTGGGGTGAGGCTGTAACCCAAATATCACGTTTCGGTCATCCAGTTTTCTTGTTGCCGGAGCACAGTGCCGTTTTACGGTATCAGGGTTCTGGCATGAAAGACATTCCACACTTGCTTTTCAATCCGCCAAAGGTGGACCGCCCACTGCGCATCGCAGTGGTCACTGAGACTTATCCTCCGGAAGTTAACGGGGTGGCGAATACCACCCAGCGCATGGTACAGGGACTCATCAGTCGTTATCACCAGGTGCGACTGGTTCGTCCGCGACAAAATCCAGAAGAAACGGGGGCGAACTCGGCCTCGTTCGAGGAGACGCTGGTGCGCGGTATGCCACTCCCCGGTTATGCCGGCCTGAAGATAGGGCTGCCGGCCAAATCCGAGCTGGTGCGTCTGTGGCAGGCCCAGCGCCCCCATGTGGTGCAGATCGTGACGGAAGGGCCTCTGGGTTGGTCCGCCCTGGCAGCCGCGAAAAAGCTGCGGCTGCCGGTGATTTCCGACTTTCACACCAATTTTCACACCTACAGCCAGTATTACCGGATGGGGATGCTGAATGGGACCATCAGGAGTTATCTGCGCTGGATGCACAATCGCACGCAATGCACTCTGGTTCCAACAGACTTTCTGCGGCACGAATTGGCAAGCTCCGGTTTCAGGAATGTGCAAGTCCTGTCCAGGGGCGTGGACACGGAGCTGTTTCACCCCTCGCGCTGGAACAGGATGCTGCGCCAGTCCTGGGGCGTGGGTGAGCACAATCTGGCGGCGTTATACGTTGGTCGCATCGCGGCGGAAAAGAATTTGCCGCTACTGATCGAGGCTTTCCGCCGCATGCAGGGCGCCCGGCCGGACATGAAACTGGTAATGGTGGGCGATGGCCCCGAGCGGGCCAGACTGCAAGCCATGAACCCGGATGTAATATTTGTTGGCATGCAAACAGGCGTTGCGCTGGCTGAGCACTATGCTTCCGCGGACCTGTTTGTGTTTCCCAGCACCAGCGAAACTTTCGGCAACGTCGTGCTCGAGGCCATGGCGAGCGCCCTGCCGGTGGTGGCTTACGACTACGCTGCCGCGCGGGAGCATGTACGGCATGGCGAGAATGGATTGCGTGCCGCTTTTGCCGATCCGCAGGCATTCATCGCCCAGGCGCTGCATTCTTCCGCGAGCCCCAGGGATCTGCGTCGCATGGGCGTGAATGCCCGCTTGAGCGCGGAAAGTGTCGACTGGAACCGCGTTCACGAGCGTTTCGAGCAGCTTGTTGTCAGAGTGGTGCAGCAATGGGAGCGTGCACACCAGGCAAACGCGCCCTTCTCGTTCGTCCCTGATTTGTGAGCGGCGGCTACCGGGCGGGCTGGTTCACGATCTGAAACAGATCTCGTGGTAGCGGCAGGCGTAGCTCGATCTGGCGTTTCCTGTGCTGTCCCACATGTCTCTGTGCGCTGAGACGGCAGGCGGCTTCAGCGCACAGGAACGGGGTTTCTCCGGCCAACACGCGTTCCAATTGCGGCAGCAGTTCCGCCGTGGCGCCGATGTAGTTGTCGAAGCGTCGCCGCAATGGCTTATCCATGCGCAGGGCAAGCTGGTACAGGAGTTGCGGAATCCGGCCACGGCGCAACCAGGCATCTCCTTCGGCCAGGTAAGTGAGCGCCGCGCGCGATTGTTCCAAGCTACATCCGAAATGCCTGGCCACGTAGGGGATCAGCATTTGCGCTTCGCCTTGCAGCAGGGAGTGCGGCCTGGCGAACAGGTGGCGCAGGACATGGGCGTCCATCGTCCATTCCGCTGCAATATGCGTGATCATGGGAAAATCCAGCCACATGATCTCGTGGGCTGGAACGAAATGGTGATGGGCGATGACATCCACCAGCAGGTGGCTGCCATAACCGATTGCCAAGGCGGTTTCCCGGTCATCACGTGCGTCACGGAAAAGTTTTTCGCTGGTTTCCCAATGATGGCTTGCCGCGAAAGCATCGGTTCGCGCATAGCTGGCAACGATGGCAAGATCGGGCAGGCAGGCGCCGGCCATCACCAGGCGGGGAAAATTTTTTATCACCCGGCGCAGGCGCGGATCCGCCAGCGGGACCGACCAGATCAGCAACTGGGCGAAATATACATGGGTAAAAAGTCCCCAGGCATGGGCGTTGGCGCTGTACAAAAGCAGCGGAACCAGCCACAGGATAAAGGTGATGGTTCTTTTTCCCATGGGCCATATTTTGGTGCCCCATTGCTACATGGGTGTTAAGACGGCGTTAAATTCCGGAGTCATGAAAACGATGTTTAGGTGCAATCCTTGCTCGCGCTTAGACAGTCATTTACCCCATAGCGCCGAGCCTGGGTCGGAACCTCTACATGGCGTTCGATGATGTGCTGGTAAAAGCCCAGCATTCTTTCCGCCAGGGCGCCGGCGGACCAGTCGCGGGCATATTCTCTTCCCTGCTTTCCCAGTTGCGCGGTGGCATCGGGGTGTTGCAGCAGGGGCAGTACGTTGGCAGCGAAATCTTCTACGTCGTTTGCGGCAACGATCGCCCCAAAGCCTGGTTGCAATATGTCCTTGGTGCCCATTTCCGCCAGGGCCACAACCGGAACAGCTTGCGCCATGGCTTCCAGCAGCACCAGTCCTTGAGTTTCGGTGCAGGAGGAAAATACGAACACGTTGGCGGCGCGGTAGCAATCGGGCAATTCCCTGATGCGATCAAGGTAGCCGACGAAAAGGACATTGCCGCTCAGGCCGAGTTGTACGGCTTCGCGCTTGAGACCCTCGAGTGCTGGTCCCTCCCCTGCCACCACCAGCAGTGTATCCGGCATGTGCTGCTTGATGCGTGCTGTTACCTTGAGCAGGAAAGTGATGTTTTTTTCGAACGCTACCCGACCCACATAGAGCATGACCGGGCGTGCTGGGGCAATGCCGTGTTTGGCGCGGAACGCCTGGCCGTCGCCGGGTATGAAATTCTGTTCCGGAAGACCGGTGGGGATGATTTCGGCATGGGTCCGAATGCCATAGCCTCGAAGCACCTCCAGCATTGCGCTGGATGGCACTACCAGCGCGTCGAGATCGTTGCACTGGCGGCGCGACATGCTCCGCGCCAGAAAGCGGGTGCTCGCTTTGGGCAGGAAGGGGAGGTAATGGTAAAGGTATTCCTCGAAATAGGTGTGGTAAGTTTCCACGCGTGGAATACCCAGTTCGCGGGCCAGGCGTACGCCCAGATAGTGGGCGACGAAAGGGGTCTGGATATGTAGCAGGTCAAAGTCCTGATCGAGCAGTTCCTCGCGCGAGGCCAGCACGTGGGCGCTCCTGATCAAGCGGTCTTCCGGGTCGAAGGGGAGATGCCAGGCGGGTATGCGGCGGACTCGCAGCTCGTCGTCGGTGACAAGGCCATCGTAGTCCGGCGCGATCAGATGCACCTCATGGCCACGTTCTTCAAGTTCGTGGCGGTAGGTGGCAATGGAGGTGGATACGCCATTGATGCGTGGGAAGTACACATCCGAAATCATCAGGATTTTCATTACAGCCTCCATCGGTATTCAGGGCAGGAAAATCGTTAGATCCTAACTACGCAAAGTGACAGCCGCATGACGATTTAAGCGGTGGAACGCTTGAAGTTTGGCCCAAAAGAGTATGAGATAGAGCTTTGAAGCTTAATGGGGGAGGGAATAATGTTCGAATCGGCGGAGCTGGGCCACAAAATCGATAAAGCCACCTATGCCAAGGAAGTTCCTGCATTGCGTGAAGCCTTGCTGGATGTGCAGATGGACCTGTTTCAGAGTGGCAAATTTCCGGTCATTATTCTCATCGGCGGTCTGGACGGGGCTGGACGCGGAGAATCCGTCAACCTGCTCAACGAGTGGCTGGATCCGCGTCATGTTCAGAGTCACGGCATGGGCGAGCCTTCCGACGAGGAGCTGGATCGGCCGATGATGTGGCGCTTCTGGCGCGCTCTGCCCCCCAAGGGAAAAGTCGGCGTGTTTCTCGGTTCCTGGTATACCTGGCCGATCCTCAACCGGGTGAACGGCGTCACCAAAACGGCCGATCTCGACCAAAGCCTGGAGCGGGCGAAAAAACTGGAGAAGATGCTGACCGACGAAGGTGCGCTGATCATCAAGTTCTGGTTGCATCTTTCCAAGGACAAGCAGGAAAAGCGCCTCAAGGCACTGGAGAAGGACCCCAAGACCCGTTGGCGCGTGACCGAACGCGACTGGGAACACTTCAAGCTCTATGACAAATTTCGCACCGTGAACGAGAGCGTGATCCGCCATACCAGCACCGCCGAAGCGCCGTGGTTCATTGTCGAAGGCGAAGATCCTCGCTATCGTGGGCTGACGATCGGTAAAACGATCCTCCAGACGATTCGCAAGCGTCTCGACGAAGGCGACCGCAAGTTGCCAGAAGTCTATGCGCCGCCCCTGCTCCCTTCTATCGATAATCTGCATATCCTCAAAACGCTGGATCTTGGCCAGAAGCTGGAAAAGAAAAAATACGAGGAAGAGCTGGCAAAGTATCAGAGCAAACTCGCCTTGCTGACACGCGATGCCCGGTTCAGGGACATGACCGTGATCGTGGTATTCGAAGGCAACGACGCCGCCGGCAAGGGCGGCAGCATCCGCCGTATCACCAGCGCGCTCGATGCGCGTTTTTACCAGGTGGTCCCGATTGCCGCGCCGACCGAGGAGGAGCGCGCCCAGCCCTATTTATGGCGCTTCTGGCGCCATGTTCCACGGCGCGGGCGGGTGACGATTTTCGACCGCTCCTGGTATGGTCGCGTGCTGGTGGAAAGGGTCGAGGGCTATTGCTCGGAATCGGACTGGATGCGCGCCTACAGCGAGATCATCGATTTCGAGTCCCAGTTGGCGCGCCACAATATCGTGGTGGTCAAGTTCTGGCTCACGATCAGCAAGGACGAGCAGCTCAGGCGTTTCAAGGAACGCGAGAAAACCGGTTTCAAGCGTTACAAGATCACCGACGAGGACTGGCGCAACCGGGAGAAATGGGATGCCTACGAACAGGCGATCTGCGACATGGTGGATCGCACCAGCACCGAAAGTGCGCCGTGGACGCTGGTGGAGGCCAACGACAAGAATTTCGCCCGGATCAAGATCATGAAAACCCTGTGCGACCGGATCGAAACCAAGTTGAAGAACGTTCAGCCCATCCAGAAGGCACAAAAAGAGAAAGCCACATAATTGCCGGTCAAAAACATCTTTTACGATCCGGGTTCCCAACTGGTTGGGGAACACTTTGCGCTGGTCTATTCCCCCCAGCGCAAGCGCACCCGTTTCCCGGAAAATTGCGTGCAGCTGGTGGCCTCCGAAGAGGAGGCCCGCAGCGGTGCCGATGCCGCGAAGAATCTCTTCGCCGGCCGGGTGCTGGGGCCATCGCGCTCATCTGAAGGTTTCCGGCTGTATTACCTGGTGGGCTGGCTGGAGTAGATCCTTACCAGTGCAAGGCCCTTAACTGTGCCGTTTTTTTCTTCTGGTGCGCCTGCATCCGCGCCACCACGTTGTCGAGCACCGCGATGGCGTCGAGCACGAACGGGCCTTTGTTGAGCATCACGCACTCCGCCCGCTCCGCCATGGCTGCATCGGTCATTTCGGCGCGCGAGGGAAAGTTCTGCTTCACCAGGCCTTCCAGCACCTGGGTGGCCCAAATTACCGGCACGTGTGCGGCTTCGCACAACCACAGGATTTCTTCCTGAATCTCGGCCATGCGCTCGTAGCCGATTTCCACTGCCAGGTCGCCGCGCGCGATCATCACCCCGAACGGGTGTCGGCCGGCGCCGCGCACGATGATCTCAGGCAGGTTCTGCAACCCCTTGCGCGTTTCTATCTTGGCCACAATGCCGAGTTTTGCGCCGTCCCGCGCGGCCAGTTCGGCGATGAGCTGTTCCATGTCCTGGGCCGATTGCACGAAGGAATAACCGACCATGTCGGCATGGGCCGCGACGAAGTCAAGGTCGGCCAGATCTTTTTCCGTCAGCGCGGGGAAATTCAGTTCGCTGTCGGGGAAGTTGAGACCTTTTTCCGGCTGCAGCTTTTCCCCCTCGGGCCTGGCCCGGCTGATCCTGAGCAGCGCCCCGTCAGCGTTGATCAATTCGATCCGGGCGCCAATGTGGCCGTCATCGATCCAGACCCGTTGTCCGGGCTTCAAGTGGGCGAATACTTCCGGCTGGATGCAGGAAATATGGGCGGGGATGAGCGTGTCGCCGTCTTCATCCACTTGCGCCGCCTCGCCGGGAGTCTGTTCCCGCGTCAGCTGAAGTGCATCGTCCAGGTGCAAGGTAATCGCAATCGGGGGCGCGTCGACCGGACCGATCCAGGTGCTGGCGGCGTGCTTGCCATGGCCGTGTTCCAGCTCGAGTCCCGGGCTCAAATAAGCGCCCTCCTCGCATAGCGCCAGCACTTCATGCTGGGACAGGCGTTGCTGCACCACCAGCTTGCGCTGCTTGCCGCGCATGTCGGTGCAACGGATCACATCATCTGGCTGCAGGCGCGCCTGCCATTCCGCTTCCACGTTGAGTCTCGCTGGCGTGCGCCGCCCTAATCCGTCCCTCTCCGCCGGGCGTCCCGGCCTGGCGTTGCTGTCGAGAATCACGCTGGCAGCCTGGATGACATTACCCTCCAGGTCGCGTTTGGGCTTGAGGTGAACAATGCTGGGGCCGGGAACCACGGGGCCGGTTCTCAGCTTGGGTCCGGCCAGATCCATCAGAATCTTGCACGATCTGCCTGTTTCCTGTTCCGCCTGACGCACAAATTCAACCATGTGCATCCAGGTTGCGGCGTCATCGTGGGCACAGTTGATGCGGGCGCAATCCATTCCACGCAGCACCAGTTCGCGCACGAACAGATAATTGCCGCCTGCCTCGCTGGGGAAGGTCACCATGATGCGCGCCCAGCGGTGTGCGGGCGGAGATCCCAGTAGCCGGTTGGAGTGGAGCCTGAGCAAGTTCTCGGCATTATTCATGCTGGTGCCGGAATGGGCCAGGTTTTCGGCATCGAGGGTTCCGCCGTTCATTACTCCAAGCATGCTGGTGACCGCGTCAAGAGCCGGCACGACATGGGCCTCGCTGCGTCCGAGAGAAGATAGCCCGAGTTTGCCCAGGCGGCTTTGCATCTGTCTCAGGTCGTGACGTCGCAGCCCGATGTAGGCGGCAAGGTTGGCAGCGCTATTGCGGAACCCGCGCCAATGGATATGGGGCCGCCATTGTTCCATGAGTTGTTTCTGGGTTTTCTGCACGGTACCGCGCAAGGCGCGTATTTCGTCAAGCAATTGTGCCAGTTCGGCCAGGAAAGGGGAGGGGTCGGAGGGGATCGTCTTGCGTTTCATGATTTAGGCTTACACGTTAACCGACGGGAGTTACCCTTTTGTGACAGCGTAGCGCTGCATCGGATGTAAGCAACTATTGTGGCGGCCAATTCTTTTCAGGAAGCGCCTAGCGGATTTGTTTGCTGCCGGCGGCTTCGAAGCGCACTACATCGCCTACCTGCACGTTTGCCTTGGCAGGGTCGGCGGCCAAGTCGCCAACGGCAAACAATGGCTGCACCTGGATCAGGGTGAGTGTCGTGGCGGGGGTTTCTGGAATGCCGAGCGCTGCGGCTGGAGAGAAGCGGCCGACTGGGGCGGACGGGTTTCTGTGATACACCGTCAGCTTGTCTCCTGGTGCCAGGGCCGAGGTGCCGCCTGCGTCCAGGAAAACTTTTCTTCCCTCGATGCGCACGATATTTGCCACGAATGGCAGGCACTCCAGATCGCTGTTGAGCGCTTCTACCTGGCTGTTGAGGGTTTGTTCCAGCACCTGGCCGAATGGGGTGGCAAAAAAGGCCGTGCTCGCAAAGGGCTTGTCCCGGCCCACCATTACCCGTCCGTTGGCCAGGGCGCCATGACGATGGCGGGCGACCAGTGCCCCGGTTATTCCGTCATGGAGAAATATTTCCACATCCAGGCGGCGCTCCGACGCTTCCGGCTTGATGCCTGCGCTCAGGCTGGGCCATGGCAGGCCAAGCTCGAAACGGCGCCCGTTTTCGCTGCCCTGCCAGCCGGCGTAAGGGCGCAGGGTTTCCACGCCGGAGCCGGCGTCCAGGATGATGCCAGAAATGACGAGCTGGCTCCCGGTTTGCTCGGCGATACGACGGATAAGGTCGCGGTTGGCGGGCGCATCCGGATTGGTCTGGTTTCCGCTGGTCAGCAGTGAAGAGGTGGTGTTGACGGGCAGTACGCCGCCACGAGCGCCCAGACGGCGCAGCAGTTCGAGCGGATAGCCGTTCCATATGTCGGTGATATCCTCCACCTGAAGCGAATTGGGGGTGTGGAAGCGGGTAACGGCGACTTTTTTCCGGTATTTTGTTGTCTGGAGGGGCTGATCCGCTGGCGCCTCGTTCTGGATTTCGGCGCGCACCAGAACGTGAAACATCCCGTTATTGACCCACTCCCTGACGATGGTGTGGCTCGCTACGCGGGCTGCTGTGGAGATGCGGAGATTTTCCCTCAGCTCGCCCGCGGCGTTGATGGCGCTGCTGCCTTCCACTTGAGCCGACGCACTCAGGGCCGCCTGGTACAAGGCATCTTGCAGTGCTAGTTGGCGTGCCTTGTCGCTGCCGCCCGCATCCATGACTGCAACGCCTTCCGCCTCGATGGATTGAGCCGATGCGATGCCGGAAAGTGCCAGCAGCAGCAGCGCCAGACAGCCGAACTTCAAGCTTTATTCCGAATAATAGAAGTTGGTGCCATAACCGCAGCCGGAGCCGACACTACCCTTTGTGCCGCAGTTCTGCGCTTCGGTGGTTCGCACGGGGGTGGCGGGGCCATTCTGCGGCTGGAGTTGCATCATGTTGTGATAGAACTGCTCGTTGAGCTCCAGTTCCAGCACGGTTTCATAGTTGCCTTCCGCCAGCGGTGTCACGGTAACCACTTTTGCGCCACGCAGATAGGCATCCATGTAGACGCGGAAGCTGTCGTGCTGGGCTACCAGTCCGGCGATGGTGCTGCTGCTGGTGATGCGTACCCCATACGCCTGCTCCACCAGCGCACGGTAGGCATCGAGTTTGGAGGCGCGCATGGCCATCAGGCGTTTTTGGCCAGGGGTGTAACTGTCATAGGGGGTGGTGGCGCCGTAGCCGATTGCAGTCAGCCTGACCGGACGAAATGCCGGCATCGGTGCCGCTACCGCCGGTGCGGCTTCCGGTGCGGGCGGTGTGGTGCTGCAGGCGGCCAGCAAAAAGAGTGGCGATAGTATCAACGCGCGTTTGTTCACGGGTCTCCCCTCAGTAATCTTGAGAATGTGCTTTAATAAAACAGCTTATCGGCATGATAGCCTATTTTATTAGCGCTTCCCTAAAGATCCTTGTCCGTTTTGACGCTCAGCGCCATGCCGATGGACTTCCATGCCTTGCCTTCGTCCTCCAGCAATGTTTTGGTCAGGGGGTTGCGCTCCAGCCAGGCACGATCCAGCGTGAGGGAATAAGCATTGTTGGCGAGCTTGAGCTTCATCGGCGGCAATTCGGCATCGCTACGGCTGCGACATAGCAGGGACGCGAGACGCAACACCAGGATCAGAGTCCATTGATCCGTGTTCTGGACCATGTCCGTCAGCTTGCTCAACGCACCACGGTGAGCGCGCACCAGCAGGCTTACCTGCGCCTGTTCCCGCGTGGAAAAACCGGGCATGTCGGCGTTGGCAAGTATGTAGGCGGAATGACGGTGGTAGCCGGCATGGGCGATGGAAATGCCGATTTCGTGCAGACGCGCTGCCCAGGCCACAAGAAGATGGGGGTTGTCGACGCTTCCCGTCAGCTTGTGGATGATCTGACCCAACAGGGCGCTGGCCAGTTCCTGCACCCGTCCTGCCTGGGGCGGGTCGACGTGGTAGCGGCGCATGAATTCCCTCACCGTGGCCTCGCGCATGTCGTGCTTGTGGAAGCGCCCGATCAGGTCGTACAGAACGCCTTCGCGTAGCGCGCCGGTGGCAACTTCCATGTGTCCGATGTCGAGTTCGGTGAAAATGCTGTTCATGATGGCGAAACCGCCTGCCAGTACCGGTACCCGGTCGGATGGCAGGCCGGCCAGCTGCAGCAGTTTGACATCGCCCGCCTTGAGCAACAGCGCGCGCAGCCTGGCCATGCCTTCCCGTGTGATGCCGGACGGGGAAAGACCGTTTTGTTCCAGGAGTTCAGCCAGTGCCCGCGCCGAGCCGGAAGAGCCGATGGCCTGTTGCCAGTGGCCGGAAGAGAACTCCGCTGCGATGGTCAGAATCTCGCTGCGCGCGGCCAGTTCGGCCTGAAGCAGGCTGGTTTTGGTGATTTTGCCGTCAGGAAAGAAGCGCCGGCTGTAACTGACGCAACCCATGAACAGGCTTTCCATTTGCTGCGGCTGGTATCCTGTGCCGATGATGAATTCCGTGGAGCCGCCGCCGATATCCACCACCAGGCGTTTTTCCTCCGATGAGGGCAGGCCGTGGGATACGCCGAGGTAGATCAGGCGGGCTTCTTCCTTGCCGGCGATGATTTCGATCGGGAGCCCTAACGCCTCCTGCGCCGCTTCCAGAAAGGCGGGTGCGTTTTTCGCCACGCGGAAGGTGTTGGTGCCGACAGCCCGAATGGCCTCGCGGGGCAGGCCGCGCAGGCGTTCGGAAAACAGGTGCAGGCAAGCCAGTGCGCGTTGCTGGGTATCCTCGTCGAGATACTTGTCAGGGGTCAGCCCCGCGCCCAGACGGACCGGCTCCTTGAGTGAATCCAGCGGGTAGACCTGATCTCCTACCACTCGTGCCACTTGTAGCCTGAAGCTATTTGAGCCAAGGTCTACTGCGGCGATGGTGGAATATTCCTGCACGATGCCCTATTCCGCTACTTTGCGTTCCATTTCTTCCATGCTGGCATGGCGCACGTCCATGCCTTTCGCCATGTACACGACATAGCTGGCGATGTTTTTGGCGTGGTCGCCGATGCGTTCCAGCGCCTTGGCGGCGAACAGGATATCAATGGCGGTGGAGATGATGCGCGGATCCTCCATCATGAAGGTGATCAGATGGCGCAGCAGCGAGTCAAATTCCTCATCCACCTCCAAATCTCGCCGTTTGAGCTGGGTCGCGGTGCTGATGTCGAGGCGGGCGAAAGCATCCAGGGAAGCGCGTACCATTTCCAGCACCCCATCGCTCATGTGCTTGATCTCGGTAAAGCGCGGAGTGGTAAGGCGATCGGGGGTGCAGATTTTTTTCGCCATGCGGGCGATCTTTTCTGCCTTGTCGCCAATACGCTCCAGGTCGGTAATGATTTTTTCCACCGTCATGACCAGACGCAAGTCGCCGGCGGTAGGCTGGCGGCGCGCGATGATCTGGGTGCATTCTTCATCAATAAGGAGTTCCAGGGCGTTGACGCGATGATCATCGGCGATTACCTCATCAGCCAAATCTGAATCGCAGGTGTTTAACGCCTCTATTGCCTTGGTGACTTGATCCTCCACCAGGCCACCCATTTGCAACACCCGGGAGCGTACTTGTTCCAGTTCGGTGTCGAATTGCTTGTAGATATGTTCTTGTGACATGGCGGGTTTTTCCTCGCGGCTACGATATTGAATCGCGGGATTCTAGTCGTTGTTTGTGACAGTTTGATTGCTATTGAGCGGTAAGGGTTTTCACGCCTTCCGCCGTGCCGAGCAGCAGCACATCCGCTGGGCGGCGGGCAAACAAACCGTTAGTCACCACACCGGTAATCTGATTGATTTCACTCTCCAGTTGCACCGGGTTCATGATTTGCAGATTGTGCACGTCCAGAATGAGGTTGCCGTTGTCGGTAGTGAAGCCCTGGCGCAGTACCGGTTGTCCGCCCATTTTGACGAGCTGGCGTGCCACGTAGCCGCGTGCCATGGGAATGACTTCAACCGGCAGGGGAAACTGGCCCAGCATGCCGACCAGCTTGCTGCCATCGGCGATGCAGACGAATTTTCTGCTGCACGCGGCAACGATTTTTTCCCGCGTCAGCGCGCCGCCACCGCCCTTGGTCATGTGCATGTGCGCAGTGATTTCGTCCGCTCCATCCACATACACCGGCATCTCGTCCACGCTGTTGAGATCGAATACCTGAATGCCATGGCTTTTCAGGCGTTGCGCCGAAGCTTCCGAGCTGGCGACCGCACCTTCCAGCCTGTGTTTGATCTTGCCCAATTCATCAATGAAAAAATTGGCCGTGGAGCCGGTGCCCACGCCCACGATGCAACCAGCCGGGACATGTTCGATGGCGGCAAGGGCGACGGCGCGTTTCAGTTCATCTTGAGTCATGTTACACAATTCCTGTGAATTTCGAGTTTTGTCACTATTTGTGAATGCGGAAGTATTACAGGATTTCCCGGTTTGCGAAACCTGCGGGATTCATGCAAATTGGCGGGCAGGTTCCGCATCCCGGGACACACTCATGCTTTGGCTGGCCTGCCGGTCTTGAGTATTTCCACTTGACCCATGGTCGAGATTAAATCGGCATCGGAAAGTTTTGACAGGCTCAGTAAACCCGCCCGGAGCAGTTCGCTTTTTTTTACGTGAACACCGGCTTCCAGGCATTTTTTCTTGAACCCGGCAATTTTGGCGTATTCGTTTTCCGGCATGGTGAAACTGTCGCGCACCATTTTCATTTTTTTGGGTTTTTCCTCTTTTGGCGCTTTCTCGGTTTTTGTGGCCTCGCTCCTTGGAGCAATCGAGGCTGTTACCGGTTTCTGGGTTGCGGCTTTGGCAGTCGGTATTGTCGCTGTTGCTGCCTTTGCAACGGGAGCCGGCTTGGGTTTCTTCACTGCCGCTTCAGGGGCGGGCGGTGATTTTGCTGCTGGGGGTTTGATTTTGTCGGTCATGATCATCTCCAAATATTAAAGCGTCATCAGCGCTGAGTCTGAATGAATAATTGTTTATTCAGTATAAATAGTTTATACCGTTATGCTTGGCGCGCAACAATATTTTTGTGAATTTTCTGTTACATGGAGTCCTCGGGTTTTTGTCGGACA
Source organism: Sulfuricellaceae bacterium (assembly GCA_031426915.1). Classification (GTDB taxonomy): domain Bacteria; phylum Pseudomonadota; class Gammaproteobacteria; order Burkholderiales; family Sulfuricellaceae; genus Sulfurimicrobium. The sequence continues at coordinate 82,288 of JASJPB010000025.1, read as the reverse complement.
TCGCTATCCGGGACGGGGCTTGCATTTCGGCTTCTGATTTGCCCTGAATCCTGATAATCTTGACCGAGAAAATTAGATTGAAGCCCATGCACAACGACTACCTGGAAAAAATCCTCACCGCCCGCGTTTACGACGTGGCCATCGAAAGCCCGCTCGAAGTGGCCCCCAACTTGTCCCGGCGTTTGAACAACCAAATTCTGCTCAAGCGCGAAGACATGCAGCCGGTGTTTTCCTTCAAGCTGCGCGGCGCTTATAACAAGATGGCGCAGTTGCCGCGAGCGGCGCTGAAGCGCGGCGTGATCGCCGCTTCCGCCGGCAATCACGCCCAGGGTGTGGCGCTGGCCGCGCAACGGCTCAAGTGCGAGGCAGTGATCGTGATGCCCGCCACCACACCCAACATCAAGGTCAATGCCGTGGCGGCGCGCGGAGCCCAGGTCATCCTGCACGGGGATTCCTACAGCGACGCCTATACCCATGCGGTGGAACTGGCGAAGGAAAAGAAGCTTACCTTCGTGCACCCATACGACGATCCCGAAGTGATCGCCGGTCAGGGCACGGTCGGCATGGAAATCCTGCGCCAGCACAGCGGGCCGATCCACGCCATTTTCGTGCCGGTGGGCGGCGGCGGGCTGATCGCCGGAGTGGCCGCTTACGTCAAGCGTTTGCGTCCGGACATCAAGATCATCGGTGTCGAGCCGGTGGATGCCGACGCCATGTATCAGTCGCTACGCAAGAAAGAGCGCGTGGTACTGCAGCAGGTGGGCATTTTCGCCGATGGCGTGGCGGTAAAGCAGGTGGGGGAGGAAACTTTCCGGCTCTGCCAGGAACTGGTGGACGAAATAATCCTGGTGGATACAGACGCCATCTGCGCCGCGATCAAGGACGTGTTCGAGGATACGCGTTCGATTCTCGAGCCGGCCGGCGCGCTCTCCATCGCCGGGGCAAAGATGTATGCCAAGCGGCAAAAGCTGAAGAACAAAACCCTGGTGGCGATTGCTTCCGGCGCCAACATGAACTTCGACCGCCTGCGCCATGTGGCGGAGCGGGCGGAGCTGGGCGAGCAGCGCGAGGGGCTCATCGCCGTCACCATTCCCGAGCGGCCGGGCAGCTTCAGGGCTTTCTGCGCCCTGCTCGGCCCGCGCAGCATCACCGAATTCAATTACCGTTTTGCCGATCCCACCCAGGCCCATGTATTCGTCGGCGTCCAGGTGCACAACCGGGGAGAGGTGGACAAGCTTCTGGCGGCGTTGAAGCAGAAGGATCTGGCGGCGATCGATCTGTCCGACAATGAGATGGCCAAGCTGCACGTGCGTCACCTGGTGGGTGGACACGCCCCGCTGGCCAAGAACGAAATGCTGTTTCGCTTCGAGTTTCCCGAGCGTCCCGGCGCGTTGATGAAGTTCCTCGACAGCATGAGCCAGAGCTGGAATATCAGCCTGTTCCACTACCGCAACCATGGCACCGACTACGGCCGGGTGCTGGTCGGCATCCAGGTGCCGCCACAGGACAAGGCGGCGTTTACCGCCTTCCTGGACAAGCTCGGCTATCCTTATTGGGATGAAAACGAAAACCCGGCGTACAAGCTCTTCCTGGCTTAGAGCCTATTTCAGCAGGTTTCATACCCCGCGCCAGTGCTATTTGGGGTGCAGTGCTAGGCGCTTGACGCGCCGTTTGTTGGTATTCCAAACAAGCGGCGAGCAACAACGCAATGTGCCCCAAATAGCACTGGCCCTCCGGGTTGAGGCTAGAAAGCGCGTCTGCGTCGTTGCAGGGCTCGCCAAGGGAACGACCCTTGGCCGCGCCTTGCGCCTAGCATCCGTCGCTTTCTAGCCTCAACGCGGGGTATGAAACCTACTGAAATAGGCTCTTGGTTGATCTGAGTCAATCTAATTGACGGTTTTCGTCGTTATGATGCGCATTTTATAATGTGCGGTGAGCCGGTATGTTGAGAAGAACCATTGCGGTAGCCTTGCTGCTGCTTGCTTCAGGTGGGGCAATTGCCGAGGCGGAGTCGCCAGCTTCTTACGCCGGACAAGATGTCGAACACTGGTTTCAGGTGGTTTCCGGCTTGTCCGGCGGCGGGCTTGCGGTTGTGGATGGCCAGCGCTTCACCTTTGCCGTGGACCTGGAGAATAGCCCCGGATTTTCCCTCGATTACGATGCCAGGGTGGGTAAGGCCACGCTTCTTTACCGCATGGCCTTCAATAATATCGCCGAGGGTTGGAGCTGGGATCAGTTGGCAGATCCCGACCAGGCCGACTACTATCGCTTCAAGTTCCTGCCGCTGAAATCCACTTTCGAAGAAAAGACGCCGCCCGTGATGGTGGAGCTCTTCCCCGGCAACAGGCGCGAGGTAAAGAACCTGTGGCGTTACGATTATTTCGTGGCCTTCGACAACCTGTACGATTTTTATCCGCGCCAGGTAAACGACGACGCCGGCTTCAGCGCGGAAATAAAAATCGAGAGCGGGGCGTTGGCGGAAAAAGGTCGCCTCGGCATGCTTGCGGTCTGCCGGCTCAAGCCCCCTTATCACTCGGAAAGCAACACCTTCTGGAAGGCTGATCTGGCCGATCCGGTGGACTACACGCTGCGCAAGCGCTATCTCACGGTTGAATTACTGGAAATCTGGTATTTCGATACTGTAAGCGGCAAGGTGCTGGCCAAGGTGGAGCGCCTCGCGCGCTGATCCTGCCGTCCATCCACACTCTTTTCTGAAGCCTGCGCGCGTTCACTTGCACCCTGAGTCGCGCCGGTCCATCTAGTCGTGCCGGTCCCTGGGAAGGTCGGATATGCTATCCTTCACGCTTGGCAATTTATTCTGCACGCCCCGCCGCGCTGCCGGAGACCCAGGGGCGATTGTTTCCATGATGTTACGACTGTTTTTTCTGCTTTATTCATTATTCCTGCTACCGCTGGCGCATTCCGCCGCCATTGGTCGTGATGAAGATTTTCTCGTGGCGCGGGAGGCTTTCCGCAGCGGCGATTCGGTACGTTTTAACGCCGCACTGAAGCGCCTGGAAGGCCATCCGATGGCGCCGTACCTGGCCTACTACCAGTTGCAAATGCGGCTCAAGGACGCCTCCGCCAGCGAGGTGCGCAACTTCATTTCCAGCAATGCCGACACGCCCCTTTCCGATCGTCTTCGTGCCGACTGGATCAAGGTGCTGGGGCGACAACAAAATTGGACTCTGTTGCTGGAAGAATATCCGGCGCTGGTAAACAACGACGATGCCGAAGTCGGATGTTACGTGTTGCAGGCCCGCCTGAACCTGGGCGATGGCGATGCTTCCAGGGATGCGCTGCGCAAATGGCTGACCGGAAGCGAGTTGCCGCCATCCTGCGGACCCGTGTTCGACACTTTGGCTACTGCCGGAACCCTGAAAGACGAGGATGTCTGGGCACGCATACGTCTTGCGCTGGAGTTGGGCCATATCGGAACCGCGCGCCAGGCGGCGGAGTATCTACCGGAGGCCCAGAGACAAGGCCTCAAGGAACTGGGGCGCGTGGCGGACAATCCGCTGCATTTCCTCGACTCGGCCGGCGTCGACACGCATAGCCGTCCCGGCAGGGAAATGACGATGTTTGCGATCTACCGCCTGGCCCGCAACCAGCCTGGGGAGGCGCTGCCCTATTGGGATCGTTTGCGTGCGCGCTTCAGCCCCGAGGAACAGGCTTATGTGTGGGGGCAGATGGCCTTTCATGCCGCACGCAAGCACGATCCCCTGGCCATGAAGTGGTTTCTCGAGGCGGGCGACACGCCTCTCAACGATCTCCAGTTGTCCTGGCGGGTGCGCGCAGCGTTGCGGATGCAGGACTGGCCGCAGGTGCTGGTCAGTATCGCCGCCATGCCCGAGGCGCTGCAAAACCAGGGGGCATGGCGTTACTGGAAAGCGCGTGCGCTGAAATTTCAGGGGAAAATCGCCGCCGCCAATGCCATTTTGGCGCCCCTGTCGCGCGAGCACAATTTTTACGGCCAGTTGGCAACCGAGGAGCTGGGCGCGATGGTGAGCAATCCCGCCTCCACTTTTGAGCCTGGCGAAGAGGAAATCCAGGCGGTCAAGGCCGTGCCTGGCATCCAGCGCGCACTGCTGATGTATCAAATCAACCTGCGCACCGAGGCCAACCGTGAATGGCTGTGGGCCTGTCGTGGTTTTGACGACAAGCAGCTGCTGGCCGCAGCCGAGATTGCACGTCGCGCCAACTGGCTCGATCGCGCCATCAACACCGCCGACAAGACGCAGCAACTGCACGATTTCAGCCTGCGTTACCCAACGCCGCACCGCGAGCTGATGCAGACCTATGCCCGCGAACGCGACCTGGACGAGGCCTGGGTTTACGGCCTGATTCGCCAGGAAAGCCGTTTCGTGCAACAGGCGCGCTCCAATGTCGGTGCTTCCGGTCTGATGCAGCTGATGCCGGCGACCGCGCAATGGATTGCCAAACGGCTTGGCTTCAAGCGTTTCCAGCAGAGCCTGACCAACCAGATCGATACCAATATTTCCTTCGGCACCTATTATCTGAAATATGTGCTGGATACCAACGATGGACAGCCCGTGCTGGCAACGGCTTCGTATAATGCCGGCCCGTCGCGGGCCAAGCGCTGGAAGGATGAGAAGGCGCTGGAAGGGGCAATTTACGCAGAATCCATCCCCTTCACCGAAACCCGCGACTATGTGCAGAAAGTCATGAGTAACGCCAGTTACTATGCCAATCGTTTTGGGCGCCAACTGGTTTCCCTCAAGCATAGACTGGGTACCATCTCGGGAAAGGGCGGCAAATCGGAGTGTCAGGGCCAGGATGAGCGCAGTCCTTCCTGCGAACCGTGACGGCCGAACGGTATCCGGCTAGAATCCGGCTATATTCCACAATGAACGGTTAAGGTGTTTATGAACATCAAGAAAGTCTGTGTGCTGGGGGGGAGCGGTTATGTCGGTACCCATCTCGTGAACAAGCTCGGCATGGCGGGCTGTTCGGTGAAAGTGCTTACCCGCACGCGTGAACACGCCAAAACGGTAATGGTTCTCCCCGACGTGGAGGTGGTGGAGGCAAATATTTTCGATCCGGTCGAGCTCAGCCGTCATTTCGCCGGCATGGATGCGGTCATCAATCTGGTGGGCATCCTCAACGAAAACAGGCCGGGCGGGTTTCAGGAAGTCCATGTCGAGCTGCCGCGCAAGATTGTCCAGGCTTGCGCCGCCACTGGCGTGAAACGCCTGTTGCACATGAGCGCGTTGCAGGCCGACCCCAACGGGCCGAGCGCCTACCTGCGCTCCAAGGGTCTGGGGCAAGCAGCCGTGCTGGAGCCGCTTGACGGACTGGCGGTCACGGTATTCCGGCCCTCGGTGATTTTTGGGCGGGAAGATTCTTTCCTGAATATGTTTGCCGCCCTGCTCAAAATTACGCCGGTACTCCCACTGGCTTGTCCGGACGCCAAATTCCAACCAGTATTCGTGGAAGACGTGGCCCAGGCCTTTGTCGCCAGCCTGCGCAATCCGGCCACCTTCGGCCAGAGCTACGATTTGTGCGGCCCCAGGGTTTACACGCTGCTCGAACTGGTGGAGCTGGTCGGCAGCATGACCGGACGCAAGGCCAGAATAGTTGGTCTGAGTCCGCGCCTGTCCTACCTTCAGGCGTGGATGATGGAATGGAAGCCGGGCAGGAAACTGATGACCCGCGACAACTACTATTCAATGCAGGTGGATTCGACGTGCAAGTGCGAATTCCCCCGGATTTTCGATGTCAGGCCGAGCTCGGTGGAAGCCGTGGCGCCCTTGTACCTGAACGAAGCCAGTCCTTATCATGGGCATCGCGCAGCTGCGGGACGCTAAGGGACGCAGGCCCTGACAACATAATGAAGGTCTACCAGGTCGGGGGAGCAGTGCGCGATGAACTGCTCGGCCTGCCGGTGCAGGACCGGGATTACGTGGTGGTGGGCGCGACCCCGGAAGACATGGTGCGCCAAGGCTACCGCCCGGTGGGCAAGGATTTCCCGGTATTTCTCCACCCCCAGACGCGCGAGGAATATGCCCTCGCGCGCACCGAGCGCAAGACGGCGCGCGGCTATAAGGGCTTCCAGGTTTTTGCCTCCCCCGAGGTGACGCTGGAGCAGGATCTTGCGCGGCGCGACCTCACCATCAACGCCATTGCCCGCGATGATTCGGGCCAAATCATCGACCCCTTCAACGGAGTGAGCGACCTCAGGGCAGGCATACTGCGCCACGTCAGCCCGGCTTTTGCCGAGGACCCGGTCAGAATACTGCGTGTGGCCCGTTTTTCCGCGCGCTTCGAGAACTTTGCCGTCGCTCCCGAAACGTTGATCCTGATGCGGGAAATGGCATTCAACGGCGAGGTGGACGCGCTGGTGCCGGAACGAGTGTGGCAGGAACTGGCCAAGGGGATGATGGAAGCCAAGCCCTCGCGCATGTTTTACGCCCTGCGCGAATGCGGCGCCCTGGCGCGCATCCTGCCCGAACTGGAGCGCCTGTCCGGGGTGCCGCAACCGGAACAGTGGCATCCTGAGATCGATACTTTCGTCCATGTCATGCTGTGCCTGGATTATGCCGCCGCGAAAAAATACGCGTTGCCGGTGCGTTTCGCCGTGCTCACCCATGATCTGGGCAAGGGCACCACGCCGCAAGCCGAATGGCCGCGCCACATCGCCCACGAACAGCGCAGCTTCACACTCCTCAAGCCGCTGTGCGAAAGCCTCCGGGTGCCCAACGACTGCCGCGAACTGGCGTTGATGACGGCGCGCTTTCACGGCATCGCGCACCGCGCGCTGGAATTGCGTCCCGCGACCGTACTCGATTTACTCCAGGATTGCGACGCCCTGCGCCAGCCGCAACGTTTCGAGTGCTTCCTGCAGGCATGCACCGCCGATGCTTGTGGCCGTACCGGCTTCGCGGAAAAGCCTTTCCCCCAGGCCGACTTCCTGCGCCAGGCGCTGCAAGTAGTCGCTGCCGTGGACGCCGGCGTGGTGGCCCGGCAATGTAGCGACCCGCAAACCATTCGCGACAAGGTGCGTGAAGCCCGACTTGCGGCGCTCAAAAACTGGCTGAAAGCAGAGGATTAATCAGAAATAAGGCCAATGCCGGTAGCGGAAGAAAGGCCGCGGCCCCCAGAACGGGTCGTAATAAGTGGGCTGCGCCTGGGGCCACAGGTAAAGCGATTCGATAGTGATGCGCGGGCAGCGCTGATCGAATTCGCCGATCTTGCATGTGACTGTCGCCTGTATCGTGCCGACAAACGAGATTGCCCTGCCTGCGGGGAAAGCGGCGGGATCGCGAAATTCCGTGCCGCAGGCAAGGAAGCGCCCTTCCGTCTGGTCGGTGAGTTTGGGTTCGCCGCCGCTGTCCAACGCTCGGCTCAACACCTCGAAGCAGGTTTCGTTCTTGAGCGGCATCACGCTGACGATCATCCCCCCCCAGCGCACCCGTGTTCCCATGGATTCACTTGCCTGTGCCTGTCGCAGCGTCAGTTGGGATAATTGGCCCTGTGCCACGGGCAGGGGCGTGGTGGCGCAGGAGGCCAGCAAGAACAGGAGTGCAAGGGAAAGCAGAGAGCGGGACATAACGTCCTCCGGAGCGGCAAGTTGCCGAATTTGTAAATTGGACTTCCGTGCTGTCCTGCGGTTCCGGCGGACTGAGGCCGTGATTGCGTCGCCTATGCCGCTACCTTCAGCGAAAAATCCGCATGAATTTCATCCCATGGCACGAACACCCGGCCGGATTCGTCTCTTGCAACCAAGCCCAGGCCCAGCAGCTTCGCCACGTCCGAGTGGACGTTGCTGTAATGCCTGCCGGCTTGTTTTGCCAGGGCGTAGATGCTCAGCGCGCCGCTGTTCTTGAGTGTTTCCAGCAATGCCCAGCGGGCTGGTGTCAATACGCCGAGAAGCTGCGGCATGTCGCGGAAATAAAGGGCCTCGGCTGGGACGGCCGCGCCCTGTTCCGCCGCTTTCCATGCCTCGACAAAGTCAGCCCCCATCTCTTTCAGAGAGCGTGTTCCGATTTCAAGTTTCTTCATCATTCACCTCCGCCAGTCTCATTACATCCGCCAGGAAATCCGCCACCAGTTGCTCGACGCTCACAAATGCGTAGGACCGCTCCTCGTCGCCATAGTGAATGTGGTCGCCTTTTCCCGCCTCATTGTCGTAACGCACGATACATAAATCATTTTGTCCGCAATAAAGCCGATATTTAATTCCGTGCGGGCGTTCCACCGAGGGCTGGGGCAGGCTCCACAGCACCATTTCCACAAGCACCCCGTTTGGATAAGTCTTTTTCAGATGCCGGATGAGCTTTGCTTTCATATATTGCATTATAGCTATATATTGTTTATCGGCAATATATGGGTGATTGTTCTGCAACCTGCCTTGGCGGATAATCCAGAAATGTCCGATTACCTTGTATGGTCGCCCAAGAGGGTCTATTCGCCTGATCGGGGGGGGGGGGGGGGGTTTGAAGTTGCGTTGGTTTATGAGGATTGAACATGCGGCGCAACGCCCTGCGGTGTTGCGCCCTACGTTCGCTGGAATAATGGGTCGGGTACCATGTTAGTTACCCTTGATTGCGAGCACACCCAAGGTAGTGAGGATGGACGCAACAACTGCCCAAGCCAAAGTGACAAATCGTTCCTTCAATTTTCCAGAACGACTCTTGCCTTTAAGCTCACCTAAGAGCTTATTTCCCGCAGTGGTCAAGGAAATCTGTTTTAAGGAGCTCTTTTCCGTCGGGATACTTGGTTGGCTCCCACTGGATTACGACAAGGTCGTCCTTTTCCAGCTGGATAACTGAAAATACATTGAGTTAAAGCGATCACTGTCGATGGGATCGCAAGCGAAGAGGACGTTACGTTTCCCGTACCACTCAGGAAGTTCAAGGTAACCCTGCACGGAATCCAGGCCGAACAGGTGCCAGTTCGGTGTCAGTAATGCGCGCAGTCTTGAGTTGCAGACGCCGCTAGGAATGGTTTGTGAGTGCCGCAGTAACTCACACAAATACCCATTCTGCTCTGCATGGAACGTTACGCTCCACCCCAACGCAGAGAGTCGACGGATTATCTGAGGTTCGTAAATCGGTTTCTCAGAATAGTGTGGGACAAAGAACTGCAAGTAATTAGCAGGCAGTTCCGCCACGTTGCTCTGGAATGCAGGCTCATACTCTCGTGCAGAAAAGCCTTTGCCGCATGCAGTACTGACGACGTCCACACACGACTCACTGTATGAGACGGTGAACCACTCAACATGGTTGCAGCGGTCAAATATGCCCTCGTTTATGAGTAGGTCGGCTTCAGAAGGTTCTTGGGGAGTCCTGTCGGTCATAGCAAACCTCAATCCTAACTGAGGGCGCGCGCCGCTTGCGGGGCGTCCATCGGTAGAATGCGGGTAGCCGATAACCCGTTCCACAACCCCCAAACCGAGATAAGGAAAACAGCCATACCAAGGGTAACGGTAATTTCTCTCCGATACTTGGAGGCACGGTGGGAGCGAAACTTCATGGCAGGAAACAGAAGCAAGACGAAAGACAGGCCCAGTACCATTGAGGTGAAGAGTGCTGCTGCGAATGCCAACAGGAAACCAGTCGAAGCAACGATGATGCCTTGCTTCGCGGTAATAGACAAAGAAAGACCAAGTATTACGCCAACAGACGAACTAGCGGTGTAAAGAACTTGGATGCCCGACTGCCAAAAGAGGCGACTAGACAACACAGGTTCGCGCCCAAGGGCAGTTGTGGTTATGACGGCACCAGAGAGACAAGGGGTGAGCAAGCCGAAGAGCTGAATGTGCCCTGCAGCCATGAATTGCTCTTTACACATGGTGAGCCAATTTTCAATAGACGATGGCTCCAGCCGAATGCTTGATGCGCAAAAAGTCCGATCAAACAAGCGACTGCCCCGAAAAAGAATGCACCGCCACGGCGCGTGGGCACCCTGATGCTTATCCAATCTTCGGCAAGCGTTCCAGCGCCGCCTTGATCGCCTCTTCCGGATAGGCGAAGTCCTCCAGCTTGCCGCTGAAGTAGCTGTCGTAGGCGCCCATGTCGAAGTGGCCGTGGCCGGAAAGGTTGAAGAGCAGGGTCTTGGCCTCGCCGGATTCCTTGCAGCGCAAGGCCTCGTCGATACAGGCGGCGATGGCGTGGTTGGATTCCGGGGCGGGAATGATGCCCTCGGCGCGGGCGAAGGTGACGCCGGCCTGGAAAGTGGCCAGCTGGTGCACCGCCACCGCCTCGATTAGCTTTTCATGGTAGAGCTGTGACACCAGCGCCGAATCACCGTGGTAGCGCAGGCCGCCGGCGTGGATGCCGGGCGGCATGAAGTCGTGGCCGAGGGTGTACATCAGCATCATCGGCGTGAGTTTGGCGGTATCACCGAAGTCGTAGGCGTAATGGCCGCGTGTCAGTGTTGGGCAGGAGGTGGGTTCCACCGCCACCAGGCGCACATTCTTGCCCGCCGCCTTGTCGGCGAGAAAGGGGAAAGCCGCGCCGCCGAAGTTGGAGCCGCCGCCGCAAGGGGCGAAGATCATGTCAGGGTAGTCGCCCACTTTCTCGAACTGCTTCTTGGCTTCCAGCCCGATCACGGTCTGGTGCAGCAATACATGGTTCAACACCGAGCCCAGTGCATAGTTGGTGTCGGAACGGTTTGCCGCATCTTCCACCGCCTCGGAAATCGCCAGGCCCAGTGAGCCCTGGTTGTCCGGGTCTTGTTCCAGCGCCGCGCGACCGGAATTGGTTTCCATGCTCGGGCTGGCGAACACTTCCGCGCCCCAGGTCTGCATCATCGAGCGGCGGTAGGGTTTCTGGCCGTAGCTCACCTTGACCATGTAAACCCGCACTTCCAGCCCGAACATCTGGCCCGCCAGCGCCATGGAACAACCCCATTGTCCGGCGCCGGTCTCGGTGGCGATGCGCTTTATGCCAGCCTCCTTGTTGTAATAGGCCTGGGCGATGGCGGTGTTGGGTTTGTGCGAACCCGCCGGGGAAACGCCCTCGTATTTGTAGTAAATCTTGGCCGGGGTGCCGAGCGCCGCTTCCAGCCTGTGCGCGCGGAACATCGGTGAGGGACGCCACAGTTGATAGATCTCGCGCACTTTCTCGGGAATTTCGATCCAGCGCTGGGCGGACATTTCCTGCTCGATCAGGCTCATGGGGAAAATCGCCGTCAGCGCTTCCGGGCCAATCGGCTGACCGTCCGGACCCAGCGGCGGGGCCGGTGGGTTGGGCATGTCGGCGACGACGTTGTACCAGTGGGTGGGGATTTCGGATTCGTCCAGCAGGATCTTGGTTTGCGACATGGCATGGCCCTTTTTGTTATTGGCGGGGAACGGGAACCATCATATCCCTAATGATTTTTCCCTGCCAAGCAAGTGCCGCTAAGTTATAATATTAGAGTTAGTTAATATATTATTTGAATTCTCAGGCTTAGGACAGAACCATGCACAACGGCACCACCATTACCCAGTTCATCATCGAGGAGCAGCGCCATATCCAGGGCGCGAGCGGCGATTTCACTTCTCTCCTCAATGACATCATTACAGCGATCAAGGTGATTTCCAACGTCGTGAACAAGGGCGCGCTGATCGGCGTGATGGGTTCGGCCGGGTCGGAAAACGTGCAGGGCGAGACGCAGAAAGAACTGGACGTGATCACCAACGAAATTTTCATCAAATCCAACGAATGGGCGGGCCACCTGGCTGCCATGGCATCGGAGGAAATGGATGATGTTTACCCAATTCCGGCCCAGTATCCGCGTGGCAAATACCTGCTGGTATTCGATCCGCTGGACGGTTCCAGCAATGTGGACGTGAACATTTCCGTCGGCACCATTTTCTCCATTCTGCGCTGCCCAGGCGAGTGCGCCACGCATCCTTCCGCGCAATCCTTCCTGCAGCCGGGTGTGCAGCAGGTCTGCGCCGGGTATGCGCTGTACGGTTCCTCCACCATGCTGGTGCTGACCAGCGGCCATGGCGTGAACGGCTTCACGTTGGACCGCGATATCGGCGAATTCATCCTTACCCACCCCAACATGACCATCCCGGAAGAGACGCGGGAATTCGCCATCAATGCCTCCAATCAGCGTTTCTGGGAGGCGCCGGTGCAGCGTTATGTGGAAGAGGCGCTGGCCGGCAAGACCGGTCCCAGGGAAAAGGATTTCAATATGCGCTGGGTGGCCTCGATGGTGGCGGAAGTGCATCGCATCCTGATGCGCGGCGGTATCTTCATGTACCCCAAGGATACCAAGGACCCCACCAAGGCCGGCAAACTGCGCCTGCTGTACGAAGCCAATCCGATGTCCTTCATCGTAGAACAGGCCGGCGGCATGTCCAGCACAGGCCGCGAGCGTATTCTGGAACTCCAGCCGGAAGGCCTGCACCAGCGTGTGCCGGTGATTCTGGGCTCCAGAAAGGAAGTGGAGACCGTGGTGTCTTATCACCAGGCATGACGATATAGGCAGCAAATAACGCAGCATGCAAAAGGGCCGGATTTTCCGGCCCTTTTGCATGCATGGCAAAATTGCTAGTGCGCGGTATTTTCCAGCTCGATAGCCGCCGCCAGCAATGCCAGCCGCGCCACCACGCCGTAGGAGTAGAACCGGTTGGGAGGCGTGTCCGGCCCGGCGGCGCAGTCGGGCAGGGTGCAGGAAGTTTCGAAGGCCAGCGGCACGAAGTGCATGCCGGGGGCGTTGAGGTTCTCGTCCTGGCCGCGCCCGGTGTGGACGCGGTAGAACCCCCCCACCACGAAGTGATCCATCATGTACACCACCGGCTCGGCCACTGCCTCGTTGATGCTCTCGAAGGTGTAGACGCCTTCCTGGATGATGACCTCGCTGACCTGCTGGCCTTCCTTGATAACCGACATTTTGTTGCGTTGCTTGCGGTTAAGCCCTTTTACTTCGGAAGCGTCCTTGACCGTCATGATCCCCATCCCGTATGTGCCGGCATCAGCCTTGACGATCACGAACGGGTCATGCTCGACACCGTATTCACGGTATTTTTCGCGGATATCCCCGAGCAGCTCATCCACTTTCACTGCCAGGCATTCCTCGCCACTGCGTTCCTGAAAATTGATCTCGCGGCAATCATCAAAGTATGGGTTGATCAGCCACGGGTCGATGTGGATGATGCCGGCGAATTCCTGCGCCACCTGGTCGTAGGCGCTGAAATGATTAGTCTTGCGTCGTGTTGACCAACCCGCATGCAGGGGCGGGATGATGGGCTGCTTCAGGCCTTTGAGGATGTCTGGAACGCCGGCCGAGAGGTCATTGTTGAGCACGATGGCACAGGGATCGAAGCCGTCCAGCATGATCTTGTTCCCCTCGCGCCGGATGGGCTCCAGCGTGAGTTGATGACCATCCGGCAGGTCCAGCGTGGTGGGCGCGGTGATTTCCGGCAGCAGGCTGCCGATACGCACGTGCAGTCCGGCATGGCGCAGGATGGTGGCAAGGCGTGCCACATTTTGCAGGTAAAAAGTATTGCGGGTGTGGTTTTCCGGAATCAGCAGGAAACGTTGCGCCACCGGACAGATTTTTTCCACCGCCGACATGGCCGCCTGCACGCAGAGCGGCATGAACTCGGGGTTCAGGTTATTGAAGCCGCCGGGAAACAGGTTGGTGTCGACCGGCGCCAATTTAAAACCCGAGTTGCGCAAGTCCACCGAAGCGTAGAAAGGCGCATTGTATTCCTGCCACTTGGAACGGAACCATTGTTCGATGCGGGGCTGGGAATCGAGGATGTGCTGTTCGAGATCGTGCAGCGGGCCGGTTAGGGCGGTAGTGAGGTGAGGAACCATGGACTGAATGTGCCGGTAGGAGGATCGGAACAATTGTAGCGGATGGAGCGGGTTTCGTCAGGCAGCGGTTATTCGGAGCAATTTCAAGAAATATCGCAGCGCTTCAATTTCCATGCCCCCTGGGGTAATATGCTTTCTGGAATTGGGCCGATAGCTCAGCTGGGAGAGCGCCGCGTTCGCAATGCGGAGGTCGTGAGTTCGATCCTCATTCGGTCCACCATTTCACAAAGGTCAGACAATGCTCTGGCCTTTTTCTTATCCGCGTTTATGTGCTCTCCGTTCTTTGCGAGTTTTCCGGAGTGTCAGACCGGTTGCTACTGTGCGCCGCTTCGAAATCCGCATAGCCCTTTTGCACCAGTTCGTAGGTCTTGTTGATGTTGCTGGCGATGTCACCGCTTAGAACACTCATGCCCTGCAGAATGTCACGCGCTTCGTTGTAGCCTTGCTCGAAGCCACCGCGTATCGTTGCCATGAATTTTTTCAGCACGTCGGCCTCGTCTTCGCCGGCATGATGTTGCTTGAAAGCTTCAAAAAACCCGGTGGAAAGCGACACGATACGTCCTGCCGTGCCTTCCGGCGTATTGTCCTGGCTGACCGCATTCTGGATTGCATTTTCGCCAAACTCCGGCTTCAGGATATCGTTGATGCCGGTAATCGCAGACTTCAACAATAGCGCCAGTGGTTCGTTTTGCGAATTGATCGAGACCTCGATTGAAGACTTGATAATCGATGCATTTAGCTGAGTATGTGCTTTAGCCTCGGAAGTAATCGTTTCGCCCGGTTTTGCTGCTTTCGTGCTGGGGATGTCCGATAGCTGTGCTGGGCTGTTGGTTGTGATGGGTATCGGCATGACAATCTCCTTGGTTGAGGCGGTCTTTTAACGAAACGGGAGTAACACTTCTCCGTAGTGCTGGTTTCAGTTTGGTTGATGACTGCAACATTGCCGTCACCGGCGCGTAATCGGGTTGCTGTGTGGCAATGCGGTCAAGGAGCCAGCGCTCAACGGAATCATCAATATGCACTGGGCAAAACCCTACCTGCCACTTTGCTGAGGTGCGCGCAATAATTTGACGTCGAGGTCATAGGAAGGTTCGTAAATGTTAGGAAATTCAATGACACTAGCGCGGCCAGGCAAGCCAGCAAGGATGAAAATCTATTTCATCCTTATTTAACCGGTTAACAAGCAAATCGGTTTAACGTGCTGCAGCATCCGCATATTCGCTGCAGCGTGCCGGGCTTGAAATCCAGTGCCATAAATTCTTTTTGTTTGTGGCATTATTATAATATCGACATTTGGATACTTTTAGCCCTTGCAATCGGGGGGGGCGCTCAAGGGATGTCCTCTAACCGCAGCTCTGTTAGAGAAAAGCATCCTCACTCTCAACCTATTCAGACCGCGTTGCCGACGATTCGAAATTTAATGAAAACGCCTTTTGCTGCACTGTCCTGTCAGTTGAGAACACTGAAGGGTTTCTTTTTTATCGCCTCGGTGGCCACCGCCTTGCTGATTTTCCTCGGCGCGACACTGACTTCTTCCCTGCTTTATGAAACGCTGATTGCGCAACAGACGCTGGAAATTTCGCAAGGCATCGCCAAACAATCATATAACTCCCTTCACCAGGTTTTGCAGGGCGGCGGCACGCGCCAGCGACTGGACGATGCCATTGCCGCAGATAATTCTGCCTTTCCTAAAGCGCAGCACCGGATAACCGTGTATCGCAGCGCTTCCATCGAAGAGCTTTATGGTCCCGGCCGGCAAGTGACCATGCCTGAAGAGGTCAAGCAGGCTATTTCCAGCGGGAAAAAAGAAGAGATCAAGAAGAGTCCACAGGAAATTCGCTATTTTTATCAGCTTGCGGCCGAGGCATCGTGTCTTCAATGTCATAAAAATGTCACTGAGGGAAGTGTCCTGGGCGTTGTCGCCATTGAGCATAAGCTGCAGCCTATCTCGGCCCAGGTAAGGATCTATTTCATCGGCCTGTTCCTGGCCGTCAGTTTCATCGTGATGCTGGCCGGGGGCGGTGTTTATTTTTTTGCCATGAAACGTTTCAAGGGTTCAATGGATTTATTCCAGAGAAAGATTGAGGCGGTCGGCTCAATCAAGGATTTGAACCAGCTCGACGTCAGCCAGACCAATCTGGGCTTCGAGGAATTGAATGAGATATTCCATCACATCAGCCTGCTGGTCGATCGGCTGAAAAACATCGCAGTCGACAAGGACATCCTCGAATTCGAGGTCAAGCTGCTGGAAAAATTCATCATCACTTCCAGTGTGATGCGCGATTGGCGTGAATTCATAAAAGAATTGCTGCTGGAAATCAATTCGATTATCGATGCCTATGCGCTGCTTACGATCTTCCGCATCGAGGACGAGGGTTACGAGTGGGAAGTATTCTGGCGCAATACGCCATCGTCCGCGACCATCGAACTTTTCGAGCATATCGTGCGCGCGCAGCTGGAAATGAATCCTCATTTTCAGGGTGCGAGCATCATTCAAATCAACCACCATGTTTCGGATGGCGGCAAGTCATTGCCAGAACTTTCTCGCCGGGATATCGAATTGCAAACCAAGTCCCTGCTGCTCGAAACGCCTAAAATCGGCGGCATTGTCGGTATCGGCGTTCAATCCACGCTGGCGCAGGACCCGGTGCGTCACATCGTGATTGGCAGCATCCTGACCACATTGCTCAACCTGGTCGGTTCGGTGAAGGCCATTTATAAATACACCAAGGACCTGGAGTATTACGCAACGCGCGATCCGCTGACCGACCTCTATAATCAGCGCATGTTCTGGGAATTGCTGGGCTACGAGGTTGGGCGTGCGGAGCGCCACCACCAGGAATTCGGTGTGATGGTACTGGACATGGACAACTTCAAAACCGTCAATGACCGCTACGGCCATCATTTTGGCGATGCATTCCTGCAGGCGTTCGCCAGGTTATTACACCAGGCGGTGCGTCTGGGTGACATGATCGTGCGTTACGGCGGCGACGAATTCGCCATTATTCTGCCGGAAGCCGGCGAATCGCAGGCGCACCAGGTTGCCCAGCGCATTGCCGAGTTGCTCGAAGAATTCACCTTGGACACCCCTGACGGCGCCAGAATCAAGGCCACGACCTCCATCGGCATCGCCATCTTTCCGACGCACGGCGACAATCCGCGCGACCTGTTCCTGGTCGCCGATAACATGATGTACAAAGCGAAGAAAGCCGGAAAGAACTGCATTGCCTTTCCCAGCGAAGACGAAATGGCGGAAGTGTTCAAGCGGGCCAGCGATAAAGGCCTGATGATCGTCAAGGCGCTCGAGGAGCATCGCATCATTCCTTACTTCCAGCCCATCATCGACACGGCAAGCGGAGTTGCGAACATTCACGAACTCCTGATGCGTATCCAGGTCGGCGAACACGTCGTCGCCGCCCTTGAGTTCATCGTGGAGGCCGAAGCCATGGGACTGGCACACAAAATGGACTATCAGCTGATCGAGAAAGCCTTTGCCCAGGTCAATGAACAGGGTTACCAGGGCATGCTGTTTATAAACCTGTCGCCAAAGGCCCTGATCGTGGGCGAATTCATGAATCGTATCCACAAGCTTGCGATCAATTACGAGATCGATCCCAGCCGCATCGTGTTCGAAATCACCGAACGGGAAACCGTCAGCAATCTGAGTCTGCTGGAAAAGTTCGTGCTGGATCTTAAATCCAGGGGCTTCAGCTTCGCCATTGACGACTTCGGTTCTGGCTATTCTTCTTTCCACTACATCAAGCGATTCCCGGTCGATTACATCAAGATCGAGGGTGAATTCATCAGGAATATTCTTACCGACAGCGAGTACCGGGCTTTCACCAAGAGCATTGTCACGCTGGCCAAGGAACTGCATATCAAGACGATTGCGGAATATGTCGAAGACGAGTCTGTGCTGGACGAGGTCAGGCAGTTCGGTATCGACTATGCGCAGGGCTATCATGTCGGGCGACCCGGCCCCCTCCTGCATACGGGCAAAAATATTTGATCGAATTTGCTTCGATTCTTCAGGTCCGGCGGGCTGTAAGGGATTTGAAGCGTAGTGCCTGGATTGAAAATCAATTGGCTGCGGTTGAACGGGCCTGGCAGTCCTGCATGGTCGTGATGACGTCGCACATCCAGTGATGCGGTCCGCCGTCCTTGCAAATTTTCTGGCCGTTTTTCCAAATCTGGCTGTTTTGCTTGCATTGTCCTTCCCAGTAGGCCGGGTGGAACTCCTCGGCGACTTTGTCATCGGCAAGATCGCGCAGAAATTCAACCGTCCGTTCTACCTCGGTTTTGGGCTTGCCGCTACAGCCGGATAGCAGGAAAAAGGCAATCATTGGCGCGATGGCAAATGCAGCCAGATAAGGTGTTTTTTTCATCCATACTTCCTTTCGGGTTTGAAATCGATAAAGCCGTCCATTTTCGTCCGGCGCGGCTACATGAAAACACCTGGGGGTAAGGGCTGCATCCTGACGATGGACTCGTTTTCCGGAAAAACTGCCAGATCAACTACAAAATTGAAAAACGAGATGAAGATGCTGGCGAAAAATGCGGTCCAGAATCCGGAAACGCTGAATCCCTTGACCAGTGCGGCGACCAGAAGGATCATCAGTGCGTTGATGACGAGCAGAAAGAACCCAAAAGTCAGTATCGTCAACGGCAGTGTGAGAAAGACAAACAGTGGGCGCACCACTGCGTTTGCCAGACCCAGGAGCAGGGCCGATACCAGCAGGGACTGCTTGTCGGCGAACGTGAGGCCGTGAAAAACCTGGCTCGCCACCCATAGCGCGAGCGTCATCAAAACCCAATGCAGCAGGAAATGCGTCATGACGCCGTGCCGGATTCCATTTGTTCCTCCGGGCCGGGCAGTTTTGGGTCAAGCATGGCGGCGCGGCTATCCGGCGTTTCCAGGCTGATGTGGCCCAGGGCGCCGGTGCGGTAATCCTTGAGCAGGGTGAGTGCGGCATTTTCCAGGTCGGGTTCGCCGCCCTTGAGACGGAAGCCGCGCCGCTTGGCGACGGCGGCGATGACATCCACTGCGTCGAATCCTTCCACACTGCAACCGTAACGGGCGGCAAGCAGGGTGGGATAGCGCGCCAGCAGAACCCCAGCCAGGAAGGTGGCCACTTCCTCGTCGATGACGGCATTGCGGCCCACGGCATGGCTCGCGGCCAGCATCAAACCATCGCTCGGATGTTCGATTCTCGGCCACAACATGCCCGGCGTATCCGTGATGGTCATGCGATCGTTGAGGTCGAAACGCTGCTGGGTCTTGGTCACCGCCGGTTCGTCGCCGACCGCCGCCACGCGGCGTTTCAACAGTGCGTTCATCAGGGTGGACTTGCCCACGTTGGGGATGCCCATGATCATCATGCGCAAGGGTTTGAGGACGGTGCCGCGGTGAGGCGCGAGCGTCTGGCACAGGCGTGGTATTTTGGCGACGTCAGCCGGTTTCTTGCAGGACAGCGCCACCGCCTTGACGCCTTTTTGCTTGTTGTAGAAATTAAGCCAGGCCTGGGTGGCCGCTGGATCGGCCAGGTCGGCCTTGTTGAGAATCTTCAGGCAGGGGCGCTGGCGGTGCAGGCGCAATTCCTCGATCATCGGATTGCAGCTCGCCTGGGGCAGGCGCGCATCCAGCACCTCGATGATCATGTCGGTCCATTCCATGGTTTCGGCCGCTTTTTTGCGGGCTGAAACCATGTGGCCGGGGTACCAGTTGATAGACATTCGTTATCGGCAATCGAATCAAAAACTTATTTTACCCGGATAATCCATCAGGATGCGAGATGATGGTGAGGCGATTTGCGAGGCAGTTCGGTTGTTTGGGAGAAGTCCATGGCTGTTCCATGGACGACGAGCAAGCAGCCGAAATGGCCGCCAATCGTCCACCAGCGCTCGCATAGGCTCGCAGAGCCGCCTAATGGATTATCCGGGTAAACCCTTTGGCAATCGCGGCGTCATGTCCGCATGAATATTGGACCGCGAGCGATTGTTGCGTTTATCATATCCGTGCCCTGTTTAACAACAATCGATAGCTCGAAGGCCCGCTCATCAAACCCACACTCAAGTATTTTGCCGTCGCCTTGCTGGGCCTGTTGCTGGTCGCCCTTGTGGTCGCTGGCGTCCTTGTTTTCAGGGAGGCTGAAACCTCGGAATATCAGGCGCGGTACCTGACGCGCTTGAACAAGGAACTGCGCTATGAGGTCAAGCGCGGCCCCAATCCGAGCCTGCATATTCCCCAGGCCGGTCCCTATGATGAGCGTCTGGGCTACAGCCGTTTGCCTGATTTCATCCCGAGGCTGGCACAACACGGATTCGAAGTGAGCGCCCAGGCCAGAATATCCCCGCGCATGCAGGAACTGGTGAATCGCGGCCTGTTCGTCCCCTATCGGGAGAAAACCCAGGCCGGGCTGAATATCGCCGATGCCAGCGGCCAGCCGCTGTACAAGGCGCTTTTCCCTGAACGCATTTACCCGAACATCGAGGCCGTTCCGCCGCTGGTGCTCAACAGCCTGCTGTTCATCGAAAACCGCGAGTTGCTGGACCCCGAGCATCCCCGGAAGAATCCTGCCGTGGCGTGGGAACGCCTGGGCCGCGCCGTGATCGACAAGGCGATTCAGGCCGTCAGACCCGAACATGATGTGCCGGGCGGCAGCACCCTCGCGACGCAAATCGAGAAGTACCGCCATGCGCCCGATGGTCTGACCCTGAGCGCCGAGGACAAGCTGCAGCAGATGGCGTCCGCCTCGGTGCGGGCCTACCTGGACGGGGAAAACACTCTGCCCGCGCGCCGGGCCATTGCGGTGAGCTATCTCAACACGGTTCCGCTCGCCGCCGTCACCGGTTTCGGAGAAGTGAACGGCCTGGGGGACGGCTTATGGGCGTGGTATGGGCTGGATTTTGCCCGGGCCAACCAGACCCTGCGTGCCTGGCCGTCGGGCAAGGCCGACCTGGCTGAGGTGGCGCGGATTTACCGCCATGTGCTGAGCCTTTTCATCGCCCAACGCCGCCCTTCGAGCTATCTGGGTGCGGAGCGCAAATCCCTGAACGAGCTTACCGACAGCCATCTGCGCGTGCTGGCCAAGGCCGGCGTCATTACGGCCGAACTCAGGGATGCGGCGCTGAAAGCAAAGCTCCAGTTCCGGACTGTCCCGATGCAGGACGAAAACAACGGCTTCGCCTCGCGCAAGGCCGCCAATGCCGTGCGTGTGCGGCTGGCTTCCCTGCTGGGCTTGAAGCGCCTGTACGAACTCGACCGCATGGACCTTTCCGTAACCAGCACGCTTAACAGGGAACTGCAGCAGAAGGTCACGGAGATTCTGCGCCAACTCAGGGAGCCAGCTTACGCCCGTGCGGCGGGACTGTACGGCGAAAGATTGCTTGGTGCAGCCGATCCGGGCAGGATCATCTACAGCTTCACGCTGCACGAGCTGACGCCGCAGGGCGCAAAGCCGCGCATTCAGGCCGACAATTACGATCAGCCCTTCGATATCAACCAGGGTACCAAGCTGGACCTGGGTTCCACCGCCAAATTGAGAACCCTGGTGACCTACCTGGAAATCATCGAAAAACTCCACCTCCAATATGCCACCGCCACGCCGGATGCGTTGCGGGAGGTGGTGGTGCCTCCCGGCGACCCGCTTACCCGCTGGGCCGTCGACTACCTGCTCCAGAGCGAGGACAAGAGTCTGGCCGCCATGCTCGATGCCGCGCTGGAGCGGCGTTATTCGGCCGATCCGGGCGAAGCCTTCTTTACCGGCGGCGGGGTGCAATATTTCAAGAACTTCAAGCACGAAGACGACGGGCAGGTCATGAATTTGCGCGAGGCGACGCGCAGTTCGGTCAACCTGGTCTTCATCCGCCTGATGCGGGACATCAAGCAGTACTACATGTTCCAGGTGCCCGGTTCTTCCGCCAATATTCTCAAGGATATCGACGATCCCCATCGGGAGGAGTTCCTCAAGCGTTTTGCCGACAAGGAAGGCAAGGAATTTATCGTCCGTTTCTACCAGAAGTACAGGAGCAAGACGCCAAAAGAGATCGGCGAGATTTTCTTTTCCGGCCTGCACCCCGCGCGGCGGCGGTTTGCGGCGGCTTATCGCTATATCTACCCGGACGCCACGCCGGCCCAATTCGCCGCGTTCATGGAAGCGCGCATCCCCGGTTTCAAGGCTGCGGGAGAAAATGCCGCGCATACCCTGTACGAGGCATACGCCCCCGGCAAATATTCGCTGGCGGACCAGGGCTACATTGCCAAGGTTCACCCGCTGGAATTATGGCTGGTACGTTATCTGATCTCCCATCCGGGCGCCCACTTCCGGGATGCGATCCAGGCCAGCGGTGAAGAGCGCATTGCGGTCTATAGCTGGCTGCTCAACACCGGCCACAAGAACGTGCAGGACAGCCGGATTCGCAATCTGCTCGAAGTGGAAGCCTTTCTGGAAATACACCGTAGCTGGAAGCGCGTGGGCTACCCTTTCGACACGCTGGTGCCTTCCCTGGCCACAGCCATCGGCAGCTCGGCGGATAGACCGGCGGCGCTGGCGGAACTCATGGGCATCATCCTCAATAACGGCGTCAGGGTTCCCACGGTGCTGATCGAGGACATGCATTTCGCCGTAGGCACGCCCTTTGAAACCCTGCTCAGGAGCTCTCCCGTCATGGGGGAGCGGATATTCTCTCCCGAGCTGGCGGCTGCCGTGCGCGGTGTGCTGATCGACGTGGTGGAGCACGGGACCGCCTCGCGGCTTGCCCGTGCCATCGTCAGGGAGGATGGCGTGCGGATTCCGCTCGGCGGAAAAACCGGCACCGGCGACCATCGTTACGTGACTTTTTCCTCCGCGGGCGTAATCAAGGACTCGCGGGCGGTGAACCGCTCCGCGACATTCGTGTTCTTCATGGGGGACCGTTTTTTCGGCACGCTGACCGCTTTCGTGCCGGGCGCCAGCGCGGCTGATTACAAATTCACCTCGGCCCTTTCGGCGCAAATCCTGAAGCACCTGCTGCCCACCTTGAAACCGCTGACCGATACCGCCCAGCCGCTGCCCGAAGAGGCGAGAAAACCCGTCAAGAAGGATGGAGAACAACGCAACAAAGTACCCAGGAAGGAACCCGCCAGCGACGAAGTCATCGACGCCACGCCGCCAGCCATGCCCATCTGGGAAGACGAACCCGAGAGCTGAACGTCAGCCGACCAGTCAGCTCCTTTCTGTCCCGCTCGCTCAGGAATTTCCACGGCAAGCGTGGTTCAGACTTGGTCTTGCATGGCGTGCGGATTAAGTCTGATCCAGAAGGGCTGCAACGTGCCAAGAGCGGTCACTGAAGAAATTTCTCGAATGCAGACATTGGGTTGTTCTGAGTGTACTCTTTGCTTAGTGGGTTTTCTAAATTTAATAGTCTCCCTATAACCGAGTTGGGCATCACAATCGTGAGGGGTAAGATAATGAAGCAGTTTCGCGTTTTTCTTCTCGTATGTTTGGCTCCGTCCCTTTCGTTTGCAGCTCCCCTTGTAACGATCTTGTGTGACATTCCAAAGGGTTCTCAAACTGAATATGGAGTGTCCAGCTTTGAACGCGTCCAAGCCAAGATGGACAACAAGCCTCTGCCGAAATCGCACCTCAAAGGACCGAAAGTAAGTGGTTACGAAGAAAAGCCTACGTTCATTGTTGATTCAGGGAAGAAGGAACTTGCAGTTATTTGGTCAGAATCAGCTACTGAGTTAAATCAAAAAAAGAAAGCGAAAGAACTGGGTATGCCATATTGTTGTTCCCCTAATCCAATCTCTGAGGCAAAAATCGTCACTTTCACTCCCGATCACATATCCGCGATTGAAATAACACAGCCTCAGGCTGTCACTATGTATTCCTTTTTTCCGAAACTCGGAACTGCGTTCATCACTTCCCAAGGTATTGATGTGTTTGGCATGAACGCTTCCCAAGGATCATTCTTTTCTACTTGCGAATTTTCATGGAACAACCAGCATTAACCTCATGAGGTCCAATCCTACGTCCGAGCGGGACTACACAAAAGCGATCATTTTCCTATCTCATTAGACCTCAGGAGCCCCACGATGTCTGCGACTACCGACAACACGCCAGAACTAATGGCCACCGTCTTTCTAGAGTTCGGTAAGGCCGTCTACATTTGCCAATGTTTAGAATCCAGCCTTTGCTTCCTTTTGTCACTCATGAGACACGAGTCCTCCCACGGCCAGAACGGAGCATTTCAGGCGTCGTGGGACTTCCATTCGAAAAAGACTCTGGGTGCTCTTCTCAAGTCACTACGAGAAAATATCGAAGTGCCAGAAGATATCGACGTGTTTCTTGGTGAAGGTGTGAAAATGCGAAATGAAGTCGTTCATGGTTTCCTTACACGCAATGCAGAGCGCCTCGCAAACCCAAATGACCGGCTCGAAATCGAGCAAGAACTTGTTGAGCTCAAACACGAGGTCAAACGCCGAGATATCGTTGTCAACAAACTAATCGACACACTGCTAAAAAAATACGGTACGTCAAATGAGCAGCTCAAGCGCAACGCTGACCGCCTATGGAAACATCTGAATCCCGAAGCACCATCGTCCGGTGCACATTGAATGAGTTGTAACCAATCTTGCACAGAACGTTCGCGAAAAGCCGCACAGGCCAGTGAATTCAAACGTTGAAAGTCTGCTTCTTGAAACGCCGACAGTCTCTTTTGGGTCGAAAACGGAACTCCGTTCCTGACAGCGCGTGTCAGATGAAATCCGGATTAGTGCCCGTCAGGGCTTTCCTCTCACGCTCGCTCAGGAATTTCCACGGCAACGGGATCAGGCCGGGTACGCGCGCCATGTAGCGGCGGTAGGTTTCGCCGTGATACACCAGCAGTTTTTTCTCCTCCAGGCGCGAGCCGAGCATGAAATAGAGCGTGATTATCGCGCTGGACAGCAGCGTCAGCGCGTTCATGTCGCGCGTCCAGATCAGCACCAGGCCAAGGAAATACCAGGGATGGCGCACAAAGCGGTGATACCAGGAAAGGTGGAAATGCTCCTGGTCTTCCACCCGTTCCACATGAGATTTCCACTGCCGCAGGCCGAGGAACTCCTGCATGTCGTAGCTTTTCAGGGTATGCCAGAATCCGCCCAGCGCCGCCAGCGCCAGGCCGTTGGCTAGCCAGAAACCCAATCCTTGCCAGCGCCACAGCACAGGCCCGGGGTCGCGGTAGGTTAGCCACAGGATGGGCAGCAGCAGGAGCAGAGCCAGCACATTGAAGCCCAGCCGGTAATAGGGCATCCAGTGCGGCCGCGCGGCGGCGACCCGGCGCTTCAGTTCCAGCGAGGCCAGCGTGGAATGCAGCGCAAAATACCCCAGCCATGCGAGCACCAGCCAGAGCATGTCGCGCTCGATGAATTCAGTCATACCGTCTCCCGCCTCATCTGTGTTTTTACCATCAACTATAACCATGGACAGCGCTTTGCGCCTTGAATTCCTTCCCGGTAGCCTGCGCCACCTTGAACCTCCTCCCCTGACAAGGGGAGGCCGGGAGGGGTTTGCCGATTTCCGGCAAAAAAGCCGTTATTTCCCCCAAACGCTTTTGGGATGGGTGAAAAACTGCAACCCCCCTCGGTCCCCCCTTATCAGGGGGGAGGTGTCCGCGTGCTATTACACGCTATCTGGTTCATTCAAGCTTGGCGCAATTTTGCCAGCGCTGCCGCCATGGTGCCTTGCGGTGCCGGCTCCTGGCGCGGTGGCTTGATGTTCTGGCGCTTGTCGTTTTTGGGCGCGGCTGGAGCTGGCCGCTCGGTGAGTCGCATGGTCAGCGCGACGCGACGGCGTTTTTCGTCCACCTCCAGCACCTTTACCTTGACCACATCTCCCGCCTTGACCACCGTATGCGGGTCTTTGACAAATTTGTCGGCCAGCGCGGAGATATGCACCAGACCGTCCTGATGCACCCCGATGTCGACGAAAGCGCCGAAGTTGGTGACATTGGTCACCACGCCTTCCAGCACCATGCCGGGCTGGAGGTCTTTCAAGGCCTCGACACCCTCCCTGAATACAGCGGCCCTGAATTCGGGACGGGGGTCGCGGCCGGGTTTTTCCAGTTCCTTCAGAATATCCGTCACGGTGGGCAGGCCGAATTTTTCATCAATAAATTTGCGCGCATCGAGGGATCTCAGGAAAACTCCGTCGCCTATGACCTGGCGAATTTCGCGGCCGCTGGCAGCCAGAATGCGCTGCACCACCGGGTAAGCCTCGGGGTGCACCCCGGAGGCGTCCAGCGGGGTGTCACCGCCGGCGATGCGCAGGAACCCGGCCGCCTGCTCGAAGGCCTTGTCGCCGAGACGCGGAACCTGCCTGAGCTGGGCGCGGGTCTTGAAGGCGCCGTTCAGGTTGCGGAACTCGACGATGTTGCGCGCGAGTGTGCTGGATAGACCCGAGACCCTTTCCAGCAGGGGCTCGGAAGCCGTGTTGACATCCACTCCCACCGCGTTGACGCAGTCTTCCACCACCGCATCCAGGCTGCGCGCCAGTTCGGACTGGTTGACATCATGCTGGTACTGGCCGACGCCGATCGCCTTGGGGTCGATTTTCACCAGTTCCGCCAGCGGGTCCTGCAGGCGGCGCGCGATGGACACCGCTCCGCGCAGGCTCACGTCCAGCTCGGGGAACTCGTTGGCGGCGAACGCGGAAGCGGAATACACCGAAGCGCCCGCCTCGCTCACCACCACTTTTTGCAGCTTCAGTTCGGGATGACGCTTGATGAGTTCCGCTGTCAGCTGGTCGGTTTCGCGCGAGGCGGTGCCGTTGCCGATGCTTACCAGCGCCGCGCCATGCCTGCGCGCCAGCTCGGCGAGCTGGTCGATGGAGCGGTCCCAGTCATTGCGCGGCGCATGCGGGTAGATGGTGGCGGTTTCGAGCATTTTGCCGGTCGCATCCACCAGCGCCACCTTGACCCCGGTGCGCAGGCCGGGATCGAGCCCGAGCACCGCCTTGTGGCCCGCAGGCGCGGCCAGCAGCAGGCTGTGCAGGTTGCGCGCGAAGACCTTGATGGCCTCGGCCTCGGCGGACTCGCGCAGGCGCGCGACGAGCTCGCTTTCGAGGTGGGTGGAAATTTTCACCTTCCACGCGAAGCGCGCGCACTCCAGCAGCCAGGCATCGGCCGGGCGGCCGCGTTCGGCGATGCCGAAACGTTTGGCAACGGCAATTTCGCAGGGATGGAGCGTGCCGCGCGGCGCGGGCTGGGTCATGTCGCCCACCAGCAGCGCGACATGGAGCACGCCCTCGTTGCGTCCGCGCAGCAGGGCCAGCGCGCGGTGGGACGGGATGTTCCGGATCGGCTCGTGATAGTCGAAATAATCGGAGAACTTCGCCCCGGTATCCGCCTTGCCTTCTTCCAGGCTGGATTTGAGGGAGGCTTCGCGCCACAGGAATTCTCTCAATTGGCCCAGCAGTTCGCCGTCCTCGGCGAATTTTTCCATCAGGATCTGGCGTGCCCCATCCAGCGCGGCCTTGACGTCGGCCACGCCCTTTTGAAGGTTGATGTACGCCGCCGCTGCTGGCTCCGGGTCGAGGGCGGGGTTCTCCAGCAGCGCCAGCGCCAGCGGCTCCAGCCCGGCTTCGCGCGCGATCTGGGCCTTGGTACGGCGTTTGAGTTTGTAGGGCAGGTACAGGTCTTCCAGCGCCACCTTGGTTTCGGCGCCGTGGATCGCCGCTGTCAGTTCCGGCGTGAGCTTGCCCTGTTCGGCGATGCTGCTTAGGATGGCGGTGCGACGCGTCTCCAGTTCGCGCAGATAGCGCAGGCGCTCTTCCAGATTGCGCATCTGGGTATCGTCAAGGCCGCCGGTGGCTTCCTTGCGGTAGCGGGATATGAAAGGCACCGTGGCGCCGTCGTCGAGCAAGGCCACGGCGGCGGCAACCTGACGCTCGTGGGCGCCGAGTTCCTCGGCAATGCGTTGATGGATGCTGGGAGACATGGAAATCTGCTAGCCTTCCAGCGTCTTGTGCGCCCCGTCGCAGAAGGGCTTGTCGGCGCTGGCCTTGCATCCGCATAACCAGACCTTGGTTTTTTCGGCCAGGGTGAATTTTTGCGGCGCGAACCCGCCGCCCTTGTGCGCGCCATCGCAAAACGGCTGGGATTTGGACTTGCCGCAGGAACACCACCAGTAATCGCCGGCTTCCAGTTCCAGGGCATAGGGCGCGCGCTGGGCGCAAACGGGTTTGCTCATCAAAATCTCCTTGAGGTTATTTATTTCACGATTCCGGCAAACACCCGTGTTTTGGGCAGGCCGAGACCGAGGAAAAATCGCTCCGCCACAGCCACGGCGGATTCAGGGCCGGCCAAATAGATATCGCCTTCCGTCAGGTTGGGGCGCCCATGCAGGATTTCCAGCAGCTTTGCGCGCAAGGCATCCTCGCGTTTGCCGTTGACAGCGCGCAAGTCATAACCCGCGATCAGGGATTCGTAGTGGAAATTGTCCAGCGCATCGGCCCAGGCGCGGGCGATATTCGGCATGTAAACATGTTCTTCATCCGACCCGACCCAGTACAGGTTGATGATTTCCGCATCCAGCGACATGGCGTGCTCGATCAGGCTCTTGATGGGCGCGAATCCGGCGTCGAAGGCAATGAAATACAGCGGGCGCGGCGATTTCTCCTGCAGGATGAATTCGCCCTGCGGCCCCTCGACATCCACCACATCATTGCGCTTGAGACGGTTGAAGACATAATCGGAAAACAGGTTGCCGGGCATGCGGCGTACATGGAACAGCAGGTTGCGGTCATCGCAGGGGCAACTGGCGATGGGCAGGTCGGCTGCAAGGGATTTTCCCACCCGTAGCGTGACGTACTGCCCGGCCAGGAAACGCAAGCGCCGGGTGCGCGGCGTTTGCATATGCAGCAATGCCATGTCCGGACCCAGCGCCTCGATCGCCTTGACCGTGGCGGTGATCTGCTGAAACGGGATATCCTGCACCCCGCCCGCCACCGGCGCTTCGATTTCCACATCGCTGACGGCGGTATTGCTGCATAGCAGCACATAGCCCTGACTTTTTTCGGCATCCTGGATCACGAAATCGTGGTGGCGCACTTTCTTGATCTGGCCGGATACCACCTTGGCCTTGCACAGACCGCAGTTGCCGCCGCTACAGCCATAGTTGAGCGGCACGCCGGCGCGCAGGGCGGCTTCCAGCAGGGTGTCCTGGCCATCGAGGAAAAAATCGTGGCCGCTGGGCAATACCGTCACATGGGCGGACATGACGCGCAGCATGCCGTTCCTGACCGCCAGCGGGTTGGGATAACCCGGCTCCATGGCCGAAGCGATCTCGTCCTTGAGCCAGGTTTTGAAATTTCCCAGCGTGGCTCTAGTCGCGTCGCTGCACTGGTCCTCGATTTCGCCCAGTTTTCCCCGCAGGCGGTCAAGCAGGGTGTTGAGCTGCTTGACCTGGGTCTGGCTGTTCGCCAGCGCCGTGCTCAATTCGGTGACCCGGGCCGCCAGCACTTCCGCCTCCGGCAGCGCGCGCTCGAACACCCTCTTGCCGAAAGCCCGCTCCTTGATATGGGAAACCCGGTCGAACTCGGTGTTGTCTTCCAGTTGGGCATCAGGGTAGGCGGCCAGCAGATTGTCCACCGTGACCATGCCGTCGAAGGATATCAATTCGCCGCTCTGGATTTTTTTCTGCAACGCGCCACGGGTAACACCCACCAGACGCGCGGCCCTGGACAGGCTTAATTGCTGGGACATGGGAGAGTCCTTACAAGAGGGAAGTCAGTGACTATCTTGATACAAATAGGCGGGGTTCTCAATACTGTTGATACTCTCCCTCAGTGCAATCGTACTATGTGCAAAATGTCCACTCCTTTCTCGCCGCAGGTGGGCGAAGGGCCATTCGCCCTTATGCCATTCATAATGCGGTCACGGACATTACACATAATCAAGTGTTATACTTATTTGTGTGTGACACACTATTGCCACGGAGACTACCATGTCTACAACAGTCAATTTTACCGGCGCGGTGGATCGGGAACTGCTCAAGCGCGCCAAGATCATTGCCGCCAAGTCCGATACCTCGATCAACGCGCTGTTCAATGCCGAACTGCGTTATCTGGTGGAAACCTTTGAAGCCGCGGAAAACGGCGGCAATCAGAATTTCAGGGTCTTGCTCGACTTTTCCCTGGGCCGCCTTGACGATCTGACGGCCATGGCCGCGCTGGGGATCGATAGCCCGGAAGACCTGTTCCTGCTCATGGCGCAGGCTCATCTGCCCATGCCGCGTCTGCCGGAAACCGCCACCCAGGGCATGGTGGATGATCTGCGTGCCCTGTATCCCTGAACATGCCCTCAAGCGACTCCATCCGCATCCTGCCCGATGCCGGCCCGCTCATCACGCTGGCCTACGCTGACGCGCTCGACCTGCTGCTCAAGCCGGGCTGGCCCGTTCGCATTGTGGACATGGTGCTGCACGAGGTGACGCGCAACCAGACGCCTTCCAGCCACGCCATTGGCGCATGGGTGGATGCTAACAAGCTGGCCGTTCAGCCAACCAGGACATTCCGCCACTACCAGCAAGCACAGGCTCTGGGAGCGGCACCAAGAAAATCGAATCTCGGCGAACTCGCCATTCAGGAAGCCATGAGCGATTTCGCCCTGGAGAATCCCCTATCCACCGGCGTATTTTTGTTTGAAGACCACAAGATTGCCCGCGCCAGCTTCATGTTGCCGGAAAATTGCCGCAAGGTAAGCACGCGGGCCTTTCTGTTGTTTCTTGAGCAGAAAGGCTGGCTTGAGTCGGCGGCGGAGATTGAGCGCCGGGCGATCCTCAACGGGCGCAATTTTTCCCTGCTGCGTTTTCCGCCCTGAATGAATCACGATCCGCGTCCAACATTTTTGCCGGGCGACCCTGCCACCAATGCCCTGCGCCAGGAAGCTGCCCGCTGCGTCGCCTGCGGCCTGTGCCTGCCGCATTGCCCGACTTACCGCAAAACCCTGAACGAGGCGGACTCGCCGCGCGGGCGGATTTTCCTGATGGCGGCGGTGCTGGAGGGAAAACTGCCGCTCACCCCGGAACTGCTCGGCCACCTTGACCTGTGTCTCACCTGCCGCGCCTGCGAGAATGCCTGTCCTTCCAAGGTGCGCTACGGCCAGCTGGCTGACGGCATGCGCGCGCTGGTCGAGCCGGAACGGCGGCGTCCCTGGCGCCAGATTTTGCTGCGCCGGGTTTTGTTCGACACGACGTCCAGGCCGCGCCTGTTGCGGGGCGCGGGCTGGTTGCTACGCGCCTTGCGGCGGCCCTTCCCGCCCGCCGCCGGCATCTATCCCGCCCAGGGCAAGGCGCGCGGTGTGGTGGGGCTGTTTCTCGGCTGCATTGCGCGGCTGAGCGATGCGCCCACCCTCAACGCCGCCGTTTTCGTGCTCAACCGGCTGGGTTACACGGTGCATGTGGCCGCGAAGCAAACCTGCTGCGGCGCGCTGCATCGGCATAACGGCGAACCTGAAACCGCGCAGCGTCTGGCGCATGAAAATCGCGCCGCTTTTGCCGGGCTGGAGCTGACGGCGATCCTTCACTCGGCATCCGGTTGCGGTGCCAGCCTGACCGGATACAAGCCGCCGCTAGCGGCGCCGGTGCTGGATGTCAGCGCATTTCTCGTCCAGGCGCAGGGCTGGGATCAAGTCACATTGGCGCCGCTGGCGGCGACCATCGCGGTGCACGAGCCCTGTTCCAGCCGCAACGTGCTGCACGATCAGGATGCCGTCCCTGGATTGTTGCGGCGTATCCCCGGCGCCACGCTGATACCCTTGCCCGGCAACGACCAGTGCTGTGGCGCGGCGGGCATTTACGGCCTGACCCAGCCGGAAATGGCGGGTGTGCTGTTGCGTGATAAAATCGACGCCATCAAGGGTTGCGGCGCGCGTTTTATCGCCACTTCCAATCCGGGTTGCGCCATGCACATGGCTGGCGGCCTAAGGCGGAACGGGTACGAGGTCGAAGTGCTGCACCCGGTCACATTAATCGCGCGGCAAATGGGATATACCAAATGATCTTGAACAAAACAGTTAGCCACAGAGAACTCAGAGTTCACAGAGAAAAAACCGTTCTGTCTCTGTGCCTTCTGTGTTCTCTGTGGCTTGAAGTGAGGTATTTAAGATGATTCCCCTGGACAAACTGATCATCGAATTTGACAAGGGCCTGCGCACGCTGTTCGCCCAGGCGCCGACCACGCGCCCGCTGCCGGGCGGGGCTTTGCCCGATGCGGAGCTCAGCACAGAGGAAAAACGTCACGCTGCCGCCCTGATGCGCATCAACCACTGCGGGGAAATCTGCGCCCAGGCTTTGTATCAGGGTCAAGCCCTGACCGCCCGCAATGTGGAAGTCAAGGCCGCGCTGGAACAGGCTGCATGGGAAGAAACCGAGCACCTGAACTGGACTGAAACGCGCATCGCCGAGCTGGGCGGGCGTAAAAGCCTGCTGAATCCGCTCTGGTACAGCGGCTCGCTCGCTCTCGGCGCGCTGGCCGGCTCATTGGGCGACAAGTGGAATCTCGGCTTCCTGGCGGAAACCGAACATCAGGTGGAACAGCACCTTGAGAGCCACCTGGGACAACTGCCGCAACAGGATGAGAAAAGCCGCGCCATCCTGGAACAGATGAAAAGCGACGAGATCCAGCATGCCACCACGGCGCTGGAGCATGGCGGGGCGGAATTGCCCTTGCCGGTGAAAGCGGCGATGCGGCTCTCGTCGAAACTCATGACCAAAACAGCTTATTGGATTTGATATGGGAAGCTTTGCGGAAAATCTCGCCCAACTTGCCAGCGTGGATCACCTTGCGCGGCTGGAATTGCTCAATCAGGATGGCGTCGTCGTTGCCAGCATAGAAAACAAACCGGGTAGTCAGGGCTCGCTCAAGATCTATCGCCACCTCACGGAAAAATGGGGAGCCATCACCCCCGATGCGGCCCGGGAAGGCCTGACGCTGTATGCCGAACACACCGGAGACGCACGCCGGAATCCCGGCAAGCATCCCAATATCGACCGCCTGTTCGAGATTATCGCCAGCGGCGCCACCTACTCCGTGAAATTCAGCCCGGCAAAACCGGCGTCCTGATGAAAAAGTCCATCTTTATCCTTTTGCTGCTGACCGCGCTGGTCGTGGCGGCGGTGCTGCTTCGTTCCTCGGGCGAGGAGCGCAAGACGTCACCTGTTTCAGGGCTGCCGTGGCAAATCGAGATACTGCCTGACGGCGCTTCGAAAGTCTTCGGACTGACGCTCCCCGTCAGCACTCTCGGCGATACGCGCGAACGCTTCGGCATGGATATGGAAGTTGCCGTAGTCGCGATTCCCGGGGAAGCGGGCTCATTGGAAGCCTATTACGGTCAGGTCGCAATGGGCATGCTCACGGGAAAGATGATCCTGGTCGCGGCGGTGGAGAGGGAAACCGTGGAGCGTATGCGGCAGCATGCTCGAAAAAGCCAGTACATGGAGAGCAGCACGCGCAAATTCACCCTCAATTCGGATGATCTGGAGCTTGCCTATGGCGCCCGTATCGGCGCTATCACCTTCATCCCTTCCGCCAGTTTCGACGAGGAGATCGCGCTGAGACATTTCGGGCAACCGGGCGAACGCGTCAGAACCTCCGGGGAAGTGGAACACTGGCTTTATCCCGAAAAAGGGCTGGCTCTCACGCTGGACAGCAAGGGCAAGGAGATATTGCAGTACGTCGCGCCCCGGGATTTTGCGCGGCTGCGCGATCCCCTGTTCGACAAGGCGCCACGGTAGACGCAGCTTCCGCGCCGGATCACCCGCCAAAAAAACGGAAACTGTTTTTTCCCTGCTGTTTGGCGCGATACATGGCGATGTCGGCGTTTTTCATCAGGGTTTGATCGTCCACGCCGTCATCCGGATGAATGCTGATGCCGATGCTGCAGGTGACGTAGACTTCGCTTTCGCACAGGGTGAAGGCCGCGGCCAGCACCTCCACGATACGTTGCGCAGTTCTCGCCACGGCGTCCGGATCGCTGGTTTCCAGCAACACCGTGAACTCGTCGCCGCCAAGGCGGGCTGCCGTGTCGCCATCGCGGATACATTTTCCCAGCCGCCTGGCGACTTCCTGCAGCAGCAAGTCGCCCGCGTCGTGGCCGAGGGTGTCGTTGACGGCCTTGAAATTGTCCAGATCGATGAACATCAGTGCGAACCCGTCGCTCTGCCTGGCCGCGCGCGCGACGGCATGCTTCAGCCGGTCATGGAACAGGTTGCGGTTGGGCAGCCCGGTCAGGGCGTCGAAGTTGGCCAGGTACTCGATGCGCCGTTGCGACTCCTTGATCAGAGAAATGTCGCTGAAGATGCCGACAAAATACTGGGGCGTGCCATCCTCCTTGCGCACCACGCTGATGGTCAGCCACGCCGGAAACAGCGCACCATCCTTGCGCCGGTCCCACATTTCGCCCTGCCAGGATCCCGTGGCAAGAACTTCTTGCCACATTCCCCGGTAGAAACCGGCGGGGTGGCGTCCAGATTTAAGGAGCGCGGGCGTTTTTCCGACCGCTTCTTGCGGGGCATAGCCGGTCAGTTCACTGAAAGCCCGGTTCACCGATACGATGACCCCGGCGGCATCGGTGATCATGATGCCTTCGGCCGTCCCTTCAAAAACCGTGGCGGCGAGGCGCAGTTGCTCCTCGGTGCGCTTGAGCTCGCTGATGTCGTGGAAGATGCCGATCGCCATGACCCCGCCTTCGTATTTGACCAACGCGGCCGAGACAGCCACCAGGATGATGCTCCCGTCCTTGCGCCGCACCTGGGCTTGCGCCTGGCTTATGCCGTTTTCCTGCAAAACCTGAAAAGTTTTCAGCACCAGCTCTCTTTCCTCTTCCGGATGCAGATCCAGGGCATGCAGCTGCAACAACTCTTCCTTGCTGTAACCAAACATTTTCTCGGCGGCCCGGTTGACATCCAGCAACTTGCCCTCCAGGTCAACCACGACAAAGGCATCGTTTGCCTGGTCCATCAGCGACCGGTATTTTTCCTCCGATTTGCGCAGCTCGGCTTCCCCTTGCGCCGCCTTGATCATCTGGTAACGAATCGAATCCACCATGCCGTTAAAAAAATAGGCAATGGTGGCCATTTCGTCATGGCTGTCCTGCACCACCTGGGTGTTCAGATTCCCTTCCACCACTGATTTTGCGCCACGTCGCAATGCATCCAGCTGTTTCATCAGCGCGCTGGTGAAAGCAAGGAACAAATAAGCTGCCAGCAAACCCGCCGCGGCGCCAATGGCAAGGAGTGCATACCTTTTCAGCACCAGTCGATTGGAACGTGCCTGAATTGTCTCCTGCAACGCGGGAAGGGTGGCTTCGCACAAGTGATAAACGGCGTTAACGGCAAGCGTTCCTTGCCGGAACATCGCTTGACTATCATGCAGGATGCTGTTCGGCTCAAGTAGCAGTTCTTCCGCACTGGAGAGGAAGGCACCCATGGCCGAATGGGCTTCTTTCAAAGGGGTGCCCATGCGTTTCCGCAGCCCCGGCGTCAGGTTAAGCGCAGTCTCCAGATCGGCCTGCACCTTGGCGCCGATTCTCTGGCTCTCGCCCACCGTCTTGGACAATTGGTAGCGCTCTCGCAGGGAGAAGGACTTCTTCTGGGCCATGACAGCGGATAGCGCACGTGCTTGCCCGAGGCTTTCCGTCCATTGATTGAGCGGAAAAGTCACGGCAAAGATGAGGTAATGGGTGTCAAGCGCGGGATCCAGCGACAGGCCGGACGCATCGGAGATATGCAGCAGCAGAACCTGTATGCATTCGACAAACGCGGTGTGCAGGCTGAAGCTTTCTTCCGCACTGACCGAGGTGGATTTCCTGGTCAGGTTATTCCATCTGGATTTGACTTGACCCCATTCGTCCGAGATCTTGATGGTCTTGCCGAACTCCGCGTCGAAAGCGTCCAGTTCCTGAATCACCTCGCCGGCCAGCTGCTCCAGGTGATCGAGTCGTTGCAGCACATCCAGATCACCGTGTAAAGCCAGTTGGGCAGTGCCGCGGTGTTCCTGGGCAATGCGCATCAGCTTTTTCAATGGGCGGAGCGACTGGAGCCCCGACAGCTCCCTCTCGGCAAGGGCGATGCTCGCATTGGTCTCGGACACCATGAGGTATCCGGCAACAGCGAAAGGAAGGAAGAAAACGAACCCGATCAGCGCGAGTTTATGGGGATAGCTGAGCCGGTTGAGGAGATACACGGCGGGGCGCAGCAACGTTTTCAATATCCGCTCCGGGGACAGGGGAAAGGATGGCTTATTCTGCGCCGCCCCTTGGGCGCCTGCAAGAGAAAAAAGATCGCGGCCCGGATGAACCTTAGGGCTCGTTAATGAATAAGTTGGGCATACGCTGGGGCCGATTGGGGTGCAGTCCTAGACGCGAGTCGCGCGGTTGTGTCATTCACAACAAGCGGCTCGCAACACCGGAATGCACCCCAATCGGCCCCAGCCCGAAGGGTTGTCGCGTATTCTGGATGGATGCAAGGCGTGAGGCGCAGCGAAGGGTCATTCCCTTCGCAAGCCTCGCAACGCCGCAGACGCCCGAATACGCGACAACGTATGCCCGACTTATTCATTAACGAGCCCTTAATAAAGCGATTGAACCGCAAAGGACGCAATGGCCGCGAAGGAATTCAAAGACTTGAACAGCTTTGTTTTACCTTGCGAACCTTCGCGTCCTTCGCGGTGAAACGCGGTTTATGGGATGAATGGAATCCGGGGTTACGAAACGCCCTGGCTCAGCAGGTAATCCTCGTAATTGCCGATGTGATGGCGGAAGCTGCCCTTGCCGTCCAGTTCGAGGATTTGCGTTGCCAGCGAGGACACGAACTGGCGGTCGTGGCTGACGAAAATCAGCGTGCCTTTATATTGTTCCAGCGCCATGTTGAGTGCCTCTATGGTCTCCATGTCCATGTGGTTGGTGGGTTCGTCCATCACCAGCACGTTGGGACGTTCCAGCAGCAGCCTGCCGTAGAGCATGCGCCCCTTTTCGCCGCCGGACAGCACGCGCACCGATTTCTTCGAATCGTCGCCGGTGAACAGCAGGCGGCCGAGCGTGGCGCGGATGATCTGGTCATCGTCGCTCTTGCGCCCGTGCCGTTCCATCCATTCGAACAGGGTCATGTCATCCTCGAAGTCTGCGTGGTGATCCTGGGCGAAGTAGCCGATTTTGGCCTTGTCCGCCCATTTGACCACGCCCTGGTCCGGCTCGATCTCGCCCACCAGTGTTTTCACCAGCGTGGTTTTACCCGCGCCGTTGGGGCCGATGATGGCGAGACGCTGGCCGGCGTCGAGCAGCAGGTTGAGTCCGTGGAACAACACCTTGTCGTAGCCTTTGGCAACGTCCAGCAATTCCACCGCCTTGCGATGGAGCTTTTCCCGGTCATCAGTCTCAAAGCGGATATAAGGGCTCTGGCGGCTGGAAGGCTTGACATCGACAATGCCATCCTTGAGTTTGTCGGCCTGCCGGGCGCGGCTGGTGGCCTGGCGTGCCTTGGAGGCATTGGCGGAGAAGCGCGCCACGAAGGCGTTCAACTCGGCAATCTGATCCTTCTTCTTGGCGTTATCCGTCAGCATGCGCTGGCGCGCCTGGGTTGCGGCGATCATGTATTCGTCGTAGTTGCCGGGATAGATGCGGATGGTGCTGTAATCCAGGTCCGCCATGTGGGTGCACACGCTGTTGAGGAAGTGGCGGTCGTGG
Organism: Sulfuricellaceae bacterium; assembly: GCA_031426915.1. Taxonomy (GTDB): domain Bacteria; phylum Pseudomonadota; class Gammaproteobacteria; order Burkholderiales; family Sulfuricellaceae; genus Sulfurimicrobium. The sequence goes on along the minus strand of JASJPB010000025.1, from coordinate 44,807 downwards.
GAAATGATGATCATGGTACTGGAGCGTGCGTTGATCACATCTTCCAGCCAGCGGATGGTGTTGATGTCGAGGTTGTTGGTAGGCTCGTCCAGCAGCAGGATGTCCGGGTCGGAAAACAGCGCCTGCGCCAGCAACACGCGCAGCTTGAAACCGGGTGCCACTTCGCGCATCAGGCCGGTGTGCAGTTCGACTGCGATGCCGACGCCGATCAATAGCTCGCCGGCACGCGACTCGGCAGTGTAGCCGTCGAGCTCGCCAAACAGGGTTTCCAGCTCGGCGGCGCGCATGTAGTCGTCCTCGCTGGCTTCCGGGTTGGCGTAGATGGCGTCCTTTTCTTCCTTCACCGCCCATAGTTCGGCATTGCCCATCATCACCACGTCCAGCACCACGTTATCCTCGTAGGCGAACTGGTCCTGGCGCAATTTGCCCAGGCGCTCGCCCTGGTCGATGGAAACATTGCCGCCTGAAGGTTCCAGATCGCCGCCAAGGATTTTCATGAATGTGGACTTGCCGCAGCCGTTGGCGCCGATCAGGCCATAGCGGTTGCCCTCGCCGAATTTGACCGAAACGTTTTCGAACAGGGGCTTGGCCCCGAACTGCATGGTGATGTTGGCGGTGGAAATCAATTTATAGCCCGTTCGCGAAAAAATGTGCTTATTATAGCAACTTGCGCCGGAAAAACTCGCTTGCCCTCTGTCCCAACCCCTTCAATGCAACGAAATATATGCTCCCAGCCGACCAGCTTGCTCCAGCTCCGCCGCCGTCCGCCCCCAGGGTGAGGCTGACGGTCGGGCAGAAACTGGCGACGATTTTTTCCGCATTTTTCCTCGTTACCGCCGCCAGCCTGGTTCTGGTGGAAACACTCTACAACGGCGTGGCGGACGTCTCCCGCCTGGTCAATGATAGTGGCAAGTTGCGCTACCTGAGCCAGAGACTGGCCTATTACACCGCCGAGTCCATATTGCAGAAACGCGCCAGCACCGAGGTTCCGGCCCTGATGCAGCGCTTCGAAACCATGCTCGCCGGCGTCGAAAAGGAAAGCGCTGGCCTGCATCCCCTGCTGTTGCGGGAAAGCCGCGATCTGTCTGACCAGATCGGAGAGGTGCGCGCAAGCTGGCGCACTTTCCGCCAGACGCTGGAAAGATCCCTGTCCGGCTCCGCCGCCACTCTGGACCAGGGTGATATGCCCCGCCTCAGCGGGGAAACCGATGCCATCCTGGAGCGCGCCGACCGGGTTGTCAGTACGCTGACGTTAGCGGCGCAGCGCGCGCACCGCCATATCGACTGGCTGATTGCCGGCGTGGTGGCGCTCAATCTGGCATTCCTGGTCACGCTCGTTGCCTATGCGCGCTGGCGCATCGTGACGCCGCTGGTCACGGTCACCGACATGGTGAGGCGCTTTGCCGCGGGGGACCGCAGCGTGCGGATGAAAAACCACCGCTACGATGAAATCGGCGATCTGATGCGCGGTTTCAACCAGGGCGCGGAGCAGATGGAAAATTTCATCGGCGAGATTTCCCGCCAGGCGGAAATTCTCGCCGCCACGCCGGATTTCGTTGCCACCGCCACGCCGGACTGCAAAGCCCTGTTCCTCAACCGTGCGGCGCGGGAACTGTTTGGCATTGGAACGCAAGAGAACATCATTGGCACCGATATTGCCGTGCACTACCCGGCCTGGGCCTACCAACGCATTCAGCAAATTGGTATCCCGACCGCCTTGCTGAAAGGCTTTTGGGAAGGCGAAACCGCCTTGCTGAACCGGGACGGAAAAGAAATCCCGGTTTCGCAGGTGATTCTTGCCCACAAGGCAGCCGATGGCACGGTCGACCACCTGTCCACCATCATGCGCGACATTTCCGAGCGCATCGCGATGGAAGACCGCCTGACCCAGTCGCGGGATATGTACCTCAAGCTGTTCCAGGATTTTCCCATCCTGGTTTGGCGTGCTGGAACGGATGGAAAACTCGATTATTTCAACCATGCATGGCTGGACTTCACCGGTCGCGCACTGGAACAGGAGCAGGGCGACGGTTGGGCAATAAGCGTACACCCCGAGGATATCGAACGGTGCACGCACACCTATCTCGAGGCGTTTGAGGCTCGGCGCTCCTTCACCATCGAGTTCCGGCTGCGCCGCCGCGATGGCGAATATCGCTGGATGATAGGCCACGGTGCGCCTTTTACCGATATGGACGGCAACTTCGCAGGCTATGTCGGCTCGACGGTGGACATTTCCGAACGCAGGCAAGCAGAAGTCGAACTGCGCAAGCTCTCGCTCGCAGTAGAGCAGAGCGCCAATACCATTATCATCACCGACCGTGACGGAACGGTCGAATACGCCAATCCCTATTTCTATGCCCTGACCGGCTATTCCCGTGAAGAAATCATCGGTCACAATCCGCGTGTCTGGCAATCGGGCCAAACACCACTGGAAACCTACCAGACGATGTGGCAAACCATTCTCGCCGGGAAGGTGTGGAGTGGAGAGGTGCTCAACCGCAAAAAGAACGGGGAACTCTTCTGGGAAGCCGCCACCCTTTCTCCGGTCAAGAACGAGAACGGAGAAATCACCCATTTCGTTGGCATCAAGCAGGATATCAGCGCCAGCAAGGCGGCGCAGGAGAAGCTCCGCTTATGGCAACGGGCGCTCGAATCGAGTGTGAACGCCATTACCATCATCGATGCAAGCCTGGCGAACTTCCCCTACGTGTATGTCAACCCCGCGTTCGAGCGCATTACCGGTTACACCAGCGAGGAGGCGCTGGGGAAAAATGGACGCTTCCTGCAAAACCAGGATACCGACCAGCCCGAGCTGGAAAATATCCGCCGTGCGGTCAAGGAGCAACGCGACGGCAAGGCGCTGCTGCGCAACTACCGCAAGGATGGCAGCCTGTTCTGGAATGAGCTTTACATTTCGCCGGTACGCAACGACGCGGGTCAGGTCACCCATTACATTGGTATCCAGAACGACGTGACCGAACGCAAGCAGTACGAGGAGCAACTGGCCTACCAGTCTGCCCACGACACCCTGACCCGGTTGCCCAACCGCAACCTGGCGCAGGACCGCCTGGCCCAGGGCATCATCTTTGCCCGCCGCGCCGGCCACCAGCTCGCCCTGTTGTTCATCGACCTCGACAATTTCAAGGTGGTCAATGAAAGCCTGGGACACAATGTGGGCGACCAGCTGCTGCAGATCGTGGCGCATCGGCTCGGCGATTGCATTCGCAGCGGCGACACCGTGGCAAGACTGGGCGGAGACGATTTTGCAGTGATTCTGACCGATATCTCGCAGGAGGAGGAGATTTCGCGCGTCACGCACAAGATTCTCGCCGCCATTGCCGAGCCCGTCCCGGTCGAGTCCCACCAGTTGACCGTCACCTGCAGTATCGGTATCAGCCTGTTCCCGCGCGACGGGGAGGATGCCACTACCCTGCTGAAAAACGCGGATGCCGCCATGTACCAGGCCAAGGATCAAGGCCGCAACGGCATCCAGTATTACACCGCCGAGATCAACAGCCGCATTTTCCAGCGCCTGATGCTGGAGAACAGCTTGCGCACCGCCCTGGAGCGAAATGAATTCGCCCTCCACTACCAGCCCCAGGTCAGTCTGCTGACCGGCCAGGTGATCGGCATGGAGGCGCTGCTGCGCTGGCACCACGCCGAGCTGGGCATGGTTTCACCCGCCAACTTCATCCCGCTGGCGGAAGAGACCGGTCTGATCATTCCCATCGGCGCCTGGGTGCTGCATACCGCCTGCAAGCAAGCCAAGGCATGGCATGACGCAGGCTTGCCGCCGGTGCGCGTGGCGGTAAATATTTCGGGACGGCAGTTCCGCGAAAACATCCCGCAGCTGGTGGAAAATGCCCTGGCGGAAAGCGGGCTACCCGCTCAGTATCTGGAACTGGAAATCACTGAAAGCGTGGCCATGCAACACGCCGAAAGCACCGAAATAACGCTGGATGCGTTACGCAATATGGGCGTCAGGCTGTCCATCGACGATTTCGGTACCGGCTATTCCAGCCTCAGTTATCTCAAACGCTTTCCCATCAACAAACTCAAGCTGGATCAGTCCTTCGTGCGCGACATCATCTCCGACTCGGACGATGCTGCCATCTCGATGGCCATCATCGCTCTTGCTCACGGCCTCAAGCTCGACGTGATCGCGGAAGGGGTGGAGACGGAAAGCCAGTTGAGTTTCTTGCGCAGCCACGGTTGCGATGCCATCCAGGGCTACTATTTCAGCCGTCCCGTACCCGCGGAGCAAATGGAACAGTTGTTGCGCGATGGCCGCCGGCTTACTTTTCCCGGTGCACAGAATGTTCCTGCCCATACTTTATTGCTGGTGGATGACGAACCCAATGTTCTCACTTCCCTGCAACGCCTGCTGCGCCTTGAAGGCTACCGCATCCTGACCGCGAGCGGCCCGGCGGCGGCGTTCGAGATCCTGGCCCAGACGCCGGTGGACGTTATTCTTTCCGACCAGCGTATGCCCGAAATGAGCGGCACCGAGTTTCTCAGCCGAGTTCGCGAAATGTACCCGGGCACGGTACGCATGGTGCTGTCCGGCTACACCGACTTGGCCAGCATTGCCGAGGCAGTGAACCGCGGCGCCATTTACAAGTTTCTCACCAAGCCGTGGGAGGATGACCCGTTGCGCGCGCAGATTGCCGAGGCTTTCCGCTATCACAAGGTGATTTCCGCTAGCGCCGGGCAAGACGCTCCGGTTTAACTTCGCATTGCCCTTGCCTGTCGAGTGAAATTCGTGTGCAATGGTGACCCTATGGCTGACAGCAAAAAATACGAAATTCAGGTGGACACCGTCGCGGTCTTCCTTCCCGACCAGTCCGACGAGGGCGGCGAGCGTTATGCGTTCGCATATACCATTACCATTACCAATACCGGCACCGTGGCGGCTCAGCTTATCAGCCGTCACTGGGTCATCACCGACGCGGAGAATCAGACCCAGGAAGTGCGCGGACTTGGTGTAGTGGGCGAGCAGCCGTTGCTGCAGCCGGGCGAACGTTTCGAGTACACCAGCGGCACGTCCCTGGCAACCCCGGTGGGGACCATGCGTGGCAGCTACCAGATGGTGGCGGAGGATGGCACCCGGTTCGATGCCCAGGTGGCCGAATTTACGCTGGCGGTTCCGCGCGTTCTTCACTAGCCTAGTTCCGGGCGAAATCCCCCTTGTACTGATCGTGCTTTCCGAATCATGCACAACATGAAAATACTATTTCCCTCCTTATTTGTGCTACTGCTTTCCGCTTGTGCGGCTGTGCCGCCGTCCAAGCCTCCTGCAGTTGCAGTGCCGGTTACGCCGCCCGTTGAAATCCCTGCCTCCGTTGTGCCGCCCGTGTTGCAGGCGACGGTGTGGAATGCGGTTTCGGGCTGGAGCGAGGACGATCCCACCCAAGCCTGGGAGGCTTTTTTGCGCAGCTGTTCCGCCCTGAAACAGCAGTCCGCATGGCAGGCAGTGTGCGAGGCGGCCGTGTCGCAGCCGGTGCAGCCGGAATCCCTGCGCCGTTTCTTCGAGGACAACTTTGTTCCCTATCAGGTGACCAATCCCGACAGCACCAGTAGTGGCCTGATCACCGGCTATTACGAGCCGCTGCTGAACGGCAGCCGTTCCCGTAGCGCACGTTTCCGCTACCCCGTCCACGGCGTGCCTTCCGATCTGCTGGTGATCGATCTGGCATCCGTTTATCCCGAGCTGAAGAGCATGCGTTTGCGCGGACGCCTGCAGGGCAACAAGGTGGTGCCTTACTACAGCCGGGCGGAAATCGAGAATGGGGCCGCGCTGGTGAAGGGGCGCGAGTTGTTCTGGGTGGACGATGCGGTCGATCTGTTTTTTCTGCAGATCCAGGGCTCCGGCAAGATCAAGCTGCCGGGCGGTGAGCTGGTGCGCATCGGCTATGCCGACCAGAACGGCTACCCTTACAAATCCATCGGCAAGACCCTGGTGGAACGCGGCGAACTGACCCTCGACAAGGCCTCGATGCAGGGCATCAAGGACTGGGGGAAAAATAATCCCAGCAAGCTGACAGAGCTGCTCAACGTCAATGCCAGTTATGTGTTTTTCCGCGAATTGCCGAACCAGCTTTCCGGCCCTCTGGGCGCCTTGGGCGTCCCTTTGACGGCGGGGCGCAGTATCGCCGTAGATCCGCGCAGTGTTCCTCTGGGGGCGCCGGTGTTCCTGGCAACGACCTGGCCCAATGACGCCAGGCCGCTCAATCGCCTGATGCTGGCCCAGGATACCGGCGGCGCCATCAAGGGCACGGTGCGGGCGGATTTCTTCTGGGGGTTCGGCGCGGATGCCGGAAAACAGGCCGGCAGCATGAAGCAGGCGGGCAAGATGTGGGTGTTGTTGCCCAAGGATTATCCGCCGCCCCAGCCATGAGCTACCACCTGGTCATAAAGACGATCCACATGAGTTGCGCCCTGCTCAGCATCTCATTGTTCGTGCTGCGCGGCTGGTGGATGCTGCACGATCCCGCCCGGTTGCAACTGCGCTGGGTGAGGACCGTGCCTCATGTGGTCGATACCGCACTGCTCGCCAGCGCGGTTCTGCTGGCGCTGAATATCGGCCAGTATCCCGGCACCCATTCCTGGCTGACTGCAAAGATTATGGCCTTGCTGCTTTATATCGGTCTGGGTACGGTGGCGATCAAGCGCGGTCGGACCAAACAGATCAGAGTCCTTGCCTGGCTGGGCGCGATAGCCGTTTTCGCCTACATTGTTTCCGTGGCCCTGACCCGCCAACCCTTTCCGCTGGCCTGATGGCTACAAGCGATGGTCGGCCAGTGCCGCGGTACCCGGTAGCTGGACGAATTCCAGGATGCTGTTGCTGATTTTTTGCGTCCGACTGCCTGAGCTTTCCCTGAACACGCTGGCGCCGAGAATTTCCGCCACGTTGAGGGAAATGCCGTAGTAAATATTGCGGCTGCGTTCGCCCCCCGCATTCGGCTCGTAACCACGAGAGCCGTAACCCACGGCCAGTTCCAAATAGCGTAGCGGCTCAATTTTGCGCAGCGCCGGAATGCCGCTGGCCTTGGCGATGAACAGGTAAGTCTGGCCGCTGTGGTCGTCGACGAGATCGACCTGGTTGAGCCGCCTGGCATCGTCGGATGGACGGTACATGAGGCGGAAATCCAGTATTTCATCGAGTTCTGGATTTTTTTCCAGCAACAGGCCAAGGCCGGTGCCGATGGTGTTCATGACCAGGTCTTCCTTGCTGAAGCGGTAGCGGCTGGAAAATCCATCCCCGGTTTCAACTGCCAGCATGGCGCCCCAGGTGGTGGCCGCAGCCAGCCACGCGGCTTTATTACTGTCATGGCCGGCCCATTCGAAAGCCCGTGTCAGCAGCCGGGTGCCGACATAGGTTGAATACATGTGGCCGAGTTTATCCGCGCCGCCGCTAGAGGTGTCTGGTCCAAACCAGCCTTCACTGACAGTGCTGAAGTTGGAACTCATGCTGTCTTTCCACCAGTGCGCCGCCCCGTACCAGAGTATGCCCGCGATGGCTCCGCCGTTGAGCAGGCGGGTGCGCAGACGTTTCTGTCCGTCACTGAGGCCGGCGCCCCCATCCAGCGCGGGCAATTCGGGCGCGGGTGGCTGAAATACGATGGGTTTTTCGTGGGCTGGCGAAGAATCTGCCTGCGCGATGGGCATGCCGCAGGCAAATGCGGCAAGCAGCAAAACAGGTTTCAGGCACGGGCCTTTCATGGCGCGATCTCGGCAATGATGGGGGTATGGTCGGAGGGCCGCTCCAGCTTGCGCGGCACAGTGTCTATCACGCAGGACGAACAGGTTTGTGCCAGTTTCCCGCTCAGCAGGATATGGTCGATGCGCAGGCCCAGGTTGCGCCGGAATGCGTGCATGCGGTAATCCCACCAGGTGAATGATTTTTCCGCCTGCTCGAAGAGGCGGAAGCTGTCGGTCAGGCCCAATTCAAGCAGTCCCCGGAAGGCTTCGCGTTCCGGCGCGCTGCACAGCACCTGCCCTTCCCATGCCTTGGGGTCATGCACGTCACGGTCTTCCGGGGCGATGTTGTAGTCACCCAGCAGGGCCAGCTCAGGATGGCGGGACAATTCGTCTTTCAGCCAGGCCGTCAGCGCCGCGAGCCATTGCAGCTTGTAACGGTATTTGTCGGAATCCACGCTCTGACCATTGGGGACGTAGACGCACACCACGCGAACCCCGCCGATCGTGGCGGCCAGCACCCTTTTCTGCTCGTCGGCGTAGCCGGGAATCCCGCTGCACACATCCTCGGCTGCGGCACGGCTCAGGATGGCCACGCCGTTATAGGTTTTTTGTCCCGAAAAGCAGGCGCGATAACCTGCGGCCTCGATCTCGGCCAGCGGGAAATTCTTGTCTTCCAGTTTCAGTTCCTGCAGGCACAACGCATCGGGCTGGTTCTGGGCCAGCCAGTCCAGTACCTGGGGCAGGCGCACCTTGAGGGAATTGACGTTCCAGCTTGCTATTTTCATGCTGAATTAAAGGCCTTTTATTGCTTCAGCTTGTCAAAACCAGCGACTTCCTCCAGCCCGGCCTGTTCCAGCAGGGCGGCACGTTGCTGACGCAGGGCTGCATCCCTGGGGTTGGCGACGATCAACTCCGAAATCGAGGTGATGGCGTCATACCAGATGCCCTCCTCGGCATAGACGAAAGGGATGCCCGGTTTGTCCGCCTTGGCCAGTTTTTCCAGCAGGGCCGGCGAGGGTTCGCTACGCTGAATGGTCCCGCTCGCAATGACATCGTTGGAGCGCTGTTGCGGGTCCGCCACCAGCCCTACGAACCAGCGGTATTCGATGCCGGGTTTGAGCTTGATACCGAGGTCTTTCAGGCGCAGGCGCTGTATACCCGCCTGTGTGGGGGTTTCGAGTTTCTTTTCCAGCAGCGGTTGGACCGACTGGTCGTTGATGACGGTGATTTCCAGCCTGGTTGCCACCGGTCTGGAAAGGTACCAGTACAGGTTGGGTTGTTCCTGGGTGGTGTAACCGGTATGGTCGGGGGCGAGCACGGCTATCCGTGGCGCGCTTCCGCTGTCGCTGCCGCGGCTGCCGCCACCCACGCGGCTGGCCGGTGCGCCACGCAAGGGCGGTTTGTAGGTGGGGATGGATGAGGTTGCGGCCGCGGCGACATCGGCCGCTACGGCGCCGACAATGTGCGCGCTGAGGAGGAAGGCCAGAGCCCAGCCGGAAAACTGCTTGATATTCACGATATTTCTCCTTGCTTCAGACGATCAATGACTTGATATACGGAAACCATCTCATCCTTGCCCTTCAGGGCAACTTCGCCTACAGCCTCCGCATGATAACGCCCTCCGAGCAGCCTGAGGGTGGATTCTCCGATCAGGATGCGGCAGGGCCTTCCCGCGGCGGCAGGAGCGGTAAAGTCTTTATTATAGCTTTCCAGGCGCGACGCGACATTCACGCTGTCGCCGATGACAGTGTATTCCAGTCGGTCGCTGCCGCCCAGGCTTCCGGCTACCAGCGGGCCGGTGAAAATGCCGATGCGTATGCCGATAGGGGTCAGGCCGCGGGCAATCCAGAGCGGATTGAGGCGCTTGATTTCCAGCTCCATGGCGAGGGCGCATTCGATGGCATTGACCGCATCGGCGGCGACTTCGGCCTCGGTATGGTGGGCGATGGGCGCGCCAAACAGCGCCATGACCGCATCTCCGATGTACTTGTTGATCACGCCATGATGGCATGCAACCACGCTGGCCATGGCTTCCATGTATTCGTTGAGCCATTCCATCAGCAATTCGGGCGGCAGCTTTTCGGAAATGGTGGTGAAGCCGCGGATGTCCGAAAACAGTACCGTGGCGGTAATTTGCTGTGGTTTGGGGCGGTTTCCCTCTAGAAACTGGTCGCGTTGTTCCCACAGGGTTTGGGCGACGTCGCCCGAGACATGCCGGGAAAATATTTGCATCAGCATCGCGCGTTGTCTTTTTTCCTGGTTCGACATGTAGGAGGCGGCGGACATGGCGGTGAGCAGGAAACCCAGCAGCGGGGGTACCACCGGGATCCACCAGGCTTGCAGGAAAGCGAGGTAATAGGCCGATCCCAGCAGGGAGAGGCCGAGCAGCGTGGCGAGCAGGAAAGTTTTCAATGCCCGCGCGGTAAAACCGGCCACGCCGCCCAGCAGGCACCATAGCCAGGTCCAGGCGTATTCCGGGCCATCGCGCCACACCTTGATGGGCGACTCGTCGGCGAGCGCGAAGCGCAGCAGCTGGCTGACCACGTGGCCGAAAAGTTCCACCCCATAAATGCGCTGGTCGGCGTTCAGGCCCTGACTGAATGGTGTAAAAAAGTAGTCGTTGATGCTCTTTGCCGTGGTGCCGACAATAACGATTTTGTCCCTCAACTCATCCGGCCGAGCCTTGCCACTCAGCAGTTCGGTGATGGAAAACGTTTTGAAATGCGCCGGCATCCCGGCGTAATCGAGCAGGAACTGATAACCGGCCGCGTCCGCGTTCACGTAGCCGCCGTCGTTCTGTTCGAAAGGCGGCACGGTGGTGCGCGACAGGCGCAGATATTCGGGGTGCAGCGGATCGGCTTGCAGGCCGACGCCTGTTGACTTGAGATAATGCAGCGCGAGCATGAGCGGAAAGGAATAGGTGACATTCTGTCCGTCATCCAGGAACAGCAGGCCGCGCCGGACGATACCGCCAGGATCGTCGATGAGGTCGTTGAAGCCTACCTGATCGCTGCCCTGGAGTGCCTTGGGCGGGGGAATGGGAGGCGCGCCGGCACCGCCGTACTTGGTGACCCAGACGATGTCGGGGTTTTTCTTCAGGGCCTGGGTCAGGCGCTCGGTTCCAGGTGGCACCGGAATGTCGCGGTACTTGTCGATGCCGATCACCCTGGCGCCATCAGCCCCCAGCCGCTCCAGGATTTGCGCCAGCATGTCATCGGAAAGGGGGTATCCCCAGCGCTGTAGATCCTCCTCGGTCTCGGTTACCAGCACGATGCGCGTGTCGAGCAGGGCGGCTGGCCGCAACCGGAGGGCGAGGTCATGGGTCATCAGTTCCAGCGCCTGCAGATTACCCGATGCGCGCAGGCCCCACAGCAGCAGAAAGACCAGGTTGCCCAGCAGCAGGCAGACGACGACGGGTGCGCGCAGCTTGCCGAGCAGGCTCCGCACTAGAGCCAGTTGCCGATCAGCAGGAAAGGCGACCAGTAACTGGGATGGTTGAAGCGTTTGTCTGCCATCAGTTTTAGCTGGGCATTTTGTAGCGCGTTGGCCTTGCTCATGCCGGGCTCATGGAGCTGCTGGTAGAACTCCGAAACCAGCATGGATGCAGACTGGTCGTTGATGAACCACAGCGAGGCCAGCGCGCTGCGGGCGCCCGCTTTTACCGCCACGCCGGCCAAGCCCAGCGCGGCACGATCATCGCCTGCGGCGGTCTGACAGGCGCTCAGTGTCAGCAGCGAGATAGGCTGTTCGCGGTAACGGCTGGGCGAGATCAGTTTTTCCAGGTTATCCATGGTGAGCTTGCCGTCATAGGAGAGCAGGAATGTTTGCTTGACGTCGCTCTGGAACTGGCCGTGGGAGGCAATGTGAACCACGCTGTAGGGCGTCTGGTCGAGTTCGTTTTCCACCCGGTTGACCACGTACTCCTGATCCTTCAGGGTCTTGCCGCCGTAAAGCAGGCCAATCGCCTGCAACTCGGCTGCCACATTGGGCAATTCCGCAAAACCCTGTACTGCTTGTGTGAGTCCGTTGAGCAGGGCACGCGGGGATTTTGCCGCAGGCAAGCTCTGGATGTCGGTCAGGGCCAGGCTGGGTGTGGTGGCGACCGCATAGCGGGCTATCAGGAATTCCCTGCCATCGTGCAGGGCGGCCATGGGGATGGTGCGCAGGGCACCATCGGGGATGAAAACCAGGGTTTTGATGCCGCGCGCAGCAAGCTCTGCCTCCAGTGGCCGGATGAGCCAGCCGTATAGCTCCTGGCTATAAGGCAGATATTCGCGCGTGGTGCGCTTTTCCAGCTTGGTGCGGAAATCCCTTATGGTTTCGATGGCGCGGGAGGAAACGACGGGTGAAGTGAACTGTACGATGCCGTCGGAAAAATCGGCGAGCAACTCCATTCGGTCCGGCAGCAGGATGGGGTAAATCACCGCAACCCCGGCGCCGATGCCAGTTGTTTTTCCCGCCCTGCTTTGTTGCGCGGCAACGCAACTGTCCTGAAAATAATCCTGCAGTTCTGCCGCCTTGGAAAGCTCGATGGTCGTGCGCGCTTCCTTGAGCAGGCTTTGTTTCAGTCCCTTGTCGCTGGTAGTGGCGGCGCGCTGGAGCAGCAGATCGGCGAGATCGAAATATAGGGGGCCGAGCACCTCGCGGAAGGAGGATTTTCCGGATGCGCTGACAACCGGCATGTCGGCGCGAATGGATTGGAGGTGATAAACCGCCATGCGGTAATCGGCAATCGCAGCATCGAAATCCTTATGCTTTTTCTTCAGCCTTCCCTGCTGCCAGTACCAGCGGTAGGCAATTTCAGGTGCGCTGACTTGCTGCAGCGCCGCAATGGCGCGCCGGTCGAGCTCCAGCGCCTCCTCATCGCGCCCCTGCTGTTCGTAGAGCTGGGCCAGATAACCCAGTGCATAGGAGCGGGAGCGAGCGTCGCCTATGGCATCCGCTACCGCCAGGGCTTGCGTCAGGATCTTGTGGGTGTTGGCCAGCGCGTTCTCCTGCGCTGAGAGTTGGCCCTGGAGCTGGCCCAGAGACAGCAGCAAGAATGCCTTGTCATGGCTGTTTTCCAGCGAGGACACGAGACCCAGCGCATCTTGGGCAAAGGATATCGCCCGCTGGCTTGCGCCGCCCAAAGCTGCCGCACGGGCGGCGTTGCTCAAGGCCTGGGAACGCAGCACCGGGTTTCCAGCCTGGAGGCTGTGTTGCGCGCTGAGTTCGTAGGCTGCCAAGGCATCCAGATAGCGCTCCTGGGCGGTTCTCAGATTTCCCAGGTTGTTATGAACCGCGGCAAGGAGGTCGTGGCGTGCTATTTTTCCGGACAGTTCCAGGCTCGAGTTCAGATAGTGTTCCGCTTCCGGCAGCTTTCCCGATAGTTGGGAAATATTGCCCATGCTGTTCAGAATCAGCGCCTGGGATGTGCTGTCACTCGTGTTGTTGGCGAGTTCCAGTGCTTCACTCAGGGTGTCCGCTGCCTGTGGGTACCTGCCCAGCGCACGCAATGCCTCGGCTTTTCCCAGCAGGGCCTGCAGTCGGGAGGCATGGTTGTTCTGGTTTTTCTGGTACGCGGCGGTTTCGCCCCATGCCTGAGCAGCGTGCTCGAAATCTCCGCGTTGATAAAGGCGCGCGGCATCGGGCTGACCGACTGCGATGGCTGCTGTGGAAATAAACAGCGAAAGAATCAGCCCCGTAAAGGGGGCGTGGCGGAATAGGGGGCGCATGTTCTTGAAACCTCCTTCTCTGGGCTGGAGGATGAATGGAACAAATTTACCCCAGGGCTAGCGCTTTATCAATGCAATCTGCTAAATTAAGAGCGTGAAGTCTTGAAGTATTCTCCGCAGTCTGCTGACGAGGGAGAAATTCGATGCGCGCCTTATCCGGATCATTTTTTATTGTGGCCTCGCTGGGCATGCTGTCCCTGAGCGGTCATGCGGCCGTCACCATGGATGGTACGCTGGGTCGCGGCGCCAGTCTTTCCGGTCCGGATTATTCAATCACTTCCGACCTCGGTCGGCAGTCGGGCAACAACCTGTTCCACAGTTTCGGCCAGTTCAATCTAAGCCAGGGCGAAAGTGCGACTTTCAGCGGTCCCGCTGGCATCTCCAACATCATCGGTCGCGTAACCGGTGGTTCGGCTTCGGGCATCGATGGCACTTTACGTTCCACCATCCCCGCAGCAAATCTCTATCTGATCAATCCCGCCGGCCTGGTTTTCGGTCCCCATGCCGCCCTGGATGTCGGTGGCTCCTTTTATGCCAGTAGCGCGAGCTACGTCAAACTCGCAGATGGCAGCCGTTTCGACGCCCTTGCGAGCCCGGCCGGCGTGTTGAGTGCTGCTTCTCCGGCGGCCTTCGGGTTTTTGGGCGACCATCCCGTTGGTATTGCCGTGAACGGTAGCCAGCTTCGGGTGGGAAATGGGCAGCAGCTTGTCCTGGTCGGGGGCGCGCTTGATGTCGATGGTCAGGGAAGCGGCGTTCTGGCCGCTCCTGGCGGAAAAATCGGGCTGTATAGCGTGGCTGGAGAGGGGGAACTCGGGCTGTCCGATGCAAACGGCAGCATGCCATCCCGTTATGGTGATGTCCATATCCAGGGTGGCGCCAATATCCTTGCCAATGGCAGCAACGGAACGATCCTGATTCGTGCCGGCCAGCTGGAAGTGGCGGATTCCTCGCTGCTGGCCCAGAACGCCGGCAGCGGGGGCGGTATCCGCATCCGTGCCAGCGACAGCGTGGTGCTCGATGGCGCACTCCTGCAAAGCGCCACTGATAGCACGGCCCAGGGCGGAACAATCGAAATCGAGACCGGGCGGCTGGTCGCGGCCAACCAGAGCGGGATCGACAGCAGCACCTTCGGGCGAGGTGATGGCGGGCAGATTTCGCTGAAGCTGGGTGACCTGACGCTGACGCAGGGCAGCCGGATCAGCAATTTCGTTGCCGAAGACAGCACCGGACATGGCGGTAATACTGCCATCCATGCGTCCGGAACCATGCTGGTGAGTGGACGAAGCTCATCCGGCCGCCTGAGCGCCGTGCATAACAATAGTTATGGCGGGAGTGATGCCGGCTTGCTGGAGATTGATGCTTCCCGCCTGAGTGTTTCCGGCGGATCGCTGCAAGCCGCCACCACCGATATCGGTCGGGCCGGTACGATCCGCATCAGGGCAGGTGAGCTTAATATTGACGCGAATGGGGCGGTTTACGCCGGAACGGAAGGGAGGGGCGATGGCGGTCTTGTTACCGTGGATGCCGCGAGCGTGATTCTCAGCGGGGGCGGGGCGATAAGCGGGCAGGCCATTGGCGGAGGGCGCGCCGGCGAGATCAGTATTCGGACCGGCACGCTCGATTTGAGCGATGGCGGCGCAATCAGCAACCGTACTTATTATTTCCAGCGTGGCGGCGGGGACATCAATGTCACTGCGACGGAATCCGTCCATATCCGGGGCCGCGGCGAAGGCCTCAGTTCCAGCCCCGGTTCGGATGAGGTGTCCACCGGCATATTCAGCTTCACCGGCAACATCTCCGTTGCCACGCCCGAACTCACAGTCCTTGATAGCGGCGGGATCAGCACCCGTACCTGGAACAACCTGCGCTCCGGCAACCTGAGCGTGGAAACCGATCGCTTGTCCCTGCTTGATGGCGGCCATCTCAGCGCGGACGCCATCGGCCACAGCGGCTACCATGGTGGGGCGGGGAATGTAACCATCAATGCTCGCGAGTCGATCCTGATATCGGGGGTGGCTATCAGCCGTCGTAGCGGCATTCAGAGCGGCACCCGCAGCAGCGGCGATGCCGGTGTGATCGGGATCGTCACGCCACGCTTGCGAATCGAGAACGGCGGCATGATCAATACCAGTACCGGGGTGTTCGGAGAGGGGGGCGCAGGCGCGATCGTGATCCAGGTCGGGGATCTGGAAGTGTTTTCTGGTGGCAGGGTCTTGAGTTCTTCCAACGGTTATGGCGCGGGGGGGGATATTACCGTGACCGCAGCAAGCATAACGCTCGACCATGGATCCATTTCCGCTTTTGGCTCCGGCGGTGCGGGGGCCGCAGGCCGCATTTCTCTTCATGCGCCCAGCGTTGTCATGCACGGGGGCTTGGTGAATACCGAGAGTGACAGCGGCACCAGGGCAGGAGATATTCTCATCGAGGCGGGTACGCTGGTTCTCGGTGAGGGGAGCCGAATCAAATCCGACAGCTCGGGCAGCGGCAATGCCGGCAATATACTGGTACACGTGAGTGACCACTTTAAAGTGGATGACAGCACCGTTACCACAGGCGCGGCCTATGCCAGTGGCGGAAATGTCGATATTCGTGCCGGATCCATGACCATGACCAACAACAGCGCTATTACCGCGACCGTGGGTGGCGGCTCTGGTGATGGTGGCAACGTCACGATCACGGCGGAGGGTTTCGCCGCCGCTGGTAACAGTGATGTCACCGCGCGGGCGGATCAGGGGCACGGCGGGCGGATCGCGGTAAACAGCAAGGTATTTTTGCGTACGCCTGATGTGGATCTCGATGCTTCCTCCAACGTGTCGGGCAATGAAGGCGTGGTGGAGGTCAACGCGCCGAATCTGGACATCAGTGGGAGCCTGGTGGTCTTGTCCGCCAACTATCTGAATGTGAGCGGACTGCTGAACGACCCCTGCGCCGGCCGCTATGCCAGCCAGGCCAGCAGCTTCCTGTTGCGGGGCCGTGGCGGAATTCCGGCAGGACCGGATGGGCTATTGCCCGCCACTGCGGAAATCGTTACCCTGAACGTTTTGCAGCCTACTTCCGGCCCTGCAAATTCACTTCCATACAACAAGTTGCGGACCGAATGCGAGCCGCTTGCAGGGAAAGGCCCCCCATGAAAGCGCCATCTCCTAGATTGGCTTGCCTCCGGTATTGCTTGCTGTGGTCCATTGGCTGCTCTGTCCCCGTTGCTCATGGCGCCATCACCCTGGACGGTACGCTGGGTCCCGCGGGCAGTTTGAACGGCCCCCACTACGCGGTCACATCTGATCTCGGCCGGCAGCTTGGCGGAAATCTCTTTCACAGCTTTGGCACCTTTAGCCTTGGCAACGGGGAAAGCGCCATTTTCAGCGGCCCCGCCAACGTTGCCAATATTATCGGCCGGGTAACCGGGGGGGGCGTTTCCACGATCGATGGCGTGCTCAGCTCGACCATCTCCGGCGCCAACCTGTATCTTGTCAATCCGAGTGGGCTGATCTTCGGCCCGAACGCGGCACTCGACATCAGTGGCTCGTTTTACGGCAGCACGGCAAGTTATGTCCGGCTCGCGGATGGCGGACGTTTCGATGCCGCTGTTCCCGTCAACAGCACGCTGACAGCAGCGCCGCCGGCTGCTTTCGGTTTTCTTTCCTCTGCTCCGGCTGCCGTCATTGTGCAGGGGGCCAGCCTCACGGTGGGTCCGGGTCAAAGTCTTGCCCTGATCGGAGGGAATATCGATATCGGCGACGTGGCTTCGTTGTGGGCACCAGGAGGGCGGGTGGTGCTGATTGGCAGCGCTTCGGCAGGGGAAGCGGATCTGGTCGGGAATGGCAGTTTTTCCGCGGGGGGAAATATCATCCTGCGCGACGCGAGCAGCGTCGATGTCAGTGCCGACAGTGGCGGCTCGATAGTGATTCGAGGCGGTCGCCTGCAGATGGAAGACGCGCGTCTGGTAGCATCAACCGTGAATGGTAATGGCGGCTCGATAGACATTGCGGTGACAAGGGATGTCAGTTTGACCGCAGGGGCGGAAATCACCACCAACTCCACCGGCGCAGGGACAGGGGGCAATATCAATCTCAGCGCGGGAGATGCTGTCACCATCGTCGGCATGACTCTGGATGAGAACTACAGTGCCATCCGTGCCAATGCCAGGGATGCGGGAGACGCTGGCCACATTCAATTGGTGGCGCCACGCATCACGCTCGATGAGGGATTGATCCAGTCCCTGACCATCGGACAGTCAGGGGGGCCGGCACGCAATGGCAGTGGTGGTTCCATCCTGATCCAGGCCACCAGCCTGTCGCTGCTGAATGGCGGACAACTGGACAGCGGTAGCAGAAGCGGGAGTAACGGGAATGGCGGGAGTGTTGACATTTCGGCCAGCGAATCGGTCACGATTAGCGGCATCCGCGATGGCCGTTATCCCAGCGCAATTTTTGCCAATCTGAAAGGCGATGGGGCCGGTGGGCACATTTCCATCCGATCGCCTGTAGTCGTGGTGGAGAACGGTGCTGATATCGCCGTATCAACATCCGGCGCGGGCAATAGCGGATATATCAATATCGAGGCACAACGGCTTGCCCTCACCTCTGGCGGACAGATCAGCGCCAATACCAGCGCTACGGGCGCGGGCGGCTCCGTGAATATCTCCGCCAGCGAGTCGGTTCTGCTTTCCGGACAAGGCGCGGATGGCAGTTACAGCGCCATTCGGGTCAACACCAATGGTGCGGGAAATGGCGGTTCGGTCAATATTGGGACGGGAGTTTTGAGTATCGATGGGGGGCTGATCCAGGCGCTTACCTATGGCGAGCGGGTTGCGGGGGGGCAAAACGGTAGTGCCGGAAACGTGACGATCCGGGCGGCCGATGCGATATTGCTGCACGGCGGCCAGATCGACAGCGGCAGTCGCGATCAAAGCAATGGCAATGGCGGTTATGTGGATATCCGCGCCAGCGGAAGCCTTGTCCTCGATGGGGTCCATGCGGCAGGCCATCCTTCCGGAATTTTCGCCAAGACGGAGGGGGATGGCGCTGGCGGCTATGTGTCCATCAACGCGTCGCATATGGCACTCGAAAATGGCGCCAATCTTGCCGTTTCTGCCAGCGGCGCAGGTGCCGGCGGTTACGTGCAAGTCGAAGTGGGGAGCCTGGAAATCGTCAATGGAGGACTCATCAGCGCCAGCACGACAGGTTCCGGTGCGGGTGGTTACCTGGATATCCGCGCAAGCGACAAGGTAAGCATGTCGGGCCGGGCGGCGGATGGTTCCCTGAGCAGCATACTTGCCATCACCTCCGGCACCGGCGATGGCGGTAATATTACCCTGAGCGCGCCGCACATCAGCCTGAACGATGCCGTGATCAAGGCAAGTACTTCCGGTGACCTGGGACAGGGGGTGAACAACGGCAATGCCGGTTATGTGTCGATCGATGCCGGTGGATTGACATTGACGAATGGCGCTCAAATCGATAGCAGCAGCCGCAATGACAGCACGGGAGACGGGGGCGCCGTCATAGTTGTCGCAAGCGATTCTATATCTGTCTCAGGCCTCGGCATTGTCCATCCCAGTGCGATTTTCGCCAATACTTTCGGCAGCGGCGAAGGCGGTTTTATCTACCTCGAAACGCCGCGCCTCACGGTTGATAACGGGGCCTATATCCAGGCGGCGGCCACCGGAAGCGGAAACGGGGGTTACGTCCTGATTAGTGTCGGGCAGTTGAGCGTCAGCAACGGCGGGACCGTCAGCGCCGCGACCTACGGCTCGGGTGCAGGGGGCTATGTCTGGATCGATGCCTCGGAGTCGGTCATGTTGACGGGACAGGATGGCAGTGGCAAGGTGAGTTCGATTACCGCCCAGACTACCGGGTATGGGGAAGGTGGTTATGTCCTGATCCAGACCCCGCAACTCAAGCTGAATGGCGCGGAGATTTCATCCAGCAGCAGCGGTGGCGGTGCCGGCGGCTTGATTGATATTGTGGTAGCCAGGGAGTTGAGCCTGGAGAATGGAGCCAAGATCGAATCCAGAGGAAGCGGTGCTGGCGATGCCGGCAGTATCCTGATTGAGACCGGAATATTCACTTCCCGCCACAGTGCGGTGACCACCGAGGCTACCTATGCCAGCGGTGGCAACATCGAGCTCAATGCCGCCGCAGTGAGGCTGTCGGACCAGAGCGCGATAAGCGCCACGGTGGGCGGCGGTTACGGCGATGGCGGCAACGTGACGCTGAGTGCGCGCGGGATTGCCGCAGTGGACAACAGCGACATCACCGCCCGTGCCGACCAGGGTTATGGCGGACGCATCACTATCAACGCGGAAGCCTTCCTGCGCGGCAAGGATGTGGATCTGGATGCATCTTCCAACGTGATCGGCAATGAGGGGGTGGTCGAGGTAAACGCGCCCAAGCTTGATATCAGCGGGAGTCTGGTGGTGTTGTCCACGGCATTTCTGGACGCGAGCGGCCTGCTCAACGACCCGTGCGTGGCAAGTCATGCCAGCCAGGAAAGCAGCTTCGTGATCAGGGGGCGGGGTGGGGTTCCGTCGCAACCGGATGGTTTGCTGCCAAGCTCGATGCTGCTTGATCCGCTCGCACCGTCTGCCAATAAAGCCTTGTCGCTCCGGAGTGTGCCCCGGTCGGCATGGAAAAATGCGGACTGCAAGCAGTCCTCGTCGTTATGGAAAGAAGACCAGTTATGAAGAAACTATCCGGATGGGGCCAGCTCATATGTCAAACCTTGTGCGTGAGCGCGGCCTGTAGCGGACTTGCCCTGGCGGAAGGGGTGGAACAGGTGGAACGGGGCGGCGTCAGTCGCCCGAAATTGCCGGAATATCAGCAACCCGCATCGCCCGGTTTTGTCTTGCCGCCCCTGGCGCCGCTGCAGGAACCGAACAAACTGTCCGCCGGAGCCCGGGTGATGGTGCGCAGCATCAAACTGGAAGGATATTCCGTGGCATTTGAAGACGGTCTGCGCCAAATCGCGAGCACTTTTGAAGGTCGTGTATTGAGCTCCGACGATTTGCAGCAGCTACGCCATCAGCTGACCCTGTATTACGTCGACCGCGGCTACATCAATTCGGGCGCCGTGCTGCCGGACCAGGAAGTGAAGGATGGCGTGATTGCCATCCGCATCATCGAAGGCCGCCTGAACCAGATCGAAATTTCCGGCAATCAGCGCCTGAAATCCGACTACATCAGCAGCCGCATCGAGCTTGGCGCAACGCCGCCGCTCAACGTCAACGCGTTGCAGCAGCGCCTGCAGCTCCTGCAGCAGGGAGGGCTCGTCGAGCGCGTGAACGCCGAACTCCTGCCCGGCGTTCTGCCCGGCGAGAGCGCGCTCAAGGTGGCGGTCCAGGAAGCGCAGCCCTACCAGGTCATCGCCTCTTTCAGCAATCACCGTTCGCCCAGCGTGGGTGCTTACCGTCCCGAACTCTATGGCGTGCATCGCAATGTCAGCGGGCGCGGCGACATGCTCGAGGCGCGCTATGGATTTACCAAGGGCCTCGACGATTACCTGCTGGGATATGCGTTGCCGCTCAATGCCCGCGATACGACACTGTCGCTACGCTATTCCAAGAGTGATTCGCTGGTAGTAGAGGAGCCGTTTGCCAATCTGGACATCCAGAGCCAGACCGTTACCGAATCCATCGGCCTCAGCCATCCCCTGTGGCAAACCCTGGCCGGAACGTTCGCTTTGGGCCTCACCTACGAACACCGCAGCAGCGACACTTACCTGCTTGGCGTGCCCTTTTCCTTTTCCGCGGGTATACCCGACGGCAAAAGCGCGGAGGATGTATGGCGATTTTCCCAGGACTGGCTGTCGCGCGGCCCGGATCAGGTTGTCGCTTTGCGCTCCACCTTCAGCAGCGGTTCCACCAACGCTTTGCCAAGAGCTGGGGACACCGGTCCGGAACGGAATTTTCTGACCTGGCTGGGGCAGTTCCAGTGGGCCAGGCGCCTGGCGAACCACGCGCAGCTACTGGTCCGCCTCGACATGCAAGCGACCGCAGACGCGCTGCTGCCGATGGACAAGTTTGGCCTGGGCGGGGCCAACAGCGTGCGCGGCTATCGGGAGAACCAGTTGTTACGGGACAAGGGTTACGTGGCTTCGCTGGAATACCGGATCCCGGTCTTTGCCAACGAAAACGGGGTGAGCCGCTGGCAGTTGGCGCCCTTTCTTGATTATGGGCGTGGCTGGAACGCCGATGGCAGCGCTGCAGTTCCCGATAGCATTTCCAGCGGCGGGGTCGGCCTGCTATGGAATCCGGATCGCAGGTTGCAGGCCCAGCTCTATGCGGCCAGGGCATTCCGCAAGGTGGATAACCCCGGCCATGATTTGCAGGATTCGGGCATCCACTTCCATATCAGTTACCAGTTGTTCTAGGGCGTGTTACTTCCCCTTGGCCCAGGGGTGAGCAGGAGCTTCCGGCTGAGGTTCCGCAGGTTTCGCCGCGGATCCAGCGGCAGCCCCGGTTTTTGGCACCGGTTTCCTCGGGCCTGCGCTCTGGGGATAACCGGCCATGTCCAGCGCTGCGTCCCAGGCGCCCTTTTCATAGCCCTTGCTGGTTGAACTGCCCACCACCAGCACCGGTACATAAGCTTCGCCTATGAGTTTTTTCAGGGCCTCAAAATCGGCCGGCGTGGTTTGCGGGTTTTTTGCGGTGAAGGGGATGCCGCGCTGGCTCAGGTGCGCCCGGGCCGCGTTGCAGGATTCACCGCAATCGCTGACATAAAGCGTGACAGGATAATTTTTCACTGCCTGCTGCGTTGCATAGGGCAATTGCGAAGTTTCGATGGAGCTGCCGCCCAGTTTTTTCCCCTCGACCTTCTTGGCGCTGGCGGGCGGAGGCTGGTCGGTGTAGTGGACCTTGCCATCGGCATCCACCCAGCGGAACATCTCGCCTGCATGCGCCATTCCGGCGGCCAGACAGAACATCATCAAGTATGCGGTCTTCATCATCCAGGCTCCCGTGTATTTCCATTTTTCGATAAAAAGCACTAACCGCAAAGGACGCGAAGGTTCGCAAAGGGAAAGCAATCAGGCTGGCATGTCTGAGGGTTTGGTTTTTGCGAGTTGGGCGATAAAGCTGCCCATGCCCGCCTACCCCGTTTCCTTTGCGAACCTTCGCGTCCTTTGCGGTGAAATGCAGTTATGGATTAAATGCAAATTTAAAATATAACCATTGTGCATGATAGTAGACGGTTAAATCCGGTTCTTCAATCAGACCATGCCATTGTGACGCAGCAGCGCGTCGATGTTCGGTTCCCGTCCACGGAAGGCAACGAAGGATTCGAGCGCGGTGCGGCTGCCGCCCATGCCGAGAATCTCGCTCCAGAAGCGGTGGCCGACTTCCTCGTTCAGCACGCCATTTTCCTCGAACAGGCTGTAGGCGTCGGCGGACAGCACTTCCGCCCACTTGTAGCTGTAGTAGCCCGCGCCGTAGCCGCCGGCGAAGATATGCGAGAAGTTGTTGGGGAAGCGATTGTAGGCTGGCGGGATGAGCACGGCGATCTGGGCACGGATGCGGTCCAGCAACTGCAGTGGCGTTTGCTCACCGGCGGGGTCATAATCAGAGTGCAGGTGCATGTCGAACAGCGCGAATTCGAGCTGGCGCACGGTTTGCAGGCCGCCCTGGAAGTTTTTCGCCGCCAGCATTTTGTCGAACAGTTCGCGCGGCAATATCTCGCCCGTATCTACATGCCGGGCCATGTGCCTGAGCACATCCCATTCCCAGCAGAAATTTTCCATGAACTGGCTGGGTAGTTCCACCGCGTCCCATTCCACGCCGTTGATGCCGGACACGCCGAGATCCTCGACCCGGGTCAGCACGTGGTGCAGGCCGTGACCAAATTCATGGAACAGCGTGATCACCTCGTCGTGGGTGAAGAGGGCGGGCTTGCCGCCGACCGGGGCGGAGAAGTTGCAGTTGAGGTAGGTTACCGGGACCTGGATGCCGGACTCCTTCCTGCGTCGCGTGATGGCGTCGTCCATCCAGGCGCCGCCACGCTTGTTCTGGCGCGCATAGAGGTCGAGGTAGAACTGGCCGACCAGCTGGTTTTGCTGGTCGCGGATGTCGAAAAACTTCACGTCCTCATGCCATGTCGGCGCACTGGAGGCATGGATGGAGAGGCCGTAGATGGTTTCCACTACCTTGAACATGCCTGGCAAGACGTTGGTTTCCGGGAAATACTGTTTCACTTCCTGATCGGAAAAGGCGTAACGCTGCAGGCGCATTTTTTCGCTGGCATAGGCGATATCCCATGCTTCCAGCTGTTCCATGTTCATTTCTTCGCGGGCGAACTGGCGCAGCGCTGCCAGGTCGCGCTCGGCGTAGGGCTTGGCGCGGGTGCCCAGTTCATTGAGGAAATCCAGCACCTGCTGCGGCGTTTCCGCCATTTTGGTGGCCAGGGATTCCTCGGCGTAGTTGTTGAACCCCAGCAAAGCTGCGGCTTCGCGGCGCAGCTTGAGGATCTGCGTGATCAACGCGGTATTGTCGAGCTCGGGTTTGCCGAACTCGGAAGCGCGGGTGACGTAGGCGCAATACATCTGCTCGCGCAGTTTGCGGTTCTCGCCGTATTGCATCAGCGGCATGTAGGACGGCATGTGCAGCGAGAACTTCCAGCCCGGCTTGCCGTCGGCCTGGGCCGCCTCGCGCGCCACCTGCAACGCATCGGCGGGAATTCCCGCCAGTTCACCCTCGTTTTCGACCAACAGCGCGAAGGCGTTGGTGGTGTCGAGCAGGTTTTCCTCGAACTTGGCCGAGAGGGTGGAGAGTTCTTCCTGGATCGCCTTGAAGCGGGCCTTCTTGTCTTGTGTTAGGTCGGCGCCGCCGAGCACGAAATCACGCAGCTCGTTTTCCACGATTTTCTTCTGCGCCGGGGTCAGCGTGGCAAAGGCGGGGGATGCCTTCAATGCCTTGAATTTGTTAAACAACCCTTCGTTCTGGGACAGATCGGCGTAAAAGGCGGTGAGGGTGGGCAGGTTGGCGTTATAAACCTCGCGCAGCTCCGGGCCGTTCATCACTGCGTTGAGGTGCGACACCTGGCCCCAGGCGCGGGAAAGCCGCTCGTTGGCATCTTCCAGCGGGCGCACGAAAGTGTCCCAGGCCGGCGCGGCGCTATCGGCCACCAGTCGTTCCACCAGCGCGCGATTGTCGCTGATGAGCTGTTCCACCGCCGGGGTGACATGGGCGGGTGTGATGTCGGGAAAACGCGGCAAGCCGGAAAAGTCGAGCAAGGGGTTGGTCATGTTGTCTGAAATCCGTGGAATGATGAAAATCATTATACTATCTGGGCTCTTAACGGCCGACTTCAAGCATGAACAGGAATATTGCAGCCTATAACAGTATCTCGCCCCGCATCGCGGAGGGGGTATTTGTCCACGCCAGCGCCCACATCATCGGCGACGTAGTCGTGGGCGAACTTGCATCCATCTGGTGCGGCGCGGTGGTGCGTGGCGATGTGAACAGCATCCGCATCGGTGCCGAAACCAATATCCAGGATTTGAGCGTGCTGCATGTCAGCCATAAAAGTGCCACCAGGCCCGAAGGCGCGCCGCTGCTGATCGGCAAGCGGGTGACCGTGGGCCATCGCGTCATCCTGCACGGCTGCGAGATCGGCGACGAATGTCTGATCGGCATGGGCGCCATCATCATGGATCATGCCGTGCTGGAGCCCCATGTCCTGCTCGGCGCGGGCAGTTTGGTGCCGGAAGGCCAGCGTTTGCGGAGCGGGCACCTTTATTTCGGCAGTCCGGCACGAGAGGTGCGCGCATTGACGACGCAAGAGCTGGCCTACTTCAGTTACTCGGCAGCGCATTACGTGCGGCTGCAGCAGGCCTACCGGGCAGCCTAGGAGCCTGTCGGACTTATGATGAATCGGCTACGAATCCGCCTGGGCGGTCCATATTTCACCGCTTTCTTGGTTAATAGAATGACTATTGACCTGCGAAATCGGCAAAATCTGTCCTCACCCAGCCGAATTCTCGCTTCGATCCCCATAAGTCCGACAGGCTCCTAGGCAGAGCGGGATGTCAGGCCTTGCTGTGCATTCAGGGACGGAAGTCGGCGAAAAGTTTGCCCTGACTCTGGCGGGGTCGTTGATCCTGCACTTTGCGCTGATTTTCGGCCTGCAGGTCCGGGCCTTGCCAACGGATCGCGTCCCGACCGCCGTGATTCAGGCGCGGTTGGTCGAATCGCATGCCATTCCTCCTGAAGCTGTGCCCGTGCAGCCACCTCCCCCCGCCAGCGCGGAGGCGATGGAGTTGCAGCCGGCTGAGTCCGGACCCGCAACGCCCGAGCAGGCCCCCCCCACCCCGGTTGCGCCACAAACCCCGCAGGTAGCCAGCGCCGCGCCAGCCGAAACAGCGGAGCATCTGCCCACTATTGAAGTTCCCCTGATCGAGGACACCACCTACTACCCCGCCCAACAGGTGGATGTCCATCCCACCGCGCTGCAAGCCATCCAGCCGTCCTATCCGGATGCAGCGGCAAATTCCAATGTGAGCGGTAGCGTCGTTTTGCTGCTGTTGCTGGATGAGGGTGGAAAAGTGCGTGAAATTTCGGTGCAAGAGGCAAATCCGCCCGGCCATTTCGAGGAATCCGCCATGGCGGCTTTCCTCAATGCCCGTTTCACCCCCGCCCAGCGTAACGGAAAAGTGGTAAAAAGCCGGGTGCTTATTAAAGTGAGTTATGAATTGACCGGAAAAAATGGCAAGTAGCCTATTTCCAGGTCCGATATTATCGGAGGCGTCTGTGGCGTTCGGACTGATCATTATTGGCGACGAAATTCTCTCGGGTAAGCGGGAGGACAAGCACTTCGCACGAGTGCGCGAGATCATGGCTGCACGCGGACTGCAGCTTCACTGGGTAGTCTATCTCGGTGACGACCGCCAGCGCATCGCGGATGTCCTGGCGCGTTCTTTTGCCAGCGGAGATGTCGTGTTCAGCGCAGGCGGGATCGGCGCCACCCCGGATGATCACACCCGCGCGGCAGCGGCGGAAGCACTGGGACTGCCCCTGAAATTGCATCCCGAGGCGCGCGACCTTATCGCCGGGCGCATGCGCGAGGTAAATCAACCGCTCACACCCGAGCGGCTGGGCATGGGCGAGTTCCCCGAGGGCGCGGACATCATTCCCAACCCGTTCAACCGCATCCCCGGATTTTCCATCCGCCAGCATTACTTTGTTCCGGGTTTTCCCGTGATGGCGTGGCCCATGATCGAATGGGTGCTGGACCATCATTATTCCCACCTGTTTCACACCCAGGTGCAGGTGGAGCGCTCCGTCATCGTAACCGGGCTGGCAGAAGCCACACTCACTCCCCTCATGGAGCGGGTCGAGGCGGCATGGCCCGGCATCCGGGTGTTCAGTTTGCCGCACATGGACGAGGAAAAGCGGCTTGCTTACCTTATCGAACTCGGCGTAAAAGGTGATCTGGATCACATTGACCCTGCGTTCCAGATGTTGCGTGACGGGGCGGCGAAGCTGGGAGGCGGGATTTCATGAATGCGTAGCCAATCCGGAATCCCACGACCAGTTGGGTATCCGCAGTTTTCCGCTCAGCTTTCTGAATGCATTTTTTTCTTGACACATCCATACCGGTCGGTATGTAATATTCCGCATGGAATCGAAACCACCCGACCTCACCCGCGACAAGCTGCTGCAAGCCGCTTTCTGCGAAATCCACCGCAAGGGTTTCCAGGCGGCGAGCATCGCCAATATCCTTGAAGATACCGGCCTGACCAAGGGGGCCTTGTACCATCATTTTCCGACCAAGCAGGCGCTTGGTCTGGCGGTGATCGACGAGGTCATCCGCGAGCAACTGGACGAGCTGATTTTCAGGCGTTTGCGCGAGAGCGCGCAGCCGGTTGAAGCCTTGCTGGAGGCGATCGCGTGCATGGACCGGGATGCGACGCCCGAGTTCGTCCAGCTCGGCTGTCCCCTCAACAACCTGATGCAGGAGATGAGTCCGCTTGACGAGGCGTTCAAAAGCCGCCTCAACGGGGTGCTGATGCTGTGGAAAAATGCCGTGGAGGATGCCTTCACGCGTGGCAGAGAGCTAGGCGTGATCCGCGCCGACGTGGATTGCATGGCGGTGGCGCTGTTCGTCGTCTCGGCCTGGGAAGGATGCGGCGGGATCGCCAAGAATTTGCAGTCGCCGGAAGCGTACCGGATGTGCATGAAGCAGTTGCACGCTTACGTGCGGGGACTGATGGTGGCGCGCCAGACGTAAGAGCTTCATTTGTTTTGCGGAAAACATACCGAATGGTCGGTATGAAATTTGATAAGGAGGCATCATGGAAGTATCCAAGGCAATCGAATCGCGCCGTGCCGTCAAGGCTTACGACCCCGACCATCGCATGAGCGAGGCGGAGCAGGAAAATCTTTTTTCCCTCGCCATGCTTTCGCCCACCGCGTTCAACATCCAGAACTGGCGTTTCGTGGTGGTGCGGGATCCCGAACTGCGCAAGCAGATCCGCGCCGTGGCTTGGGACCAGGCGCAGGTGACGGATGCCTCGCTGCTGGTGGTGCTCACCGCCGACCTAATGGCCTGGGAAAAGGAGCCGTCACGTTACTGGAAGGACGCGCCCCAGCCGGTACGGGACTATCTGGTGCCAGCCATCGACCAGTATTACCGTGGCCGCGAACAGGTGCAGCGCGACGAAGCGATGCGTTCCTGCGGTATCGCCGCAATGAACCTGATGCTGACGGCGAAGGAAATGGGTTATGACTCCTGCCCCATGGACGGATTTGATTTCGATGTGGTGGGCAAGCTCATCAACCTTCCGGCTGACCACGTGGTCGCGATGTTCGTGGCAATCGGCAAGGGCACCCAGGAGCCTTTCCCGCGCGGCGGGCAACTGCCCATGAACGAGGTGGTGATTCACGACCGTTTTTGATTTCCCGCCGGCGCACGTTTCTGCCCGACTTTCTTGACAAGCCCGAATTAAAATGAGATAAAAACGTCTTGCGCCGATTTGAGATCAGCTTGCGGGCGCGTTAAAAATACGGCTAAAGCGAGGACAAAACCCCGTTTTAGCCGCCGCTAAACGGGGTTTTTGCTTTTGTGCGAAGGACTTAAATGAACGAATATCTTTTCACTTCGGAATCGGTTTCCGAAGGCCATCCGGACAAGGTTGCGGACCAGATTTCCGACGGCGTGCTGGACGCCATCCTGGCCCAGGACCCGAAAGCGCGGGTAGCCTGCGAGACACTGGTGAGCACCGGACTGGTGGTCATCTCCGGCGAAATCACCACCCATGCCACGGTCAACTACATCGACATCGCGCGCGAGGTGGTCAAGCGTATCGGCTACAACAGCTCCGATATCGGCTTCGATTATTACACCTGCGCCGTGCTCACCGCGCTCAACAAGCAGTCGCCCGACATTGCCCAGGGCGTCAACCGCACCCCCGAAGAGGAGATGGACCAGGGCGCCGGCGACCAGGGCCTGATGTTCGGCTACGCTTGCGACGAAACCCCGCAACTGATGCCGATGCCGATCTACTACGCACACCGCCTGATGCAGCGCCAGGCCGAATTGCGCAAGGACGGCCGCCTGCCCTGGCTGCGCCCCGATGCCAAGTCGCAGGTCACCATCCGCTACGTGGACGGCAAGCCGGCGCACGTCGACACCGTGGTGATCTCCACCCAGCACCACCCGGACGTCTCCCACGCCCAGATCGAGGAAGCAGTGATCGAGGAGCTCATCAAGCCGGTGATTCCCGAGAAGATGCTGAGCGGCGAAGTGAAATACCTGGTCAACCCCACCGGTCGTTTCGTGGTTGGCGGTCCGATGGGCGACTGCGGCCTGACCGGGCGCAAGATCATTGTCGATACCTATGGCGGTGCAGCGCACCACGGCGGCGGGGCTTTTTCCGGCAAAGATCCGTCCAAGGTGGACCGTTCCGCCGCCTATGCCGGTCGCTACGTGGCGAAAAACATCGTCGCTGCCGGCTTGGCCTCGAAGTGCGAAGTGCAAGTGGCCTACGCCATCGGCGTCGCCAAACCGGTCAGCCTGATGGTCGACACATTCGGCACCGGCAAGATCAGCGACGCGAAGATCGCCAAGCTGATTGACGCCCACTTCGACCTGCGTCCGCGTGCCATCATCAAGTCTCTCGACCTGCTGCGCCCGATCTACTCCCGCACCGCCGCCTACGGCCACTTCGGGCGGGACGAGCCGGGGTTCACCTGGGAAAACACAGACAAAGCGGACGCGCTGCGCGCGGATGCGGGGCTGTAAGCCCAGGCCGCAGGCCCTTGTCTGTGTTTCGGCGCAGGCTAACCTGTCTGCGTAGCGGGCAGTTAAGGCCCGTAAGGGCCGGACGAAGCCAAAATACGGGCAAGGCAGAAGCCCTGAATGCCGGCGCCGGCCAATGATGTAGGGTGGGTTAGCCCGTCAGGGCGTAACCCACCTTTTCTTGTTCAACAGAAAGGCAAAAGGCAAGACCGACGCCGACGGCCACTTACACTTATCGGGTCACTTAACACTTATCGATAGAGGGGGTCAACCGAGATGAAATTGAGCGGCACCAAAATAGCCAGGGCGGTGCGACGGGTAAGAATGCAGTCACTCGGGAAAAAATCAAGGCGTCCGACTCGAAGGATGGCCGCCCAAGTCAATACACTTTTGGCATGAAAAAAGAAGGTGGCAAACGGTACGTTATCGACCACTATGATATAAAAGATGAAGACATCGAAAGGATTGCCTTTGATCCAGCGAATCTTACGGTTAGATTAGCATTCGATATTGTCTGCCAGAAAGGACAGATCAAGAGTGCGACTGAGTGTAGTTGTGCCAAAGGCGTTTTTGGCGAAGAAAGAAGAGTGGCTATCAATTGTGCACCTCACAACTCAAGACGCCAAGCGTAGGTGCGATCAATGGTTTATCTACTGCTTTGGGAACCGTGTTATATGGCTGGACTGGTACGACGTCGGTCGTTTATCGCGTTGATTCAGAAGCATTGTTGGCTGCCGCAAAAGACGCCGACTTGATTTCCGCAGCTAACAAAATGTATTACAACGATTATCGTAAGAAATATGCTGACGCAATCGGCGACACACGTAGGCTGAATTTATTTATTCAAACATATAGAGACAGTTACGATCCGGACAACCTGGTTTCGGAGGCAAACAAACAACTGCTCGCCCTCGAAGAAAAATCCGCCGCAGAAAAGGAACAAGCGAGGTTGCATGCGTATCGTCAATCATTTCAAGCAGCATCAGACGCCGCCCAGCTTCGGACTTTCATTCTGACCTACGGCAAATACGATCCAGATAACCTGCTACCTCAGGCCAAGGACAAATTACCGAGAGCAGAAAAAGAGGAGGCCAAAGTTGTTGCCGAAGCGGAGGCTCGCCTGCGCAAATTTGCGGTGGAAGAAGACAGGAAACTGGCTGGATGGAGAGATAACCTTAAGATCGGTGACGAAACGAATTGTGGTCCCGTTGTCGATAAGAAACCTCCTCTTGTAAGAGTCTATTTCCCTATTGCAAATTTCGGAAACGAGCACTGGCTTAGAGCTAATCAGGTTGAATATCCTGGACGCGGGTGTTGTTTTTTGAATGGGCATTACGTGGGTAGTTCATGTTAACAGAACACATGCGCGCCACGGCACCAAGTCCTGCCTATTGCCCCCGAGATTATCGGACCGCCACGATCGTCCATTCAGGCCTCGCTCAGTTCAAACCGCATCCGCTTGCCCAGAGCCGCCGCCGCGCTTGCCAGCGTGGTGAGGGTGAGGCTGGTATCGGTTTCGTCCAGTAAGCGGTTCAGCGCGGCCCGGCTGGTGTGCATCTTCTTGGCCATGGCGGTCTTGGTAAGCTTCTGGGCAGCCATTTCCTGCTCGATCTGCCATGCGATCACCCGCTTCACGGCGACCGCCGTTACCTCGTCGAGCATGGCATCTTCCGCCAGGAAATCATCAAAACTGCTACCAACATGGGGGTTGTTCATTTCCGCCTCCTTAACTGTTTCAGCCGTTCTCTTGCCAGGCTCAGCTCCGGCCCCGGGGTTTTCTGCTGCTTCTTGATGAAGCCGTGCAGCAAAACCATAATCCCGCCTTCGGTTACGAACAGCGTTCTTGCGATTCTGGTGTCCAGGCGCGTTCGCACTTCCCAAATGCCATCCGCTAGGTGAGCCACCAAAGGCATTCCAAGCGGCCAGCCAAACTGCACGGTTTTGATATCCTCGCCAATGGCTTTCCTGTCAGCGGCCGACAGCGTTCGCAACCAATCGCGAACCGGCTCCGAACCGGTTTCGGTCTTGAAAAATCGGACATCGAGAATTGGCTGTTGACTCACATCAGAAACGTACCATTATTGATACAATAATGCAAGGCGCGGGGCCTCTCGGCATCCACACGATTGCGACGCCACTGCCACTAGCCAGCCACCCGGTCACACAAAGCGACCTGTTCCCGATTCAGGAACCCACAGGCCTGAAAAATGGTTATAATTCAACCCTTCCGAGAAGCGCTGCAACGGCATCCGCCGTCAGGCTCGGTTTTCGAACAACTGCGCTTACCTGTTACCAACCCCGTGCCGGGCACGGGATGCCAGGTGAGCCATGATCCCCGCATCCCCCCGGCCACAACGTAAGGAGTTCGATATGAACGCTGTGGCTGACAACAAATTTACCGACTACCAAGTCGCCGACATGTCCCTGGCCGCCTGGGGGCGCAAGGAAATTTCCATCGCCGAGGTGGAAATGCCGGGCCTGATGGCGGTGCGCGAGGAATTCGCCGCCACGCAACCACTGAAGGGCGCGCGCATCGCCGGTTCGCTGCACATGACCATCCAGACCGCGGTGCTGATCGAGACGCTGACCGCGCTGGGCGCGGAGGTGCGCTGGGCGTCGTGCAATATCTACTCGACCCAGGACCATGCCGCTTCCGCCATCGCGGCCGATAACATCCCGGTGTTTGCCTACAAGGGCGAAAATCTGGACGAATACTGGGAATTCACTCACCGCATCTTCGAGTGGCACGACGGCGGTGTTCCCAACATGATCCTCGACGACGGCGGCGACGCAACCCTGCTGCTGCATCTGGGTACCCGCGCCGAGAAGGATGCATCGTTGGTCGCCAAGCCTGCCAACGAGGAAGAAACTTCCTTGTTCGCTGCCATCAGGAAGCGCCTGGACAGCCAGCCCGGCTGGTATTCCAAGCGCCTGGCCGCGATTCGCGGCGTGACCGAGGAAACCACCACCGGGGTGCACCGCTTGTACCAGATGCACGCGGAAGGCCGCCTGGCTTTCCCCGCCATCAACGTCAACGATTCCGTCACCAAGTCCAAATTCGACAACCTTTACGGTTGCCGTGAGTCCCTGCTGGACGGCATCAAGCGCGCCACCGACGTGATGGTGGCCGGAAAAATCTGCATCGTGCTGGGTTATGGCGACGTGGGCAAGGGCTGCGCCCAGGCCTTCCGCGGCATGGGTGCCACGGTGTGGGTCACCGAGATCGACCCCATCTGCGCGCTGCAGGCGGCGATGGAAGGCTACCGCGTGGTGCGCATGGAAGACGTGGCCAGCCAGGGCGACATTTTCGTCACGGCCACCGGCAACCTCAGCGTCATCAACCACGACCACATGGCCAAGATGAAAAACGAGGCCATCGTGTGCAACATCGGCCACTTCGATTCGGAAATTGACATCGCCAGCCTGCGCCAATACGAATGGGACAACATCAAGCCCCAGGTCGATCACGTGGTCTTTCCTGACGGCAAGAAACTGATCGTGCTGGCGGAAGGCCGCCTGGTCAACCTGGGCTGCGCCACCGGCCATCCCAGCTTCGTCATGTCCGCTTCCTTCACCAACCAGGTGATGGCGCAAATCGACCTGTTCAACCATCCGGAAAATTACCCGGTGGGCGTGTACGTGCTGCCCAAGCATCTGGACGAGAAAGTGGCGCGCCTGCACCTGAAGAAGATCGGGGTGAACCTCACCGAGCTGTCCGAGGAGCAGGCCGGCTATATCGGCGTGCCGAAGAACGGGCCGTACAAGCCGAATCATTACCGCTACTAAACACCTTTTACCGCGGAGGCGCAAAGGCGCAAAGAGCATGCAAAGGATTTCTTCCACCCTTCGCGTCTTTGCGTCTTTGCGGTTAGATTTATGACCAAACCCATCCTCAGTTTCGAGTTTTTCCCCCCCAAATCACCCGAGGGCATGGAAAAGCTGCGCG
This sequence comes from Sulfuricellaceae bacterium, assembly GCA_031426915.1. Classification (GTDB taxonomy): domain Bacteria; phylum Pseudomonadota; class Gammaproteobacteria; order Burkholderiales; family Sulfuricellaceae; genus Sulfurimicrobium. The sequence goes on along the minus strand of JASJPB010000025.1, from coordinate 11,217 downwards.
CTACGCGCCAGCAACTGGCCCAGCTCAATCCTGAATTCTTCTCGGTCACCTTCGGTGCCGGCGGTTCCACCCGTGACCGCACCCTGGAAACCGTGCTCGAAATCCAGGCCGCAGGGCACCAGGCTGCGCCGCACCTGTCCTGCATCGGCTCAACGCGGGAAAATATCCGCGCCATTCTCGATGAATACAAAAGTCAGGGCATCAAGCACATTGTGGCGCTACGCGGCGACCTGCCATCCGGTACGCAAGACGTGGGTGAGTTCCGCTACGCCAACGAGCTGGTGGCCTTTATCCGCGAGCAAACCGGTGATTATTTCCATATTGAAGTTGCTGCTTACCCCGAGTTTCATCCCCAGGCGCCGACGGCTCAGGCCGATCTGGCCAATTTCAAGCGCAAGGTGGAAGCGGGTGCCAACGCTGCGATAACCCAGTATTTTTACAATGCCGATGCCTATTTCAATTTCCGCGACGAATGCGATGCTTTAGGCATCTCCATCCCGATCGTGCCCGGCATCATGCCGATCTCCAATTTTTCTCAATTAGCCCGTTTTTCCGATGCCTGTGGGGCGGAAATCCCGCGCTGGCTACGTCACAAGTTGCAGGGCTATGGCGACGACCTCGCCTCGATCCGGGCCTGTGGGCTGGACGTGGTCACCGCGATGTGCGAACGGCTGTTGCAGGGCGGTGCGCCGGGGCTGCATTTTTACACCCTAAATCAGGCCGGGCTGGTGACAAGCATATGGCAGCGCCTTAGCCTATAAGCTTAAGTGTTTTGACAGAGGCATACGCCTTGCCTAGAATTGGAATAGCCCAGGCATCAATAACAATCAAGGGAGGCCTAGTGAGCAATTTCCGCTTCAAACTCGCCATTCCACTTATCGCGCTTCTTGCCAGCGGCTGCGCCGGAAGCATGCGCAGTTACGATTCCGAACTGAAACAGACGGTCGGCATGGCCTCCAGTGGGCGCATCGATCAAGCCCTGCAGGACCTGGAAAAGAACAATTCCGGTGCGGACAAGGATTTGCTGTATTTCCTCGAGAAGGGCGAATTGCTCCGCCTCAAGAATCAGATACCGGAAAGTCGCGACGCCTGGCTGCTGGCGGATGAAAAGGTGAAAATCTGGGAGGAGGAGGCCAAGACCAGCCCGGAGAAACTGATCGGCAATATCGGCAGTGTCCTCATCAATGACAAGACCCGGCGCTACGACGGCCAGGACTACGAAAAAGTGATGCTTTCCACGCGCCTTGCCCTGGATCACCTGGCCCTGTGGAACTGGGACGCGGCGCGCATCGAGATCAAGAAAACTCACGAACGCGAGGGCATCATTGCCGAATTGCGGGCAAAAGAAGTCGCCAACGTCGAAGAAGAAGCGAAGCAGCGCAATGTCAGAACCGAGGTCAAGGATCTCAAGGGTTACCCGGTGGAAACGCTCAACGATCCCGAGGTCACCGCGCTCAAGAACGGTTATCAGAGCGCTTTCAGCCACTATCTCTCGGGTTTCGTGTACGAGGCGATGAACGAACCCGGCCTGGCCGCTCCCGGTTACCGCAAGGCTGTGGAATTGCGGCCGGACATCAAGTGGCTGGAAGACGGGCTCAAGGGGCTGGAGACCCGCGCCCGGAAACTGAAACGCAATGAGAGCGACGTGCTGTTCGTGGTCGAAGCGGGTAGCGCGCCGTCGCGGGAATCGGTTTCCATCCCCATTCCCGTGCCTTACAAGAACACCTGGGGCGCGGTGCCGATTTCTTTTCCGGTCATCCGTTCCGATAAGTCCGTTTTCCTCCCCGGGCAGTTGGGCGTGGGTGGAAACATGTCAGTGCCGGTGTTCCCGGTTACCAATATCGACGCCATGGCCCGTCGGGCGCTCAAGGATGACATGCCGGGCATCGTTTTGCGCGGCACCATTCGTGCCATCGCCAAGACCGTGGCGCAAAAGCAGGCGTCCGATCGCGACGGCTTACTCGGACTCCTGGTGACGATCGCCGCCGTGGTAACCGAAAGTGCCGACGAGCGCGTATGGCGCACGCTGCCGTCACATATTCTGATCGGCCGCGCCACCTTGCCGGCGGGCAGGCATAACATAAGCATCAACGGGCCTTTCGGCTTGAAGACGGTGACGGTTGATGTCGCGGGCCGGCATACCCTGATTCCACTACGTCTGATGGGAGGGGCTTTGTACCTGGCCCAGCCGCAGTATCCGCCGCAGTTGCTCGCCGTGGCCGAAAGTGTTTCAGCCGATCCTGCTCCGCTTAATGAAAGTGATGTCGCCAAACCGGCGGTAACCAAAAAATCCATCAAGCAGAAATCCAAATCCACTTCAGGAGTAACGCCATGAGAATTCCTGTGCCATTATTTCCCCGCTGGCTTGCCGCCGCGGGCTTGCTGTTCGCCCTTGGCCTCCCTATGGCTCCCGCTCATGCCGAATCCATGGCGAGCAAGCTCGAACAACTGGGAGAGATGACCTATCTCAAGGTGACCGACCTGCGTGTGGCCCAGCGTAACGGACTGCTCAACGTCCAGGCCGAGATCACCAATACCAGTTCTTCCAACGAAAGATTGTTTTACCGCTTCAAATGGCTGGATGGCGCCGGTTTCAGCGTTTGGGACGAGGAGCCCTGGAAGCCGGTGGTGATCTACGGCAAACAGCGGCACCTCATCACGGTGGTGGCGCCCACGCCCCAGGCCACGGATTTTCGCCTGGTGCTGCAAAGCCCGAACAACACCACTTTCGGCTCAAATCCTTCCACTACAACCTGGCCTGACCAATAGGAGTCTCTCATGAAACTGCAACTCCCCTCCTCACTGCTGCTTATCCTGACCGCTACCGTGGTGCTGAGCCTGGGCGGCTGTGCCACCACCTCGCCCGAGGTCTCGTCCGGGCCGGTGAAATACGGCGACGCCAAGGCGGTCGAGACCGTGACCAATGAATTCGGTTCCACCGACCTGCAAACCATCGCAGAGTCCATGGCACGTTCCATGATGCAATCCCGGCCCGTGACCCAGTCCCGCAAGACGCCGCTGGTGACCATCGCCGAGGTCAAGAACAAGACCAGCGAATACATCGACACCCGCTCCATCACCGATTCCATTCGCGCCCAGTTGCTGAAAAGCGGCGCGGTACGCTTCGCGGTCGATACCGTCGCGATGCAGAACCAGACCGACGAGCTGATCCGCCAGAACCAGACCGGGCTCTACAAGAAGAGCACGGCCAAGAAGATCGGCCAGATGGAAGGCGCCGACTTCCGCGTCGAGGGCAACATTACCTCCATCGTCAAGCGCAGCAGCGACATCAAGGACGTGTACTACAAGTTCAGCCTGATGCTGGTCAACAATGAGTCCGGCGTGATCGAATGGGCGGACGAGAAGGAAATCCGCAAGACCACCAGGCGTTAAATGCTGGCGGTCGGGGGGGAGCTGTCATTGCAAGCTCAAGCCATGAAGTCGATGAAGCCATCTCTTTACCCGCAGATCGCTTTATCACTTCGTTCCTTGCAATGACGGCGCCACGGGCGATGCGCCATAACGTAATAAATTAAGGAGCTTCCCATGTTTATCCGCAACCTCGCCCTGGCCATGTTCGCCATGCTGGGCCTTGCCGCGCCAGTTCTGGCTGCCAATGAGCCCGCCGTACCAAAAATCGCCGTGACCGACCTCAGCTACGAGGAGAAGGTGCGCGAATATTTCCACGTTGTTGCCGCCCACGAGAAATCCTCCCTGAGAGCGCGTTCCAGCGAGCGCGAGCGGGAAACGCCCTACAGCTATTCCGCCGGTAGCCGGGAATCGGTCAATGCCAGATCTGAATCGAGCTACTACGAAGCCTCCGGGACTTACACCTACATCGATCGCGGCGAACTGCACAAATTTGTCTCCGACATCAAAGGCGAGATGCTCAAGTCCGGCGGCTACCGCGTGTTCCAGGGGCGTCCGGTAACGCAGAAGGATACCGACAAGCTGTTCGATATCATCGACCGCATCAAGAAGGGCTATTACAAGGGCGCGGACTACGTGCTGTTCGGCACGGTGAGCAGTATCCAGTTCCGCGACGAAGACACGCCGGTGATCGGCTCGGATACGCTGTCGCATATCTTCAGCCTGGAACTGGTAGCCGACTTCAACCTGATCAACACCAAGACCTACGAAATCAAGGCCGCCTTCAGCGCCATGGGAGAAGGCTCCGATGTCAAGCTCATCTCCACCACGCGCGGCGGACGCATCGTGCCCAATCGCGGTCGGGTGATGTCGGACGTGTCCAAGAGCCTGGGCGCGGACGTGGCGCGCCAACTGGAAGAACAGTTCAATCCCGCCGCTGGACGCAGCAGCGTCAACAGCAGCACCACGGTGATCGAGAAGAGCAGCGAGAAGGTCATCATCTACAAATAGCGCGACAGAAAACGGCGGAGTTCAAACGATGATTCCCGGCATGAAATTGACCTGCAAATTCTTGGCGTTCCTGATCATGGTTTTTTCCCCGCTGATCGCTGTTGCCGACAAAACTCCCGATGGCTTCGGTCTCGAACTCGGGCGTGGTAGCGACTCCACCGATGAAGTGCGTATCCACGCGAAGTGGAACTGGGACAAGAAATGGTTCACCGACGGTGCGTGGTATCTCACCGGATATTGGGAAGTTTCTCTGGGTCGCTGGCAGGGTAGCGGCGACGGCAGCGAGGATTTATGGGATGTTGGCATTACCCCGGTTTTCCGTATGCAAGCCAAGGACAGACAGTCTGCCTTCTACCTGGAAGGCGCGGTCGGCGCCCACCTGCTGTCAGCCACGCGCATCAACAAACAACGCAATTTCGGCAGCGGCTTCAATTTCGGCGACCACGTCGGGTTCGGTGCGACCTTTGGCGAAAAGGGCAGGTATGATCTGGGGTACCGTTTACAACATCTGTCCAATGCCGAGCTCAGTAGGCCAAACGACGGCATCGACTTCCACCAGGTTCGTCTAACCTACAATTATTGACGGCCGTCTGCAGACAGACGCTCGTCCCGCAACAAAGGCTTCAATGCGGTAAGCAGGCTGGCGAAAAGCCTGGAATGTTTCTTTTCCTGTTCCGCCAGCAATTGCTTCATGTGCCAGCGCTCTGTGGGCACGGCGAAGCAAGATGGACAATTTTCGGCGATTACCGGTAGCCCGGCACTCTTGGCGAAAGCGGCGCTCTGGCGTTCGCGCAGGTAGATGAAGGGGCGAATGATGCGGATGTCGCCAGCGTCATTGAGATAATGCGCTTTCATGGTGCGCAGCTTGCCACCGAAGAAGGTGGACATGAAGAAAGTTTCCGCGGCATCGTCCAGATGCTGCGCCAGCGCCAGCACGTTGTAGCCGTTTTCCCGTGCGGTGCGGTAGAGGATGCCGCGTCGCATGCGCGAGCAGAAGGCGCAGAAGGAATCCCCCTGCATCGAAGTCTTGGCCTGCTCCACGATGGGCTGGCTTTCGTAGAAATAGCGCACGCCCAGTTCAGCCAGGTACGCCTTCAAGGGTGACGGGTCAAAGTCCGGAGATTGCGGATCGACGGTGCAGGCCGCCAGCTCGAATTTGACCGGTGCCTTGCGTTGCAGATGCAACAACACCTGCAGCAGCGAAAGCGAATCCTTGCCGCCGGACAGTCCCAGCAGCACCTTGTCGCCCTCGCGGATCATGGAAAAATCGCCGATGGCGCGGCCGGTGGCGGAGAGCAGAGTGCGGGGTGGTTTAATTAATTCAGTGGTCATAGGCTGGCACTCCGTCCGCCATCCACCGGCAAGATCACGCCGGTGATATAAGGTGCGTCCTGGATCAGGAACATGACCGCCTTGGCGATATCTTCCGGGCTACCTTCCCGCTTCAACAGGGTATGGGCCACGATGCGGCGGCGTTCCTGATCGTCGAAGCCGGGATCTTCTTCCGGCCACATGATCGGGCCGGGGGCAACCGCGTTGACGCGCACCTGTGGTCCCAATTCATGGGCCAGCGATTTGGTCAGCGCTACCAACCCGGCCTTGGCGATGCTGTACACCACATAGCTTTTCATCGGTCGCTCGGCGTGGATATCGGCGATGTTGACGATGCAGCCGTGGCTGTGTGTCAGCGCATCGGCGGCGGCCTGGGACAGGAATAGCGGTGCCTTGAGATTGGTGCCGACCAGGTCGAGCCAGTCCTTTTCGGTGATTTCACCCACGGCGGTGGGGTAGAAGCTGGAGGCGTTGTTGATCAGCACATCGAGCCGTCCGAAGCGTTGCAGTGCGGCTTCCACCAGGTGCGGGTAACAGGCCGGGTCGAGCAGGTCGCCTTGCACGACAGCGGCGGAACCGGGGCGAAGCGTGTTCAGCTCGGCTTGCAACTTTTCCGCATCCTGCGCCGACGAGCGGTAATGGATCACGATGCGCCCGCCCGCCCCGTGGAGACGGCGGGCTATGGCCGCGCCAACGCGGACTGCGCCGCCGGTGATCAAGATAACTTTGCCATCCATGTGCTTATCCGGATAATCCTGTAATTCGATTCAATTTACCACACCTTGCCATGCCCCCACTACCTGAACCCGCCGCGCCAGCCCTCGAACACAGCCATGCCGTGAGCGTTGCGATTGCGGCCGAAATTGCCGCCGGCGGAGGCTGGATTTCCTTCGCCCGTTTCATGGAACTCGCCCTGTACGCGCCCGGCCTGGGCTATTACAGTGCCGGCCTGGATAAATTCGGAGCCGGCGGGGATTTTGTCACCGCCCCGGAAATTTCTGCCCTGTTCGGCCAGGCAGTGGCGCGCCAGGCGGCGCAGGTGCTGCGGGAAACCCGCGGCGATGTGCTGGAGATCGGTGCCGGTTCAGGCAAGCTGGCACTGGATCTGATGCTGGAGCTGGAACGGCTGGAGCAATTGCCCCGGCAGTATTTTATCCTGGAAGTGAGCGCCGACTTGCGCCAGCGCCAGCAGCAGCGCATCGAACTGGGCGCCCCGCATCTGCTCGAGCGTTTCGCATGGCTGGATACACTGCCGCAACACTTCACCGGCCTCATCCTGGGCAATGAAGTGCTGGATGCGATGCCGGTGCATGTGGTGGAGTGGCGCACCGGCGGGATTTTCGAGTGCGGGGTGGGTGTGGAATCCGGGCGCTTTGCCTGGTGCGAGCGTCGTCTCGCGGAGGGCGAGTTACTGCGCCAGGCGCAGGCCTTGCCCCCCGCCGCTTTTGTGTCGGGTGACGCGCCGTACCGGAGCGAGATCAATCTTGCCGCGCGGGGCTTTGTGCGGAGCCTGGGCCAGATGCTCGACCGGGGTCTGGTTTTGATGCTGGATTACGGTTTCGGGGCCGGCGAGTATTACCATCCGCAGCGCAGCCAGGGCACCCTGATGTGCCACTACCGCCACCACGCCCATGGCGACCCGTTCTTTCTGCCGGGACTGCAGGACATCACCGCGCACGTGGATTTTAGCGCCATTGCCGCAGAATGTATCGAGGCCGGCATGGAGTTGCACGGCTACGCCAGCCAGGCCAACTTCCTCATCAACTGCGGCCTGACCGAGCTGTTGGCGCGAATTTCTCCCAACGATCCGGCCAGCTATTTGCCGGTGGTCACGCAAGTGCAGAAGCTCACCAGCCCGGCGGAAATGGGGGAGCTGTTCAAGGCGATTGCTTGCGGCAAGAATATGGCATACACCCCGCTCGGATTTGTGCGCGGGGATCGGCGTCATACGTTGTAACACAAGGATAAACCCGTGAATCCTATGCGTCGTGCCTGGTTGGCCAAACTTGCAGCGGGAGGCGTGCTGGCAAGTTCTCCGCTTTTGATTCGAAACGCGCTGGCGATGGCGGAACGGCCGGTGGCGCCCGGGTTCCACCGCATGGAAGGTGCGGTTCTGCTCAATAACAAGCCGCCTCGTCCGGGCGCCCAGATAGCTCCCGGCGACAGCGTGACTACCGGCCGGGGCGGAATGGCCGTTTTCGTGGTGGAGCGTGATGCCTTCCTGCTACGCGCCAACAGCCAGGTGGAAGTCGTCGCTGGCGGAACGGCGGTGAGAACCATGCGCGTGCTGACAGGAAAAATGTTGTCAGTGTTCGGTCGCGGCGAAAAGAAAATTGTCCTGCCCACCGCCACGCTCGGCATACGTGGTACGGGAGCGTATGTCGAGGCAGAACCCGAACGCTCCTATGTATGCACCTGCTATGGAGAGGTGGAAATTCAGTCTGCCACTAATCCGAATGCAAGGGAAACGGTCAAGACCCGCCATCATGATGCTCCCCGTTTCATTTACGCGGCTTCCAGGGGGGCGCTGATCCAGCCCGCGCCCGTACTCAACCATACCGACGCTGAACTGATCATGCTCGAGGCGCTGGTGGGAAGGGTGCCGCCGTTTTATGATCCATGGCGTGAAGGTAACGATCCCTATGCAGTAAAATAGATTGTTCCTCGTTTGTGAAAGCCATCACCCTGATCGGCTTTGCGACGGGAGTTAACGGATTTTTCCCATGCTGCGACTGACTGAAATCAAGCTCCCCCTCGATCATCCCGAAAGCGCGCTCAAAGCCGCCATTCTCGAACGACTGGGGATTGAAACGGATGCGCTGCTCGGCTATTCGATTGCGCGCCGCGGTTACGATGCCCGCAAGCCGGGGGCCATTTCTTTCGTTTACACCGTGGATATCGAAACCAGAAACGAGTCGGCGATATTGAAGCGCCTGAAAGGCGAGCGCCATCTCTCGCCCACGCCGGACACCGCTTATCACTTCGTGGCCCAGGTGCCGGCCAGCCTGCCTTCTCGCCCAGTGGTGATCGGCATGGGGCCGGCAGGGCTGTTCGCCGGCCTGATCTTGGCGCAGTCGGGCTTCCGCCCAATTATTCTGGAGCGCGGCAAGGCGGTGCGCGAGCGCACCAAGGATACCTTCGAGCTGTGGCGGCAGGGGAAGCTCGACCCGGAATCCAACGTGCAATTCGGCGAAGGCGGCGCAGGGACTTTTTCCGACGGCAAACTCCACAGCCAGATCAAAGACCCGAAACACTACGGGCACAAGGTGCTGACGGAATTCGTCAAGGCCGGCGCGCCGGAGGAAATTCTCTATGTCAGCAAGCCCCATATCGGTACTTTCAGGCTGGTGAGCATGGTGGAAAAGATGCGTGCGACCATCGAAGCGCTGGGCGGGGAAATCCGCTTTCAGAGCCGGGTGGACGACCTCGAAATCGACCACGGACAAGTGCGTGGCGTAGTGCTTGCCGGCGGCGAGCGCATCGCCAGCGACCATGTCGTGCTGGCGGTCGGGCACAGTGCACGCGATACTTTTCAGATGCTCCATGACCGTGGCGTCTATATGGAGGCCAAACCCTTCTCGGTCGGGTTTCGTATCGAGCATCCGCAGTCGCTCATCGACCGCTGCCGTTTCGGCAAGAACGCCGGCAACCCGCTGCTGGGGTCGGCCGATTACAAGCTGGTGCATCACTGCGCCAATGGGCGTTCGGTCTACAGTTTCTGCATGTGTCCGGGCGGCCAGGTGGTGGCGGCCGCGTCCGAACCGGGTTGCGTCGTGACCAACGGCATGAGCCAGTATTCGCGCGCCGAGCGCAACGCCAACAGTGGCATCGTGGTCGGCATCACGCCGGACGACTATCCCGGCGATGCGCTGGCGGGCATCGCCTTCCAGCGCCGCTGGGAAGCGCGCGCGTTCGAGCTGGGCGGTGCGAACTATCATGCGCCGGGGCAACTGGTGGGCGATTTCCTGGCCGGCAAACCCTCTACCGCCTTCGGGTCGGTACTGCCCTCCTATACGCCCGGCGTGCATTTGGGCGACCTGAGCAGCTGCCTGCCGGACTATGCCATTGCGGCGATACGCGAAGCCCTCCCCGCTTTCGACAAGCAGATGCGCGGATTTGCCATGCACGACGCGGTATTGACCGGGGTCGAGACGCGCACTTCCTCCCCGGTCCGCATCAAGCGTCAGGACGATTTCCAGAGCCTGAACGTGCGCGGGCTCTATCCTACCGGTGAAGGCGCGGGTTACGCGGGAGGGATTCTTTCCTCCGCAGTGGACGGCATCAAGGTGGCCGAGGCCGTGGCCCTGAGCGTTGCCGGAGGAAGTAATCCATAGTGCATATGCACACTCAAACCGCGTGCAGTCCCGACCATTTTCAGCACTGGAAAACAAGATGAAAAACAGCATAGACGCCCATGTCGAGTTCTCTTTCAAGGGCGAGACCTATTCCCTGTTTGCGACGATCGAACTGGACGACTTCCTGGAGCCTGACGCTTCGCGACAGTCGCTGCATGCGATCCTGGCCAAGAAAAATGGCGTCGACACCTATTCCTATCTCTACGAAGTCATGCAGCAGGAAGATATTCGCTTCGATAACGCACACGGATTAGCTACGGACTTTTTAACTGACGGGGAGTTTGACCTGGAAGCTTTTGTCGCCAGGGGGCAAGAACTCAAAACGCTCGGCCTGTTGCAGGCCATTGCCACACGCGAATTGGGTATTGATGATCTCGGGCAACATCGCGAACTCGAGAATGCGCTTTTCCAGGCCTACAAGCTTGGCCGGAACGCTGGTGCTGCATAACCGAGCCTCACGTTTCTCTTCGGCGGCGTAAAAAAGAAGGGCGGCCGGAGCCGCCCTATAGAAATCCACTCTTGAGGGGAGAGGAGGAGAACTTACGAACCTTGTTGCATGCCGCGGAGCCGGTGGGCTCCGCGGGGTTTGAGGCTTAGTCGACGCGCTCGCCGTGGAGGCTGACATCGAGGCCCTCGCGCTCTTCCTCTTCGGAGACGCGCAGGCCGATCACCATATCGATCACCTTGAGGATGACGAAGGAAGCGACGGCGGTATAGATCACCGTTGCCGCGACGCCCATCAGCTGGATCATGACCTGGCCGCCGTTACCTTCCAGCAGGCCGGCCGTGCCGCCGATATCCTTGACCGCGAACACGCCGGTGAGGAGGGCGCCGACGATACCGCCGATGCCGTGCACGCCGAAGGCGTCCAGGGAATCGTCATAGCCCAGCATACGCTTGAGCGAAGTGGCACCCCAGAAGCACACCACACCGGCCGCCAGGCCGATCATCAGCGCACCCATCGGGCCGACGAAACCGGACGCCGGCGTGATGGCCACCAGGCCGGCCACGGCACCGGAAGCAATACCCAGCACCGAAGGCTTGCCCTTGCCCATCCACTCCGCGAACATCCAGGCCAGCGCAGCGGCAGCGGTAGCAACCTGGGTCACCGCCATGGCCATACCGGCACGGCTATCAGCCGCCAGCGCGG